>CAZMYR010000026.1:1787-24495 GCA_964570585.1 uncultured Planctomycetia bacterium
ATACACTTAAGCCATCTCTCTGCATCGTCATCAACGCTGAGCTCCTGACCTGTAGATAAAGTAACTTTGCCGGAACTTACATCCGGCCCTTCGGGTAAAGCTACATCAGCTGAAATAACTTCCTCAGTAACAGGTTTTGCTGCCTCTGCAGTAACCACAGTGTTAGATGCTAAATCAACAACCACCGGTTGTTCGACTCCGACATTTTTAAGTACTAATCGTTTGCCGTCATTGCTGAAACTGATGGCTTCGACCTTCTTCTTCGGCTTACCAACGTTATTAATCGGCTTATATGCCTCTGCTATCGTATCTTCTGCTATATTATATATATTTACATTATACACATCGGCGCTTTCTTTAGAATAGACCATCAGGAGACTGCAGCCAGGGCTCAGCGCTACCTGATAAACCTTTTTACCTTCTATAATGGTGGTGACTTGCGAATCCTTAAATCTCAACCTGCAAAGTTTACCTTCTGTGCCAAATATGAAAAATCTTTTCTGAGTATCTGAGGCAAACACCGGGGCTTTGTTTATAGTAACAGCATTATCTTTATTTATCGCCACCAGCTTATTATCTTTTGTAATCACCACGGTATCTTTTGAATCATTAACCTTGCGGAATCTTATCTTATCGGCAGGCAAGCCGAGTTCAGAAAGCACACTATCAACTGCTTCTGTTTGCGCTTTATCTTCTGCAGCAGCTTTAGCAGGCTTACGAGGAATACTTCTTTCTGGCATAGTACTCCCTGGTTGTTCGATAAGAATCTCTTCAGCTTTGACAGTAACTCTTACCGGCCATTTATGCGGACTTTGGCCTTTTTCTTTGTCATGTCTTCCAGCCGAGTCTCTTTGTGTCTCTAAACGCCTTGAAATCTCTTTTCTAACTTCACCTGCCAGGTCAGCACCATGTTCCTGATATACTATTTCAAAAATTGCTATCTCTTCTGTGGTCATCGACGTTGCAAGAAACGCATACCAGCTATCTGTAGATGCAATACCGGCTCCCACAATATTATCAAGCTTTTCCAGGAAGTTTATGCTAATATATAAATAGCCGGCAGAAGACATCTTAGCGACAACAGCTACATCAATACCTGCGTTGCTTCCGCTGGGCGGCCTTAACGCAGAGACTGACTCATGAGGATAGGCTACCGGGGATGTTATGGAATATATATATATTAATATAGTAGAAAATAATTTTTTATACATAATAAGCTCTAAAAAACCAGGCGGGTCATTTTGAACAGTTTTAAAAATCTTTAATAAATTATAACAAAAAAACCTTTCCCTGTCAAGCCCTTTTGTACAGTTTGTTCAAGGAATATATTGAAATTCGCCTAATAATTAAAATAAAAAAACCACAGTAACTCTTCTATTTACGGTGGGTTATGAAACTGGCTCCCCGGGCTGGACGATGTTGATAACAGATATTATGCAGAACTTTGGATTTCTTTTACTGTATCAAAAGTATCTCTTAGTTTATCGTCAACTAAAGGAGCTACCTCTTTAGTAGTATCTTGTTTAGACAGTTCTCTTGTGGCCTTTATAATATCTTCTATATCCTCTCCAGAGAATAAAATCGGTAACTCCCTAACTACTATATATTCATAAGTAAATTGTGGTTTCCATTCTGTATATGGTATTTCTTCTGTAAGTAACTTTTTGGAGTGCTTTATTACATTTCTGATTGTATAAAAATGATTATCCATAGCAGCTGTATCTTTAGTAAGTATTACTAATAATCCCCCTGGTTCTAAAACACGTAATGCTCCCATAAATATATCGTAGAATACCCTCATATCGAACGTTTCAGGATATGCAATAAGTACCATATGAAAAGTCCCAAATGAACGGTCTAATGTTGCAGCGTTTTTCTTAATAACTTTAATACCTTTTTCTCTTGCTTTTGCAATTGCCTCATCATCCATGTCAATGGCTTGCATTATATTCTCATGCTCTAAAGGTAAAATTCCCCAATCTATTAATCCTTTAATTAAATCACCTTCGCCGGGGCCTATTTCTAATATTTTTGCTTTATTTTTTACTGTTCGTTTAATTAAAGACATAACTCCAGGCCCAACATCTTGAGCCAGTCTTTCTCTTTCTAACGATATGGCTACATCTATTATTCCTGCACTCGGTGCAGGCCAAACCTTCCCTTTTCCAATAATTTCTATAATTGCCCTATCAGAAAAACCTTTGTTAATAAGCAAACTTATAATTGATTTGATCCGATCATCATATCTATCAAGTTTGGCATTCTCATAAAAAGAAAGCAAGCGCTCAGCAATATTTTTTAATAAAACTCCAAATTCTTCTCTCTCAAGAATAAAACCTGTTCTGGGGCTATCATCATAATCCATTTCATGTATTTTGATTATTAGCGGTGTAATAAGTTTTTTAATTTCATCCATTGTGGTATCGAATATTCTACTTTGTCGCGTCATATCAAGCTGAGACTTTTCTTCTGATTTAGCTGCTGAGATAGGTCTTAAGGCCAAGGCATAGTTTGGGTTCATAACTGAGCATATAAAACTCAGAAGTAACGTTAATACTACTATTTTTTTGCAGTAAACACTCATATTAAATCACTGTCTCTTGTTTGGCCTGGGGCAGCATTACCCCGCCTTGGGAAGGATAATGCCACCCACAAGATTATCCCCAGACCAAAAATGCAAAAAGCCAAGTCACTCTAGGCAACTTGGCTTTCTAGAACTTCTCTCTAGACCCAAAGCTTTGCGCCCCTACGTTCCCATAGGTTTGCCTTTATCTAGATTACTTAGATTAAACTTATATAAAGTATAACACAAGTATAACAATTTGTCAAGTGTTATTTTGCAATTCTTGGTCATAAAATAAAAAACCCACTGTAACTCATTTACTTACAGTGGGTTATGAAATTCTGGCTCCCCGGGTAGGACTCGAACCTACGACTTAGTGGTTACGATCTGACTCGCATTTCTACGAGAGTCGGACTTTCTCTTCATCCTTTTTTTAGGATGGCGGGTGTAAAGTCTCTGCACTCGGTATTAACCTAGCTCAGGATTACCGTCGGCTTTACGTTACGGCTTCCCTGACTTAGCCCACTTTTCACTCCAATATTACTACTGGAGGCTGCTAACTGAGCATGGACTTCCCGATGGCAATTGGCACAAAGTAATATACACTTATCCAATTCTGCTTTAACTTTAGCCCAACTCCTAGTATATCCTTTTCTAGAGATACTGAAGTCTTTTTCTGCAGAATTATTGTGGTGGAATTCTAGAGCATCAATACACTTATCTTAACCACAATATTCGCATGAACCACCTTTATATTCTATTGCCATTTCACGGATTTTTCTGCGTCTTTTATGCACAGCTTTAATTAAATATTGACGGCGATCTGCGTAACAACGTGTATCGCGTTTTGCCAATGCCACCTCCTTCCTTGCTGCTTCCATGCTCGCTATGCACAACATCCTTGCACTCGATGCTGCGCATCTCGTGCACAGCCACTCGCTCTACCAACTGAGCTACCGGGGAACGAATATTGTAAAGAGCAGTATAAAATGGGGACAGGCCCTATTCGTCAATAGAGATTGCTTCGCTTCGCTCGCAATGACGAAGAGGGTCAGTCCCCATTTTATTTTGAGCATTCTTCTTTTTTAAGGAGCAGGTCCCAATCGTGGTCAATCTGGGTCTGAATCTGTTTTAAGATTTCTTCGTTGCCGGGTTTAAATAGATGCTTGAACCTGCCCTGGGCTTTTAAAAATTCGGTTATAGGTTTTTTCTCTTTTGGCTTGTAGTTTATAGTTAACTTTTCGCCGTTTTCTATTTCATAGATTGGCCAGAAGCAAGTATCAACTGAAAGTTTTGCGATTTTTACGGTATCTGCTTGAGGAAAACGCCAGCCCCTATGGCACATAGATAAAATATTTATAAACGCTGGTCCTTCTACTGCAAATGCTTTTTGGGATTTTTCTATTAAATCTTTCCAGTGCGAAATTGAAGCCTGTGCTGCATAGGGAATATTATGAGCAGCGCAAATGGCGGTAAGATCCTTTCTCTTCTGTAGCTTTCCGTAACTTACTTTTCCCGCAGGCGCTGTTGTTGTAGATGCACCATAGGGAGTAGCGCCGGAGCGCTGAATACCTGTATTATGAACCACTATTCCATCGGCAATAAAGTTATGTTCATCCTCTACTCTTAAATCCAGTGTCGGTTCTTCACCCACTAATTTAATACCTATTATTTCTTCACATTCAAAACTATCTCCTGATCTATTCAAGGCAACAACATCATCTCCAATTTTAATCTGTTCTAATGTTTTCCAAACAAGATTTTTAGTCTTCGTTTGGCAACCCCCATCACTTACTATGTTTTTAATCTCTCCTATATCAACTAAAAACGGATGATTTGATGTGGCTTTTATCGAATGGTGCAAGGTTTGAAGTTCATACACATCTTTTATACCATTGTCAAATACGCCACTGCATTTTTTCAGAACTAATTGATGGCTCTTTTGATCAAATGCATATACCTCATCGCCTACCTCTATTTCTGTTATCTTTTTAAGCCCGTCTTTGGTCATTATTAAAGAATCTGTGCTTAAGCAATTCATATAAGCAGCGTTATCGTAGCAGACATAAACAAAATTATGGCCTCGTTCAAAAGCACCTGATAATGCCTGAATGCCGATGTCGTAGGTGCCACCATCGCCGCCGAGTGCGAGGAATTTTATATTCTTTTTTATCTTTCCTTGTTTTTTTAATGCCCGATATGCGGTTTCGATTCCGCTTATAGTTGAGGCGGAATTTTCAAAGGCATTGTGCATAAAAGGAACTTCCCAGGCAGTATAAGGATATATGGTCGTTCCAACTTCAAGGCAACCTGTTGCGCAAACAACTACAACCGGATCTTGCGTTCCCAAAAGGAGTTGTCTTACAATAATGGAGGCGCCGCAGCCAGAGCAAAGCCTATGGCCTCCACAGAGCCTTTCCGGTATTTTTGATAGTTCTTTTAAATTAACGGCCATTTTATTGTCTTACCCCTATATAATCAACCAAGCTTTTAACCTTGCCTGTCTTTGCAATATCTATTAAATCCGCAAATACCCTTTCTATATCCTCCACAAATATATCCCGTCCGCCTAAACCATAGATGCCGTTTTTTATAATAGGGGCATTATCCTGTTTATATAAAGCCGAGCGCGTCTCATTAAATAAAGGCCCGCCATGGCCTGAAAATGACTCTGCCCTGTCTAAAATACAGACTGCCTTTTTGCCGCGAAGCGCACGCATAATTTTTGTTACGGGAAAGGGTCTAAAAAATCGGGGTCTTAAAAGACCGGCCTTTATGCCTCTTTCTCTTAATTTATCAACCGCTGTTTTTGTTGTGCCTGCGGTTGAACTTAAAACTACAATAGCTATTTCTGCATCGTTTAATTTATATTCTTCTATTAAGTCAGCGTCTCGTTTAAATGTCTTATTAAATTCTGCAATAACTTCAGGGATAACCTCTAATGCATTCTTAATCGCTTCGGACTGCTGTCTTTTATGCTCAAAATAATAGTCCTGCAAATCTAACGGGCCATAGGTTACGGGATTATCAACATCTAAAAGTGGCTGCTTGGGTTTATATTCCCCTATAAAATCTTTAACCCTTTTATCATCAAAAATTTCTACCTTTTCAACTGCGTGTGAAGTGATAAATCCATCCTGGCACACCATAATAGGCAAAAGTATATTTTCATTCTCGGCAATCTTTACAGCTAAGATTATATTTTCATAAACTTCTTGAACATTCTCAGAATAAATCTGAAGCCATCCCGAATCTCTTGCGCCCATCGTATCTGAATGGTCGCAATGAATATTTATAGGGGCAGAAAGGGCCCGGTTTACAACCGGCATTACAATAGGGAGTCTCGTCGATGCAGCAATGTAAACAATCTCCCACATAAGGGCAAGGCCATTTGCAGAAGTTGCAGTCATGGTGCGCGCTCCGGCGGCGGCTGCGCCGACACAGGCGCTCATTGCCGAATGCTCCGATTCAACCGGTATCATCTCCGTTTGGACCTTGTCGTCTGCGACGAACTGGGAAAATGTCATCACTATTTCAGTTTGCGGAGTAATAGGATAAGCTGCAACTACATCCGGCTCTATCTGCCGCATTGCCTCTGCCGCTGCCTGGTCTCCGGTTAATGCTACAAATTCACTCATTTTTCCTTTTCTTCTTTTTCCATCTTTATGCATTTAACCGGACATACTGATGCGCATATGCCGCAGCCTTTACAATGGTCATAGTCAAAACCGGCCATTTTCCCATCTTTTGCCAGTATACTGGAATCCGGACAATATACCCAGCATATCAAGCAATTTATGCATTTTTTCTCATCTCTAACAGGCCTAAACGTGCGCCATTCACCGGTCTTATATTCCTTAGCGCTGCCCGCTTTATCAATCAGGCCACCGATAGGTATTTCCTTCCAGGTCTTTTTTCTCATTTAAGCAACCCTTACCTCTTTATAAGCCCTTTCCATGCCTTCAATGTTAGCATTAGTTTTTTCCTCACCAAGCTTTTTTAAAAACTTATGCCTGATTTGGTCTTCAAGTTTTTTTAAAGAAACCACAGGGCTAACCTTTACTAAAGCGCCTAACATAGGGATATTAGGCATTGGTAATCCAAGGGTATCAAGGGCTATTTTTGTGCCATCCACTGTGGCAACTTTAGCTGTGGTAATATTAAGTTCTTTTTTAAGCTCCTCAGGGGGCTTTGAAGTATTAACTACTAGTATTCCATCTTCGGGCAAACCATCCAGTACCTCTTCTGACATCAGTGTAGGATCAACAACTACCACTATGCCAGGATTTGTTACGCCGCAGTGTATTTTAATAGGTGCATCATCTATCCTGGTATAGGCCCTGATTGGAGCGCCTGCCCTTTCAGGCCCATATTCAGGAAAGGCCTGTATGAACTTTCCCGCATCCATGGCAGCCTCTGCCAAAAACTGGGCAGCAGTTTTTGCCCCTTGGCCGCCGCGTCCGTGCCAGCGTACTTCTAGCATAAAATCTCCTTAATAGGGGTTGTATTTAAGCAGCAGCAGATGGCTTGCAGGTCTCTTTAATCTCTAAGAGTATCGCTATAACCTCAGAAAAAGTATAGAGTATCAAAAAATACAAAGCGCCCATAATCATAAATATCAGGCCTGCTGCCTTAGGCGTTTGTGGAATTGGGGTTCCTTGGGGTGTTAATGCGCCTGTGGGCATAGCACCTCCAGTTATTAAAACAATTATGCCGACTATTATCCCTAAACCCAACACTAACCACGCCAATACCTTAAATATGGTACGCGCTACTTTTAAAAACTTATATTCTTTCATAATCTCCCCCTTTCTGGTTGTTAAGGGTCAGACCCTGGCATGAAAATACGCATGCCAGGGTCTAACCCTATTTAACGCATAATATACTAAAAATAACAAACTATGTCAAGTTTTCCGCAAAAAAATTTGTTACAGCTGCCGCCTGCCTTCTATAGCATTCGATAATGTAACCTCGTCTGCATATTCCAGATTAGTGCCTGCCGGAAGGCCGAATGCTATACGGGTTGCCTTAACTTGCGTTTTTTTCAGTCGGTTTGCCAGATAAAGAGCAGTGGTCTCTCCGTCGGAATCAGAATCGGTCGCGATTATTACCTCTTTTATCCTTTCTTTCTTTAATCTATCAAACAACTCTTTTATTCTTAAGTTCTGCGGCTCTATGCCGTCCAAAGGTGAAAGCGCGCCACCTAAAACATGGTATAGTCCCTTAAAGGCAAAGGTCTTTTCAATTGCTAATATATCATTTGGCTGCTCTACCACGCATATTATTGACCTGTCCCTGTTTGAGTCTTTACATATATCGCATATATCCTCTTCGCTCAAATTACCGCAGCGCGAGCAGAATCTTATTTTTTCCTTTACTTTTAGTATTGAGAAGGCAAGCGCTTTTGCATCTTTTTGGGGAATCCTTAAGATATGAAAGGCTATGCGTTCAGCGCTCTTAGGCCCTAAACCTGGCATTCTTTTAAGGGCCTGTATAAGATTTGACATTGACCCGGTATAGTTTTGCATTATTCGGATTTCACTTTTGAACGCAAATTCGCGTTCATTCGTAATAAATTAGCGTTCTTTCGCGTTAAAAGAACTTCATTATGTTGCCGTCAAATATATCTAAAGCCGACTGTATGATAGGGTCGGATAATGCCTTTTTAATAGAATCCCTTCTTGCCTCCGGACGGTTTTTTCCTTCTTTATCAGGATCAGATTTTTCTTTGCCTGCCGATTCGATTTTATCTGACATAATGCATTCTACCACTACTTTTGCATTCAGGAGTTCAGAAATGATTGCTTCTATGAGTTTTTTATTCTGGGTTTTTTCTAAAATCTCTTTATGAAATTTGTTGTTTTTAGCATAACCCAAGGTTAATATATTATCTTTAAATTCTACTATTTCCGCTTCTTCTAAACAAGATGCAACGTATATCTTCTCTATCTTGATTCTTTTTATTGCCTGCGGCCATATCTCTCTTAACCTATATAAACTGGGAGAATTAAGATGCTCCGATTTACCGGCAGCCTTGGTTTCTTGCGGAGTTTTTGCAATCTGTTCCGGCATTTTTACGGTTTGTTCCGGCGTTTTTACGGCTTTTTTGAAATTATCAAGTTGGATATCGCCGATTATTCTTTCCTCCAGCGCCGCAATGCGTTTTAATATCTCCGCCAACGAAACTATCGACTCTCTACGGGTAAGTTTTACGGCGAGCATCTCCAGGGGTATCCTTACCGACGGCGCATATCTCATAGAGGAGGTGGTATTTATCAATGCATAAAGTATGTATAAAATATCCTCAATGGTAAAATTGGCAGCCTGTTTAGAAATTGATTCTATCTCCTCCGGAAGAAGGTTTAAAAGTTTTCCTAAATCCTTTCCCTGTTTTGTAATTAAAATATTACGAAAATACTCAATCAAATTTGCCAGAAATTGATATCCATCTTTACCATCATTCATAATTTTATCAACGAGCTTAAGGGCTAATGCGGTATCCTTTTTTATTATACTTTGAGTAAATTCCATTAAAATATTCTGATTTATCAAACCAAGAACAGAATTTACGCTATCAAGGGATATCCTGCCCTTGGTGAAGCTATTCATCTGGTCAAGTATGGACTCTGCATCTCGCATGCTTCCGGATGCTGCTCTGACAATAGTAAACAGGGCTGAGTTCTCTATATCTATTTTTTCTGTGGCGGTTATCTTTTTAAGTTTAGAGATTATATCTTTTGAAGATATGCGTTTAAAGTCGAATTTCTGGCATCTGGATAAAATAGTTGGTAATACCTTGTGCGCGGCAGTAGTGGCAAAGACAAATTTAATATGGGCGGGTGGCTCCTCCAGGGTTTTAAGTAATGCATTAAATGCTTCCTGGGTAAGCATATGGACTTCGTCCATAATATATACCTTGTATCTGCCGCACTGCGGTCTAAACTTCACACTCTCCCGCAGGCTTCTTATTTCGTCAATTCCGCGATTTGAAGCAGCGTCTATCTCGATTATATCGATGCTTCTTCCTTCTGCAATTTCTAGGCATGATGCGCATTTATTGCAAGGGTTAGGGGTAGGACCTTTTTCGCAATTTAATGCCTTTGCTAACAGGCGGGCAGTGGTTGTCTTTCCTGTCCCTCGCGGCCCGCAGAAAAGATAAGCGTGAGCAACCCTGTTTTGTTCTATGGCATTTTTTAAAGTAGTGGTAACATGCTCCTGGCCTATTACCTCATCAAAGGCCTTTGGCCGCCATTTTCTTGCAAATACTATGTATGACATTTTAGTTATAAGTTGTAAGTTGTAAGTTGCATTGGCGGAGAGGCTGGGATTTGAACCCAGGAAGGAAGTAAAACCCCCTTAACGGCTTAGCAAGCCGCCTCTTTCGGCCACTCAGACACCTCTCCCTAAAATCAGTTTTAAGTTGTAAGTTTTAAGTCGTATGATTATGAAATTCTTCTTCGTTTTTTCTTAAAAAACTCGCTTAGAAGAGAAGCGCAATCTTGCTCCATTATGCCTGATTTTATCTTGAATCTGTGATTGAGATTTTTTTCTTTAGGTATATCAAAAACAGAACCGCATGCTCCTGTTTTAGGATCTTTTGCGCCAAAAACTAATTGTTTGATTCTTGCAAGAATCAATGCGCCGGCGCACATTATGCAGGGCTCAATTGTAACATAAACCGTTGCGCCCTGCAACCATTTACTTTTTAAACTCGCTGCTGCTTGAGTTATAGCTATCATCTCCGCATGGGCAGTGGGGTCTTTTAAAGTCTCTACCTGATTATGGGCCCGCGCAATAATTCTATCTTTATGGACAATCACGCAGCCAACCGGGACTTCTTCCTTTTCTTGCGCCTTCAACGCCTCCTTAAGCGCCTCTTTCATATAAATTTCATCTTTGCTCATAAGTTATCCGTTAAATTTTAACATATACCTTTCAGCTATGGAAGTTTTATTTGCTCCTTGCCTGTAATATTCGATGGTGATATAATATTTTTCATACGTTTGCTCTAATACGCGCCCATAGCTCAATTGGATAGAGCACTGGTCTACGGAACCAGGGGTTAGAGGTTCGAATCCTCTTGGGCGTGCCATTTTAAAGCAAAAGGGATTTACAATGAACAGCGCAAAAAAACAGGCGTGGTTTAAATATTATTTACCAAGTTATTTATACGCAGGATTAATATTCACCTTATCTTCTTATTCGCTGGTCGCCCCCCCTTTTCTACCTGCTTTCAGTGATAAATTGATACATTTTACTGAATATACTATCTTTGGGCTGTTTCTTGCAAGGTCATACCTTAATGCGAAAACAAATCTCTTCAAACATCATTTTATTATTCTGGCATTTTTAACCGGCAGTATTTGTGGTTTTTTTGATGAATATTATCAGACCTTTGTCCCATTAAGAGGATTTGAAACTTTAGATTTGTTAGCGGATACACTAGGAATTTTATTAGGGGTGATGATATATAAGGTAGCAAAATATTTTATACAACAAAAAGAGTTTTAGTAGAAAAATTTGGGTCGCTGGTAAGGTTGACTCCCAATTTTCTTAAGCCCGCCTCATCACCAGGAGTAGGAATGTGGGTCATATGGACTTCGCAGCCCTGAAGTTCTTTTAATTTCTCCATAGCTAAACTGGCAGTAGGATTTGTGGCTGCGCTTATGCCCAGAGTAATCAAGGCCTCCTCTAGATCCAGACTTACCTTTTTTGAATTTAAGATATTTTTATTAAGATTTGCTATTGACTCTATTATATTAGGGGATAATAGATGTATCTTGTCCGGGATTTCCGCTAATTGCTTTACCGCATTTAAAATAAGGCTCGATGCCGCATGCAATAGGGATGAGTTTTTTCCCGTAACAATGGAACTGTCCTTTAATTGTATGGCTGCCCCGCAAAAAATCCCATCGTGGCCTTTTTTCTTATCCCGGGCTTCCTTGGCAACGCCTCTCGCCGGTCCAACTACGCATCTATCTTCCGGCTTAACATTAAGTTTTTTCATAAGCGCTTCTACTCTTTGCACCACCTCTTTATCCACAAAACCCATTACGTACTCGCAAGAATACCTAAAATATCTTCTTATAACTTCCTGTTTTGCTGCTTCTTTTACTATACCATTATTAATAATACCAAAACCGGTCCGATTTACCCCCATATCTGTAGGAGATTTGTATATCGGTTTGGTCTTCATTATCTTTTCTAATATCCTCTTAATCACCGGAAATATCTCTACGTCGCGATTATAGTTAACTACCTTTTTATTGTAGGCCTTTAAATGAAAAGGGTCGATTAGGTTAAAATCCCCGATGTCGGCCGTAGCTGCCTCATAAGCAACATTCGCAGGGTGTTTAAGCGGTAAATTCCAGATAGGAAATGTCTCGAATTTGGCAAAACCCGATTTTACCCCTTTCTTATAATCATGGTATAACTGGGAAAGGCAGGTTGCCAGTTTTCCACTGCCAGGGCCGGGGCCTGTAACTATGACTAATGGATTTTTAGTCTTGATATATTCATTCACTCCATAGCCTTTTTTACTCACGATTAAATTTACATTTGTAGGATAACCTTTTGTATAGGAGTGGGTATATACTTTTATGTTTCTTCGCTCTAATTTATTTTTGAATATTCTGGCTGCCGGCTGATTTTCAAAACGGGTTATTACCACAGCCAATATATCAATGCCCCAATCCTTTAAATCATCTATTAGCTTAAGCGCATCGACATCATAGGTGATTCCAAAATCTGCCCTTACCTTCTTCCTCTCAATATCGCCGGCATAAATACAAAGCAGGATATCGGCCTTACCCTTTAGCTTTTGCAATAATCTCATCTTTACATTAGGATTAAACCCGGGCAAGACCCTTGAGGCGTGATAATCGAAGATAAGCTTGCCGCCAAACTCGAGATATAATTTATTATCAAAGCTTTTGACCCTTTCTAAGATGGCCTGAGTCTGCTTTTTTAAATACTTCTCGTTATCAAAACCAATTTTCTTTACCATTATCTGGTTTCTGGTTTCTTCTTACTCCACCCTA
Organism: uncultured Planctomycetia bacterium; assembly: GCA_964570585.1. Taxonomy (GTDB): domain Bacteria; phylum Omnitrophota; class Gorgyraeia; order JABMRG01; family JAFGKX01. The sequence continues at coordinate 14,391 of CAZMYR010000026.1, forward strand.
ACCGAAATTCCTCTATTTTTCAAATACTCTTTTGCTTCAGGGATGGTAATTTCTCCAAAATGAAATACTGAAGCGCATAGGACATTGGCTACCTTAGCTTGAGTTACTGCTTCATAAAGATGCTCCAGTTTCCCTGCGCCTCCTGAGGCAGTAACAGGAATTGAGATTGCCTCTGCCACTGCTTTGGTCATTTCAATATCATATCCATCTTTTGTTCCATCAGCATCCTTGCTGGTTAAAAGAATTTCTCCTGCGCCCAATTGTTCGACTTGCTTTGCCCATTCAACTACATCTTTACCTGTCGGTTCTCCTCCGCCCATAATCAAGACTTCTAATCTTGGGCGGTTGCTGTCAGGAGGATTTTTCTTACCATCAATAGCTACAACAATTTTTTCTTTGCCGAATTTTTCACTGGCTTCTTTTATTAAATCGGAATTTCTAACTGCGGCGGTATTAATAGAAACTTTATCTACTCCGAGATTAAAAAGTTCCTGCATATCTTCTAAATTTCTAATGCCTCCGCCTACACAGAAAGGCACAGTGGTTACATCTTTTACTTTTTTTACCCAATCTAAACGCGTAGTCCTTGTTTCAACAGAAGCTGCAATATCTAAAAAAACTAACTCATCTGCTCCGGCAGCACAATAAGCCTTAGCTGCCTCTACCGGGTCACGGGCATCTTTTAAATTGACAAACTTTACACCTTTAACTACACGGCCATTTTTGATATCCAAGCACGGAATTATCTTTACTGGCTGCATCTTTATTCCTCCTGTAGCCTCGATGGAATTGCATTTCTCCAGGTATTGCTCAGTGTTGTCAATGGAAGGTCAATTGCTATTACCTGCCTGCATTGAATAGTAAGCTTATCTCCGCCAACATTACCCAGAACTTTATATGGAATTGAATGCTTTTTTGCTATTGTTTCCAAAGCAGCTAAATTATCCTTACCGACAGAGACTGCTATTCTTGAAGGCGCCTCTCCAAAAAGAACAGCGTCTTTTCTTATGTTTTCATCTAATTTTATCGAAGCGCCCAGCATTCGATTCTTATTTGAGATACAGGATTCAGCCAGCGTTACCGCCAGGCCGCCTTCAGAGCAATCATGAGCTGACTTAATAATACCTGATTCAATTGCCTCAAGGCATGCCTGCTGAATTGCCTTTTCTTTTTCTATGTCTATCTGAGGATTGCCTTTTTTTAGATTATGCACCAGATATAGATATTCGCTGCCTGAAAGATCATTTTTATTTTCACCCAAAAGGACTATTACATCGCCTTCATCCTTAAAATCCTGGGTAACATATTTGTCCGCATCTTTTATAAGGCCTACCATCCCAACTATAGGCGTTGGGTCTACCGCTCCTTTTGGATTCTCATTATAGAAGCTTACATTGCCGCTAATAACAGGGGTATCTAAAACCTTGCATGCTGCTGAAAGCCCTTCTATACATTTTTCAAATTGCCAGTAATTTTCAGGTTTCATCGGATTTCCGAAGTTTAAGCCGTCTGTAATAGCAAGAGGCCTTCCGCCTGCGCAGGTTACATTTCTTGCTGCTTCTGCTACAGCCATCGCAGCGCCGTTATATGGATTTAAATAGCAATATCTGCCATTACAATCTACGCTTATTGCCAGCGCCTTTTTTGTCCCCATAACTTTAATAACAGCAGCATCCGAGCCTGCGCCAAATAGCACCTTATCTTTATTTATAAAAGTAAATTTTTTATAAGCAGATTCTTTACTGGCAATAGTGGGAGAATCGAGTAATTTCAGCATCGCCCCATTAAAGTCTTCCGGTTCTTTTACTGAAGCATAATCTATAGTTTGAGCCTCGTCTAAATAGGAAGGCCTTTTTGTTTCTCTTTCGTAAAGTGGCGCTTTCTTGGTAAGGGCTTCGGCAGGAATTTCACAAACAGTAACACCCTTTTCTTTAACCCTCATCATCTTATCATTTGTAACTTTACCGATTTTTACGGCATTTATATTCCATCTCTTTAATATATCAAGGGCCTCTTTAACTTTTTCGCTCTTTAAAATAGCAAGCATCCTTTCCTGAGATTCGGATAATAGAATTTCATAAGGTGTCATGCCCTTTTCTATTTGAGGAACTAAAGATACATCTATCTCAATGCCTGTTCCGCTTCTTGAAGCTGTTTCACAGGAAGAGCAGGTAAGCCCGGCTGCGCCCATATCCTGCATTCCGATGACAAGGCCTTTTTCTATCAACTCAAGGCAGGCGTTTCGCAAACGCCCTCCTAGTTCTGGATCGCCTATAGCAACTGCGCTTTTTTCAGCAGCAGACTCTTCGGTTATCTCTTTTGAGGCAAAGCTTGCTCCGCCTACACCATCTCTGCCTGTATCTCCACCGATATAGTACACAGGGTTTCCAGCGCCATATGCTGTCCCTCTTACGATATTTTTAGTTTTTACAATTCCAACCACAAATGCATTAACTAAAGGATTCCCTTCATAGCTTTCATCAAAATAGGCCTCGCCGCCGACCGCATTCACTTCTGCGGTATTGGCATAATGGGCCAGGCCCCTGATAACTTCTTTAAATAAGAATTTAACCCTTTCATTATCCAGGCTTCCAAATCTTAAAGCGCCAAAACCAGCGACAGGCTTTGCTCCTGTTGTAAATATATCTCGAAGACACCCACCTATTCCTGTAGCTGCAGCTTCAAATGGCTCAACTGCTGAAGGATGATTATGAGACTCTATTTTGAAGGCAACCCCTAAGCCATCGCCTATATCGACGATTCCGCTATTTTCTTCCCCTGCGCCGACCAGAACTTGTTTGCCTTTAGTCGGAAATAAACTAAATAGCCTTCTTGAATTTTTATAACTGCAGTGCTCCGACCACATTGCCGAGAAGGCACCTAATTCTGTAAAATTGGGGTCTCTTCCAAGTAATTTTTTTATTTCATTGAACTCATCCTCAGTAAGCCCCATCTCCTTTGCCAACCCTGCATTAACCTTTACTACTGTTTGCATTTGCACTCCTTTTTAGAGACGTTTCCAAAGTTGTTCGGGAACCTGTCCTATTTTTGTTCGGGAACCTGTCCCCTTTAGGCAAGCTCCTTATAATAATCCTGAAGGGCCTTAGGTGAAATCTTAGCCTTCTTTGCAGCTTGAATACCTTCAACGCTGGCTTTGGCAGCGGCCAAGGATGTAATATAAGGTATTTTATGTTGTATCGCCATCATACGAATAAAACTATCGTCATATTTACTACTACGGCCAATCGGAGTGTTAATGATAAGGTTAATTTCTCCGTTCTTGATTGCATCGGCAATATTGGGCCTGTCTTCGTGTAATTTCTTTAACATAGTATTCGCTATTCCATTTTCTTTCAGTATCTCACCTGTGCCTTCTGTTGCATAAATGTTAAACCCGAGTTCCTGAATCTTCTTTGCGATGGGAAGCAAAAACGGTTTATCTTTATCTGCTACGGTGAGCAAAACATTTCCTCCTAAGGGGAGCTTTGAGCCAGCAGCTTCCTGGGCCTTGTAAAAAGAAAGCCCGAAGGAGTTGGCAATTCCCATAACTTCTCCGGTGGCTCTCATTTCAGGGCCTAATAACGGGTCTACTTCCGGAAACATATTAAATGGAAATACTGCCTCTTTAACACCCACATAAGGGAACTTACGTTTTATTAATTCTGGAAAATCCTTTAACTTCTTACCAAGTATTACCTGTGTTGCTATGCGAGCTATAGGAATACCCGTTATCTTCGATACGAGTGGCACTGTACGCGAGGCCCTTGGATTAGCCTCTAAGATATATACTTTATCGTTGCAGATGGCATATTGAATATTCATCAAGCCCACAACTTTTAATTCCTTTGCAATCTGCACGGTGTATTTCTCTATAGCCTCTAAATGTTCTTTCTCAATTGTTCTGGGAGGAATAACACATGCAGAATCTCCTGAATGAACACCGGCAAGCTCTATATGCTCCATAATAGCAGCAACAAATGTGTCCTCTCCGTCTGAAAGGGCGTCAACCTCTGTTTCGATAGCCTGCTCGAGAAACCTGTCCATAAGCATGGGGTACTCGGGGCTAACCTGGATAGCTTCCTCCGCATACCTTTCTAGCATACCTTCATCATAAACTATTTCCATGCCTCGGCCACCCAAAACATAAGACGGCCTCACCATAAGAGGATAACCTATCCTTTTGGCGATTGTAATGGCTTCGTCTAGAGATTGCGCAGTGCCGCTTTCAGATTGGGGAATCTTGAGTTTAATCATCTTTGCTCGGAAACGCTCTCTGTCTTCTGCTAAGCGGATACTTTCAGGTGTAGTCCCAAGAATTTTTATACCATTATCTTTTAATTCCTGGGCAATATTCAATGGTGTTTGTCCACCAAATTGCACAATAACACCTTCGGGTTTTTCCTTTTCGTAAATTGCTAAAACATCCTCGACTGTCAACGGTTCAAAATAGAGTTTATTCGATGTATCGTAATCGGTAGACACTGTTTCCGGATTGCAGTTAACCATAATAGACTCAAAACCTTCGTCACGCAAAGCAAAGGCAGCGTGGCAGCAACAATAATCAAATTCAATCCCCTGGCCGATTCTGTTCGGCCCACCTCCTAAAATCATAACCTTTTTATGTGAAGAAACCGGTATAGTATCTTCGGCGATATAGGTTGAATAGTAATAAGCGGCATTTTCAACTCCGCTGACAGGGACAGCGCAAAATCTCCCCATTTTCCCAACGGCTATTCTTCTTTTTCTTACTTCACTTTCTTTAACATCGAAAAGCTCCGCTAAATATTTGTCTGAAAAACCCCATTCTTTTGCCTTGGCTAATTTTTCATCGGGAAGGGTCTTCCATGTGTATTTAAGCAACTCTTCCTCATACCCCACAAGTTCCTTCATCTCTTTGATAAACCAACGTCCGATATAAGTCATCTGGTAAAGTTCCTCAACGCTCATACCTCTGCGCAATGCCTCATACATAAGAAAGATACGCTCGCTTGAAGGATAAGCTAATCTCTCTTTTAATTTCTCAAGCGAAAGCGCTTTAAATTTTTTAACGCCAAGGCCATATCTTTTTATCTCTAAAGAGCGTATGGACTTCTGAAATGCCTCTTTATAAGTCTTTCCTATGCTCATAACCTCGCCAACTGCCTTCATCTGAGTCCCTATAACATCCTTGGCTTGTGGAAATTTCTCAAAGGCCCATCTCGCAAATTTAATAACAACATAATCACCGCTGGGTTTGTACTTTTCAAGAGTTCCCTCTTTCCAGTATGGAATCTCGTCCATGGTTAATCCGGCGGCAAGTTTTGTTGAAATGCGGGCAATAGGAAAACCGGTTGCTTTTGATGCAAGGGCAGAGGAACGGGACGTTCTTGGATTAATCTCTATAACTACTAATCTATCGTCTTTTAAATTATGGGCAAATTGAATATTTGTTCCACCTACAACACCAATCGCATCGACAATTTTATAGGAAAGCTCCTGCATACGTTTTTGCAATGGTTCAGGAACAGTAAGCATAGGGGCAGAGCAGAAACTGTCTCCTGTGTGGACGCCCATTGCATCGATATTTTCAATAAAGCAGACTGTTATCTTTTGATTCTTTTCATCCCTTACAACCTCAAGCTCAAGTTCTTCCCATCCAAAAACTGACTCTTCAACCAAAACCTGATGAATAAGGCTCATGTTAAGCCCTCTTTCGACAACAGTCCTTAATTCCTCTTCATTGTAAGCCATCCCTCCACCTGTTCCACCTAAGGTATAGGCAGGACGTAAAATAACAGGGAATCCTATTCTTTCCACTATTTTCTCAGCTTCTTCTACAGAATAACAGGGTTCGGATTTCGGCATTGGGACACCGAGTTTTTTCATAGTCTGTTTAAATGCAATACGGTCTTCGCCGCGTTCAATAGCATCGGCTTTAACTCCGATAATCTCGACGCCGTATTTTTTTAAGACTCCCGATTTATGGAGACCGGCGGTAAGATTAAGACCTGTCTGCCCTCCTAAATTAGGAAGAAGTCCATCCGGTCTTTCCTTTTCAATAATCTTTTCCAGGCTCCCAACGGTAAGCGGCTCTATGTATGTTTTATCAGCCATTCCAGGATCGGTCATAATAGTTGCTGGATTGGAATTTACCAGCACTACCTCATAACCTTCCTCTCTCAATGCCTTACACGCCTGGGTGCCGGAATAATCAAACTCGCAGGCCTGGCCTATTACAATAGGCCCTGAACCTATGATTAAGATTTTATGGATGTCTGTTCTTCTCGGCATAAATTACACTAATCCCTGGTCAAGCATCGCATCAGCGACTTTTACAAATCCACCGATGTTCGCGCCTGTTACATAATCTATATATTTACCTTTTTTGCCGTATTTTGCGCACTGTTCGTGAATAGCTATCATAATATCATGCAATTTCTTGTCAACTTCCTCAGCGGTCCACGATAATCGCAGGCTATCTTGAGACATCTCAAGGCCGGAGGTTGCAACGCCTCCGGCATTAGCTGCTTTGCCGGGGGCAAAGAGAATTTTGGCATCCTGAAATACCTTAATGCCTTCCGGCGTTGTCGGCATATTAGCCCCTTCGCCTACTGCAATGCATCCGTTTTTAACCAATGTCTTTGCCTCGCCTTCGCTTATTTCATTCTGGGTAGCGCTTGGGAAGGCAACATCACATTTCTCACCCCATGGCCGTCTATTTTCACTATATTTACAATTGTATTTTTGGGCATATTCCTTAATACGGGCACGCCTTACATTTTTAAGCTCCAAGACAAAATCTAACTTTTTCCTGTCTATCCCCTTTGGGTCATATATGTACCCGTTAGAATCAGATAAAGTAACAGGCTTTGCTCCTAGCTGAATCAGTTTTTCCACTGTGTATTGAGCAACATTGCCGGAGCCGGATACTGTACAAACTTTACCTTTAATGGATTCACGCCTGGTTTCCAACATCTCCTGAACAAAATAGACGCAACCATAACCGGTAGCTTCGTTACGAATAAGGCTTCCGCCCCAATTAAGGCCTTTACCGGTGAAAACCCCTGTAAATTCATTCTTAAGCCTTTTGTACTGCCCGAAGAGATAGCCGATTTCACGTCCACCTACGCCAATATCTCCTGCAGGAACATCGGTATCAGGGCCGATATACTTGGAAAGTTCCGTCATAAAACTCTGGCAAAATTTCATAACCTCGCTATCAGATTTTCCTTTGGGATCAAAATCGGAGCCGCCTTTAGCTCCGCCCATAGGGAGAGTGGTAAGGCTATTTTTGAATACCTGCTCAAAAGCCAGGAATTTTAAGATTCCCAAATTCACAGTCGGATGAAAACGAAGCCCGCCTTTGTATGGGCCTATGGCGCTGTTCATTTGAATACGATAGCCGCGGTTGATACAAACTTCACCTTTATCATTAAGCCAGGGAACACGAAACATAATCACCCTTTCAGGTTCTACAATCCGCTCAAGTATTTTAGCTTTTAGATACTTTGGATTCTTTTGCAAAAATGGAAATATCGATCTGGCGATTTCTTCAACCGCCTGATGAAATTCGGCTTCGCCGGGATTCTTTTTAATAACCATCCTCATAAATTCTTTTAATTTTGCTTCAGCCATTTTTATCCTCCTCCGATTGGGGACGTCCTGCAGGGGAATACCCTGCAGAACGTTCCCATTATCCTATCATTTTCCCAACAAATATTCAACTGTTGCTTTGGAAGCCTTTTTTGCCATGCCCATAGCCTCAATTACTGTTCCTTCTCCGCCTACGATATCGCCGCCGGCATAGACTCTTTTTATCGAGGTCTCCATAGTCTTAGGATTTACCACTATATCCGAATATTTATCTGTCTTTAATTTTGGGGTTGCCTTAATAAGAACTTGATTTGCTAAAAGCCCGATGGCTATGATTGCTTCATCGCATTCAACTTCAAAATCGCTTCCTTCAATCGGAATGGGCCTTCTCCTTCCGCTTGAATCAAGCTCGCCCAATTCACACCTTAAGGCTCTTATTCTTTTAACATAACCCTCATTATCACCGAAAAACTCCTCTGGCTTAACTAGAAACTGAAACTTAATTCCCTCCTCTTTGGCATGCTCTATCTCCAGCCTTCTTGCAGGCATCTCATTTTCTGTGCGTCTGTAAAATACGGCAACATTTGGTTTAATTTTATTTATCCTTTGCAGTCTCAATGCTACCCTTGCTGAGTCCATCGCAGTATTTCCACCGCCGATAACTAAAATATTTTTGCCTACATTTATGGGGGTATGGAACTCAGGGAATTTATAAGTCCCCATCAGATTAACTCGAGTTAGAAATTCATTTGCTGAATAGACATTACAGAAATTTTCACCTTCAATGCCTAAAAATGAAGGTGTCCCTGCTCCCAGGCCTAAAAATATCGCCGAAAAACCTTCAGCAAAAAGTTCATCTAAAGACTTAAGCTTCCCAATAATAAAATTAGGTATGATTTCAACTCCTAATTTTTTTAAATAATTTATCTCAAAATCCAATACATCCCTGGGCAATCTAAAAGGAGGGATGCCATAACGTAAAACTCCGCCGGGTTTATGAAGGCTCTCAAAAATAACTATCTTTATACCGCGCCTGGTCAATTCTCCTGCGCAGCATAGCCCCGCAGGGCCTGAGCCCACTACCGCTACCTTAAATTTAGAAAGTTTTTTATCCTTTTGTATAGGAGCTTCCAAATTATGCTTCATTCCATAATCGCCTACAAATCTTTCTAAAAAATGGATATTTATTGCCCGTTCAGAGGCAAAAGGCGACTCCTTCTTTGTTAATACGCAGCTTTTGCTGCATTGGTATTCTGCCGGGCATACCCTTCCGCAGATAGAGGGAAAATCATTTCTTTCCCTGATAGTAAAATAAGCGCCTTCGTAATCTTTTTGAGTAATCTGAAAGATGAATTTTTTGATGTCTATGCCAACAGGGCATCCGGCAATACAAGTTGGATTTTTACACTGAAGGCACCTGGTTGCCTCTTGTAGAGCTTGCTCTTCCGTATAGCCTGATACAACTTCGTTGAAATTAGTGGTTCTTTGTATCGGCTCTGTTTCTTTAACTTTTATTGGTTCTTTTTTCATAGCTTATACAATTTGCAGATATGTTTCTCTTTATCTTTATAAATATTGTTTCTTTTTCCCAGTTCATCCCAGTCTACTAAATGACCGTCAAATTCCGGGCCATCGACACAGCTAAATTTAACTTCACCCTTTACTCTTACCCGGCAACTTCCGCACATGCCCGAGGCATCCACCATTATTGCATTTAAAGAAACTATTGTTTTTATATTGAATTCTTTGGTTATAATAGATGTCTTTTTCATCATAGGAATTGGGCCAACAGCATATACTAAATCATATTTATTCTCCCCGAGAAGCTCTTGCAAAGCATCTGTGGTAAAACCCCCTTTTCCATAAGAGCCGTCATCTGTGGTAATGACAAGTTCATCGGATACTGCTTTTAATTCATTTTCCAAAATTAATAGAGCTTTAGTCTTTGCCCCCAATATAGTGGCTATATAATTGTCTTTACCTTTAAGCGCCTTTGCCACAGGATAGATTTCAGCAATACCTACACCGCCACCTACCAGGATTACTTTGCCATATTTTTTAACGTCGGTAGGATGTCCCATCGGCCCAACTAAGGCGTATAAAGAATCACCGACATTTAATTTTCCTAACAGTTTTGTGCTCAAGCCTACCTCCTGAACAATCAGGGTAATCTTATCTTTAGCCTTATCTACGACAGTTAGAGGTATTCTTTCTCCGGCTTCACTTACCATTACAACAACAAATTGCCCCGGCAATGCCTTTTTGGCTATCAGCGGAGCATGAACTTCAAATCTGGTAATTCTTGTATCTGGAGTCTGAGATAAAATCTCTTTATTCAGTATCTTCACTCTAATTCTCCATAGATAACTACAAAAAAGGCATCTCTCCTTTACCTTAACAAGATAAAGAAAGACGCCTTTGTCTTATGCATGGGTAAAATATAACAAAATAGCCTAATTTGTCAAGAAAAAAAGATGAGGTCAGGTCTTGACAGGCTGACCGAGAATCAAAATTAGTGCTTTTGAAAGCACTA
>CAZMYR010000027.1:0-24400 GCA_964570585.1 uncultured Planctomycetia bacterium
TATTTAAGTTGGTTAAGTATATTGTTTGATTTATTAATATAGCTGTGAGATATCCCGAGCCTGAAGTCTTTGACGGTCGTTACGATATCTGTATTTATCTCCTTTAACCATTCATGATGGCTCCTGTTATGCGAATCTATAGTCGCATCGGAAGTAATAGTTAACCAATCATAAGGCCTAAGTTCAAGCTCAGTCTCGTAATTTAAAAATTGCGTTCCGGGAGTGTGCTTGAAATCATAAGTTGTGCCAATATTAAGCCTGGCTAAATCAATGGTTTTTTTATCCTTGCCGCGTTTGGTCTGCAATTTATTCTCCAGCGATAGCCCAATAGCGTTGTTTCTGTCTATTGCATCTATGGAATCGAACTCATATATATTGTCTTTATTCAACGTCGGGGAAGGGTTATAGTTATAACTTATGGTGGGGGTAATAATATGCCTTATATCATTTATCTTTATTCCGAGCGGCGAGCCTTGAGTATAAAATAGCTTATAGAATTTAGTGCTTACATCAACCCCGGTGTAAAATATATCTCTTAAATGAGAATCGCTGCCATAGTCATTTCCGTTAAGGCCCCTGTCGTAATATGTCTGCCTGACTGCAGTATAAGGGGTGACATTAAGAAAAGATAATTTGCTAGCATAAGATAGCTTATTATAAGCGTCAAAACGATTATTGTGATGGATGGGGATATCACTAACCGGGTCTTCATCGGTGCTTCTTGGAAATTTCCTGTTTAGATTAACCGCGCTAAGTTCACCTGTATAATAAAATCTGCTCTCGCCTATTCTGTTATTATTGATATCAAGTTTAACCTCAGGAAGCCTTTCGACCACGTCTTCAAATCTATTTGCCCGCTTTTCAGTAAGTATGGTTAAATTGTAAAATGGCTGGGTCTTGGTAATCAATAAATACGAATTTGGCTCCGGGTCCTCTTCATATTCTCCGTTGTATTTGCTGTCGAAATAATCCTTTCTAAAATCTTTGTCTCTATATTTATATAATTCAGCCACAGCAGTGGTGTCTTCAAACATTTGCCATTTATGTCTCCACTGCACCAGAAATTTCTCTTCTTCCTGCGTAGGTTCTCCTTTGTCGGCTGATGTGTAAATGTGGTCTCTTTTCAAATCTCTCTCGTGTATGTAATAGGTCTTTAATATCCCTTTACCTATAATATTGGTATCATAAACATGGTCAATGCCCCAGGCAAAATCTTTCTTTTCCCTGTAATCCATATGCACATAACCTCTATGATTTGGGTCTAAATTATAGCGCCAGGCAGTTAAAGTAAACATCCCCCACTCGGCATTCTTGCCTGGTATAATTGTAACACGGGGGCGGTCATCATCTAAGGGATGGGCATAAACCGGTATCCATAATACCGGAACCGGGCCGGCCCAGACAGTCGCATCCCTTATGACTACTTTTACATCCGGATATATTAACACCTTTCTGCCCGATATTCTATAATGAGGGGGCCTGTTTTCTTTTTCTAAATCGCAGCTTGTGATATAACCGTGGTGAACGATAAATTCATCCGGCCCTGTTCTTTCCGCAGATTTGCCCCTGCTATACCATGGCTCTGTATAGCCGGTAAAGTTAACTACAGTGCCTGTCTCTTTTTCAAAATTATATGTCATTGTTTCGCCTGTAAAAAAGTCCTTCCCTTGAACTATTCTGACATTTCCTTCGGCTTTTGCATCTTTGGTATCAGTCCATACAGTGACCTTATCGCAGGTAAGTGTAGTGTCTTTATGTGTTATAACGATGTTGCCTGAACCTACCACCTTTTTCTCCTTTTCAAAATACTCAATTTCATCTCCGCTGCACACAATGGGCTCATCTATCTCCTCTGCCAATAAATGTGTTATAGAAACAATAAAAACAAGATTGGTTAAAATGAAAGCTTTACACAACCTTCTACTCATCCTGCCTCCAGCGCAAGTGAAGCTGCGCCCGTAATCCCTGCCTCATCTACAAAATTAGCTCGCATTACCTTTAGCACCTTAAGATGCTGGTTCATTGTTCGCCTAACGAGTTCTTTTTTCAACGGAGTGAAAATAAACTTTCCTGCCTTTGATATACCACCGCCAATAATTATCCTTTCCGGATTAAGGACATTTACTAAACCGCTTAAACCGATGCCTAAATAAGTGCCTGTTTCCTTCCAAATTTCTATAGAAAACTTATCGCCATTCTTTGCTGCTTTTGTGAGCAACTCAGGCGTTATCTTCCGCAATTTTCCGCCTACCATATCTACCAAAGATGTCTTTCTCCCCTCTTTGATTCGTTTTATAACTCTATTTATAATATATTTATTTCCGAGGAATGCTTCCATGCAACCTTTGCTGCCGCAGCCGCATCCTGGTCCGTTTATGTCTATACATATATGGCCTATCTCTCCTGCAGAATAATTGCTTCCGCGATAAACCGCTCCCTCTATTATAAGGCCGCCTCCAATTCCCGAGCCAAGAGTAACGCATATAGCATTTTTAGCGCCGCGGCAAGAACCCCACTTAAGCTGGCCGCAAGCAAAGGCGTTCGCATCATTATCTATATATACGGGAATCTTAAAAAATTTGCGTAATATCTTTTTTAAAGGAACTTCCTTCCAGCCTTTTATATTCGTTAAATCATGGACAATGCCTTTGCTGTAATCTATGGTGCCGGGAATCCCGATACCTATCCCGGATAAATTCCCTTTAGCTCCTTTATTATCTTTTATAGCCCCATTTATCTCCTCAATCAGCCTTTTAATAAAAGCCTTCTTCGAAACGAACTCTTTAGTAAGAAAAGAGGTTTTGGAAAGAATTTTACCGCCTCTTTCCACCAGGCCTACTTTAACTAAAGTTGCGCCAATATCAACACCTAATATGTATTTATTTTTCATATACACACACTCTATTTTTGCCGGCTCCTTTTGCCTTATATAACATCCTGTCTGCTTTTTCTATTAAATTAGACCAACTTTTAGCATCCACCGGATAAGTAGCCACCCCTATGCTAATCGTTGCCTTAAGGCTTTCTGCGCTTTCCCTGAGCCTGTTTGCAACAAGCTCTGCGCCTTTTGTATCTGTATCAGGAAAAATTATGCAAAATTCTTCGCCTCCGTATCTGGCTATAATATCTATTTCACGAATCCCGCCCTTTAGCACAGAGGCTATCTTTTTTAATAACAGGTCTCCTTTCAAGTGTCCGTATCTATCATTATAATTTTTAAAGTTGTCTATGTCTATCATAAGCAAAGAAACTCTACTGTTAAAGCGGTCTGCTCTATTCAATTCTTCATTTAAGCGCTCCAGCATATGCCTCCTAACAAATACGCCTGTCAACCCGTCGGTAATGGCCAACTCTTGAACCAATTCATATAATTTGATGCGCTCCAATGCCATAGAAAACTGGTTGGCTACCACTGCAAATCTATCTCTTTGCTCAAGGTCTATATCCTCTGCCGCTAAAATTGCATTGGTTTTTTCTCCGGATATTACAGGCGCGGCTATAAAAGTATTTAACTCTTCCGGAGGCATAAACTCTTCGGCATCAATTTTGCCTTTTTTAACATCTATTTGAAGCAGTTGTTTTTTGCGTAGCATAAATTTAAGCAATCCTTCTCCATATTCTATCCCCTCAATCTGTTCCATCTTGGTTTTGGTTATTTGATAAATCTTATCAATCTTCACTGCTTCATCTGAACGGTAGAGAATAATAAGTTCGCATCTTTTAAACCCGAATGATTTTGTTATAACATCGCGCAAGATGTTTAAAAGGCCTTCAAAGGTAAAGCAAGAGCCCATCCTTTTTACTGAATGGTAAAGGTTGCTCATCTCAGACGCCTTATTTTCTAGATGAGCCCTGGAAACATTTACCTGAGCGGCTGTTGAGTTCGATTTTGTAAATTTTTCCTTTAATAGCCTAATGTTATCCTGCTTATAATCTTTTAATTTATCAAAAAATCTATCTATTCCGATTGATAATAAAGCGCAGCCGATAAATAAGGAGATACTCTGGGCTACTTCAGTTGCCGATGCGCCTCCATGCATCAAGGTCAAACCCAGAACACAACAAAATGATGTTAGCAATAATGTGCTAAATACCCTGAAAAAATAGCCGCTGATAACAATAGGGATAATGCAAAGGTTAAAAACAAAATAATAATCCTTTATCTGGGTGGCGATTAGTAATGATATCGTATATATGAAACTGACAAATACTAGTAATATCAACTGGTGCATACTTTATTACGCCCTTCCTTCTTTGCTTTATAGAGGGAGAAATCCATCTTCTTAAGCAAATCTTCTTCATTAGATGCGTCGTCCGGAAATGATGCTACGCCGGCGGAAATTGTTATTTTTGTCTCCTGCCGCCTTAAAATAAAAGGAGTTGATTCTATGTCTTTTCTTATATTCTCAGCTATTGATTTAGCTTTTCCTTTTCCTTCCCCCGGAAACAAAATCACAAATTCCTCTCCGCCGTAACGAGCCAGGATGTCTGTTTCTGCAGTATTTCCCCGCATAATATCAGTTATACCCATTAGCACTTTATCGCCCGCAGCATGCCCGTATTTATCGTTGTAATCCTTAAAATGGTCTATATCTAACATAAGAATAGAAAGTTTAGATTTTTTTTCCCTGCATAGATTAAATTCTTCGGTTAATCTTTCTTTGAAATAGCGATGCACATATAATCCGGTAAGGCTATCTGTTATGGCCAAGCCTTCAGTTTTAATATAAAGGCGGGCATTATTAATCGCTGCGCTGGATAAATCTGATATAAAATCTAACAACCTTAGGTCGTCTGCTGCATAGGCGTTTTTTTCTTTACTGTCAAGGCGCAAGATTCCTATAATTCTGTGCTGGATAATTAAAGGGACTGCTATCAGGGAATTAAATTGAGGTTTTTCTTTATTCTGCTTGTAATCAAACCTGAAATCGCAGGTTATATCGGATATTTGTAAAGGTTGCCTTTTATTAAAGACCCATTTATCAAAAATATCACTCTTTTTGGAAGGAGAGGCTGTTATTTGTTTCGATTTACAAGAGTGTAGCACTAAATCCCGGGCATCTTCGGTTACCAGGAACAACTTTGCTTCATCTGTCTTTCCGATTATCTCATAAGCCTTATCTATTGTAAGCTCATAAATTTCATCTAAAGAAAGTTCGGCATTAAAGGCTTCGCCAAGGTCTTTAAGCTTATTGTATCTATCTAATTTAAAATAAAACGCTTCTGTAAGTTCGGCATCCTTTTTTAAGCGGTCGTCTAAAAGATTCTGCTCTTCCTGTATTCTGCTTACCTTTTCGTCTTCTTCTAATAACAGAGCGTTGCTTTTTTTATAAAATAGATAGGACGGTATGGCTACACCTATCATTATGATTATTTGGAAATTATATATCAATGAATTTAAGCTCAAAGATACTAACATAATCAACGGAACAGAAAGAATGAAAAAGGCCAGCCCGCCTACTGAGCCCATAGCCTGCCAGATTAGAATAAAACCTAAACTCAACAAAATAAAACCATAGGGAGTAACATTTCCTAACGAAGCCGAGCCGGTAGCTATCTTTGAAAAGCCGAAAACAAATAAAGATGTAGCAATTGCAAAGGTTGCAATAGATATAAACGCACAGATTATTCTATATCTTTGGGGATACATAGAATTTAAAAATGGTGCCAGGCACCATTTACGGCACCTCCGTTTATGGTGCCTGGCACCATTTTTACACTATTGCCTGTTCAGTCTTAACATCAAAGAAATGCACTTTGTTCATATCAAAGACTAACTCAAGGTCTTGATTAACTGCCGGTTTATGATGCCCGCCGACCCGGGCAACAAACGTATGCTTACCGCTATTAAGGTGTAAGAAAGCTTCGGCTCCCATAGGTTCGTATACCTCGCAGTTCGCAGTAACAACATTTTCTTCAGGCGCCTCCTGAACAAATAATCTATCGTATATATCCTCAGGCCTTATTCCAAAAATAACCTCTTTGTCAACATAGGGGATGAGTTTATCCGCTATCTCATCAAGTATCCTTACCGTGAAATTGCCTTCGTTGAAATAAAATTTTTCGTCTTTTTTTATTATCTGGCCATTTATAAAATTCATCGCAGGCGAACCTATGAAACCTGCCACGAACTTGTTTTTTGGTTTATCATAAAGCACAATTGGGTCATCAATCTGCTGTATTGCACCTTCTTTCATAACTACTATTCTGGTGCCCATTGTCATAGCTTCTACCTGATCATGGGTTACGTATATCATTGTAGTTTGAAGCCTGGTATGAAGCTTGCTAATCTCTGTTCTCATCTGGACACGCAATTTGGCGTCCAGATTACTCAAAGGCTCATCAAATAAAAAGACCAGCGGTTTTCTTACTATCGCTCTGCCTACGGCAACTCTCTGCTGTTCGCCGCCGGAGAGCTCTTTAGGGCGTTTATTTAAATGTTTGGTAATATTGAGAATCTGGGCAGCATCTTTTACTCTCTGGTCTATTTCTGATTTTGGAAACTTGCGAAGTTTAAGCCCAAAAGCCATATTTTCATACACAGTCATATGCGGGTAAAGTGCATAATTCTGAAATACCATCGCAATATTTCTATCTTTGGCCGGGACATCATTTACCATTTTATCTCCGATCCAAATCTTTCCTGTAGTAGCCTCTTCCAGGCCCGCTATCATCCTTAAGAATGTAGATTTTCCGCATCCGGAAGGGCCTACCAGAACGAGAAATTCTTTACTTTCAATGCCTAAATTGATATCCTTCACTGCATATACATTTGGAGGGAATTTTTTGCTGACATTTCTTAAGCTAACCTGAGCCATTTTTGTATACTTCTTAATGTGCTATTGTGTTATTGCGTCGAAACGCTATAACGAACAACGCTACATCTATGCCAAATACTCCAGTATTTTCGATATAGTCTCTTTCATCTGGGTCCTGCTAACAATCATATCTATAAGGCCATGCTCAAGTAAAAATTCTGAACGTTGAAATCCTTCCGGAAGCTTCTGCTTTATGGTCTGCTCAATAACTCTCGGGCCTGTAAAGCCTATCAATGCCTTTGGCTCTGCCATTATAATATCACCTAACGAGGCAAAGCTGGCCATTACCCCGGCCATAGTCGGGTGGGTAAGTACAGATATAAATAGATTTCCTTTTTTATGCAGTCTTGAGATTGCTGCGGAGGTTTTAGCCATCTGCATTAAAGAGAACAACCCTTCATACATTCTGGCGCCACCGCCCGAACCTGATATTATAACAAGAGGAAATTTCCTCTCAATAGCCAATTCAGCAGCCCGGGTTATCTTTTCTCCGACTACGGAACCCATAGACCCCATTATAAATCTTGAATCTGTTACCGCTAAAACTACATCTGCCCCATTTATCTTTCCGGTGCCGTATATTACTGCTTCTTTCATGCCGGTGGCATTTTGGTCTTCTTTCAATTTATTCTTATATGTTTTTGGCCCTTTGAATCCAAGAGGGTCAGCTGAAGTTATGTCTTTGTCAAATTCTTTAAAGGTGCCTTTATCAATAGTGATGTCCACCCGTTCCAGGGCACCTATTACAAAATGGTAATCGCACTTAGGACAAACTTTTAAATTCTCCTGGAGAGCTTTGTTGTATATTATCTCTCCGCAGCCTCCGCATTTTGTCCACAAACCACCGGGTATATCCTTTTTCTTCTGTTGTTTAAATTTCTTAGCTCTTACGATAGTATATTTTGATTTTCTAAATATAGGCATTTTTTATAACCCCAGCAGTTCCTTTACCTTATCCACTGCAGACGATGCATTATCCGCATAGCCATCTGCTCCTATTTCATCCGCATATTCTTGAGTAACCGGCGCGCCTCCGATGATAGCCTTTATCTTAGCGTTTAAATTCTCGCTTTTTAATAAATCAATCGTGGCTTTCATAGACGGCATAGAGGTGGTAATAAGTGAAGACATCGCTATAACTTCTGCGTCGCTCTTAATGGCCTCGTCAATAAACCGCCTGGGGGCTACATCTATACCTAAATCGATAACTGAAAAGCCACCCCCTTTAAGCATCATTGACACTAAATTTTTACCTATATCGTGTAAATCACCCCTTGCTGTGCCAATGACTATTTTCCCTGCAGGGTTGACTCCGGCCTTAACCAAAAGCGGCTCTAAGATATCCAACCCGGCTTGCATAGTCTTTGCTGATATAAGCACCTCCGGGACAAAGATTTCATTAGATTTGAATTTCTCGCCAACAATAGACATACCGGCTATGAGCCCTTTATTCAGTATATCCTTCACCGGAACGCCATCAGATATTGCTCTTTTTACAAGAATTGGTATGCCGGCAATATTTCCTGTAAATATTGCATTTTTTACATTATCCCACTTTGTGTCCATTTTATATATTTAATATAAGCCATATATTAACATAAAGCAACAAAATATCAAGCAAAAAAAGAGGCCGCTGAAAAACCCATAAAATGCCTCAGCGGCCTCTGCAATCTCAAAATATAAATAAAAAACGCGTCTTAAACCTAAACCTTTAGAAGAAATTTTTCACTTTGAAGAGATGGTGTGGAACTTTACGGGCCTTTTACATTCTTTTGCCCTAAGGGGGTATTCTCCCTATTTTCGCACCCTCTTCAAAGATCTCTTTTTGGGGTTCAAGGCGCGCTTTTTTGATGAGACCTCGAAGAATCTAATCCTCACCTTCTTTTAAAGTAAGGCACACCCTACGTGCCATCCTTGTTGGCCTCATCATTTATAATTATACCCTATAAAAGATGCTGGGTCAATATCTTGAGGGAAAAAATTGGGACAGGTACAATTTTAAAATTTATGGATCACTAAACCTGTGAGGGGTTTAGGATAAAAATAGGTGGACTTATGCGGCATTCTGTTGTTAGATTTTGCTATTGTCTCTACCTGTTCTATTTTGGTAGGATTTAAGAATATTGCCATTTTAAACTCGCCGGATTTTACCATTCTTACGGCAGAAGATGTGCCTCTATAATAATATATGTTGCGCTTCCGGTTTACCCTTTCTTTTATATTAAGCAATTTAGGGAAGATAAAATAGTGCAAGATGCTCACATCCAATCTCTTCCAGCTTAAGCAATTATTCAAAGAACCGATATTATTAATAATCTTGTTATCTTTCAGCAACGCAAATATATAGGTATTATTGTAAAAAAAGCCAAAGGCATGTTCTTTCTGGTTACCGGCTATCTGCAGTTTCTTAAGCAATTTCTTTTTGCTTTTCATTATGTCTATGGAAAAATGCTTAGATAGTTCTTTTAGCATAAATTTTTTTGAAAAATTATCCGGTAGATATTTAATCGTTCTATGGATAGGAAGTATTGCAAGGCCCTTGTTTTGCATACTCAAAAAATAGGCCATGGTGTAATCATATGGCAGCTTCTGCCTTCTGTAGCGTTGTTTTTCTCTCATATAATCTCTTAAGATTACAGATGCCGCAAAACGATGATGTCCGTCAGCTATAAATATTCTTTTGTTGCTCATAAGCCGGCGTAAACCGGGTACAAAATTATTATCTTGAATCCTCCAGAATTTTTCTTTCACGCCTTCCGCTTTGATGTCTATCAATGGTTTTTTGTTTCTTACAGCTAAGGAAAGCAGCTTCTCAACTTTTCTTGCTCTATCGTTAAAGAGAAAAAATACAGGACTCAGGTGGGCCTGGGTAGTTTTCATAAGGTCGAATCTTTCAAACTTAAATTTATCAAATATCTTCTCATGAGGTAGGACTTTTTTCTTTCTATTATCCTCCAGCTCTAAAAGAGAAATAAAACCCAATCTGGATTTGGTAGCTCCATTGATTTTGTATCTTTGAAGATAAACATATAAGGAAGGCTGTTTATCACGGATTAATATCCCTCCTTCTAACCATGCATCAAACGCCTTTTTAGAATTCCGATGCCCTGCAAGTTTATTCTTACCTTTAGGCAACACTAAAGATACAGCGTTATATTTCGATTTTTTTATATATCCTTGCCGTTGCTGTCTATTTATGACATCGTAAGGGGGGCATACAACTTTAGAGAGACGTCCTACCCCCTCAACATTAAATCTTACGCCACAAAAAGCTTTTATCTTCGCCATGGTCAGCTGTAAGCTATCTTATTTCTCGCCTTTCACTTTACCGGCAGAGCAATCTTTCTTCTCGCCTGTTTTAGGACAAGCAGAATTGCTTTCCTGCTCTTTCTTCTGTTTCTCTTTATAGCTTTTGCTGCGATAGTCTGTCGCATAGAAACCCGGGCCTTTAAACAAAAATCCGCCGCCTGTGCTGATGCGCCTTTTGACAGGAGATGAGCATTCAGGGCATTTCTTTATAGGCTCTGCAGTGATACTCTGAAAAACCTCAAATATTTTATTGCATTTTTTGCATTCGTATTCGTATGTCGGCATGGCGTTTTCCTTGAATTATCGCGTTCGTTATTGCGCTATTGGGTTATTGCGTTGAAACGCTATAACGCTATAACGTTGCATTATTCAAACAGCTTTTTCACCTTCTCCATAAACGACTTTACACCAGGGGTTATTTCCCCGCCTGCCTCACTGAATTCCTTAAGCAGGTGTTTTTGTTTAGTAGTGAGTTTTGCAGGAATTTCAACGATAATCCTGATAAGTTCATCGCCCCTGCCATAACCGCGTATATCAGCAATCCCTTTGTCTCGTAATCTAAATATTTTACTGCTTTGAGTACCGGGCGGTATCTTCATCTTTACCTTACCTTCAAGTGTAGGTACGGTTATTTCATCTCCTAATGCTGCCTGGACAAAGGTTATAGGGACATCGCAGATTATATCATTGCCTTCTCTTTGGAAAATTTCATGGGGTTTTACATAAAAGAGTATATAAAGGTCTCCTCTTATACCGCCTCCTGGAGGCATCTCGCCTTCACCGGAAATACGCAGTCTTGTGTTAGATTCTATGCCGGCCGGGATAGTTATTTCTATCTTTCTTTCTTTCTTTACTCTGCCTTCGCCTCTACAGTTTTTGCACGGGGCTTTTATTATTTCGCCTTCACCCTGACACCGCGAACAGGCTCTTGATATGTTAAAAAAACCGGTACCTGTTACTACTTTACCGGTGCCGCCGCATTGAGGACATGTTACTTTAGAAGTGCCGGGTTTAGCTCCGCTACCATTGCAAACTTCGCATGTTTCGTATCTTAAAAGTTTAACTGTCCGCTTTATGCCAAAGGCAGCATCTTTAAAAGATATTTCCATGCTCAGTTCTAAATCTCGGCCCCGGCGCCTGCCTCTGCGCCTCCCGGTAGATGTGCCGAACATATCGCCAAATCCAAAAAAATCTCCAAAAGAGTTTTCGCCCTCAAAGGCTTCTCTAAAAGCCCTTAATGCTTCTTCTAAGTCAATTCCGCCAAAACCGAAGCCTCTTGCGCCTGCGCCGGCGCCTGCATATTTAAATGCTTCAGCTCCGAATTGGTCATACTGAGCCCGTTTTTGAGGGTCGCTTAATATTTCGTAAGCCTCGGTAACTTCCTTGAATTTTTCCTCGGCCTTTTTATTGTCCTGGTTTTTATCCGGATGATATTTAAATGCCAGCTTCCGATATGCCTTTTTTAGCTCCTCGGCGCCGGCATTTTTCTTTACACCGAGAATTTCGTAATAATCACGTTCTGTCAAAACTATTTCTTCTCCTTATCCTCATCTTCAACCTTATAATCGGCATCAACAACGTCATCTTTGCCTTTTTTTTCTTCTTTAGGACTTTGTTGCCTGGGCCCTTGCTGGGCTTGCTGTTGTTGTGCCTTTTTTTGCGCATCTTTATATACTTCCTCACCCAGCTTCTGTGATACCTTGGCAAGCTCCTCCTGGGTCTTTTTAATCTGATTTACATCCTCTGAAGTCAACGCTTTTTTAGCCTTCTCTAATTCTTCCTCTATCCTCTTTTTCTCATCGGCGCTTATCTTGTTGCCATAATCTTTAAGAGACTTCTCAACGCTGTAAACCATTGTATCCAACTGATTCCTGGCCTCTACCAATTCTCTCTTTTTCTTATCTTCTGCAGTATGGGCTTCAGCTTCCTTTTTCATCTTCTCTATTTCCTCTTTAGACAGCCCGCTCGAAGACTCTATTCTTATCCTCTGTTCTTTACCTGTTCCTAAATCCTTTGCTGAAACATGGACTATCCCATTTGCATCTATATCGAAAGTAACTTCAATCTGCGGAATTCCTCTTGGGGCCGGTGGTATTCCGACTAAGTCAAATCTGCCCAGTGTTCTGTTATCAGCTGCCATATCTCGCTCGCCCTGTAAAACGTGAATTGAAACCGCCGGTTGGTTATCGGCAGCAGTCGAGAATATCTGGCTCTTTTTTGTAGGAATGGTTGAGTTTTTCTCAATCAATTTGGTCATAACCCCGCCTAATGTCTCTATGCCTAAAGAAAGCGGTGTAACATCTAAAAGTAGCACATCTTTTAAACTTTCTTCTCCGGTTAATATCCCGGCCTGAATTGCAGCCCCAATAGCTACTACCTCATCAGGATTTACGCCTTTATGGGGCTCTTTACCAAATATTTCCTTCACCAATGCTTGCACTTTTGGCATTCTGGTCTGCCCGCCTACCAGCACCACCTGATCTATATCCGAAGCTTGAAAACCTGCATCCTGTAGCGCCTGTCGGCATGGCCCGACAGACCGCTGGATGAGGTCATCCACTAACTGTTCTAACTTAGAGCGGGTAAGACTCATAGAAAGATGCTTTGGCCCGCTCTGGTCAGCAGTAATAAACGGTAAGTTTATCTCTGTCTCTAGATTGGAGGAAAGCTCGCATTTTGCCTTCTCAGCAGCCTCTTTGAGCCGCTGAAGGGCCATCTTATCCTCACGCAAATCAACGCCATTTTCCTTTTTAAATTCATCGGCTATCCAATTCATTACTTTCTGGTCGAAATTATCTCCTCCTAAGTGGGTATCGCCGTTGGTTGCCTTTACCTCAACTGCCCATTGTCCTTCTGCCGCCTCACCCACATCGAGTATGGATATATCAAAAGTGCCGCCGCCTAAATCATAAACTGCTATCTTTTCATTTTTCTTTTTCTCTAAACCATAAGCCAGGCTTGCGGCAGTGGGCTCATTTATTATGCGCAGGACATTCAATCCGGCAATTACGCCGGCGTCTTTTGTCGCCTGCCTCTGGGAATCGTTAAAATAGGCAGGGATAGTAATAACCGCATTTTCTACTTTTTCTCCCAAGTAATCTTCGGCGGTCTGTTTCATCTTTTGTAAAACCATAGCGCTTATCTCAGGCGGGGTATAATTTTTGCCGCTGGCCTTCACTATGACATTACCTTTTGCGTCCTCTCCGACATGAAAAGGCACAATTTTTTCCTCAACCTCTACTTCCGAATGGCGCCTTCCCATAAAGCGTTTTATGGAAAATATAGTATTTTCTGAATTGGTAACTGCCTGGCGTTTCGCAGGCTGGCCGACCAATCTCTCTCCGGTTTTGGTAAACGCCACTACGCTCGGTGTTATCCGGGAACCTTCGGCATTTGCTATGACTTTCGGTTCGCCGGCTTCCATAACCGCTACGCAGGAATTTGTAGTTCCGAGGTCTATTCCTATCACTTTTCCTTTTGCCTTCTCATTTTTAGCCATTTTCATCCTCCAAAATTTTCGAAGAAAATTTTGTCCCGAACAGCGCGACGAGCAGGAGCGCTGGAGGGACTACTTTTGTTCCTCTTCTTGTTCTTTAATACCTTGAGCAATCTTCACTTTTGCCGCCCTTAATAACCTTCCGTTTAGCATATAACCGGGGGAGACTTCTTCGCAAACTATATCCTCCGGATATTTGTTCGTCTGGACTGTTGCGATTGCTTCATGCAGATGTGGATTGAATTTCTCCCCGACTGTCTTAATCTTCTCTACGCCATTATCTTTTAGGAGTTTATGAAGTTGATTTAATATCATCTCCACCCCTTTTGAAAATACTTCGCCATGTTTATGTTCCCTGGCAGCTTGATGGGCCCTATCAAAATCGTCTATGGTAGGTAGAAGCTTTAATAAAATCTGCTCATTAGAAAATTGCAAGAACTGCTCTTGTTCTTTATACATCCTCTTTTTAAAATTTTCAAACTCAGCCATCAATCGCAGATATTTATCCTGTAGCTTTCCTTTTTCCTCAAAGGCTGCTTTTAGTTTATTAAATTCTTCGACAGCGATTTTTATTTTTTTAACCTCTTTTTCTTTTTTCTCCTGAGCCTTCTGTTGCTTTTGTTGCCGGGTTTCCTGCTGAGTTACTTCTTCTTGCTTTTTTTGCTCTTCTTTCTTTTCCTGCTCCATCATCGTCTCTATCCTAATATTTCGCTTAGAGTCTTTGATACATAATCGACTAAAGATACTATTCTGGCATATGGCATTCTCTTTGGGCCTATTATCCCTAACACACCCAGGTGATCCTTTTCTATTGTATAGTCGCAGACTACCAGACTGCAATCGCAAAGTTGATCTACCTCAATCTCTTTACCAATATATATTCCTACCCCTTCGGTATCGGAGTTCTTCTTTACAATGCTGCTCAAGACCTGAGGATTTTCTAATGCCTTAAGAAGCATCCCAACCTTATCTAAATTCCTGAACTCTGGCTGCATAATTATCCTGGATGCACCTTCTAAATAGACCCTATCACCCTTCATAGTAGCCAAGATTAAATCTATCATTCTTTTAGTCTCATCTAATATATAAAAAAAGGTATCCCTCTCGATCAAAAGCTGCCGGGTTATAGCTTTCTTGGCATTATGCAATGATAAACCGTGAAATCTGGTGTTTAAGAAATTTGCTATTTTATTCAGGTCGCCTTTTCTAAGCGGCTTTTCAAATTCTACGACAATATTTTTCACAAGTCCGCTCTTAGTCATTAGCACAACCAAAATCCTGTCTTTATCAACCTCAACTAATTCAATATGTCTAAAAGCGCCTTTTTCTAAAGTCGGGAATGTGACCAACCCTGCCTCTTCTGCAAGGGAAGAAAGCAGCCGCGAGGTATTAACTATAACATCATCAATTTTTTCAAATTTTCCTTTAAATACATCGTCTACCCGCTTTTTCTCCCCTTCGGTTAATAATTTTGCCTGCATAAGTGTATTTATGTAATGCCTGTAACCTTTGTCAGTAGGGACTCTCCCAGCAGATGTATGGGGATGAGTGATAAGGCCGACATCCTCTAAATCTGCCATAACGTTCCTTATCGTTGCAGGGCATAAAGTCTCACGGAGTCTTCGGCTTATTGCTCGCGAGCTTATTGGTGAAGCAGTATTGATATAATTCTCAATTACAAGCTCTAAGATCTTTTCTTTCCTTGGTTCAAAATCATTTTTTGGCATTTTAATCTTCCGTGGATTAAGATCCATCGCATACGCTCGGGATCAAATTCGCGTATATAATTTAGCTTCACTATCGCTCGCTAAATTATACGCTCATTTGATTAGCACTCTAAGGTTAAGAGTGCTAAATAGATTATGATTTTACCATACAAACTTTCTTTGTCAAGGGAATTTTGAAATGTGGATGTCCTGCAGGGGGACACCCTGCAGGACATCCCCAAGGCTTAAGTTCTTTTAAGAAAAGAGGGCAGCTTCTCTTTTACCCTGGCAGGTACGCGCGCTTTTAAATATACGCCTTCTGGAGTATCTCGCCTATTTATAATATTACCTTCATTATATATTATATTAATTAAATTCATATTATGGTATGGTATCAAAGCATCGATATCTACCAAAAGGTCGGAAAACTTCGCCATCACCATATTTATCAACCCATCCAAACCATCGCCCTTAAGAGCGGATATACCGACGGAATCGTTGATTTTCCTGCGAAGCCTTATTATATCAAACTCATTATTTGCTATATCTATCTTATTTAAAACTACAATGGTAGGTTTATTTTCCGCTCCCAGTTCTTTAAGTATCCTGTAAACTGAATCCATAAGTTCATTGACCTTAGGATTGTTTACATCAACCACATGCAGCAGTAAATCTGCCCGCACTACTTCTTCTAAAGTTGCCTTAAAAGACTCTATTAAATTAAGCGGCAAATTATGTAAAAAACCCACCGTGTCTATAAATAGCACTTTCTGATGATTGGGTAAAATAAATCTGCGTGATATGGTATCCAGAGTGCTAAAAAGTTTATTATCTACAAAGGCGCCTGCCTTGGTAAAAGCATTGAGTAATGTGGACTTACCTGCATTTGTATAACCTACTATGGCTACCGTAGATATTAAATGCTCTTTTCTAATCTGGCGTCTCTGGTTTCTCCTGTGTCTTAAATTTTTTAGTTCATTTTTTATTTTAAAAATTTTTTCACTTATGCGGCGCCTATCTACTTCCAACTTTTTCTCGCCTGGGCCGCGCGTTCCTAATCCTCCGCCTAATCTAGAAAGTATAATACCTTTCCCGGTAAGGCGAGGTTTTAGATATTCCAGCTGGGCCAATTCAACCTGCAGTTTGCCGTCTATGGAATGGGCCCTCTGGGCAAATATATCTAAAATAAGCTGGGTTCGGTCTATTACCTTAACCCCTATAGCCTCTTCCAGATTCCTCTGCTGTGTAGATGAAAGGTTTTCATTAAAAATTATCACATCGATTTCCTCGTTATAGCCATGAACAAGTTGGTGTATCTGTTCCACCTTTCCTTTCCCAACAAAAAAATTTGAGGTTGGTTTCTCAATTCTTGCGGTAATTTTATCTACTACCTCTGCTCTTTCTGAAGAATCTGTTAGTTCTTTTAATTCAGAGGTTGCATCCTCAGGGCTCCAGCCTCTGCGTTCCTCGGAACGAAATGAGACAGTAACCAATATAGCCTTTTCTTTCTCAGGTTGGGTTTTGTATAATTTCATACTTCCTTGTCATCCCCGTCCCCGCGAAAGCGGGGAAAGCGGGGATCCATTCCTTTAGATTCCCATTTGCATGGGAATCACACTAATGACGACGCTATCTTTTCTGCTATTTCCCTTGAAGCCTCGTTATTATTTATATCAATCCAGCTTATATCCGGTTCGTTCCTAAACCAGGAAAGCTGCCTTTTTGCAAAGCGCCGTGTGTTACGTTTTAAAAACTCTTTGGCTTCCGCCTTTGTGTATTTTTTATCAAGATACGCAAAAATTTCCTTACACCCCAGAACCTGGGAAGCGCTTAGAGAAAGTTTCCTGTCTTTAAGGCGCTTGCATTCTGCTATTATACCTTGCTTAAACATTCTATCGATTCTTTTGTTTATCCTGTCATAAAGTTGCTCTCTTGGCCTGTTAAGACAAAATACTTTAATATTGTAATTCTTTTTCAAGCCCTTGGTCTTTTTCTTCAACTCGGACATCGGAACGCCTGTCTTAAAATATACTTCAAGCGCCCTTATTATCCTTCTTGTATCATTCGGATGAAGTATCCCGGCAGTTTCAGGGTCTGTTCTTTTAAGCCTTTTATATAAATAATCTTTTTCCTTAAACTCAGATTCTTTCTTTAATCTCCCCCTTAATTTCAAATCAGGTTTAGGCGAAGGAAAAAGTCCGTCTATTAGAACTTTCATATAAAGGGCTGACCCTCCTACCAAAAGAGGAATTTTGCCTTTCTTGTGTATATCCTTTATTATCTTTAAGGCCTTTTTTCTATAATTAGCTACATTGAAATTTTGGGTGGGGGATATTATATCTATCATATGGTGCGGGGCTTGCTTTTGTTTTAAACTGCTCGGCTTTTGCGAAATTATATCCATATCTTTATAAACCTGCATAGAATCGCAAGATATGATCTCAGCGTTTATCATTCCGGCCAATTTTATCGAAATTTCTGTTTTGCCGGCTGCTGTAGGCCCGACCAGGAAAAAAATGGGACTGGCACGATTTTCCGCAGAAAAATTTGTACCTGTCCCAATTTTTTCTCTGTTAGGGATATATTTTTGCTGAGTAGCCATTTGTCTTCAATTTTCTTAATACAACATCCGCATCTTCCCTATCCTGAAACTCCCCAATACAAACTCTATAAAATGTTCTGCTATTTTTCTCTATTGTATTTATATATGCATCAAAATTTTTCCTTCGAAGGATTTTTAACAACCTATTCGCATTTGTTTTTCTGCTAAAAGAACCGGCTTGAATATAATAATAAAATTCCTTCAGCAGCTCTTTTTGCGCCCCTTTTCTTTCAAAACTATAGGGAAAATCCTTTATTACTTTCGAAAGCGACGTTTTTGCTGCTGACCAATGCCCTAATCTTCTCTGCGACTGTCCTAATCTTAAATACGCCAAACTAATTAAGCCCGAATATGGGAAATTGTTGATAAAATCGGTGTATTTTGCCGCTGCGTTTTCAAAATCGCCTTCAAAAAAATATGAATCTGCTATACTAAGAGCTGTCTCCCCTTTTATTTCTATCTGTGGATACATATCCAATATAAAACGAAAATGTTTTCTTCCGTGCGAAGGTTTGCCCAGTTTAAGATAGGAAAGCCCCATAATATAATGGGCTTGGGCCTCTTCTACCTTGTTAGCTTCAGATATGGCTTTTCTATAATCGCCTTTTAAAAAATAGCTCCATGCAGTATCTGTAGCTTCCGATGCATGGACATCTAAAGCAGTAAGCAACAAGCAGCAAGCGGCAAGCAGCAAAATTTGTAATTCCTTCATGCTCTTTCCCCTATCAATGTATTCCCTTCTATATCTTTTATCTTCACATCCGATAAATGGCCTATTAATTCCGGATTGCCTTCATATATTACCTGCATATTTGTCCTTGTTCTTCCGTTTAAATAATATTTTCCATTTTCTGAATAATAAGAAATAGGCCCCCTCTTAGCTTTCTTTGTCCCCAATGCCTGCTGGATTGTATTCATAAACAGCTTGCTTCTCTTCTTTTTGATTCTATCCTGAAGCCTTAATAAGGATTGGTTTCTTTCTTCCTTCGTTTCCTTTTCTATATCGTCCTTCATTTTATAAGCAGCGGTATAAGGCCTTGGAGAATATTTAAATATGAATGCGCTGTCAAACTTTACCTGTTTCATAAGCATGTAGGTTTTGTAAAAATCTTCCTCCGTCTCTGTCGGAAACCCTGCGATAATATCGGTTGTAAGAGAACCGCCGTTTACAATCTTTCGATATTGCTCTATGAGTTTAAGATAACCATCGGCAGTATATTTTCTATTCATTAATCTTAAAATCCTGTCTGAGCCTGATTGAACAGGAAGGTGTAGATGCTCGCATACCTTATCTAAATCCCTCGTTGCCTTAAATAAATCGGCATTTGCATCTTTTGGGTGAGATGTCATAAAGCGGATACGCAATAATCCGTCTACTTTGTTGACTTCCTCAAGAAGTTTAATAAAGCCGTTTCGTAGTTCGTAGTTCGTAGTTCGTAGTTCGTAGGAATTCACATTCTGTCCAAGGAGCGTTATTTCTTTTACTCCATCGTCTACGAGCATCTTTATTTCATCAATAATATCTTCTGATTTTCTGCTTATCTCTCTTCCCCTTACATAAGGGACGATGCAATATGAACAGAAATTATCGCAGCCATAACTTATATTAACCCACGCCCTTATCTTCTCCTCCCGATATCCCGCCTTCGTCATTGCGAGTCCCGACGCCAAATGTGTCGGGACGAAGCAATCTCCTTTTTTAACTGGTCTCTTTAGTTTAGATATCGCCGAAAAATGTCCTTCCGGATTCTCCTGAGCCTGCTTTATTAAATCTGCTACCTCATATATATCCGAAGGCCCGCATATAAAATTGACATGGGGCAACCTTTCAAATATTCGCTCTTTTTGTGCTCTAGCCATACAACCGATGATGCCAATTATGGGAGTTCGTAGCTCGTAGCTCGTAGCTCGTAGCTTTTTCAACTCACCAACCTTACCCCACACCCTATCTTCAGCATGCTTTCTTACAGAGCAGGTATTAAATAAAATCACATCAGCATCTTCATAGGAACTCACCTTTGTATAACCCTGCGCAAGAAGCATACTGTAAACAAGCTCCGAATCCGCATTGTTCATTTGGCATCCAAAAGTTTTTATAAAAACTTTTGGATGCCACCCCGAATTCTGGTTCAAAAAATGTGGAGCTTTTTTAAAAAGCGACAGATTTTTTGAACAAGACTCAGAATTTGGGGTGCTATTATCTTTTGCCATACACCAACTTTTCCTTCTGTTTTCTTCTTAAGGCCTTTATTCGTTTCTCTTCCGTAACAGCCCCCTTGTAATACCTATATTCCTTATGCCACACCAAGTTTACCGGACATTTTCCACGCAAATACTTCGCGCCACGTTTACTATTATTATGCTCTTTTATCCGTTTCTCTAAATCATGCGTATAGCCAGTATAGTACGTCCCATCCCTACATTCAACAATATAGACATAATATCTGCCTAAGCGTTTAAATTTCTCTGCAACCATATTCTCTCTGGACTTCAAGAGAACTTGTCCCCCTGCTTAGTTTTGCGCAAGCAAAACTAGGGGGATACCTGCCCTCCCCGTTTAGATTTGGAGGCCAAAGTCCGACAAATCTGGGGAGGGGCCTTCTTTGGCTTGATCCTCTGTCGAAACTCTAAGATAAATCGCACTTTTCATCTGGACTTTTTGGCTAAGATTCAAAATATTGGTCATAATTAAGATCTTCCCATTTAGGATAAGAGATAGGACTTTTTCTCGCCACATTGTGTGAGGCCATAAAAGTCATTATTATAAGAAACGAAATAAAAACTACTGCTTGTATAGAAACAAAAAATTTACCTAGTATTGCATGAGGGTAAATATCTCCAAATCCAACTGTAGTAAATGCGATTAAACTAAAATATAAGCAATCTAGAAAGTTAAGGGAACCTTCTTTGTGTGCATAGCTTAAAAGTCCGAGTTTATAATACGCTACTCCAAAAAAGAAAGCAAAAACTATGAACCAAAAAATAACTAAGGCAAAGTTTCTATTATACCGGTTACCTAAAGAATAACATGTTAAAAGTATATAATCTTTCCATTGCCTTTCTACCTTTGCAATTTTTCTTCTTAGTGACATTTGCATAACATACACATCATCTGCTTCTTTGTGTCTTCCTAATCTAATAAGGGAATCCCTTATAATATTTCTAATTCTTAACTCGCAGTATTTTACGATTTGTTTTCGTTCTTGCTGCGATGTAGTATCCTTCAGCCAATCCTTTGTAATTCTAATTAATTGTTTTACTTCTACTATATTAAAAAAAGCCTCTTTTGTTCTAAGTCCACATATAATTGCCCAAATCCCCATTTCTATTGCATCATTCCACGCTCTTTTAGTTTTATATTGATTTTGGGCTAAAAGATAAGACTTTCTAGCCTCGAACCAATTACATTCTTTTTTATATTGTACCGCTTCTTCAACATAATTAGTATCTGACATATCGACACCCTGTTCCTCTCAAACTCTGCAAAACTTCCCAACTGCTGGAACATAAGCTTTCCTGCTGATGTTGTCGTATCAAATGGCTCAGTAGCAGATTTAAACCCTACGCCATATGATGATAACTCATCTACTAAATTAAGCAAATCTTTAAGGTTCCTGCTGAATCGGTCTATTTTGTAAACTAGAACAAGATCAAATTTCTTATTCTTCGCGTCTTTAAGGAGCTCTTTTAAGGCAGGGCGCTCAGTAGAGTAACCGCTTATTCCTTCGTCTTGATAAACTTTGAATATCTCAAAGCCTTCTTGCTTAGCAAAAGATTCAAGATGCTCTCGTTGTACCTCTAAAGAATATCTTTTTGCTTGGTCTTCTGTAGAAACTCTAATGTAAATTGCTATCCACATGTTATATTGAACCTTCTTGAATGCAAGAAATTTGTAATTACCTTCAATCCCTCATCTGATAACCTGTTGGGCTAAGCGCTGTAAATCAACATTCGCTAAAGCTAGTGCTTTTTTCTTAACAACCCTATAAAAATACTCCCTCTCAGTTTTTGTAAGCTTTTTACCTTGTAACCGTTTTAAAAATATTTCTTTTTGTTTTGGTGTAAAAATCTGAGATAGAGCATATTCTAAAGATAACTCATCATGAATATTATCAATTTTTTTTATTTCTGAGTCCTCTTTCATGAAATAATTATTAAAAAGTTTCTTAAGCCTCTCAGGATCTAAATATTTCTGAGATAGTTTAAATTCATTATTACTTCTAAAATATTGTAGAAATTCATTAAATTTGTCTGTATTTTTTAATTCGGCATTATTTAACAGGCTTCTTTTCCATAAGAATTTCAGATTTAGAAATTTGTATAACGCAAGTGACATAAAAATAAGATCCATAAAGGAATTGTAGTCTTCTTTATTATATAATAATTTCTTAGCTACCTCAAAATTAAACATATGCTCTTTATTAGAGTTGGCAAAGATTATAGGAAATCCTTCCCATAACCTAGCATTTTTGCTTTTTACAACCTCCGCAATAGTTTCATTGGGTTTTAATATTTCATCTGTTTCAAATAAAGGAAATCCCAATTTTCCTAATTGTTTTAATAACTCTCTATTTTCCATGACTTCACTCCTTTTTTATCATTTTTAAAAATGTATGTAAATTCTTTATAACTTTCTCTTCAGAAATATCATAGGATGCAGTCTCCCGAAATCGATCTTTGAAAAAATTAATATTTATTTCATCTTTTTTATTCTCATATAAAATAATACTATCTTCAAAGTCTACTTGGATTCCTCTAAAAAGCTTACTAATAAGTAGGTCATAATAATTTAATATGCCTAAATAGACATAGGTAGATTCTTCAAAAAAAATGTGTTTTTCAGGAGATAGGGGTGACTCCAATAATTCAGTCGTATGAACACTTTTCCCGCGAAATAAGTCAAAAACATACTTTCCTCCCCTGCTCCAACCAGCACCTGTAACTGGTTTATATCCAATCTTTTTAAGATTAGAAATCAAATACCCATATTCAGTTACATTAGGTACCAGAAAATCAATATCTTTTGTTGACTCTCTTAACTCCAATAGTGTTAAGGCGGTCCCACCACAAGCGATTAGATGTACTTTTCGCTTTAAAAAACGATTCCAACCACCGATTTCATTTAATAATTCTTTTTTATTGATCCTATAGTCATTCATATAATTCTACCTAATTTTATGCATATATATGTACCTATATGTACAGATAGATGTATCAATTCATACATATATCTGTATAAAATATATCACAAAATTAACTTAATGTCAAATAGATTTCTTAAAAAATCTTCTTTACAACTTAATATATAGTATATATACTATATATTAAGTTAACAATCGAATAATTTAAATAAAAGCTGTAGTATATATTACTACAATTTACTACATCATGAAAGAAGATTTTCTTGAGCGAGCAAAAACTGAAATAGCCACTTTTTTCACACAATCACAGACTAAAATATTCACCTTCAGAGATATCTCTCATATCCTCGATTCTAACAAAATAATCTGGCATCTTTCAAAAAATACAACTATTTTTAAATTTATAGACTTTCTATTACAGAATAAAATCCTAAAAAAAATTACAATAGATTTTCCGTACAGAAAAACTTCACGCTATTTAAGCGATGATGCATTATCAATATTTAAAATACTCTTAAGTACGGATAAAAACTCCTATTTCACGCATTCCACTGCTCTCTTCCTTCTTGGATTAACTGATTCTTTATCTAATACGATATATTTAAATATAGAACAAGCAGCACACAAAATATATAGACAACATCTTAAGCAACCAAATATTGATTTAGCTTTTTCTAGATCGCAAAGGGTTTCCAACAACATAGCAAAGTTCCAAAAATATAAAGTATGTCTTCTGAATGGTAAATTTACAAAAAAATTAGGTGTTATAGAAATAGAAAAATCTCAAATTGGTACTGTTGCCGTAACAAATATTGAAAGAACATTAATTGATCTAACGGTAAGACCAGTATATGCTAATGGCGTTAGTAATGTGTTAAAAATCTACAAAAAAACAAAAAGTCTTTTATCAGTAAAAAAGCTTGCTGAAACACTTGTTAAATTAGATTATATCTATCCATATCACCAAGCAATAGGTTTCTATCTCGATAAATCTAAAGTATATGAAAAATCGCACCATGATTTATTTAAAAAATTTGGATTAAAATATGATTTTTATCTAACTCACAACATGTCCAAAACAGAATATTCTAAAGAATGGAGAATATATTACCCTTCAAATATAGACTAAAAGGGAGAGAATTTCAAATATGATTCTTCGGGAAGGTGGGAGATTTCCCCTATCTGCTTTTTAGTCATAACTAGGGAGTTATGACAGCGGCTTGCTGAAGGCAAGATGCAAAACATCAAAATCGCCCAAAAGAAACGTCTTTTTTCGCCCAAAAGAATTTTTTCTTTTTCTTTTTTCGCCCCTTTTAATTTTTTCTTTT
>CAZMYR010000028.1:0-23639 GCA_964570585.1 uncultured Planctomycetia bacterium
AAGGAAAGTGCAAAAACGAGAGCAGAAACCCTTTCGTTGATAAGAAAATAAATATTTACCCCGTTAGTTTATTGTGATATAATATTTTGTCTTAAAAGGAGAGCATATGGATAAAAAACCTACAGAAGACCGCATTTATGAAAGGTTAAATCTGCCCATAAAGGTCAATTACGAAATCTCTACCAGGCCCCAGGACATAAAAAAGACCGTGAGTAAAAATATAAGCGGAGGCGGGATATGCCTTTCATTAACCGAGAAACTCCTGCTGGATACCAGACTTAACATAAATATCATTGTCCCAAAGGCGAAACCGGAAAACTACGATATAAAAGCAAAAGTAGTCTGGACAAGAAGGGTAGAGATATCTGGCGAAGGAACACCTTCTGCTTATTATGACACTGGTATACAATTTCTTGGAACAAATCCTATCGCAATAGGTAACATAGTTGCCTATTTCCACGGCAGAGAATTATAAGAGATTGCTGAAAAAGTCCAGAATGATGCAGAGCTCTTTGAGGTCGCTGATGTAATTCCTAGGAGTTTTCAGCGACCGCATAAAAGGTGAGTGATGAATTTCTTTATTGCATTAAGCAAAAACAAAATATTCATAATAACAATTTTAACCTGGGCCATTGCACAACTTATAAAAGTAATAATCGGGATAATTAAAGAGAAGAGATTTAATTTTAAATGGTTTGTTGGAACCGGTGGCATGCCAAGTTCTCATTGCGCCGGAGTAACTGCATTGGCAACTTCCGTAGGAATGCGTTTCGGTTATGACACAGGCATATTTGCCGTTTCGCTTATACTTGGAATAATTACAATATTTGATGCCCGGGGAGTACGCCGCTCTACCGGTAGACAAGCGGAGATATTAAATAAGATGTTTGAAGATTTATATTTTAAAAAACCTATTAAGGAAGACCGCCTTATAGAACTCATCGGCCATACCCCCATACAGGTTTTTGCCGGCGTAGCATTGGGAATTGTATGCGCATATGTTTTGTATAATATATTATAAGGATATGATGAAGCCTTTTAGGTAATCCATGATTAAATAAAATGAAAAAACTCTTTATCAAAATAGCCATTTATGCCATTGTTGTTGCTGTTTTTGTTACAGCGGCTTTCTCTTTGTTTAAGTACGTAGGCAACAAAGCGAAATCTTCTGCATCTACCGGAGTTTTTCCATCGGAGGCGGCAGCGCTCTTTAAAGAAGCTGAATTATTAGAGAAACAGGGCGAACTTATTGTAGCAAAGCAGACCTATCAGAAACTCTTCTCCAATTACCCAACCGCAGAAAACCTTCAAAAAATACAGCATAAGATTTTATCTTTAAATATAAAAATACTATTTTCTCCGACGGTTACCTCCAATAGTAAACTATATGAAGTAGTCCCTGGAGACTCTTTGGAGAAAATAGCCAAAAAATTTAATACCACAATAGAGCTTATTAAAAAGGCCAACAACTTAAGCGGAAATTTAATTAAGCCGAGCATGAAATTAAAAGTTCAAAAGAAGAGCTTTTCTATAGTCGTAGACAAGTCCCAGAATACCCTTACTTTATTTTCTAGCGGGGAGATAATTAAAGTATACACAGTCTCTACAGGTAAAAGTAATTCTACCCCTGTTGGAACATTCAAAATAGTAAACAAGCTTGTAAACCCTCCGTGGTACAGTGCTAAAGGAGTCATACCCCCCGACAGTCCGGAGAATGTATTGGGTACACGATGGTTAGGTATTGACAAAGCCGGATACGGGATTCATGGCACAGACAACCCCGATACAATCGGTTATCAAAGCACCGAGGGTTGTATAAGGATGTACAACGCTGACGCAGAAGAACTTTATGCAATAGTACCCAGCGGCACTAAAGTAGCAATCATCGACTAACTCATAACTCATAACTCATAACTCATAACCCATAACTTATAACAAACAATGAACGGCAGTGGTTTAGATTTTGAAAAACCTATTTTGGAACTTGAAAGAAAAATAGAAGAGTTAAAAAAATTTACTACTTCCGAAAAGATAAATCTGCAGTCTGAAATAAAAAAACTTGAAGACAAACTGGAAAAGGTAAAACGCGAAGTTTTTAGTAACCTTACCCCCTGGCAGAGAGTGCAGATATCCCGCCATCCCAAAAGGCCATATACATTAGATTACGTCCGGACAATTATGTCAGATTTTATAGAATTGCACGGAGATAGGAGTTTTTCTGATGATAGGGCCATTGTCTGTGGTTTGGCCAAACTGAATAATTTTAAGATTATGATTATCGGTCATCAAAAAGGACGGGACATTAAGGAAAATTTAAAGCGTAATTTCGGAAGTGCCCATCCGGAAGGTTACCGGAAGGCCATAAGAGTTATGAAACTCGCTGAAAAGTTCGATGTGCCTATTTTTTGTTTTATAGATACGCCCGGAGCTTATCCCGGAATTGGCGCAGAAGAAAGGGGTCAGGCGGAGGCCATTGCATATAATTTACACGAAATGGCCCAGATGGCTGTGCCTATTATAATAATTGTGATAGGAGAAGGCGGCAGCGGCGGGGCCTTAGGTATAGGCGTAGGCGATAGAATATGCGTTATGGAAAATGCCTATTATTCAGTCATTTCTCCGGAAGGATGCGCTGCTATATTATGGAGAGATAGAACCCAAGCCCCTGAAGCAGCAAAGGTTCTAAAAATAACTGCTGATGAACTTCTTGAGCTGGGAATAATTGACGAAGTTATAAAAGAACCATTAGGGGGCGCACATAGAAATCCTGAACAGGCAATGAAGGATGTAAAGGCCTCGATGATAAAAAATCTTAAGGAGGTTTCGGCCCTGGATAAGGATGAGATAGTTAAAGCGCGCTATGAAAAATTTAGAAAGATAGGCATTTTTAATGAGCCCTGTTAGAAATTTTATAAACCTCGCTAGAAACAATATTTCTAACGGGGTGAATAGATCTTCTACTATTCAGATGCCCAGTCATTTAAGCGAAGTTAACAAGCTCGTTCAGAATATATTGAAATTACTCCACTCTTCAGGAATTAATAAATCTACATCTTTTGATATAAGGTTATGTTTAGAAGAGGCCCTGATAAATGCAGTAAAACACGGTAATAAAAATAATGGAAATCTGCTTGTAAAAATAGACTATTCTATATCAGATGAAATGTTTAAAGTATCTATAGAAGACAAAGGCAGCGGCTTTGACTATAAGTATTTACCCGACCCTACTGTTAGGAAGAATTTATTAAAGACAAAAGGGCGAGGTATATACCTGATGAAGCATCTTATGGACGAAGTATTTTTTAACAAGGACGGAAATAGAATTACGATGATAAAATATCTTAAGGAGGAAAGATGAAGATAACTAAAACTACCCAGCAAGACGTAGTAATATGTCGGATAAATGGAGATATAGATATTAATTCTTCTCCCGATATAAGAAAGACTTTTGCTGAATTGACTGCCTCTTATCAAAAGAAGATAGTCATAAACCTTGCGGAGGTTTCTTATATCGATAGCTCTGGTTTAGCTACGCTGGTAGAGATGCTTAAAAAGATAAAAAGTTATGGAGGCAGGCTTAGATTGTCCAATTTAGCAGATAAGGTAAAGGGCTTATTTGAAATAACCAAGCTTGAAAAAATATTTGAAATATATGATACCGCTGAACAGGCTGTAGCGGGTTTTTAGGATGAAATTATGACAAATCCAGCCGCAATTATAGGGCGTTTTGCCATTGAGATAAAAAGGCACATAGTTGACATTACCATTTTGCTCGCCCAGGTTCTTTACTGGATTATTATAGGCCCATTTAAAGGAAAGATTGTATCCAGGAAAAATTTGTTCGAGCAGATGGTATTTGCTGGGGTAAGGAGCATTTCGATAGTCTTTTTTGTCGCTTTGTTTACCGGGATTGTCCTTGCTATGCAGAGCGCTTATCAGTTGGAGAAACTGGGTGCAACAATGTATGTAGCCAGCTTGGTAGCGGTTTCTGTATCCAGAGAATTAGGTCCGGTATTAACTGCCTTAGTAGTTGCAGGTAGAGTAGGGGCAGCCATCACAGCTGAATTGGGTAGCATGAAGGTCACAGAGCAGATAGAAGCACTTCAGGCTACAGCCCTTAATCCAGTAAGATATCTGGTTGTTCCTCGCATCATAGCCCTTTTGATTATGCTGCCATGCCTTACCATTTTTGCTGACCTGGCAGGAATGTTTGGTGGATGGCTAATAGGTGTGTTTAATTTAGGATTAAGTAGCGGCTTATATATTGATAAGACTATAGAATTTCTGGAACTCAAGGATATCTATACCGGTCTTTTTAAATCATTTGTCTTCGCCGGAATAATTTCTACAATCGGTTGTTACATGGGATTAAGCACAAAAGGCGGCGCTGAGGGAGTGGGCAATTCTACCACTGTGAGTGTGGTTACCAGCTTTATCCTTATTATATTAGCAGATTGTGTCCTGACCGGGGTATTCTATTTTTCTAATATGTGACGATGCTGTATAGCATCGCAATGACGAAATGCAAGAAAAAGAAGCAGTAATAGAGATTAAGGATTTGGTCAAAAGTTTCGACGGAAGGCGTGTGTTAAATAAGGTTAATCTCAAGGTCTATAAAGGCGAGACCATGGTAATTATGGGAGGTTCAGGCTGTGGCAAATCCACACTTCTCCGTCATATAATAGGCTCCTATACCCCTGACTCTGGCAAGATTTTCATAAAAGGCAAAGATATAACTCAGCTTCCTGAAAGCGAATTTGATAAGATAAGAAAAAGATTTGGTATGGTCTTTCAAAATGCGGCCCTTTTTGACTCAATGAGCGTAGAAGATAATATAGCCCTGCCTTTAAGAGAACATACCAAACTTGATGAGAATATTATGAAGATTATGATAAAGATAAAATTGGAATTAGTGGGCCTAAGAGGTTTTGAGAAGCTTATGCCTTCTCAACTTTCTGGAGGGATGAGAAAGCGAGTGGGGTTGGCGCGGGCAATAGCCATGGACCCCGAAATAGTATTTTATGATGAACCAACCGCAGGATTAGACCCTATTGTTGCGGGGGTTGTTGGTAAACTCATCATTGATTTAAGTAAGAAGTTGCAGATTACTTCGGTGGTAGTTACCCATGATATGCAAAGCGTTTTTAGCATTGCCGATAGAATAGCAATGCTTTATGAAGGAGAGGTAATAGCAGAAGGCACACCCGATGAAATAAGAAATTCAACAGATGCCAGACTGCAGCAGTTTATAAAAGGAAGCCCTGAAGGCCCAATAAGGTTTTTTCAAAAAGGGGACGATTATTTAAAACAGTTAACGGAGTAAGGAAAGCCCCTCCAACGCTCCTATTCGTTGCGTTGTTCGGGACAAAATTTGCTTCGCAAATTTTGGAGGAGAAAATGGCAAAAGGAATAGCTAATGAGGTAAAGACAGGCCTTTTAATCCTGCTGTGTTTGATTATATTAGCAGGTTTTAGTCTTGCAATAACTAATTTTATGGGCATAGAAAAGACATATGAATTAAAGGCAATGTTTAATTGGGTAAGCGGCCTTGAAGAACATGCACCGGTAAGATTACGCGGCGTTGAAGTGGGCGAGGTAAAAGATGTAGAGATTTTATATAGAGATGATGAGACCAAGATTTTGCTGACTCTGATTTTAAAGGACAAAGCCAAAGTAAGGGAAGGAACAAAGGCATACGTTAGTATGCTGGGAATGATGGGTGAGAAATATGTCGAGCTAACCGATGGACCTCCGGGAGCACCATTTTTAAAACCAGGTTCTGTCATAACCGGAGAAGACCCAGCTATGATGGAAGAACTTATTGATATAGGGAGAAAGGTAGCTGAAGAAGCTGAGACTACAATAGCTGCGATACGTACTCTTACAAAACATTTAGACGGGCTCGTGGTAGAAAACAGAGAAGACATAGATTTTATGATAGGTAAACTTAAAACTACTGCCGTTAATTTCGAAGAATTTTCAGATGATATAAAACGCCACCCCTGGAAACTTCTTATTAAGACAAAGGAAAAGAAGAAGCCAAAGGAAAAAAATGGAAGATCGAAGAGATAGTTTATATTGTATTTGACGCACTTATTTTAGTGGTATATTATAAATACAATAAGGCAGGAAAAAAAACGAAATATATTAAGGAGCGATAAAGATGAAAAAAATATTGATATCGTTATTGTTATGTGCAGTTATTTTGAATTTATCTATATCTTTAGCCTTTGCAGAGAGGGAAGATGCAAAGATTATAT
The DNA here is from genome assembly GCA_964570585.1 of uncultured Planctomycetia bacterium. Lineage (GTDB taxonomy): Bacteria > Omnitrophota > Gorgyraeia > JABMRG01 > JAFGKX01. The sequence goes on from CAZMYR010000028.1 coordinate 6,261, forward strand.
ATCTAAAGGGCCAGGTTAAGTTACAAAGCGTGAAAGAAGTCCGCTGGATTGTAGCTAAAGAGGGAATGGTAATAAAGAAAGGCGATAGAATAAAAACCTTCAAATTTTCATCAGTAGAGATTGCCATTGATAAAGAAGCAAAGAACGTAATAAGAATAGAGGAAGAGAGTGAATTATTATTGGATAAAATAATAGATAAAAGGGCCCAGCTTTTTAAGGGTAAAGTATTTGCTTTATTAGGGGCACTTGAGCCTGGTTCTAGCTTTGAGGTTCGCACTCCCACCGCTGTTTGCGGAGTAGCCGGTTCGGGTATTTTTGTAGATACCAACGAAAATAAAACAACAGCAGGCTGCCATGAAGATAAAGCATATGCAAAAGGTATAAGAAAAGATGGTTCTCTAACACCAGAAAGGGTGATAAAACATGGTTATAAATGCGTAATTGAAAAATTCAAAGCCCCAGGTCCATTAGCTGCATTGACAAGACACGAGCAGAGAGAATGGTCAGGTTTCAGAGAAAGCCTTAGAGAACATCGGGAATTGTTAAAGGGGAAGAAGCGCAAAGAACCAAGAAAGATTATAGATAGTTTGAAGGATTTGGAGGATAAGGCCGATTTGCAGCGAGAAGATAGACAAGAAGATAGACTCGAGAAAATGGAACAGAAAAAACGGGAAGATGCAGAACCAGAACCCACCACAGGTGGAGGCTATTAATAAAATATAAAATTTTATTATAAGGGGTATCTCATGAAGGTATTACAAATTTTTGTTATTTTGTTTTTTATGACTGTTTTGTTAAATCCTGTTTTAGTTACAGCTGAAGAACCAAGATTTAATTCAAAAATAGCAGCAGCAATAAAAGAAGGTTATGAAAACAATGTGTTTTTAGACTCCTCAAGGAAAGGAGATTGGTTTACAGAAAAAAGTGTTTATGCAGAAGGAGACTACAAGATAACAGATAAAGTAAGCGCCGGGATAGAATATGATTTTATAGGCCTTCTTTATAGGGTGTGCTTTTTTTAAGTATTATTTAAGAGATGATTTTTTAATAAAAGCAGGATATATAGCAGATTCAGTCTGGTATCTGCATGATGAAGACGAAACATATCTTGCCCTTGGACAATTAGGCGAAATTGAATATTACGTAAACGACGACCTATTCTTAAAAGGTGGATATAAATTTAAAGAATATGATTATGATAAAAAGAAAATCAAAGATGGCGCTGGCAATACCCTAACCACCGAGAGAGAAGACTACAGGCATATAATGACATTCAGCATAGGCCAGTACATAAAAGAATTGTTGGTCAGGGCAAATGGAAGGATAGATTTTAATGATTCCAACGATGAATATATGGACTATTACGATTATATAGCGTATAAAATGGGCCTTTCTGTAAATATGCCTGTTCTTAAAGCCCTTTATTTAGCAGGCCATGGAAGTTACAGATGGAAGGAATTTGACACGAGAAAGAATGCGGACTTGAGTGCCACAGAAACCCAGAAGACCATGACCTTAGGCGGAACGGCCTATTATAATATATACAAATCAGCCTATATAAGCGCTAGCTATACCTATGTACAAAATTACTCTAACGAACCCTTAAATGAATATTCTGACTCCATTACCACCGCCGGAGTGCATATATTTTTCTAAGGTCCCAAATAGTGTTTTAATCCAAAAATCAAAGTCCAAAAATCAAAATTACATATTAAAATTCAAAATTTTGGATTATCATTTTGATTTTTGATATTTGGATTTTTTATTATGCCCATCAAATCGATCCATATAAGCAAACGCCCAATTGAGATAATTACAGCAGTAATTATAAGCGCGCTAATAATCCTAGTTTCTTATTTTAGAGTATTTGAAGTATTTGAATTAGCTACCTTAGACTTAAGATTTAAGTTAAGACCCCACCAGATAACTTCAGACAGAATAGCCATAATAGAAATAGCCCAGGATACCTTAGAGCAAATCGGTACCTGGCCCATCGATAGAGAATTCCACGCCCGCCTGATAGATATATTGACTGAATTTGATGCCCGCTCAATAATATTTGATGCCATATTCGCACAACAGCAAAATGAGCTTTCAGACGAAGAGCTCGTAAAATCAATCGCAGCTTCAAAAAGAGTATATCTTGCCCAGGCATTCAGGCTTACAAAAGAAAGAGGGGATTCTGCCTTTCTACAAGCACAGAAATTAGAGGCATCTCCATTTTCAAATCTTGATAAGGCGGCCTATGGCATAGGGCATATAAACATAATCCCAGATATAGATGGAAAGCGAAGGCGTATTCCTGTTTTTATCGATTATAAAGGTAAACTTTATCCTCAGCTTTCTTTTTTGGTTGCCTATGACTACATAGGAAAGTCGACGGATAATCCAAAGATAAGCAAAAAGTTTATCCAGATCGATCCTGATGCTAGAATACCCATTGATGAGAATGGCCAGGTGCTTATAAATTTCGCTGATAGATGGGGTGAGGCCTTTAAGCATTATTCTTTTATAGATATATTGAAATCATATATTCAGTTAAAAAACAACGAAAAACCAAGGTTGGATCTAAAAGCCTTTAAAGATAAAATATGCCTGGTAGGCCTTACAGCAGTTGGCACACACGATTTAAATCCAGTACCGCTGCAGGCGAATTACCCGATGGTTGGCATTCACGCCAATATTATAAATTCTATTCTCGCCGATAACTTTATACATCGGGCTGATAAACTTACCAATATTTTAATCTTTATATTTCTTGGCTTGCTTGCTTCTTTTTTGACTATGAGGCTAAAACCTTTTAAGAGCCTATTGATAATAGTGGGGCTGTTATTTGTTTTCACTTTATTTTCGTATGCCGCCTTTGCATTTTTTAAAACATGGCTGGACCTTTTCTATCCGCTACTGCTCGTTTCACTGGTTTATCTTTTTAGTACATTTTATAAGTATATCTCCGAGAGAAATAAGCGAATGCTTATAGAGAGAGAACTGGATATTGCCAGAAGGATTCAGAAAAGCTTCCTAAAGGAAACCCCGCCCGAAAAGGAGGGATTAGATATCGCTGTTATTATGGATGCAGCAAAGGCAGTTGGCGGAGATTTATATGATTTTGTAGATATATCAGCAGATGTGATAGGGATTATGATAGGCGATGTTTCCGGAAAAGGTGTTCCCGCAGCCCTGTTTATGGCAATGACGGTGAGCAATTTCAGATTTCACGCAAGGGGCAAAGGCGAACCTGCCGATGTAATGACCCAGTTAAACAATCAGATATCAACAGAATCAACATCAGGCCTTTTCGTAACAGTTTATTATTTAATAGCCGATATAGGGAAGAAAATTTTAAAGATTGCAGATGCAGGCCATCTACCCTTAATTATTGCGCATCCGAACGATGAAGTAGAAACCCTTAAGGTAGAGGGCGGTATGGCAGTAGGGATTATGGAAGGGACAGAATATACGGAAAGGCAGATCCCTTTTGGTAGCGGAGATATATTTTTATTATACACAGATGGTGTTACAGAAGCACGAAATGTTAAAAAAGAAGAATTTGGTGAAGACAGGATAAAAGTAGCACTTTCAGAATGCAGGAACAAAAGCACAAGAGAAATTGTAGAACATATTTACAAAACACTAAAAAAATTTACCAGGAAAGCTCCCCAGCACGACGACATCACTATAATAGCAATCAAGGCGGCATAATTACACATAATTACAGACGTTTACAAAATCGTTCGGGTACCTGTCCAAATTTTGTGAGGTTAGTGTACCCTTTAGCCCTCCTTGATTAAAATCCCTCGAAGGCAGCCTCGCGGTTCTCATAGACATCAAACATCTGGGTTAGGCCTGCCAGATTGAATACCTCCCGCGCCTTGCCTTTTAATCCTACCAGGCGAAGGCCGCCGTTTCTTTTTGAAAGCTTTATCTTTGCATTGACAAGAACACTCAAGCCAGCACTGTCTAAATAGTCTACTTTGGTTAAGTCAACTATAATCTTTAAATTTCCTTTGTTGATATGCTCGTTTATTATTTTAGTTATCTCTTCTGAAGTATAGTTATCTATCTGCCCTGAGAGAACCATAAGCATGATATCTTTAGTCCCCTCAAGTTCTATCTCCAGCGCCCCCACCGTTCCTAACACTTTCTTTTTCATGGCAAGCCTCCTGCTTTTGCCCCTCTAATGTTCCTATCCGCCGCATTGTTCGGGACAAAATTTTCAAAGAAAATTTTGGTGCCGGAGGTGGGAGTTGAACCCACACGGTATTTCTACCACCGGATTTTGAATCCGGCGCGTCTGCCAATTTCACCACTCCGGCATTATTTTTTTATTCTATATGGAATATAAGTCCCAGTCAAGTTGATTATGGACGTCCCCGAATCCATTAACTCCTTCTTTCTACAACTGGCAGAAGAAAAGAAAATGTGCTTCCCTTGCCGTATTCTGATTGCACCTGTATCTTGCCCCCGTGTTCTTGGATAATCCTTTTTGATATGGCTAGCCCCAGGCCTGTGCCGCCCCTCATCTTTTCTTTTTCCGTGGCCACTTGGCTGAAACTCTGAAAAAGTTTACTCATATCTTCCTTTTTTATCCCTATCCCTGTATCGGCAACAGAAACATATATGGCGTTTTTGAGCTTTTTTGATGTAATTGTAATACTGCCTTTATCAGCAAATTTTATAGCGTTGTTAACCAGATTTGTCAAAACCTGGATAATCCTGTCACTGTCAAAGGTTATTTTTGGCAAATCCTTTGAAAGAGACAGAGTAAGCTTGAGGCCTTTATTCTTTATTAAAGGTGACATCTGTTTTGCAACTTCTTCAAGCAATTCGTTAATATTGCCTTCCTCCATCTTAAATTCCATCCGGCCTGCCTTTAACTTCTGGAAATCTAATACATTGTTTATGAGACGGGTTAATCTATCTGCATTTCGTTTTACTGTATCCAAATACTCTTTCTGTTTTTTGTTAAGGTTTCCTGCTGTCCCATCCTGAACAATGTCAATATATCCGTTAATTACCGTAAGCGGCGTTTTTAATTCATGGGATACCATAGAGATAAATTGTGATTTTATATTCATCGTTTTTATCAGTTCTTCCTCTGCCTCTTTAATCTTGGTGATATCCTCAACAAATATAAGGGCCTTTTTCTCGCCCCTTTCCTCCAGGGGTATGCCAGAGAAGTTTCTTACTGTCGTTTTCTTTGAGTGATATGAGGCATATTTAACCGATTCCATAGAAAAAGAATTGCCATCGAAAACAGACCGGATTTTTTTATCCAGACCTAATTTTTTGTATGCCGTGAGTTTAAAGACATTTAAAGACTTAAACTGCTCATATGTATCTCCTGAGATAACAATCATGGCAGAGTTTACATAATCGATGTTACCTTTACCATTCACAATATAGATGCCGATAGGGGCTACTTCCAGAATAGAGCGTATTATTTCGTGAGCTTGTTCCATTTTTTAAAAACACTCCTTATTTTATTGAAAGATTCGCCATTATAATTATATTCGCAGAATACTTTCTCCTTTTTCTCCCATTGTTTTTCTATGAATGCGCAAAACCCGGAATTAAAAAACCTTAGAAGAAAACTTGCAGCCCTCATATTTTTCGGTTTCATTTTGTAGGCAGAGATAAGGAGAGGAAGGGCTTCAGAGTATCTTGCTTGCCTGGAGTATCTAGAACCTTGAGCAAAGGCTTCGTAGAAAGATTGGGTATAGTGAAAGACAAAAGTAGCTGAGAATATTACAATTAATATAAATGTACATAATGCAATTTTTCTGACTGTTATATTAGTTTTCATATATTCCAAATTATATCATATCAAATGTATATATGGAAAGCAAATAATACAGACGGGTTCCGTTGTGCCCGGGGCGATCTACAAACCATCTATTATTTATTGACGGTTGATGGATTTTTTGCTATAATCACCGCGATTTTATCAAAGTCCCTTCACGAAATTCATAGTCGTAAGTATTAAGTACGACTTAAAACTTACAACTAAAATTTGCGGAGCAAATTTTCATGGGAGAGCTCAGGAAAGACCCGATTTTAGGAAGATGGGTAATAATATCTACAGAGCGCAGCAAGCGGCCAGACTCTTTTGTTAAGGAAAAGGAAAAGACAGAAGACGATAAGGATAAATGCCCTTTCTGCGAAGGCAGGGAAAAGATGACCCCGCCTGAGATTTACAGCTTAAGAGCCCCCAACACAAAACCTAATGAGCCAGGTTGGCGGGTAAGGGTTGTTCCTAATAAATTCCCTGCATTAAATGCAGAAACAGAGCTTGAAAAGAGAGGCTATGGCGTTCATGATATGATGACCAGTTTCGGCGCGCATGAAGTTATAATTGAAACTCCTGACCATAATAGAGATATAAAAGATCAAACTATTGACGAAATCTCAGATGTAATCAGGGTGCTGCAATATAGGATTGAGGAGTTGCAGAAAGATGAAAGGTTTCGTTATATTCTTATCTTTAAAAATAAAGGTAAAGAAGCCGGTGCTTCGATAAGGCATCCGCATTATCAAATTATAGGCTTGCCAATTACTCCTAAAAGGGTAAGAGAAGAACTTCATGGAGCAGAAGTCTATTTTAAATTAAAGGAGAGGTGCATATTCTGCGATTTAATAGAGCAGGAAAAGTCCTGGGGCGAGAGAATAATCTATGAAAACGACGGTTTTATCAGCTTTTGCCCCTATGCATCGCGTTTTCCTTTCGAAACCTGGATTCTACCCAAAGACCATTCCATAGATTTCTATAGCCAAAAAGTCAAAGATAAGATAAGACCATTGGCAGAAATGCTTAAAGTTATATTGAGCAAACTTGGCAACGTGCTGGATGACCCTGAATATAATTATGTTATTCATGCTGCGCCAAACCGCTTTCTCCGTAGAGATTACTGGAAGACAATAGAACACGACTTCCACTGGCATATAGAATTGTTTCCAAGGCTTACCAGAGTAGCAGGATTCGAATGGGGCAGCGGTTTTTATATAAATCCCACTTCTCCGGAAAAAGCTGCAAAATATCTAAAAGAACAGAAATGTTAACCCATCGTTCATTAGGGGACAGGCTCCCGATTGAAAATAGGGCAGGTTCCCGAACAACTTCAGAAACGTCTCTATCATGAAGATATTACTGGTTTCATCAGAGGTAGCGCCATTTGCAAAGACAGGCGGCCTGGCGGATGTTGCCGGTAGTCTACCTTCAGCCCTTAAATCATTAGGATGCGATGTAAAGGTTTTTACACCTTATTATCGCGAGACTAAAAAAGGCGATTTTAATATAAAAAAAATAGGGACTGTCCCTTTAGGGACTGTCCCTATTTTTTCTGACCCCTTCTCACTTTATCATTGCAAAAAAGGCAGGGTTGATTTCTATTTTATCGAAAGGGAAGAATTTTTTAACCGGGACTTTCTTTACGGAACGGCTTCGGGCGATTATCCGGACAATGCTGTTAGATTTGCATTTTTTGCAAATGCCGTTTTGCGCAGTGCGCAAACTTTAAATTTTAAGCCGGATATAATACATTGCAATGATTGGCAAACTGCCTTGATTCCTTTTTATTTAAAATACAAACTTAAAGATTTGGATTTTTTTAAGGACACAAAGGCACTTTTTACTGTACACAACCTGGCCTATCAAGGCCTTTTTACAAAAGAGACAATGCCGCAGGTAGGTGTAAGTTATGAATTTTTTACTATGGATACACTTGAATTTTATGGAAATTTTAGTTTTATAAAATCAGGCTTGCTTTATTCCGATGCAATAAGCACTGTTAGCAAAGGGTATGCAAAAGAGATACTCACTAAAGAGCATGGTTGCGGCTTAGAAGGATTGCTAAGCTTGCGCAAAGGCGATATTTACGGAATAGTAAATGGAGCTGATTACTCGCAGTGGAATCCAGAAACCGATGAGTTTATAAAAACCCGTTATGATGAAAAGTCCCTGCAAAATAAGGCCGGATGCAAACAAGGCCTGCTTGAGCAAATAAAACTCGATGTCCACATCGATACGCCTTTGCTCGGAGTAATAGGCAGATTAGCATATCAAAAAGGCATAGATATTATTGCAGACGGTATGGAAGATATAATAAAATTGGGCTGCAATCTAATTATCTTGGGAGCAGGTGAAGAAAAATATCAAAAGTTATTAACTGCTTTAGCAGGAAAATACCCGAAAAATCTAGCTGTAAGGATAGCATTTGATAATTCCCTTGCCCACAAAATAGAAGCAGGATGCGATATATTTCTTATGCCATCCCGATACGAACCATGCGGGTTAAATCAAATGTATAGCTTAAAATACGGGACCATACCCGTAGTAAGAGCAACAGGCGGTTTAGATGATACAATAGTTGACTACACCCAAAATCCAAAAGATGGAAACGGTTTTAAATTTAAAGAAGCAAATCCTGAAAGTTTTCTGCAAGCCTTAAAAAGAGCGGTTTCTGTTTACAAAAAAAGAGGAGATTGGCAAAAGCTGATGCTCAGGGCAATGGGATTTGATTTTTCCTGGAAGAATTCCGCCCAAGAGTATATCAAACTTTATGAGAGAATGCACCGTTGCTGAAAGCAAAGGGGCAAAAGAAAGCACCGTTTGGGATTCCAAAGAGGTAAATGTCCCCGCAAGGGGGACACTTGCCCCTTTGGAATCCCAAACGGTGCATTCTTTAACATTCTTTAAACTATGCCTGCCACAACAGACTTCGCAATAGCATTACACTTCCACCAACCTATCGGAAATTTTAATGAAATTTTCCAGAGGGCTTATAACAAGTGCTATCTTAAATTTTTAAAGTTATTGGGAAAGTATCCTGAGATTAAAATAAGTTTACATTTTTCCGGAAGCCTCCTGCACTGGATAGAGGAAAATCATCCTGAATTTTTTAACATAGTAATAAAATTAATAGAAGCTAACCAGATAGAGATTATAAGCGGCGGGTTTTACGAACCGATATTTCCGGTGATTAGAGAAGAGGACGCAATAGGCCAGATAAAGATGCTCACCGATTATATAAAGGAAAATTTCAAATTTAAACCATACGGCGCCTGGATACCGGAAAGAGTCTGGGAGCCGCAGCTTGTACCTACTTTAAAGGAAGCCGGTATAAAATATGCCATTGTCGATGATACCCATTTTATAAAAGCCGGCCTGGATAAATCCAGCATTTACGGTTATTATATGGCTGAGTATAATTCAAAAAAGATAGCGCTTTTTGGCTCAGATAAGAACTTAAGATATTATATCCCCTTTAAGAAACCAAAACAGACAATAGACTACCTTAAAAGGGTATTTGTCAATAATCCCAGAGCCCTTTTTTTCTACGGGGACGATGCTGAAAAATTCGGAGAATGGCCGGGGACTTACAAATTAGTTTATGAAAACAGATGGCTCGAAAATTTTTTTAAGATGCTTGTTGATAATAGTTCATGGCTTAAGACTGTTACGTTAAAGCAGGCATTGACCAAACGCTCACCCTTAGGTAGAATTTGCGTCCCTTCTGCTTCTTATGATGAAATGTTAAAATGGTCAGGTGGGGGCTGGAGGAATTTTTTGACTAAATACCCCGAATCGAACCAGATGCACAAAAAGATGATGTTGGTCAGCAAAAGAATCAGCAGCCTAAGGCAAAAGATAGTCGGTGAGAAGAAGGAAAAATTGCTTAATCTGGCTACCGAACACCTTTATAAAGGGCAGTCTAACTGCGCATACTGGCATGGGCTCTTTGGGGGCCTTTATCTTTTTAACTTAAGAGAAGCTATTTACGAAAATCTAATAAAAGCTGAAGTTTTCTGTCGTCATTGCGAGCGAAGCGAAGCGAAGTGCCCGAAGGGTGCAATCTCAAGCATACAAACAACGGATTACAACTGCGATAAGTACAAAGAAATAATATTTTCGAACAGATTAATATCTGCTTATTTTAGCCCAAGAAAAGGAGGCAGTCTTATAGAATTAGATTATAAGCCGCTTTCGGCGAATTTGATAAATACCTTATCAAGAAAAAAGGAAACTTATCATAGAGGTATAAAGAAAAAAGGATTTATCTATGATTCGTATGAAAAAGTTTGTTTTCTGGATCAGGTAATGCCTAAAGATGTTACATATAAGCAATTTAAGACAGGCAATCTTAAAGAAAGGTCAGATTTTATAAACAGAAGCTATTCATATAAGGTTGAAAATAGCAAAGATGGCAGGATAATAATTCTAAAAGCTTTATCAGATAAAGTATCTATTGAAAAGAAAATAGCCCTGCATAATAAAGGAGCCAGTATAAGAGCGGATTATTCGGTAAAAAATATATCAGCCAGCACCTTAGATATAAGTTTTGGTATAGAATTCAATATTATTATGCCGGACGGAAATCCTCCCCGGGATTTAGAGCCTTACCTGCAAGTTAAGCCGGCATCAAACCTTAATATAAAGAGCAAAACAGGCGGTATGAATTTAGATTTTCATATCAAGCCGGAATCGAGAATCTGGATATGTTCTATTAATACAATATCGCGTTCAGAAAAAGGCTATAAATATATTTATCAGGGAACTTCTATGCTGTTTAGCTGGCCGTTGAAGTTGCTGCCGGGGGATAGGAAAATTTTCTCTGTAAAATTTGAAATAAATAGTAGCAGACATCAGTTGCTATGATATAATATAATCAAGATGAGAGAAATATTGTGTTTAGTATTAGGCGGTGGTAGAGGAACCAGACTCTATCCTCTTACAAAGGAAAGGTGTAAGCCGGCTGTACCGTTTGCAGGAAAATACAGGCTGGTAGATATGCCTATAAGCAGTTGTCTAAATTCAGGATTTAATCGTATATATGTGCTTACCCAATTTAATTCCGAATCATTAAACAAACATATAAGCCGGACATATAAATTAGATACATTCTCCAAAGGATTTGTCGAGATAATGGCAGCTGAGCAGTCTATGGAGAGCGCTGATTGGTTTCAAGGCACAGCTGATGCAGTAAGGAGATGCCTTAAGCACTTTAACGACCCCCATATAAAATACGTCCTTGTGCTTTCAGGGGACCAGCTTTATAAAATGGATTTCAGAAAACTTTTATCATTCCATATTGAAAAGAAGTCCCAGATAACCATAGCCTGTAATCCCATAGAGCCAAAACATATCATCGACTATGGAATAATGTGCACAGATGAAAACGGAAGAATCAATAGGTTCATTGAAAAACCATCCGCCGAAGAGCAGGTTAAAGGTATGCAGGTTGAAATAGATAAAAATAAATTCTACCTCGCATCTATGGGAATATATCTTTTTAACGAAGATACATTAGCGGAAATTTTGATTGCTAACAGAAAAGCGGATTTTGGCAGAGAGGTTATCCCCGATTCTTTTTCCCAAAAGATGAGCTATGCGTATATTCATGATGGATACTGGAAAGACATCGGCACAATCAAAACATTTTATGAGGAGAGTTTGATTCTTACAGAAGTGGTTCCCCCGATGAATTTATTTGATGAGCAATGGCAATTTTTTACAAGGCCCCGCCACCTTCCGCCGGCAAAAATAAAGAAAAGTAAGCTTGATAGAGCAATAGTGGGTGAAGGTTCGATATTGGACAGGTGCCAGATTTCCCATTCGATAATAGGGCTGAGAAGCAGAATAGCAGAATCTGCCGTAGTTGAGGATTCAATAGTTATGGGAGCTGATTTCTATCAGTCGATAGAAGATATTGAGCAGGATAAAAAGGCTGAAACTGTGCCTATCGGCATAGGCAAAGGTTGCATCATAAAAAAGGCGATAATCGATAAAAACGTGCGAATAGGCGACGGGTCTAAAATAATAAACAGAAAAGGCCTCGATTCTTTTGAGTCCGATACTTACACAATAAAAGATGGCATAATAATCATTCCCAAAAATACCACGATTTCCACCGGCACCATTATATAACAGACGTTTACGAAATCGTTCGGGTAACTGTCTCAGATTTGTTCGGAAAAGTGTACCCACTGTTGCACAGGCAAGTTTATCCAATTTTATAAAATATTGCAATATTTATGCTTCTTGCTACATAATACCTTGTAATACAATAAGTTACGTCAAAAACGCAAAAAATTGTAAAAAACCGTACTATTTCACTTGCCCCGTTAGAAATTATGTAGTATTATATATATCGATATTTTTAACGGGGCTTGATTTTTTGCCGATGATTTAGGATATTGATACTTGTTGGCGGGAGTGAAGAATATGGTGGAGCTGGAGGGATTTGAACCCTCGACTTCCACAATGCCATTGTGGCACTCTCCCAGCTGAGTTACAGCCCCACGTGTGAAAAAAATTATAGCATTATAGACGGAGATTGTCAATGAAACAATATCCATTTGATGAGATAGAACCTAAATGGCAGAAACATTGGCAGGATATTAAATTATTTTTATGCGATGTTTCTAAAACAAAAGACAAATACTACTGCCTGGTAATGTTTCCTTATCCGTCGGGTGCATTGCATGTAGGCCATGGCAGAAACTATATATTAGGAGATTGCGTAACCCGTTATAAGATTATGCATGGCGCAAATGTCCTTTCTCCGATAGGCTGGGACGCCTTTGGCCTTCCTGCAGAAAACGCTGCCATAAAAGACAAGCGCCATCCTAAAAAATCGACAGAAGATAATATAAAGATTATGAAGGAACAGCTTCACAGATGGGGGATAGGATATGATTGGGATAGAGAGATTACTTCTTGTTACCCCGATTATTATAAATGGACCCAGTGGATATTCTTAAAATTATACGAGAAAGGACTCGCCTATAAGAAAAAGGCTGCTGTGAACTGGTGCCCTTCTTGCCAGACAGTTTTAGCCAATGAACAGGTTGCAGGAGGGCGCTGCGAACGCTGCAATACAAAGGTTGAGGAAAAGGATTTAGAGCAGTGGTTTTTTAAGATTACCAATTATGCCCAACGGCTATTAGATGATATCTCAAAATTGGAACACTGGGCGGAACGGGTTAAGATTATGCAGACCAACTGGATAGGGAAATCAACCGGTGTTCAGATAGATTTTCCGGTGGTTGATTCAGACATTGTTCTGAGTTGCTATACTACAAGAGTAGATACTATTTTTGGCGCAACATATATGGTTCTTGCTTCGTCGCACCCCCGGATAAGAGATCTCATTAAAGATTCTCCTGATAAAGAAAAGATATACTCTTTTATAAAAAAGGTAAAAGCGCAGAATAAAGAAGAGCGCGCATCCACTGAAATTGAGAAAGAAGGGATATTTACCCAGAGATATGTAATAAATCCTGTAAATAAAAGAAAAATTCCTCTATGGCTCGCAAACTATGTTTTAATAGAATATGGAACCGGAGCGGTTATGGCAGTACCGGCCCATGATCAACGCGATTTCGAATTTGCCAAGAAATATGATTTGCCCATAGAAGTGGTAATACAGAACTCCGAACTCCGAACTCCGAACTCCGAACTAAAAGAGGCATATGAGGGAGGCGGTGTTCAGGTAAATTCTGCTCAGTTTGACAGTCTCGATAATCGCACAGCTATGGAGAAAATAGCTGACTGGATGGAGGATATAAAAATAGGCAGAAGGACCGTCCATTTTAAATTAAGAGACTGGCTCATATCCAGACAACGCTATTGGGGAGCGCCTATACCGGTGATATATTGTGAGAAATGCGGGACAGTGTCTGTTCCCGAGAAAGATTTACCGGTTTTGCTGCCGGAGAATATCGAATTCAAACCATACGGAAAATCGCCTCTGGCAGATTGCAAAGAATTTATAAATACTAAATGCCCAAAATGTAAAGGCAAGGCTAAACGAGAAATCGATACTATGGATACATTTGTAGATTCAAGTTGGTATTATCTGCGCTATTTATCTGCTCACGATGATACCAAGGCCTTTGATTCGAAATTGGTAAATAAATGGCTGCCGGTAGATCAATATATCGGAGGCGTAGAACACGCAATTCTGCATCTTTTATATTCCAGGTTTATTACCAAGGTGCTTTTTGATTTAGGATACGTCGATTTTGAGGAACCGTTTAGCAGATTATTTACTCAAGGAATGATAATAAAAGATGGGGCCAAGATGTCTAAGTCAAAAGGAAATGTAGTAAGCCCCGATGAATTAATCAAAAAATACGGAGTGGATACAGTTAGGTTATATACATTGTTTATAGGGCCTCCAGAGAGAGATGCAGAATGGAATGATAGAGCTGTAGAAGGGTCATATAGATTCTTGGGCCGGGTCTGGAGATTGGTGGAGCAGGTGAAGAATCAGTCCATAGTCCATAGTCCACAGTCCACAGGAGTTAAGCCGTTGACGAGAAAAATTCATCAGACCATAAAAAAGGTTACGGACGATATTGAGAGCGGATTTAAATTCAATACTGCTATCAGTGCAATTATGGAACTTGTGAACGGTTCTTATACTGCGCTTGAGAAAAACCAAGACCCCGGCGTCATAAAGGAAGCAGCCAAAATGGTAGTATTATTACTGTCGTCATTTACCCCGCATATATGCGAAGAGTTATGGCAGAATTTAGGCAATGCTGAAAGTATATTCAGGCAAAAATGGCCAAAATTTGACAAGTCATTGATACAAGAAGAGCAGCTCACTATACCGGTGCAGATTAATGGTAAACTGCGCTCCAAAGTTATTGTCCCCGCCGATATAGACGATGATACAGTTAAAGAAAAGGTATTTCAGGATAAAATTGTAAAAAAATGGATTGGCGATAAAAAATATAAAAAAGTCATTATTGTGCCGAAGCGCCTGGTTAATATTGTGGTGTAACCTCCCCCGTCATTGCTAGAGGAGTAAAAATGAAGAAAAAGCGAAATGCCCGTAGGGTAAAAAAACCAAAAAAGAAAAGGCCAAAAGCAAAAAGAGAACCTATGGCCTCTTTGCTCTTGCCGCTTGAGAAAGTAAAAGAGGTGTTCAGGACCAGATACGGATTTTTCCTATACGATGGCTCAGAGTATGTTATTACTGCCCCGGATTCGCCGGCGCCGTGGGCTAACATAATAACAAATGGTAATTATGGATTTATAGTAACCCAGACCGGAGGAGGGTTTAGTTTTAAGAGGAGTGTTTCCGATAAAATAACAGCATGGAGCGGCGATATAAACACCGATAGAGACGGAAAATTCTTTTATATAAGAGATAATAAAACTGAGGAATTTTGGTCACCAACCTGGGGCCCTGTGTGCAGAAAACCTGAATTTTATGAAGTTAGATATGGTATCGGTTATACCAATATAACCAACAGATATGCAGATATAATAAGCAGTGTGATATGTTTTGTTGCAAGAGAAGAACCGGTTGAGGTATGGCAGTTGCGAATAAAAAATATGCTGGATGAACCAAGGAGTATAAGTGTGTTTAGCTATCTTCAATGGGACTTTGATAAAAATAGTAAAGAAAAGTCCTTTTTAAGGACTTCTTTTAACGAGGAGCTGTCTGCAATTTTTGCTTATTCGATAAAAGATGAAGTGAAATTTCATTCTGTAAACAAACAAGTAGATAGTTTTACCACGGACAAAAAGGCATTTTTGAGTGTTTACAGGGATGCATCACAACCTCGCTCTGTTGAGAAAGGTATGTGTTTTAAAGAGCAAGGAAGATACGTTGACCCTGCGGCATGTCTGCATATCGATTTAGATCTAAAACCGAAAGAAGAGAAGGAACTCATTTTTACTATCGGAATCGCTCCTGATGAAAAGGCAGCTCAGGCCCTGGTGAAAAAATACAAAAGGATAAAAGAGGTAGAAGGTGAATTTTCGAATATGGGCAGCCGCTGGGGAGAATATCTTAAAAGGTCCATGAATATAAAGACGCCAGATGAAGGAGCCAATATCCTTAATAACAATTGGTTCAGGTATCAGGCGATATCATCCGGATTATCTGCTAAGGGTTGTTATTATGATACAGAAGGAGTAACCAAGTTTAAGGATTTTATCCTGAACAGCCTTATATTCCTTCCAATCGATGCCCAAATTTGCAAGAAAAATATTATAGAATGCATAAAAAGGCAATTTCAGGATGGCAATGTTTTTGAAAAAGGGGACGGTTTGGGGACAGGCCCCAGGATAGAACCGTCCCCTTTTTCTGACGAACCCCTATGGCTTATTTTCGCAGTCATTGAGTATATAAAGGAAACTGCGGATTTAGCTGTTCTTAAAGAGAAGGTGGCATATGTTGATGCTTCCGCCGATACAATTTTTAACCATTGTCTAAAAGCCCTGGATAAAATCCTGGCCACAACTCCAAAGAAGGGCCTGCCGCTGATTATGAAGGGTGATTGTAATCATAAGCTCGACGCAATAGGCACAGATAACAAAGGGTTTTCAGTATGGCTCGGGGAATTCTTATGCTATATAATAGATGAATTTTCCGTTATATGTAATATGGTAAAAGAAGAAGAGAAAGCCGGTGATTTTATAAAACGGTCCAATCAGATAAAAGAGAATATAAATAAACTTGCCAAAAAACGGGAATGGTACCCTAGGGCAATTACATCAAGAGGCGATATTATAGGAAAGCCGGGCAAAAAGGACAGCATAATATTTTTAAATCCCCAGAGCTGGGCTGTAATAAGCGGTTTAATTGAAGGTGATGATGCCAGAAAACTTCTGATTACCACTGCTAAGCATCTTTACAAAAATCATGGGCCTATAACAGTTTTCCCTTCATATGAATTGCAGGATTCCAATGTCGGCACTTTAAGTTACCTGCCTCCGGGCACAGAAGAAAATGGCGGCACTAATATAGAATTTGCATGCTGGGCAGCCTGGGCAGAGACTATATTGGGCAGGGCATACGATGCCTGGGATATATATTCCAGATTAAATCCAGTTCATAGAGCGCACCGTGCAGACATATATGAAATGGAACCATTTGTTGCCTCTTGTTATATAAACGGACCGGATGCGGGCAAATTTGGGAAGGCCAGCTATTCCTGGTATGGAAGGAGTGCCTTCTGGCTAAATAAGATTTTAATTGAACATATACTGGGAATAAAACCTACTTATAAAGGCTTGCTTATAGACCCCTGCATACCAAAAAGATGGAGGTTATTTAAGGTCTACAGGGCCTTTAGAGGAACAAAATATATCATAGATGTTATCAATCGCAAACATGTCTCTTCTGGTGTATCTGAGGTAGTAATAGATGGCAAAAAGGCAAAATCCAATATCCTGCCTATTTTTAAAGATGAAAAGACCCACTATGTGCGGGTAACAATGGGTAAACACCCTCAACCTTAAGTCTACTATGGGGTTGCTTCAAATGATACGGTTATGATACGGTTAGCACTCAGGGGCATACCAATTTTCGCAGGGACGCAAAAAATCCCCAGCGTGGATTTTTTGCTCTGTCCTCGGCC
>CAZMYR010000029.1:0-22589 GCA_964570585.1 uncultured Planctomycetia bacterium
AAGAGAGTATAAAACACTTGATTTTTAAATGGTAATTTGATATACTTAGTTTTCTTAAAGTTTTATTAACCTAACAATTTTTAACAAAGGAGACATAAGTGTTTGCAATTGCAGAAATTGGGTCAAAACAGTACTCGGTTGTAAAGCATGAGATACTTTGCATTCCCAGAGTATCTAAAAAGAAGGAAGTTTCTCTAACCAATGTATTACTAATAGCTGATGGCAAAGATGTTAAAGTTGGCACCCCGCATATAAAAGGCGCAAAAGTGGTATGCGATGTCTTAGGCGACGCAAAGGGCCCTAAACGCATAGCATTCAAATTTCGCAGGAGAAAAAAAAGCCAGAAGAAAATAGGGCATAGGGAGCTATTAAGTAAAGTTAGAGTTAAAGAAATAGTGAAAGGATAAAGGAGAAAGACCATGGCACACAAAAAAGGAATGGGCGCTTCAAGGAATGGGCGTGAAAGCGCTTCCAAAAGGCTCGGGATAAAATGCTCAGACGGACAACGTGTCACAGCCGGTTCAATCATAATGAGACAGAGGGGAACAAGGTTTAGACCGGGCATAAATGTCGGCCTGGGTAAAGATGACACCCTTTTTGCCAGGATAGACGGTATTGTAAAATTCGCCAAGTCACGCATTGTCAGCGTCTTTTAACACAGATTATCTGTGTCTAAAAATGTTTATAGATACTGCCAGGATAAAGATAAAAGCTGGAAAGGGTGGCAATGGCGTAAATAGTTTTTACAGAGACAGACTTACCCGGGTGGGTCATCCTGATGGCGGAGATGGCGGCCGCGGAGGTAATGTAATTTTAAGGGTGAGCACGGATGTGCACACCCTTCTTGATTTTCAATATAGACGTCATTTCAAGGCCAAAGACGGCAAAAATGGAAGCGGTAAAAAAAAGAAAGGAGCTGACGGAGCAGGCTGTATAATTAAAATTCCTCCGGGCACCCTTATCTTTGATGATACAAATACCTTATTAGCCGATTTAACTGAGGATAGCGAGGAGTTAATAATTGCAAAAGGCGGCGGAGGAGGCAGAGGTAACCGCAGCCATAAAAATGCTACAGAAGGGGGCCAAGGAGAAGAGAAATCTATAAGGCTTGAATTAAAGCTAATAGCCGATGTCGCAATCTTAGGCTTTCCAAACTCAGGCAAATCTACGCTGATAACTAAAATATCAAACGCCCACCCGAGAATTGCTCTATATCCTTTTACGACCAAAGCCCCGGTTTTAGGGGTAGTAAGAGGCGAAGATTACCAATTCAGGGTTTGCGAGGTACCTGGTTTAATAAAAGGCGCTCATAAAGGCAAAGGCCTGGGGGATTTATTCCTAAAGCATATAGAGCGCACCAGATTATTAGTTCACCTTATAGATGCAGCTGAAGAAATTAGAGACCCATTTCGCGATTACCAGAATATAAATGAAGAACTAAAACTCTACGGTAAAGGTTTAGAAAAAAAATATAAGATATTAGTTGCAAATAAGATGGATTTGTCCGTTGCTAAAAAAAATATAAAAATTTTGAATGAAAAGATAAAGGAGAATTTATTCCCTATATCGAGTAAGACAGGAGAAGGAATAGACGCCTTAATCGATGAGATTAGAAGAAGGCTGAGGGGTCAGACCCTGAAATAGGCAATTGCCTATTTCAGGGTCTGACCCCATACTGACAATGCAAAAGGATAACCGAATAATTGTAGTAAAAATAGGCACTGCTGTTTTGAGTAAGCCCACGGGTAAGATTGATTTAGCGATTTTGAAGGCTTTAAGTTCTCAAGTTTCGAAATTGATAAAGTCAGGATATAAGGTCATTATTGTATCATCCGGGGCAATCGGAGCAGGCATAGAAACGACCGGTTTAAAACAGCGGCCTGAGAAGCTTTCAAGATTGCAGGCAACTGCAGCAATTGGGCAGAGTCAACTTATGAAATTATACGATGATTGCATGCGCAGGAATAATTTACGCGCTGCGCAGATATTGCTTACCCGTGATGATTTTAGTGATAGAACCCGCTACATCAATGCTTATAATACCATGCTTGAGCTTATATATGAGTTTAATGCGGTTCCGATAATAAATGAAAATGATACAGTAGCTACAGAAGAGATAAAATTTGGCGACAACGATAGGCTTTCTGCGTTAGTGGCAAATTTAATGAGCGCACAAGAGCTTATAATATTGACAAATGTCGATGGCCTGCAGTCTCCTGCGGAGGGAAAAGTTATACCTTTAGTAACACATATTACCGCTAAGATACAGGATATGGCAACAAGAAAAATCGGCAGATTTGCAGCAGGCGGTATGAGAAGCAAACTCCGGGCCATAAAGATGGCTACTTCTTCAGGAATTCCCTGCGTTATCGCTAACGGCAGAGAAAAGGATGTAATCTTAAGAATCATCGAAGGAGAAAAAGTAGGTACTACTTTCCTGCCACAGCGGGAAAAACACCCGGCCAAGAAACGCTGGATCGCTTTTTCACCAGCACCCCAAGGTTCAGTATTGGTAGATGAAGGCGCCAAAGGGGCCCTTGTTGCCAATGGAAAGAGCCTTCTTGCCACAGGTATAAAGGAAGTGAAAGGGGATTTTGAGGCCTCAGATATTATTATGATAAAAGACACCCAGGGTAAAGAGTTTGCAAGAGGGGTAAGCAACTTTTCATCAAAACAGCTAAATAAAATAAAAGGGGTAAAGACTAGCCAGTTTAAAGCCATACTTAAGCAGGAAATTATTCACGACGAAGTGGTGCACAGGGATAATTTGGTGATTTTTTGAAGTTATAAGATGAAGGTTAAAGGATACATAGATAAAATATGCAAGGATGCTAAGGCAGCTTCGAGGGTATTGGCAAAGACTAAGACAGAAACAAAAAATAATGCCCTCAAAATTATGGCAGAAGCTGTTAGAAGGAATACTTCTTCTATTATGTCTGCCAATGAGAAAGACATAAAAATTGCAAGGAAGATTAATAAATCGCAGGCCTTCATAGACAGGCTCACCCTTAATAAAAAACGAATAGAATCGATGGCTGTATGCATTGAGAAAGTTGCTGAATTGCCGGATCCTTGCGAAGAAATTATAAAGATGTATAAAAGGCCTAATGGGCTCAAAATAGGAAAGATGCGGGTTCCAATAGGTGTAATTGGAATTATATATGAAGCAAGGCCAAATGTAACCAGCGACTGCGCATGCCTATGTCTTAAAAGCGGCAACGCAGTAATATTAAAAGGCGGAAAAGAATCTATGAATTCTAATTCAGCAATCTGTAATATATTAAAAGAATCTTTAAAAAGGGCTAAGCTACCATCAGGCTGCATCCAGTTAATAGAATCCACAGAAAGAAAAGCTACTACGTATTTGCTTAAGATGGATAAATACTTAGATTTAATAATCCCCCGCGGCGGAGAGGCATTAATAAAGGTTGTAGCTGAAAACTCAACCATACCTGTAATAAAGCATTACAAGGGCATATGTCATGTCTACGTTGACAAAACTGCGGATTTAAACAAAGCCTATGATATCTGTTTCAACGCCAAGGTCCAGCGCCCCGGTGTGTGTAATGCAATGGAGGTTATGCTCGTCGATGAAAATATAGCGAGTTCTTTTTTGCCGGAGATGCTCAGGCGCTTCAAAAAAGCCGGAGTAGAGATAAGGGGTTGTAACAGAACCCGCCAATTAGCGAAAGGAATAAAAAAAGCGGCTAAAAAAGATTACTCCACAGAGTTTTTAGGCCTTATATTGACGGTAAAGGTCGTAAGTGGTTTGGATGAAGCAATAGAACATATAAACACATTTAGCACCAGCCATTCTGACGCTATCGTCGCAGAAAGTTATGAGCTGGCTTTAAGATTCTTAAAAGAAGTAGACTCAGCCTGCGTTTATGCCAATGCCTCAACCCGTTTCACCGATGGCTACGAATTCGGCATGGGCGCAGAGATAGGAATAAGTACTGACAAAATCCATGCCAGAGGGCCAATGGCCCTTGAGGAATTGACTACTTATAAGTATATTATCTTCGGGAGCGGGCAAATAAGGAAGTAAAATGTATGGGGTCAGACCCTGGCACAGTTTCATTAACGTGCAGGGTCTGACCCCATCGTAAAAATGAAAATAGCGATTTTAGGCGGAACATTCGATCCGGTTCATAACGGGCATCTGGTTCTGGCAGATACCGCGGTAAAAACTTTCGGCTTAGAGAAGGTTATATTTATTCCGGCATATATTCCCCCACATAAAGGCAAGGGAGAAATTGCAGATGCAGAAGATAGGCTGGCTATGGTTAAACTTGCAATCGAAGGCAATGATAAATTCCAGGCCTCCCGGTTAGAAATTAACAGAAAAAACGTATCATATTCAATAGACACCCTATCATATATAAAAAAGATATATCCTGAAAACACAGAGATATTTTTTTTAGCAGGTTCCGATTCCGTCAAGACACTCGATACATGGAAAGGCATAGATAAAATACTCTCAATGTGCAAATTTATAGTAGGCGCAAGGGCAGGTTACACATTAGAGACAAAATACAAAAACATAGAAATAATGCCTATGATGCCTGTGGATATTTCATCTACCGAAATAAGAAAAATGGTAAGAGAAAATAAAGATATACGCGGATTGGTCCCTGAAAAAGTCGCTGATTATATAGAGAGATTTAAGGTTTATGCCTGATGATACGCATTATTTTTATCCCTGTGTTAATAATTTTATCCGGTCTTTTTTCCGGCTCTGAAACAGCCCTTTTTTCTCTTAGTTGGTTTCGGCGCAGGAAGATACAACTAAGTACTGCCCCTAAAGCCAAATATGTATCCGAACTGTTAAGCTCTCCCAGGCGGACACTGGCCACTATTTTAATCGGTAATATGATAGTTAATATTGCCGCAACAAGCATTACCACTGTTATTGCAGTGAACCTTTTTGGCGAAGCAGGGGTTATTATATCGATATTGTTTATGACTATAATCTTATTATTATTCGGAGAAGTAACCCCTAAAATAATGGCTATTCAAAATTCGGAGAAATTCTCAACATTTGTTTCTTTGCCGCTGGCATATTTTAGCAAAATAATATTACCCATTAGATGGCTACTTCAAAAAATCTCCGGCGCATTTATATCTGTGTTTACGAAACAGGCCGCCCCTGAGCCATTTATTACCGAAAAGGAGCTTAAGGCCATGGTGTCGATTAGCGAAAAAGAAGGCATTATAGATAAAGAGGAAGAGAAGATGATACGCACAATCTTTGATTTTGGCCATCGTAGAGTCGATGAAATAATGACACCAAGGACAAACATAGTAGGCTGCGCAAGATTCGCTAAAAAAGAAGAACTGATAGATATAATGAAAAAAAGTAAATTCAGCAAAATCCCGATATATGAAGATGACCCCGGCCACATTACAGGGGTTGTTTACACCAAAGAGTTTATGCTAAACCCCAAAGATGACTGGTCTGGCTCCATTAAAAAACCGCTATTTGTATCGGAAGCAGAGATGATAGACGATTTGCTTATTAAATTTCGGAGTGAACGTAATTATATTGCAATAATTGTTGATGGATTCGGTAAAACAAAAGGGCTTCTTACTCTGGAAGATGTGCTTGAAGAGATTGTAGGTGAAATACACGATGAATATGATAGGTTTCAACGGAGAGAGAGGTTACTTCAGACATGATCTATTTAATTTTCTTAATTATATTTTTTGTTATACTGGAAGGGTTCTTTTCAGGGTCAGAAATAGGTTTAGTATCCCTAAATCGTATAAAGTTAAGGGTATCTGCGGAGGCTAAACGAAAATCGGCTATGGTCATCCAAAAAATACTGGATGACCCTAACAGAATGCTATGCACCATGTTGGTTGGCACAAATTTGGCAGTAGTTTCAGCTGCTGCTGTATTTACTAAATTGTTTTACAGTGCATATGGCAGAAATTCAGAATGGATAACTACCGTTGTAATGGCGCCCATTATATTAATCTTTGGCGAATTTATCCCAAAGACAGTATATTTTAAGGATAGAGATAATCTAACCTATGCATCCAGCTCTATTTTAAATTTAGCAGGGAAGCTATTATATCCTGTTGTCAGTGTGGTTACTTTTGTCTCGGAAAAAATTTTATGGATTTTCGGCATAAATGCTAAATCCTTTAAAAAAAGCCCTTTTGTAACAAGAGAGGAATTCAAATACTTGATAAAGGAAAGTGAAGACAGAGGCGTTATTGAGCCTCACGAAAGAAATATAATCTATAAAATATTTGATTTTGGAAGAATGAAAGCCGGCCAGATGATGAATAAAACAGGCCGACTGGTATGGTTTAAGCCGGATGATTCTATATCAAATCTGCTGGGGATAATGCAGCAGACAAATTATTCTCGTTTTCCTATAAAACCGCGAGGCAGCCGGGATTTTACAGGGGTGGTAAATGCCATTGATGTAATTTATGAATACGATAGAGAAAAACCTCTTTCGGATTTTGCGCGCCCTATCAGCAAGGTTAGCGCTGATATGCCCATTGATGATGTATTAGTTATGCTTCAAGAGAAAAAAGAACATATGGCAATTGTAGTTGACTCTAAACAGGCCCCGATAGGTTTTGTTACTATAGAGGACCTGTTAGAGGAGATAGTCGGAGAAATCTAATATATGGAAACAAAGTCCCTAAAGATGCTCAGAAACAAATGTGCTCAGGGTAGTTTTGAAAAGCTCATTGCCCTGAATAATCCCAAGGTATATAAGTTCGTTGCTAAATATGTGCAGCATTGCAATCCGGACTTTGTTTTCGTTCGTTCTGATTCTAAAGAAGATGCAGAATATATCAGAAACAGGGCAATAGAGCTTGGCGAAGAGAAAAGCTTGAGAACTTTCGGCCACACTGCGCATTTTGACGGTTTTCATGACCAGGCCAGGGATAAAGGGAAAACTTGTTATCTTTTGCCTGAAGGCGAGACCTTAGGCTCTGACATTAAATCGATAGAAAGAAAAAAGGGATTAAGGGAAATCCATAAAATCCTTAAAAATAGCATGAGGGGCAAACAGATGTACGTATGTTTTTTCTGCCTCGGTCCCATAAAATCGCCGTTTTCTATATTAGCGATTCAGTTAACAGACTCAAGTTACGTTGCCCACAGCGAACATATATTGATAAGAGACGGCTATAAGCAGTTTAAAAACATGCAGAATCAGGGAGAGTTTTTCAGGTTTGTTCACAGCGCAGGGATTCTCGAAAATAACGTAAGCAAGGATATAGATAAAAGGCGGATTTATATAGACCTTGATGAAAATATCGTTTATACCGCAAATACTCAATACGCGGGAAATACAGTAGGGTTAAAGAAACTTGCTATGCGGCTTGCTATAAAGAAGGCCTCTGTAGAAGGCTGGCTTACCGAGCATATGTTTACAATGGGAGTCCATGGGCCTAATAAGCGAGTTACATATTTTTCAGGCTCTTTTCCCAGCGCATGCGGTAAAACATCGACCTGTATGCTGGAAGACGAAACTGTTGTAGGCGATGACATAGCCTATTTAAGGAAAATCGACGGAAAAATACGGGCTGTAAACGTAGAACGGGGAATATTCGGCATTATAAAGAATGTTAATTCTAAAGACGACCCATCCATTTATGAAGCCCTTGCTACCCCAGGCGAAGTAATCTTTTCAAATGTTCTCATAACTGAAGATGATACGCCATATTGGATAGGTAAAGGTGGTGAAGTCCCGATAAAAGGTGTAAATTACTCCGGCCTTTGGCATATTGACAAAACCGATGACTCAAATGTAGAAATAACTCCTTCCCACAAAAATGCTAGATACACAATTCGCTTAAGCACTTTAAAGAATGTGGACCCGCATTTGAACGATCCTGACGGCGTGGAGATAAAAGGCATAATATACGGAGGGAGAGATTCTGATACCTCTGTTCCGGTAGAGCAGTCGTTTGATTGGGATCATGGCATATTGACAAAAGGGGCTACGATAGAGTCTGAAACCACCTCAGCCACCCTCGGTGAGGAGGGGCTGAGAAAATTCAACCTTATGGCAAACATTGATTTTCTTTCAATACCTTTAGGCAAATATATAATGAACAATGTTAAATTTGCCGAAGGTATAAAAAATCCTCCTATTATTTTTTCGGTCAACTACTTTCTAAAGGATAGACAAGGAAATTACATTAGCGGCATGAAAGACAAGCACGTATGGCTTAAATGGATGGAGTTGCGTATAAATGGCGATGCAGGAGCTATTAAGACTTCGACAGGTTATATCCCTATATATGAGGATTTGAAAAAATTATTTAAGCGGGTTTTGCATAAAGATTATTCGTTCGAAGATTACGTAAATGAATTTACTCTAAGGGTGCCGGAAAATCTGGCCAAGATAGAAAGAATTGTTAAGATATATAAGAAAGCCGGGGATGCCCCGGATATTTTATTTAAGGCCTTAGCGGAACAGGAGAAGAGACTAAAAGATGCACAGGCTAAGTACGGGGAGTATATCCCGCCGGAGAAGTTTATATGAGAGAAGTAATATTATCCACAGATTTAACCGGTATCCCTGTCTATAAAAAAGGCAAAGTGAGAGATATATATAAAATAGGCGAAAATCTTCTCATTATAGCTACGGATAGAATCTCGGCTTTTGACGTAGTTATGCCAAACGGCATTCCGGATAAAGGCAAAATTTTGACAGCCATTTCAAATTTCTGGTTTGATTTTACAAAAGATATAATCAAAAATCATGTAATTACTACAGATATCGATTCTATTGTTTCCGCTGATGAAAAATTGAAAAAATATAAAAGACACCTCGATGGCAGGTCTATGCTTGTTAAAAAAACCTTACCCATACCTATAGAGTGTGTGGTGAGGGGTTATTTATCAGGTTCAGGGTGGAAAGAATATAAACAAACAGGCGCTATTAGCGGAATACCATTCCCTGAAGGTTTACTTGAGTCAGAAAAATTACCTCAACCCATCTTTACGCCTGCAACTAAAGCAGTAACGGGCCATGATGAAAATATAACAGCCGATAAAGCAAAGACCATTTCAGGTGAGGATATCTTTAATTTTATAAGTAAAAAGAGTTTAAGTTTATATAAAAAGTGCGCTGATTATGGTTTATCAAAAGGCATAATTATTGCCGATACAAAATTTGAATTTGGAAAAATAGATGATGAAATTATCCTCATCGATGAAATATTTACCCCTGATTCGTCAAGATTTTGGCCGAAAGACGGGTACCGGCCCGGCAAAAGCCAGCTGAGTTTTGATAAACAGTTTGTTCGTGATTACCTCCAGACCCTGGATTGGGATAAAACACCCCCTGCGCCGGAATTACCGAAAGATATTGTAACTAAGACCCAACAAAAATATTACCAGGCGTTAAAGATACTTACAGGAGCTTAAGATGAGTAATGACTGTACCTTTTGCAAAATAATCAAGGGCGAAATAAAAAGCAGCATCGTTTATGAAAACGATTCGGTATTGGCCTTTAAAGACATTGCTCCGAAAGCGCCTGTTCATGTTGTTGTTATCCCGAAGACACACATTGAAAAAATATCCGATTTAAATCAGCAAAATAAAGGCATTATATCAGAGTTAGTTATGGCCGCTAATGGAATAGCAAGAAAAACTAATATAGCAACCACGGGCTATAGATTGGTTTTAAACTGCGGACAGGATGCCGGTCAGGCTGTTTTCCATATCCACATGCATATCTTAGGCGGCCGAAAGATGACCTGGCCCCCCGGTTAGCTTCGCTTGAGGTGATAAAAATATGGAATATTTTTCTTCCTTTTGTGTTATATATAAATAAGAAGGAGGAAAATATGCAAACTTTAAAATTACAAGCGGAAGAGACAAAATACGATATTACAGGCTTTGGTTATGTATGCCAGATCTGCGGATATAAGGTTAAAACCCGCCCCCCTGAATGGTGCCCGAGGTGTGGATACCATAGGGTATTGTTTAAGAAAATAGCTAACCCCATTTTTCATACTTAACAATTTTTTTAAGCGAAAGTCTATTCTTTTCATGCGGTTTTTCATCAGCTGCATAACCCAAACAAAGAAGTTCTACAACTCGTATTTCGTCAGGGATATTTAATATCTTTTTGACTTTATCTTCATGAAAGGCGCCTATCCAGCAGCTTCCTATGCCCAGTTCAGTTGCTACCAGTGCCATATGGTCAATGGCAACAGCAACATCTATCGGATAGCATAGCTGTCCGCAGGTCATCATGTGATTATCTGTCTCTGCACAGCAGGCTATCACCACCGGCGCTTCGGAAACAAAAACCTGTTCTTTAGCTGCCTCGCAGAGTTTAGCTCTTATGTCTTTATCTTTCACCACTATAAATCTCCACTCCTGGCGATTACCGGCAGAAGGAGCCAATCTTGCCGATTCTAATATTTTCCTTAGGTCTTTATCGGGAATGTCTTTGTTTGCATAACTCCTTACGCTATATCTTTTCTCGATTACATTAAATACATCCATTGTACCCCTCCTCATTTTTATTATTTGCATACAACGTCCATGTATGCTATATTTATACCGCCATGACTGACGACGACCTTCTATATTCTATACTTACTCAACTTAAAAAGCAAAGGGATTTTGTCTTCCTCTGGAATGGCAAAAACGATAAGGAAAATTATAGAAGTTTTATATTTTTAAATCCCAAAACTATTATATCGGCCAGGAAGCGCGGCGATATTAAAAGGTGTTTTTCTCAGATTGAAAACTGGCTGTCAAAAAATTATCACATTGCCGGATATATAACTTACGAAGCTGCCTCTGGTTTTGAAGAAGCCTTGCCCAAAACAAACACATCTAACCTGCCTCTTTTATGGTTTGGCGTCTATAAAAAGCCGGTTATTTATGACCACAGGAAGAAAAAATGGGGACTGTCCCTATTTTTGCCAGGAGGGTTCAATTGTAAAAATGGGACAGTCCCCATTTTTTCCCAGTCTCAATTTTCCTACCATATCAAAAATATTAGACCGACAAAAACGGAAAGGTCATATCTATCTGATATATCAAAGATAAAAGATTATATAAAAAGGGGCGAGACTTACCAGGTAAACTACACCTTTAAATACAAATTTTCTTTTCACGGCTGCTCTTACATGGTGTTCTTTGACTTGAGCAGGAAACAATCGGTCCCTTACGCTGCGCTTATAGGTTTTGACAACAAAAAGATATTGTCGTTATCACCGGAACTTTTTTTTCGAAGAAAAACAAATATATTAGAAGTAAAACCAATGAAGGGGACAATAGGCAGAGGAAAAAACATATTAGAAGACTATAGGAAAGGAAAGCAGCTTGAAAACTCCGCTAAGAATAGAGCTGAAAATGTAATGATAGTAGATATGCTAAGAAATGACCTCGGAAAAATCTCAAAAACCGGCAGCGTTAAAACAACGCGGCTTTTTGAGACAGAAAAATACCAGACCCTTTATCAGATGACATCGACAATTAAATCAAAACTGTATAAAAATAGCTGGTATGACATTTTTAAAAGCATTTTCCCATCCGGCTCTGTTACCGGCGCGCCAAAAATAAGAACTATACAAATAATAAATGAATTAGAAAAAGCGCCGCGAAATGTATATACGGGCAGTATAGGTTATATCTCGCCGGAGGGAGAAGCGGCCTTTAATGTCGCCATACGCACCATTTTACTCGATGAGGATAAAAAAGAGGGAGAATTAGGCATAGGAAGCGGGATTACTATTTCCTCGAATGCAAAAGCTGAATTTAATGAATGCAGATTAAAAGCTGACTTTTTTATAAAAAAATATGTAGATTTTGAATTGATAGAGACGCTTCTTTGGCGTAAGGGGCAATTTTTCCTTCTAGATATGCACCTTAAGCGCCTTAAAGACTCTGCCAATTACTTTAATTATAGCTGTGCAGAAAATTCTATCTTGAAGTTTCTCTTAACCTATGCCAGCGCATTCGATAAGAATAAAAGTTATAAGGTTAGATTGTTGCTAAATAAAAATGGGGAAATAAAAATAGGCTCTTCAATATTGAAATCTGAGATGTCTTTAAAAATAACATTTTCGAAGAAAAAAACAGACTCTTCAAATATTTTTCTGTATCATAAAACCACCAATCGTAAAATTTATGACGGCGAATATCTAAAATACAAAAAAATTGGTTTTGCGGATGTAATATTTCTCAATGAAAAGGGAGAGGTGACAGAGGGCGCAATTTCCAATATTATCGTTAAAACGGGAAAAAATTATTATACCCCACCCGTGAAAAGCGGACTCCTAAACGGCGTCTATAGGCAGTATCTTCTAAATTCACAAATTTTCCCGTTAAAGGAGAAGGTTTTATATAAGCAGGATATCATTAATGCCGAAAAGTTATTTATATGCAATTCAGTAAGAGGTCTGGTGGAGGTAAAAAATTAATGATTTATATATTATTTTGTGTTAAAATATGGAGGTAAAATGGATAGATTCGAAGCAGTTATATTTGACCTTGATGGGGTTATAGTCAGCACCGTATCCCTTCATTTTAAGGCCTGGAAAAAGATGTTTTCTGAATATGGCAAAGAATTCACCTTTGAGGATTATAAAAAGAAGGTTGACGGTATACCCCGGGTTGACGGGGCCATGGCTATATTGACCGATGTTACGGATGAGGAATTAAAAAAGGCCTGTGATAAGAAACAGGTATATTTTTTGGAGCTCCTAAAATCCGAAGGCATAGATGCATATGATTCAACAATTAAACTTATGGGGCTGCTTAAAAACAGAGGCATTAAAATTGCCATCATATCCTCAAGCAAAAATTTACCTTTGATTTTAGAAAAGATAAATATACATCCATTATATGATACTTATATCAGCGGCCACGATATTGCCAAAGGAAAACCTGACCCGCAAATTTTTCAGATGGCCGCAGAAAGATTAGATGTGCCCTGCCTAAATTGCGTTGTTTTTGAAGATGCGGTTTTAGGGGTAGAAGCTGCAAAACGGGCCGGGATGAGATGCATAGGGGTTGACAGATATAACAAGCCTGAGCGCTTAAGCAAAGCTGATACGGTAGTCTCTGATTTATCGGAAGTAAATTACAAAAAAATAAGCGAATTATTTATATGAAAAATGCATAAGACATTAAGAAAATACATATCGGCGAAAAAGTGGCTTATAACCGAAGATTCATGGGCGCCTATAAAACAAACTCTTTACGAGACTCTGTTTACACTCGGAAACGGCTTTATCGGAAGCAGAGGTATATTAGAAGAAGCTCCCTATAATTGCTACCCAGGCACTTATATAAGCGGGATTTTCGACTCTACAGGCGCGCAGGTAGCTGAGCTTGTAAATATGCCCGATCCTGTAAACTTTAAAATAATAAGCACCGGCGAAAAATTAGACGTAGTGGGAATGGATGTGGTAAGCCACAAGCGTATCCTGGATATGAAGACAGGGACGCTTTTTAGAAGAACGGTATTTCAGGACAGCAAAAAAAGAAAATACGATTACAATTCGGTTAGATTTTTTAGCATGGACGACAAGCATTTAGCAGTAATGAAAATTTTATTAAAACCTCTCGATGATGAAGCGGACATAACTATTGAAACCACAGTAGACGCATCTGTAACTAATCGTGGCGTGCTCACTGAAGGAAGGAAAAAGCACACCGAGACTATAGAATTAGCAAAGATTGACAGTGCCATATATCGCTGCGTCCAAACCTATGAAAATAAGATTCAAACAGCTTATGCCTTTTATTTATCCGCTAAGATAGGAAGAAAAAGGATGCCGATACCGGAGAGAACTTACAGGTTACACATGAAAAGGGATCAGACCGTGCATTTTGAAAAATATATATCAATTTATACCTCCTTTGATGTAGGGCAATCACATTTAAGAGATACAGCCACTAAAACTGTTAAAAAGGCCCAAAAAGATGGATTTGATAGATTGTTTAACAGCAACAGAGCAGCCTGGAATAAAAAGTGGAGAATTGCCAATATAAACATAAAAGGCGACCCGGAATCTGATAAGGCATTGAGATTTAATATATACCACCTTCTAATAGCCGACGAAGAAGAAGACGGGCGTTCAAGCATAGGGGCCAAGGCCTTGACTTCAGAGGGTTATCACGGCCATGTCTTCTGGGATACAGAGATATTTATGTTTCCGTTCTTTGCATATACAAACCCAAAGATTGCAAAGAATATGCTTATGTACAGATATAACCGCCTTAATGCTGCAAGGCAAATCGCAAAAGAAAAAGGTTATAAAGGGGCAATGTTTCCATGGGAGTCTGCTAACACAGGAAGAGAGGTTACGCCGACCTGGTATAAGGATTTAGACGGAAGTGTAATTAAAATAAAAACAGACAAAATGGAACACCACATAACCAGCGATGTAGCATATGCAGTTTCTCATTACTATAATATAACAGGCGATGAGAAATTCATGGTTTATCATGGCCTTGAGATAATGTTTGAAACAGCCAGGTTTTGGGCAAGCAGGGCAGAATACAATAAAAGGACGAAGACTTACGACATAAAAAATGTAATAGGCCCAGATGAATTTCACGAAGATGTTGCTAACAATGCCTATACAAATATAATGGCGAAATGGAATGTCCTGCGGGCTATTAAATTATACAGAAAATTAAAATCTAAATATCCAAAAGAAATAACCAGCCTTTCAAAAAATATAGGAATTACCAAAGATGAAATGAGGCAATGGGCTCATATCGCTTCATCAATAACGCTGCCAAAGGTCACCAGAGATAAAGTGATAGAACAATTTAGGGGATATTTTATAAAAAGATATATCAAGATAAAATCCTTAGATTCTAATTTTATGCCTTATTATCCGAATAAATTATCATTAGATTTTGTAGGAAAAACCCAATTCGTTAAACAGGCTGATGTTATTATGCTGCTATATCTTTTATCAGACCATTTCACCTTAAGGCAGAAAATGAACAATTATAAGTTTTATAACAGCCGAACATTGCATAAATCGTCTCTTAGCCCTGCGGTATATTCACTGATGGCTCTCGAGGCAGGGGATAAAGTAGGGGCTTTACAATATTTTACTATTGCTGCTAATGCAGACCTTAAGGATATCCATGGCAGCCCGGCTGACGGTATTCATGCTGCATCTTTAGGCGGGACGTGGCAGGCAGCAGTAAATGGCTTTGCAGGCATTAGATTGAAGAGAAAAGTCCTTTGCATTAATCCAAACTTGCCT
Organism: uncultured Planctomycetia bacterium; assembly: GCA_964570585.1. Taxonomy (GTDB): domain Bacteria; phylum Omnitrophota; class Gorgyraeia; order JABMRG01; family JAFGKX01. The sequence goes on from CAZMYR010000029.1 coordinate 15,239, forward strand.
GAGGATTGGAAAGAACTTGCGCTAAACCTGTATTGGAAGAGAAGGCTTTTATCTATAAGGATAAGTTCTAATAAAATAACCATATTTATAAAATCGAAAAAGGAAGATTTCCTGGATTTACGGATTTTCGGCTTTCTAAAAAGGGTGCCGGCAAACAAGAAGGTTGCTTATAACCTACGCCCCAATTGAGCGGAGCCTTAAGGCTCCGCTCCGCATCGCGTAGGTTATAAGCACCGCGTAGGTTATAAGTAAACGAGGGGGTGAGTAACATGCCTAAAGCTATGGATGTTGTTAGTAAAAAGGTCGTTAAAATAAAAAAAGATGCCCAAATAAAGACGATATGCAAGTTGTTGATACAAAATAAAATAAGTGGGGTATCAATAGTCGATGACAAAGGCAGGCTTATTGGATACGTCTCTGAAAGAGACGTAATAAACAGTTTTCAGGAAGATGTAGATTTTCTAAAAGAAAAGGCCGGCGATATTATGACCAAAAAGGTTGTTAGCGTAACGCCCGATATATCTTTATACGATGTAGCCAAAATATTTACAAATAAGCCGTTTAGGAACATACCTGTAGTTGATAAAGATAAAAAAGTAATCGGGGTGATAGCAAGGAAGGATGTTATTGATAAATTGCTGAGGCAGTATTATTAAGCAAGGAACGGAGCCTTAAGGCTCCGTTCCGCACCGCGTAGGTTAAAATAGGTATAAGACTATGAAAAAAAGACGAAAAGCTAAAAAGAGACTAAACATAGCTCAATTCCATTGGGGATTTCCTCCTGTAATCGGCGGAGTGGAAACTCATTTGACTATCCTTTTGCCCACTTTAGCATCCAAAGGCCATAATGTGTGGCTGCTTACCAGCAGCGTTGAAGGTTGCAAAACCGATTATATGCAGAACCGTGTCCATATTATTCGTTCACCTTTAATGGATTTAAACTGGCTATTTAAAAGAGGCTTTGAAGGCCTGGAAGAAGAGATAAAAAGGCTTTTTACTAAGTTCGTTGACCGCTCCAGGGCTGATGTAATACATGCCCATAACATGCATTATTTTAGCAAATTGCACGCCTATACTTTGCAAGATGTAGCAAAAAGAAAAGGGATTCCGATAATATTAACAACACACAATGTCTGGGATGATATACTTTACCTTGACTTAACCAGAGATATTAACTGGGCTCATATAATTGCAGTAAGCCACTATATAAAAAAGGAGCTTATCGGTTCCGGCTGCGATGATAGAAAAATAACAGTGGTGCATCATGGTATGGATACCAAAAAATATAGGCCGGGCATAGATACCAAGGGAATACTCAAAGATTACCCTATGCTTAAAAATAGGCGGGTATTATTTCATCCGGCAAGAATGGGGCTTGCCAAAGGTTGCGATACCAGCATAAAGGCCCTTAATATTGTAAAAGATCAATTTCCCAATGTAATTTTAGTTTTAGCCGGAACAAAAAATATTATTGACTGGGGCGCAACACAAGAAAAAGACATTGCTTATATGGTAAACCTTATAAAATTTTTTAATCTAAGAAAACGCGTGTTGATAGATGCATTTACTCTGGAGCAGGTCCGGCAGATTTATGCTCTATCGGAGGTCTGTATGTATCCCTCCAGCGTTGGTGAACCTTTTGGCCTGACAATGCTGGAGGCTATGGCTTCAGAAAAACCGATGATTGTTACTATGTCAGGGGGCATGCCTGAGATAATCCAGGATGGCATAAACGGTTTTGTCATACCGATAAAAGATTTTGAAGTATTGGCCTCAAGGATAATCCTTCTATTGACAAACGAACGATTAAGAAAAAGGCTCGGCAGCACCGGCAGGCAGATTGTAACCTCTCATTACACCAAAGATATACTTGCCAAAAATATCCTCGGGATTTACAGGAAATATGTTTGAGGAAAAAGGGGTCACACCTATTTTTGCATACCGTTCTAAATCAACAAAAATAGGTGTGACCCCTTTTTTCGCCAAGCACCTTAATCCTGAACAGCTCAAAGTAGTAATGGGCGCAGATGGACCCTGTCTGGTTTTGGCCGGCGCAGGAAGCGGCAAAACCAGAACTCTCATCTACAGGGTAGCCTACCTCTTAGAAAAAGGCATAAAGCCCAATAATATTCTCCTGGCCACATTCACAAATAAAGCAGCCCGCCAGATGAAAGACAGGGTAGAGATGCTTCTTAAAAAACATGTCAAAGATTTATGGTGCGGCACATTTCATCACATTGGGAATCGTATATTGAGGATATACGGTAAGCATATCGGGATAAAGCCGGATTACAATATAATGGATCAAGAAGATGCAAGGACTTTAATAAAGGCGTGCCTAAGAGAACTTAAAATTTACCCCCGCAGTGATTATGGTACGGGAGCGGGGGTAAATACAAAAGACAAATTTTTTCCTGCGCCACGGGTTATCCAGTCTATTATAAGTTACTCGCGCAATACCAAAGGAAATCTCTCAAACGTTATAAACACATATTACCCTGAATTTTTAGAACTTATAAACGATATAAAGGCAATCTACTCCCTTTACACAAAGAAGAAGGCCTTTTCTAACAATTTAGATTATGACGACCTTTTGACTGAGACTTTAAGATTGCTTATTCAATCACAGACAGCCAGAGGCAGATTTACCGGGCAATTTGAAAATATCCTTGTGGATGAGTATCAGGATACCAATAAACTGCAATTTGAGATAATAAAGATATTATCCGAGGAGCATAAAAATATACTGGTTGTCGGCGATGACGCCCAGAGTATCTATGCATTCCGCGGAGCGACAATAGATAATATCTTCAATTTCCCTAAAGAATTCCCTGAAACAAAAATTTTTAAGTTACAGACAAATTATCGTTCGAGCCAGAACATTCTGGATCTGGCAAATGAATCTATAAATTTTAACAGGAAACAGTATGAAAAAGATTTAAAAACCGTAAAAGACCAAGGAGAAAAACCTATATTAACAGAGGTAAAAGATTTACGCCGGCAGAGTGCTTTTGTAATAGGGAGGGTTTTAGAGCTTCATGATGAAGGCTATGACCTAAAGAAAATGGCGGTGCTTTTCAGAGCCCATTATCAGTCCGCAGAATTGGAAATGGAACTGCTTAAACGAGGCATCCCTTATATTATGAGAGGCGGTATAAAGTTTTTTGAACAGGCCCATATAAAGGATGCATTATCTTATTTAAGGATAATTCAGAATCCAAATGATGAAATTGCCTGGATGAGGGCTTTATCTTTAGAGCAAGGGATAGGCGCAGGATTTTCAACCAAAATCTTTAAAAATTTTACCAGGAATTGCAAATCTTTAAGGGATATATTTAAGGATAAGCATTGGAATTTTCTTAGGAAAAAGACAAGAGCGGCATTTGAGCATTTCCGAAATACAATGTCCGCCGTTACTAAAGATAACATATACGGCAAAATCGATTTAATGCTCGAGGCCATAATCAAAGCAGGTTATGAAAAATACTGCATTACCCACTTTGACAATTACAAAGACAGGCTCGACGACTTAAAAGAACTTATCAATTTTGCCCATACTTATAAAAGCATAAAGAAATTCTTGGCGGACACAAGCTTAGGCGAAACCTTTAAAGGAGAGACTGTAATAGAACCGGCAAGTGATACCAGCGATTATCTGATACTTACAACCATTCATCAGGCAAAGGGGTTAGAATGGGATGCTGTTATGATAATAGGCTTGATTGACAATCAGTTTCCCCATTCAAAATCCATGGAGGATTTGCGGCAATTAGAAGAAGAGAGACGGCTTTTTTACGTAGCAGTTACCAGGGCCAAAAATTATTTGTATTTAATCCATCCTATGACAAGATATGACTATAATTACGGCAATGTAATAGCCAGGCCTTCTATCTTCGTTGAGGAATTATCGCATGAATCTTATGAAAAATTGGAACTTGTCCCCGCGCCCTGCAAAATCCGAAGGATTTTTCAGGATTAGTCCTGCACAATCTTTCCCTGCAAAATTCGTAGAATTTAGCAGGACTAGTCCCCGAAATCTTTCAGATTTCAGGGGGCAGATTGTGCAAGGAGAAGCGGGGATAGAAGAGAAGGAAGAAGACCTGGATTAAAATTGTACCTGTCCCAATTTTAGGAGGTTATTTATGAACATTTATTTTTGCTTAGTGTTGGGTTTAATTGCAGGGATATCAAGTGGATTCTTAGGCATTGGTGGCGGGACAATTATCATTCCGGCTTTAGTCTATGTTTTAGGATTTACCCAGCATCAGGCACAAGGCACGACTTTGGCTTTAATGATTCCACCCATAGGCTTATTAGCAGCTATTAAGTATTATCAAGCAGGAAATGTGGATATAAGAGTTGCCGCCTTAATCTGCGTAGGGTTTTTTATCGGTGGATTAATCGGCGCATCTTTTGTTACGCCAATTCCTGACCAGTTGCTTAAAAAGCTATTCGGTGTATTTTTAATCGGCGTAGCATTAAAGATGATTTTAGGTAAATGAATTTGGAATATTGACATCGTAATAAAAACGTGTCATACTTATATACAGAATGATGAAAGGAGGTAAGAGATGAAAGTAATAATTACAATAGTTGTGACAGCGTTGCTGATTGTAACTATCTGCAATATTGGCCAATGCGATGATAAGACAGCCCAGAGGCTCCTAAAACAAGGGCTTTTAGGGGCAGCTACCGGCGCTGTTTCTTCTGAAGTATCGGGTGGTAAAGCCGGCAAAGGCGCCCTTGTCGGAGCGGGGGTAAATATTGTAGGCGGTATGCTCTTTGATGCCATGACCGGTGAAAGGGTAGAAAAGGTTGAGGCCGTAGAAGGTATGGGCTCGACAGAGGCCTTCCAGCGTGGATACCAAGCCGGTTATCAGCAGGGTTTTGAAAAAGGTTACAACCAAGGTTATCAGTCTGGCGTAGGTTATAAAGAGTAGCAACGGGCCAACATACAAAGGGGTCAGATGCTTATCTAAAAATGCTAAAAAAGAGTGTCTGGCCCTTTTTACGTTTTAATGAAAAAAAGATTTATAGCTGCCTTAATAATAATTGGGTTCAGCGGCATTGTAGCTCAGGTATTGCTGTTGCGAGAGCTTCTAATAAAGTTTTATGGCAATGAACTCTCGATAGGTATTATTTTAGCCAACTGGTTAATCCTTGAGGCAGCCGGCGCCTTTTTTCTCGGCAAAAGGCTCGAGCGTATAAAGCGGAAAATCGAAACCTTGGTAGTCCTGCAGCTTATCTTCTGTCTTTCTTTTCCTTTAGCAATTTACTTAACCCGTATATTAAATACCATTCTTGGATTAACTCTCGGTGAGGGCTTAGGTATAGTGCCTATATTGTGGTCTTCTTTTATACTGCTTTTACCTATATCTGTCCCCCACGGAGCACTGTTTACCTTCGGCTGCAGGATATACTCGGAGTTGTCCCCGCTCCCGTGGGGACAGGCTTCGTCCCGACCTTCGGTCGGGACTCGCAATGACGCAGGGGTAGATACAAAAGGCAGACCATCCCAGGGTGGCGGAGTAATAGGAAGGGTCTATGTCTATGATGCCTTTGGCACATTGATAGGCGGGATTGTCTTTACTTATTTACTTATCAGATATTTTAATTCCTTTCAAATAACCTTTAGCGTAAGCCTGTTAAATATTTTGATGTGCCTAATCCTGCTAGGAGCTTTCTATAAACCCGGTAGATTATTATCAACTAAATTATTAGGATATATAACTTGTATATTTTTATTTTTAAACGTTTTCCTTATCTTAAAAGCAGACAATATTCACTGGCATTCTCTCAAAAAACAATGGCCACACCATAAAGTTATTTACTATCGCAATTCCGTTTATGGTAATGTAGCTGTTACGGAAAAAGGCAAACAATATACCTTTTTTAGCAATGGCATCCCGATTTTTAGCAGCCCTACTCCGGATATTTTCTTTGTTGAGGAATTCGCCCACCTTCCCTTGCTTTCTCATCCTTCTCCAAAAACTATATTGATAATAAGCGGCGGCGCCGGAGGCCTGATAAATGAGGTCTTAAAACACCAGGTGGAAGAAATAGACTATTGCGAACTTGACCCTTTAATCATAAAAGCGGCTAAGAGATTTTCTACTCCCATTACCCGGAAAGAGCTATCCGACCCTCGGGTTAAAATCCATTATGTTGATGGCAGATTCTTTCTTAAAAATACTAAAAATAGATATGATGTCATAATGATTGGGATATCCAATCCGCAGGATTTGCAAACAAACAGGCTTTTTACGAAAGAATTCTTCTCAACGGCTAAAAATCGGCTAAATGAAAATGGTATATTAGCTATTAATCTGCCCGGCTCCTTGAGTTACTTAAGCTACGAATTAAGAAAACTCAATGCCTGTATCCATGATACCCTAAAAATTAACTTTCCTTGTATAAGAATTATTCCGGGCGATACCAATATCCTTCTAAGTTCTGTTTCAAAGGATTTAATCGCTATCAATCCTTCTCTACTTACCCGGAGGCTTAAACAGCGGGGTTTTAAAACCTCCCTTATAACTCAGAATTACATTGAATATAAATTTGCTCCAGGTAGGCTTGAATGGTATTTAGAGTCTATCAAAGAAACGAAAAGAAAAATAAATAAGGACTTTTATCCGATAGGGGTATTTTACAGCTTATCTTTCTGGAATGCGCTCTTTTCGCCGCATACTCAAAGAATATTTAAATTATTCGAAAAGATAAACCTGAAGTTTTTCATTATACCGGTTATTATTTTTGTCCTTTTATATTTAATTATTAGCCTCAAGAATAAGGGAGTCGGACGGTATGCTATACCATATGCTATAATAGCCACTGGATTTTGCGGAATGCTTTTTGAGCTAATTTTAATATTTGCTTTTCAGATATTATATGGCTTCCTATATTACTGGGTGGGCCTGCTAATTACTGCTTTTATGGTCGGCCTTACTTTAGGGGGTCTGGCAATGACCTTAAGCTTAGAAAAGATAAAAGACGACCTCAAAAGCTTTGTAAGATTGGAGGTAGCTCTTATCATTTTTTCACTTATATTACCGTTTATATTGCTCAGATTAAATGTCCCCTTCCGTCAAATAACATTTTTAGCACTTTCCTTTATATCAGGATTTCTGGTAGGAGCGGAATTTCCGTTAGGGAATAAAATATATCTAAAGACATCCCCTAACATAAGTCAGACTGCAGGCCTTCTTTACGCCGGTGATCTTTTAGGCGGATGGATAGGAGGGATGTTAGGAGGTGTAACCCTGATGCCAATTTTAGGGTTATTTAAGAGCTGCATGCTAATGGTTATATTAAAAATCTCCAGTTTTGTTATTTTAACGATTAGCCGGCG
>CAZMYR010000030.1:0-21771 GCA_964570585.1 uncultured Planctomycetia bacterium
GATCCTCAACTACTATTACTGACTTGGTTTTTGCCAGTTTAGTTGAGAGTTTGTGCAAGAAGTCTTTTCGTCTGTTTCGAATCTTTCTGTGAAGTTTTGCAAGTCTTAGGGCTGACTTTCTTCTATTAGATGAGCCTTTGTTTTTCTTTGAGTGTTGTCTTTGTCTTCTCTTGAGTAGCTTTAGGGCTTTATTTAGGGGTTTTGGGGATCCTATCTTAGTTCTATCTGATAGTGCACAGAATGAGTCTAAGCCAACATCAATTCCTATGGTTTGGTCTTTATTGGTTATGTATTCTTTTCTTTCTCGTTCTACCTGTAATGATACAAACCATCTATCTACATCTTTTGATACTGTAGCTGAGAGAATATTACCCTTTATGTCTGTGAGTTCTTTTGTCCGAATACTTCCTATTCTGGGTAATATTACAGAGCCTCTATATACATGTATTGAGCCTGTAAGTCTAAAAGAGTCGTTTCTGTCCTTTTTCCTAAACTTTGGGTAGCCTACTTTCTTTTTTGATTTTAGACCCCGAAAGAAGTTATTAAATGCTTTATCTATGTCTCTTAATGCTTCTTGTGGGGCACATTTAGATACCTCATACATCCAGGGGAATTGGGTCTTTTTAAGGAGGTTTAGTTGTCTGTGTTGGGCTATGGCATTACTTGATTTACCTGTTTGTTTGTATTCTTCTATTCTTTGACTAAGGCCCCAGTTATAGGCAAATCTTGCACACCCTGCATGTTTAGAGAGCAGGGTCCTTTGTTTATTGTTGGGTTTTAGTTCATAGCGATAGCTTTGATGGACTAACATATATCTTTCCCTCTACTATATATGACGAAAAAAGACTTAGATTTATTGCAAAAAAGTTATAATTTTCTTTCAAGGTGTATATATCTGTCTTTTTTACTACCATTAATATACCATATCTGGGTATATTTGGGAATATTACTTTTAACTGTTACCAACCCCCCTTTTTTCAAAGTGACATCCTTAATATTTCCACAATATCTTCTTTAGATAATTGTTTAAAAGAGCCCACCTGGCCGTAGTGTTTAATTGCGTTTTTTGCCATATCTTCGAATTTTTCATCGGGAATATTCACTTCGCTTAATTTTGAAGGCAATCCCAATGAATTAAAAAAATTCCTGCTTTTATCAATAGCTTCATTGGCTATATCCATTTTATCTTTATTTTTTTCTATATCCCAGACATTTATGCCGTATTCAACAAATTTTTTTATAGTTTTCTTGCTCAAAACATGCCTCATCCAATTCGGAGCTATTATGGCAAGCCCGACGCCATGGCTGATATCATAGACTGCGCTTAATTCATGCTCTATACCGTGGGATGCCCAGTCTTGTTCCTTCCCTTCGCCTATTAAATCATTTAATGCCAGGCTGCTTGCCCACATAATATTAGCCCTTGCATCGTAATCACGTGGTTTCTCGCATACAATCGGGCCATAATGGATACAAGTCTTTAATAGTGCCTCTGCCATTCTATCCTGCGCATATGCAGGAGTATGGCTAAAATATTGCTCAAAAACATGGGCCATTATATCGGCAACACCTGCGGCGGTATGGTATTTATTGACAGTATAGGTATATTCCGGGTCAAGTATGGAAAACACAGGCCTTAGCAAAGGAGAGCCAAATGCGAGTTTACGCCGGGTATTCTCTTTTGTAATGACGGCATTTTCGTTCATTTCAGAGCCTGTAGCTGCAATGGTAAGGACACACCCTATCGGCAATGCATCAGCAGGAAATAGGCCTTTATCCTTTATAAAAAAATCCCACACATCGCCGCTGTATTTAACGCCCGCTGCAATAGTTTTGGCTGTATCGATGACGCTTCCGCCCCCGACTGCTAAGATGAAATCCACACATTGCTTTTTGCAAATTTCTATCCCCTGATAAACACTCTTAAGGCGAGGATTTCCTTTAATACCGGAAAGCTCAACATACTCTATGCCTGTTTTTTTAACCTGTTTGATTACATCGTCAAATATGCCGTATTTTTTAACACTGCCCCGTCCTGTGACAATTAATATCCTCTTAGCCCGTTTTCTTAGTTCTTCGGAAAGGGCCTTCACCTGGCCTTTGCCAAAATAAACAGTTGTCGGTATACAATGGGTAAAATTTTGCATATAGCAATTTCCTTGATACTCTATAGGTATTATATTATAATATAGTTCAGCGAGAAAGGAAAGCAGAATGGTTAAAACTACTCTTTTTATAATCTTATCCATAATTTTGCTTATGGTTTATGTGCGGTATATAGAGAGCCGAAGTATATTCTTTCCTATGAAAAAGATCGAATTCACTCCCGAGCTTATAAATCTACCCTTTGAAGATGTATACATAACTACATCGGATAATATCAAGATAAATGGCTGGTTCATTCCTTGTGACAATGCAAGATATACATTTCTTTTCTGCCACGGAAATGCCGGTAATATCGGGCATAGGCTTGAGAAGATAATAATATTCCGCGAGATAGGTGTAAATGTATTCATAATCGATTATAGAGGGTATGGTAACAGTGAAGGCAGGCCTTCAGAGAGAGGCATATATTTAGATGCAAAAGCAGGCTATGATTATTTAGTAAATACCCGTAATGTCAAGCCTGAGCATATTATATTATTTGGTGAATCTATCGGTGGAGCAGCGGTTATAGACCTTGCCTCAAAAGTAAAGGTAGGAGCATTAATAACAGAGGAGGCCTTTAGCAGCGCAAGAGATATGGCAAGGAGAATCTATCCGTTTTTGCCGTCGTTTCTCATCAAAAGCAAATTTGATTCGCTGACAAAGATTAAGAAAGTCGATGCCCCAAAGCTGATTATCCACAGCATAAACGATGAAATAGTGCCTTTTGCATTAGGAAAAAAACTTTACGAAGCTGCAAAAGAGCCAAAGCAACTTGTTGAAATAATGGGCAGCCACAATACCGCCTTTTTAGATTCAAGAGAAAAGTATAGTTCATCAATTAAATCTTTTATACAGGTTTGTAAAGTAGAAGGGGCCATATGAATCTGGATGATGATAAGTATTGCTTTGTCTGCGGGGATAAGAATAAATATGGTCTGCACCTTAAATTTACTATTGATAAAGATAATATGATGTACACCGAATTTATCCCTCAAAAACATCACCAGGGCTTTAAAGACATTGTACACGGTGGTTTAATCGGGCTCATCCTGGATGAGATAATGGTTAATCTGCCCTGGAAAATGGGCAAACACGTCGTAAGCGCCGAGTTTAATATCAGGCTAAAGAAAATGGTCAAGGTTGGCGAGAAACTCTCATTCAAAAGCTGGATAGATAAAGAAGACAGAAAGATAATATATACTAAAGCAGAAGCAAAAAATGCAAACGGTGCAGCCATTGCAACTGCAACTGCAAAATGTATTAAGTTAAGAGATAATTAAAAATAACTTTCTCTTGCATAATATATAACTTTTCGGTATGATTTGGGTTATGGGGCAGAGGAAAGGTTAAAAATGGCGCAAATCTATAAGATGACTTTCAAAAAAGAGGGTTGTCTTTTAATTAGGAAGGAGGTAAAAAATGGCTAACTTAAAGGCAAATTGGATATTAGCAGTTGTATGTATTATTTGTGTACTGGCTGCATTTATTCTGTTTGTACAAAACGGAACACTTAAAGCAAAGGCGAATGAACTCCAAGCAGATATAAATAATTTATCAATTGCTCGATCCGGGCTAAACCGACAACTTAAAGAGGCAAATGCTACTATTCAGGATCTTAACAATGATAAAGAAGCACTTCTTGGGGAAATGGCAATACTTGAAAGGCAAGTAGTCGTGCCTCCGGAAATAGAAATACCAGCCGCTGAATAAAAATAACTTCTCCTGTTGTATAATTATAGAATGAGGTGAGATTGCTAAAATATTCCTCCGTAGGAGCGGCCTCTCCCTCGGTATACTCGGGATCCCTCGCCGAGGGATCCTGAACGCATGTGAGGGGCTGGCCGCGAATAATAAAATCCCGGAGTTCATTATTATTTGTTCGCCGCCAGAGATGGCTCATACTGTAAAATTGCTAATATTTCAGCAGCCACAAGGTTCAGACATCTTGAGTTAGCCTGTACCCTTCGAGGCAAATCCCCATTACCAAAATCCCCATTAATCAAATTGCATTAATATATCGGTTGGAGACGTCCTGCAGGGTGTCCCACTGCAGGACGTCCCCATTACTACTACGCGGCGTGGTAGGATGTTTGCAATGATACTATGATAAAGCAAATTTTGAACCAAAATAAGGACCTTACCAGAGGCCCTATTTCGCTTAAGATAGCCTCTTTGGCATTGCCCCTTATGGTAATAGCTGTTCTGCAGACTACCCAGAGTTTGATCGATATGTTTTGGGTGGGCAGGCTAGGCGCATCTTCTATTGCGGCAGTGGCTATGAGCGGAATGATTATTATGGTCCTTTTTACTATGATTGTAGGTATCTCAACAGGCACCATGGCGCTTGTAGCAAGATATGTCGGGGCAAAGAATAAGGAGAAGGCGGATACTGTTGCTACCCAGTCTATCTCTCTGGCCATAATTATGGCGATTTTGACAGTAGCAGTCGGGCTTGTATTTACAAAGAGATTGCTCTTAATCATGGGTGCGGGCCCTGATGTTTTAGAAGCAGGGATTGGATATTTGAAAATTCTTCTTTTAGGCGGAGTAACAATGTTTCTGCTTTTTACGGGCAACTCTATCCTCCGGGGCGCAGGGGATACATTTACACCGATGAAGTTCATGATTCTGGCTAACATCATAAATATCATTTTAGACCCTATATTTATATTTGGCATAGGCGTACCCAGGATGAATACTTCAGGCGCTGCAGTGGCAACAGTAATAGCTCAAGCTGTTTCCGCTTTTCTGGTGCTGTGGATGCTTTGTAACGGACGCTGTATAGTCCATATCCATCTTAAAGAATGGAAAATTAAATTAGAATTTCTTAAAGCAATTCTTAAGATAGGCCTTCCCAGTTCTCTGCAGATGTTTCTCAGGAGCCTGATGGGCATAGTTTTAATAGGGATTGTGGCAACCTTTGGTACCTCGGCAGTTGCTGCATATGGAATTGGCATGAGACTACAAATGGTTATACTTATGCCGGCCTTTGCCCTTGGCGGTTCTGCCGCCACTTTGGTCGGTCAAAATTTAGGCGCCAGAAAGCCGGCAAGAGCCAAAAGGAGCGCCTGGATCGCTACCATTTTCGATGCGATTATTATGGCTTTTATTGCAATCGTCTTCTTCCTCCTCGCTTATCGGATTATGGGTGTATTTAATAAGGATGGAAGGATAATTTTTCTTGGAGCTCAATATCTCAGAATTACCACACCTTTCTATATATTTATAGCATTTGGAGTTGTTCTCAATCGAGCCTTAGCCGGAGCAGGAGATACTGTCATCCCCATGATTATCACCTTGCTAACCCTATGGGGATTCCAGATACCCATGGCTTTAATTCTTTCTAAAACCACCCCTTTGGGCGTAACCGGAGTGTGGTGGGCTATAGCTTTAGCTTCGGTTTTGAATGGCTTGCTTATACTCGGCTGGTTCGAGCTAGGCAAATGGAAGAGAAAGGCAGAACCTGTGTAGCAAAAAGGGACGTTTCTGAAACCAAAGGGGAAAATGTCCCCTTTGTGGGGACACTTTCCTCTTTGGTTTCAGAAACGTCCCTATACAAATGAAGACATTAATTTTAGACGCAGCGACAGTAAAAAAATTGATAGGGATAAAAGAGACTATAAAAGCCATAGAAGAGGTTTTCAGGCTTCTCGGTGAGGGAAAGACCCATATGCCGGCTAAACTATATTTACCCCTCCCTAAATTTAACGGTGATTTTCGGGCAATGCCGGCCTGGGTAGAAGGCCTTAAAGGCTGCGGTATAAAATGGGTAAATGTCCATCCCCAAAACATAAAAAGAGGCCTTCCTACAGTTATGGCTGTAATAATTTTAAGCGACCCTAAAACCGGTTTTCCTCTTTGTATAATGGAGGCTGCTTATCTTACTGCTTTAAGAACCGGAGCTGCGGGAGGCGTAGCGGCTAAATTTCTGGCCAGAGCAGAATCCAAAAAAGTTGCCCTGGTAGGATGCGGAGTGCAAGCCAGGACTCAACTGCAGGCGTTATTAGAACTTTTTGATATTCGGCATGTTAAGGTATGGGGATTTAAGCGCGGGGAAACAGCAACATTCATAAAAGAGTTTGAAAGATTTAAAAGAGTAGATTTAGAAGCTTTTTCTACAGTAAAAGCCTGTGTTAAAGATAGCGATATAATTGTTACTACTACACCTTCCCGAAAACCCATTGTGCATTTAGAATGGATTAAAAAAGGCGCGCACATAAATGCTATAGGAGCAGATGCTGAAGGAAAACAAGAGCTTGCTCCTAAAATATTAAAAAAGGCCAAGATTGTGGTAGATGATTTAAAACAGGCCTCTCACAGTGGGGAGATAAATGTTCCTTTAGGCAAGAGTGAGTTGTCAAAGAGCAAAATCTACGCCAATATAGGAGAAATTGTCTCCGGTAAGAAAAAGGGAAGGACCAAAGGAGAAGAGATTACTGTTTTTGATTCTACCGGCCTTGCCATCCAGGATATTGCCATAGCAAATGTTGTATATAACAAAGCCATAAAGCCGGGAAAGGGAAAATACGCGAGATTTATATAAAGATAGGCCGGGTAGCATATGGTCTCTTAAATCAGGGCAGATTTTTTCTTGACTTATTTTAATTATAACTTTATTATAGCAGTTGTCATTCCCGCGGAAGCAGGAATCTAAAAAGAAAACGATGAATGTAAAACAATTTATAAAAAATAACTTTAAGCATTTTAACGCAGCAGCTTTGGTCGATGCGGCAGAGGGATGGGTTCAGTATCTTAAAAAAGGCAACAAGATGTTTCTGGCTATGGCAGGCGCGCTCAGCACAGGTGAAATCGGAATTACTTTAGCAGAGATGATAAGACAGGATAAAATACACGGTATCTGCTGCACCGGGGCTAATCTGGAAGAGGATATATTCAATTTAATAGCTCACAAAAGTTATAAGAAAGTTCCCCATTACCGTGATTTTACGCCGGAACAAGAACTCAAACTCAAGAATAGCCACCTTAACCGGGTTACCGATGTTTGCATTCCGGAAGAAGAGGCTTTCAGAAAATTAGAAAAAGAACTTCATACAGTATGGAAAAAAGCAGAGAAGCAGCAGGAAAGACACTTTCCGTATGAGTTTATTTATCAGCTTATACGCAATGGCCAACTGGAACAATACTACGAAATCGACCCGAAAAACAGCTGGGTTATTGCCGCCTGCGAAAAGAATTTACCCATTTTTACTCCCGGGTGGGAAGACTCCACATTAGGCAATGTATTAGTAGCTGAGACACGAACGGGGCGTTTAAAACATTTTAATTTCCTTAAGAATGGATTAGAACAGATGGATTATCTAATAGACTGGTATCTAAAGAATACAAAGAACGGTTCAATAGGATTTTTCCAGATAGGCGGTGGAATTGCCGGAGATTTTCCAATTTGCGTCGTCCCGTTGATAAAGCAGGATTTGAAAAAAGAATGCAAACACTGGGGCTATTTTTGCCAGATTAGTGATTCTACCACCTCTTATGGTTCTTATAGCGGCGCCGCCCCCAATGAAAAAATCACCTGGGATAAACTCGGAATCGACACCCCCAGATTCGTAATAGAATCAGATGCCAGCATAGTCGCACCTCTTATTTTCAAATATGTTCTTGAGAGCGATACTGAATTAATCTGAAATACATGATTTACACAAAAATTTTATTTTATTTTATTTTTTTACTTGACAAATAAGATAAATTAGTGTATTGTTATGACCGTAGCAAGTAAGGGAAGGAAGTTTATACCGCAAGGTAGAAACATGGAACCTTGCGGTTTTTTTATTTTTTGACGTTGTTTGCTATAATTTTATAGGAAAGGAAGGTAGTAAGAAATGGCAAAAGGAAAAGTTAAATGGTTCGCTAGCCAAAAGGGTTATGGTTTTATTACTCTTGAGTCAGGCGAAGATGTATTTGTGCATCAAAGCTCAATTCAAGGTGACGGCTATAGAACTTTAGATGAAGGCCAGGAAGTAGAGTGTGAAGTTGAGGATACTTCCAGAGGCAAAAAAGCTTTAAATGTAGTAAAGCTATAACTAAAAAAGCCCGGTTTTTATAACCGGGTTTTTTAAAAACCTGCCTTTTGGCAGGTAAGGAGTAGAAAATGCAAGTTAGTAAACTTTATGTAGGAAATCTTAAGTACTCTGTGACTAAAGAACAATTGGAAGAATTGTTTGGTAGTCATGGAACAGTTCAGAGCGTTACCGTACTTGAAGGTAAAGGTTTTGGATTTGTTGAAATGTCCAGCGCATCTGAAGCCGAAGCTGCAAAAAGTGCATTGGATGGAACTGATTTTGAAGGACGCACCTTGAAGGTTGACGAAGCCAGGCCACCTAAAAAAAGAGACTATAATGACAGAGGCGGCGGCGGCGGCGGTTTTGGCGGCGGTCGCAGCGGCGGTTTTCGCAGCAGATATTAATCTAATCGAAAGATTAAAAATAAACAGGGACATATCCCGGTTTCTGATAATTTTATGGAGACAGGGTGTGTCCCTATTTATTTAGGCTTTACTTAACTCTATTATAGCCATATTATATTTACACAAAACATAAGTAATCTCGTCATCAGTGAGGTTACTTTTTAAATAAAAAGGAGGAGATATGCCGTATGACAACAGTTTGGATAAACGTGTATTTTCAAAATCTTTGGAAACCGAATCGCAACGATTGACCGTAAGTGTCTATTCTTATAATCAAGGCCCAAAGAAATTGCAGATTAACAGGGAAAATAAAAATAAAGAAGGCGATTTTAGATTTGCCAAATTGGGAAGAATGACTAAAGAAGAGATGAAATCTATCCTTCCCTTAATTCAGGAAGCGCTGAATCACGCAGATTAATGAAAGCCTTAAAGTTCATAATGATATTTTTTTCGCTTTTAGCCGTGGTTGCATTTTTTATGCCATGGATAAAAGGCGCCGGGAGTATAGTAAAACCCGTAGATGATTCTACCAGGGCAGTTCAGGATTTAGAGCCGACCGGCGTAGCAAAAGGGGCTATAAAAGCAGCTAAGGGCATCGTAGATATTTTAACTGAAACGTTAACCCCGATAAGGCTTAAACAGACCTTAGCAGGTTATCAAATACCCGTATCAAAGAATAAGCAGATAAAGAAAATAGGCGCGGTGATATATTTGTTGTATGGTTTACCCGTTGCGGCGATGATATGCGCTATCTTTGGTTTAAAGCGAAGGCGCAAGAAGATGCTTGATTTGTTTACGTTTTTGATAGCATTAGCTGTGTTTATTTTAATGTATAAGCAAGTATCAGCCTTAAATAAGGAAGGATTATTTGCAAAAATTCAGGCTTGCAAAGGATACTGGCTTACGCTATATTCATTTTTGGGGATAGGCCTGGCATCATTTATAAAATTATTAATTAGGAGATAGGGACCTGCTGACCGGCAGGCCTAACCGTATATCCAAATCCAACACAAAATGTTGGCCTTGACAAGCCGTATTTATAATTGCAAAGGGAGGAATTATGAAGATACTTCGACAGATTGGTTCAATGGCTTTCGTGCTCGGGTTCTTCACTGCAATATTTGCCGGGATACCCTGGTACGTGGTCGCTACCGATGATCCGGTTGTACCTTGGTGGCTTAGAATAGCAGTTTTCTGCCTTATAGGCGGTATTCTGCTGGTCCTGGTGACAGTGGCTCTCGAACAAAGGAAAAGCAAGGCATCAGCAGAGGAGTTTCCCCTTGCTGAGTCCCAATCCCGGATTTTGCTATTGAATTCTACAGATATCCCTGGCCGCGAGATCACCAAGATTCTGGGTTTGGTTAAAGGGCACACTGTTTTTGCCATCTGGCTCGGAAAAGACCTTTCTGCCTTGGTGCGGCTTATTCTTGGTGGTGAGCTGACCGAGTACACGGAAATGATGGGACGGGCTCGCAAGATAGCTACTGATCGGATGATCGCCCAGGCTGAGGAACAGGGGGCTGACGCGATCATCAACATCCGCTATATGACCAATAGCGTCATTGGCAGTGCCGCTGAACTTTTGGCCTACGGCACAGCCGTCAAGCTCAGCAAATAGATTACCTTTTTTAATATATTTCTAAAAAACCCGGTAGAAAAGAGGTTAAAATGATTACCATAGCATTAATTATAGCAGCAGTAATCATGCTGCTACTAAGCCAAATCGGGGTCATTAAAAACCCCATTGTTGCATTCTTGATAGTTGCAATAATTATAGGGGCATGTGCATTTATATTTAAAGATAAACTAAATTGTCCCTTTGCTCAGAAGTGCCCATTTACAATTTGCCCTTTAAATAAAAAATAAGGGTCAGAATGGAATCACCAAAACCTGACCCCATGACCCTAAGTCACCACCACCACCACACCCAAAATTAATATGAAAATAACGAATTCTTTAGTAATTTTAGATCTTGAGACAACGGGCGTCTGGGTAGAAAAAGACAAAATTGTAGAAATTGGCATGATTAAATTAGTCCCAGGCGGCTCAAGGAGTGATTACATAAAACGCGTTAATCCGGGCATACCAATCCCTGTCGATGTTAGCCGAATTATTGATATTACAAACGCGGATGTTAAGGATGCGCCGCCTTTTAGGGATATTGCGGCAGAGGTATTAGAATTTATCGGCAATTCTGACCTTGCAGGATTTAATATTCTACGATTTGATTTACCTATGCTCGAACGGGAAATTATCGAAGCCGGTTTAAGTTTCGAATGGCGTAATCGTAATATTTATGATGCGCAAAAAATTTATCATATACACGAAAAGAGAGATTTAGTGGCGGCTTATCAACTATATTGCAACAAAGAACTTCGTAATGTTCACTCCGCATTAGGAGATGCAGAAGCAACGATGGAAATACTCAATGCGCAAATCAACAGATACGGAACAGAAGAAAAAGGCATTGAGTCTTTGAAAGATTTTGAATATGAACGTGTAAACAATTACTTTGATAAAGAACGGAAATTTTGCTGGTGGAATGGTGAACTTTATCCTATGTTCGGCAAATACAGGAAAAAGTATAGCCTCAAAGAAATCGTAAACAGAGACCGCCCATACCTGAAATGGATATTGGCTCAGGATTTTAGCAATGAGATTAAAATGATGATAAAGGCAGCTTTGGACGGACAATTCCCTCATCCCACACGCAATTAAATGGAATTCAAAATGCCCCAGGTGGAAGTAAATAATCAAATGCCTTTAAAAATTCGCGATAAAACTGTAAATATACTACAACAAGATGGTGTTATTTCTCAAAGATTGAAGAATTATGAATTTAGGCTTCAGCAGCTCCAAATGGCAAAAGCAATTGCTGAAGCTATTGAGGTTAACGAGCATTTAATAGTAGAGGCAGGGACGGGCATAGGGAAAAGCCTGGCGTACTTAATACCCTTTATAATTTATGCCGTTGAAAAGAATAAAAAAATCATAGTTTCGACAAATACAAAAACCCTCCAAAATCAGTTATACCTAAAAGACTTACCGCTTCTGAAAAAATCCCTGGAAATCGAATTTGGTTACGCATTATGTTTAGGTTCTGAAAATTATTTGTGCCTGCGGCGTCTCAATAGCGAGCGCACATATGATTTGTTTGATTCGAATATGCAATTTAAAGAAATGAAAAGGATACTCAAGTGGTCTTTTAAAACCAAATCCGGGATTAAATCAGAGCTTGATTTTATACCCAAGACCGATGTATGGGATAATGTATGCAGGGAGCCGGATTTGTGCCTAGGAAAAAAATGTCTTTATAAAAATGATTGTTTTTATAAAAAAGCAAAAAAGCAAGAAAGAAGCTCGCATATTTTGATAACAAACCACTCACTATTTTTTACCAATCTTGCATCAGGCGGCCAGGTCTTGCCTGATTTTCATGCGGTAGTATTTGATGAGGCCCAAACATTAGAGGATGTAGCTACAAGTTACCTTGGTTACGAAATAAGTAATACTAAAATTAAATATTTGCTTGATTCAATATATAATCCAAAAACAAAAAAAGGGTTATTGGCCAGATTTAGAAGTCTAAGTACCCGGACAGCAAAAAATATCGAAATGCATTTAGCCGAGTCAAGAGAGGCATTTGATAAATTCTTTCAGGAAATCGGCGAGGTGTTTGGCACATCTCCCGATTCAAAAAGGATAAGGACGAAAAATATTATTTTCAATTATTTAGAACAACCGTTAAATCGACTTGCTAAATCTTTATCTGAATTATTGGATTATATAAAAATAGAAGAGGAAGAAGTTTTAATAAAGTCGTATTTAAAAAGGTGTATTAATATATCAACGGCCTTATCGTTTATTTTAAATCATAGTAGAGAAGATTATGTTTATTGGGTTGAAATATCAACAAGGAGAAGAGGCATAAAGTATTCCCTCTTTGCAGCCCCTATAGAAATTGCGGAAGAATTACACAAACAGCTATTTAGCAAAATAAAGCCGATTATACTTACATCCGCCACATTAGCCACAAATAATAATTTTGAATTTATAAAAGCCCGTTTTGGAATAAAGGACAGTCAAGAATTATTGTTAGGTTCACCGTTTGACTATAAGCAAAATGTCTTATTATACCTCCCCGGGAAAATAGAGGATCCGACCGAGAAATTCGAAATATTTCAAAAACAAGCCTTAGAAAACATTAAAAAAATAATAGATATCATGAAAGGGAGGATATTTATTTTATTTACCAGTTACAGAATGTTAAATGTAATATATGGGGATATTGCCTTAAGTTACAAGGATATAAATTTACTAAGGCAAGGGGATAAACCCCGATATGAGCTTCTTAAGGATTTCAAGAAGAACGAGAGGTCTGTTTTGTTCGGAGTCGCTACTTTCTGGCAAGGCGTAGATGTCCCCGGAAAGTCTTTGGAATGTGTAATAATTACAAAGTTACCTTTTTCGGTCCCGGATGACCCTATAACAGAAGCCAGGATAGAACTAATAAAATCCAGGGGCGAAAATCCCTTTTTGAAATATCAAGTACCGCAGGCGATAACGGTGTTTAAGCAAGGATTTGGCAGGTTAATAAGGTCTAAATCGGACAGGGGCGTAGTGGCAATTTTAGACCCGCGAATTAAAACCAGATATTATGGCAGAGCCTTTATAAGAGCCCTGCCTAAGTGCAGGCACACCTTTGATATTGATGAAATAAATAATTTTTTTCATAACCAGAAGGGACGTTTCTGAAACCAAAGGGGAAAATGTCCCTTTTCTGGGGACACTTTCTTCTTTAGTTTCAGAAACGTCCCTATACTAACAGCGGGGTTTTTTGTTTAGTTCAATAAATTACAACTTAAAAGTTGTATAATACTTGACAATACAACATTTATGTTGTATAATTATAGTACAATGAAAAAAGAAAAGATTTTGGAATATCAGAATACCGTTTTAAAAACTCTGTCGGGCAAAATAGACGATTTCTATCTTGCCGGAGGCACGGCTCTTTCTTTGTTTTATTTTCAGCATAGACTGTCTATAGATTTAGATTTTTTTACTCATAGTTTTTCATCCAAAAGGATTGCAGAAGTCGTTTCTTATTTAGAAACAAATTTAAAAAAAGAAATTAAACTTGTGAGCCAAACCTTAAAAAAAGATAAAGCAAGAATGCGAATATATAATATTTATTTCGCGCATAGAAACGTCCTAAAAATTGATTTTGTCGAAGATGTTTTTAACCTCATTAAAAAACCAAAGGTTGTTGAAGGGGTAAGGGTCCTGTCATTAGAGGATATATACATAAGAAAACTCTATGCCCTAATCGGTATAATTCCCGTTCAAGATATAATCGGAAAGAAAAAATTTATAGGGGGCAGAATTGATGCGAAGGATTTTTGTGATCTTTACTTTCTTTCGCATACATTTACGCCGCTTTCAAAATTTATAAGCAAATATGGCGACAATGCAATGAAAGAAGGATTGATTAACTGGTTTCGTACATATGATAGGACGCAAATGATAGATGGAATTCTAAATTTAAATATGGATAAAAGAATAAATTATAAAATCATGGAAAGGCATTTTGATAAAGAAATAGACGAAATTATCAAAAGCCAGATAGAAAGAATATGAATAGAGATTGGTTGTGGGATAGAAAAATAAGTCTTAAAGAAGCAAAGAAAATTTTCGATAATCCTGAGCATAAAAATTTTATTTTGCTCGCTTCATTGCTTTTAACGCGCAAAAACGAACCACACCAAGTCTTTACGGAATATATAAAACCTATTTTATTCTGTAAAAACTGGCCCAGGATTAAAAAAGTTATGCGTGAAGACAAATGGAATAATCAGAGGATAATTTTTTGGCAGGCTATATATGAGAAACTTATAGAGAAATATCGCAAAGAGGGTATTAAATTCAGAAAAAGAAAAAAAATAATTATCAATGATTTATGTGGAAAAGTAGGCTCTCAAATACGTAAGATTAGAAAAGAGCAAGGGTTATCTCAGAGGACATTAGCAAAAAAATTAGGGATTTCCCAACAGTTAATTTCTCGTATAGAAAAAGGCAGAGAAAACATATCTTTGATAACTTTAGCCGGCGTCTTAAAGGCTTTGGGCAGGAAGGTAGATATTAATTTTAAGCGACCGTTATCAACATAGCATTTAGGGACGTTTCTGAACTTGTTCGGGAACCTGCCCTATTCTCAATCGGGAACCTGTCCCTCTTAGGCCTGTCCTTTTGGGCATAACCCAGTTATAGCAATAAGGGAAAGGTTGGTTATTCAATGAAAAATATGATAATTGGAATAATGGCAGGGCTCTTCTGTACAATTTCTTTTATTCCGCAAGTAATAAAAATTTTCAAAACCAAAAATACCAGAGATTTGTCTTTAATGACATTTTCTATGCTTTCGTTAGGCGTTTTGCTATGGTTTATCTATGGAATACTAATAAAAGAACCGCCTATCATAGGAAGCAATGCTGTAATTTTAATTTTGTCTCTTTTAATTGTAGTAATGAAAATTAGATACGACTAACTTCTTAGACAAAGGTAGAAAATGACCAATTTAAATAGGGACAGCTACCATTTAAAACCAAGACACAAACGCTTTAAAGGTAGCCGCCCATATTTATATGATATTGCCGTAATCGGCGGGGGGCCTGCCGGCATTATGGCTGCTATACGCGCGGGCCAGCTTAAAAAAGATGTGGTTTTGATTGAAAGAAATAATCGCATCGGTAAAAAAATACGGCTTACGGGTAAGGGAAGATGTAATATTACTAATGCAGCTTCTCTTGATACGTTTATTGAGAAATTCGGCAAGCAAGGACTCTTTTTACGCTCGGCATTTTCGATGTTTTTTAACAAAGAGCTTATCGATTTTTTTAAATCCAGAGGCCTCTGTTTGAAAACGGAGAGGCAGGACCGGGTATTTCCGGTAACGGATAAGGCAGATTCCGTTGTGGAGGTTTTGGGTAATGCCTTAAAAGAAAACAATCTCAAGGTGCTGTATAATATGCATGCGCTGCATATAAGAAGAAAGAATAATTTTTTCCAGCTGGATATTGCCAATAAAGGCAATGTTTACGCAAGAAAGGTAATATTGGCTACAGGCGGAGTTTCATTCAAAGCCACGGGTTCTACGGGTGATGGTTTTTGCATCGCCCGGAAACTAGGCCACACCATCCGGCCTCTTATGCCGGCGCTTGTCCCTTTAAAGGCAGAAGAACCGTGGGTAAGGCAATTACAAGGTCTGTCATTAAAAAATATACGTATCACTTTCGTATATGGCAAAAAGAAAATAATCTCCGGTATAGGAGAATTGCTTTTTACGCATTTTGGGGTTTCCGGCCCGCTGGTGCTGGATTTAAGCGGCCGTGTTACAGCCCTTCTTATAAACAATCGAAAAATAAACCTCTTCATTGATCTTAAGCCGGGTTTGGAACCCGAAAAACTCCAGGCCAGATTACTGAAGGAGTTTAGCTCCAGAGGGAAAACCTATTTTAAGAATATCATGAAAGAGCTCCTGCCGCATAAGCTTATACCTGTATTTATGCACTTATCAGGAATAGGCCCGGCAAAGATGACAAGCCAGATTACAAAACACGAAAGGAGCGCAATCATACGTTTATTAAAGGCCTTGCCCTTGACCGTTGCCGGTTCCCTTAGCATAGAATGCGCAATGGTTACCAGCGGTGGCGTCTCGACAAAAGAGATTAATCCAAGGACTATGGAATCAAGGCATGTGCCCGGTTTATATTTCGCAGGCGAAATTATTGCCGGGTGCGCCTCAAGCGGCGGGTATAATTTACAACAGGCTTTTTCAACGGGTTATCTTGCAGGGGAGAGCGCCGCATAATATGAACCCGTTCGACTTTGCTCAGGGTTCATCCTGAGCAAGCGAACAAAGTGAGCGCGTCGAAGGATGAAAAAATACATTATATTAGCGTCAAAATCCAAAAGGCGCGCGCAGATACTGTCTTGTTGCGGTATACGGCATAAGGTATACAGATTTAACATAAAAGAGCGCCTGGATCAATCCACGGATGTGCGCGGTTTGGTAGTAGCTAATGCAAAACGCAAAGCAGAACATGCAGCCAAGCATTATAAAAATGGCATTATATTAGGCGCGGATACGTTGGTGTTATTAAGGGGCAGGATTGTGGGCAAGCCGAAAAACAAAAAAGAGGCTTTAGAATTCCTTAAGCAATCTAACGCAAGCAGGCTATATGTTTATACCGGGCTTTATCTTTTAAACAACAAAACAAACAAAAGCGCCGGCTGTTATGATAAAACCCGGATAAAGGTAAGTAAAATAGGCCCGAAGGATATAAAAAAATACTTTAAGAGTTTAAGGCCTTATGATAAGGCAGGCGGTTTTACGATAGAAGGTATCGGCGCGATTTTGTTTGATAATATTAAAGGTTCATATTTTAATGTATTGGGCCTGCCTTTAATTAAATTAAGTTTTCTACTCAAGAAAATCGGTAGCGATATTTTCGAGTTCATTTAATGCTTTAGCGCCGCAAATCTTCCGGCGTATCCCGGCCGCTTCAGGCAAACCCTTCAAATACCACATAGTAACTTTCCGCATAGTCCCTATCTTAGCAGGTGGCCTTGTTTGTTTGTATTTATCCATAAGCTTAAGATGCCTTTTTAATACCTTTAGTTTTTGCGCCTTAGTCGGGGCTTTTGGTATTTTCGCTCCTTTTAAATAGCTCTCGATTTGCTTAAATACCCATGGATTCCCAAGTGCGCCCCTTGCCACTAAAATACCGTCGCATCCGGTTTCCTTAAACATCTTATGCGCCATATAAGGATTAAAAATATTACCGCTTCCAAAAACAGGTATTTTAACAGCTTTCTTTATAGCTTTTATAGACTCATAATCAATGCCCCCTGAATATCCCTGAGCTCCGGTCCTTCCATGCGCAAAAATAGCAGAAACACCGCTTTCTACGCATTTTTTAACCAGATTCAGGGTTTCTACAAGGTCTGCTTTACCATACCCGAGCCTGATCTTGACTGTAATTGGAACCGGCAGGGAAGAGGCTAATTCCTTGATAATTTTGCATAATTTATTAGCATCATTAAGTAAATACGCGCCGGCCTGTTTTGATGTAACCTTTTTAGCGGGGCAGGCGCTGTTAATATCCAGAAAAGATATGTTCGCTAAAGCAGTTAGTTTTTGCGCGGCCTTAAGCATAATGTCAGGTTTCCTTCCAAGGAGTTGCGCGGCAATAGGCATATCTTTTTTTGTTGTTTTTAACAGGCCTAATGTTTTAGGGTGATTATAACAAAGCGAGTTTGCATCAACCATTTCAAAAAAGCAGAATTTTGCGCCCATTTCCCGCGCTATAAGCCTGAATGAAAGATCCGTGCATCCCGACATGGGCGCTAGCATGATGTTGGTCTTTATGTCCTTAGAGCCTATTTTAAGCATGTCCTACATTATATAGAAATAAGCAAGCCATGTCAAACTTTGTCATTGCGGGCAAAGCGAAGCCCCCCGTCGTCATTGCGGGGAGCAAAGCGACGAAGCCTGTCCCCGCGCAAGCGGGGACAATCTCACATTAATACCATTACTAAAGCCTTTTGGCATAATTGATCCCTGCATAATCGCGAAGCGATTAAGCAGGACTAGTCCTGCTTAAATCCTTCGGATTTCTACAGGGCCTGCATGGTTTCGTCTGAAAAATATTAGATTTTGCTTGCTCTATTGAAAATTCTGATATATCATTTATAGATATAACAATAAAGGAGAACGGACATGAAGCGGTATAAATACCTATGCGCTACGGTGTTTTTGCTATTTTTAAGTGTTGCTTTAAAAACAGCAGCGGCAGAAGATTTACTTGCATGGAAGGATTGTGTCAATGAAGCGCTAAAAAATCATCCGGATTTAATCTCAGCTGCTGAAAAAATCAAGCAGGCAAAGTCAGACAAAGATATAGATGTAAGTTCTGTATTGCCCCAGGTAACAAGTGAAGCAACTGGAAGAAAATCAAAAACCGGAGGCAAAAAAACAAAAGAAACTTACTCTCTTGGCGTGACAGGCAAACAGTTAATCTTCGATGGTTTTAAAACTACAAGTGAAGTATCAAATTCATTTAAAAATATTATTGCCCAAAAGTACAATTATGCAGTAGTGTCCTCAAATATAAGGCTGAATCTGTGCAGTGCGTTTGTCGGACTCTTAAAAGCGCAAGAGCTTATTTCTCTTACGAAGGATATTGCCAAACGCAGGCGCCAAAACCTCGAACTGATTAAATTACGATACGAAGCCGGAAGAGAACACAAAGGTTCATTATTAACATCTGAGGCGGATTTAGCACGCGCTGAGTTTGAAGTCGGCCAGGCCCAAAGAAGCGTCTCTCTGGCGCATCGGGAGCTTTCAAAAGAGCTTGGCAGAAGTAAAAAGAGATTGATAAAAGCAAAAGGAAAATTTTCCATTAATGGAAACTATGACTATAAGCCGGATTTTGAACACCTGGCTGATACCACTCCATTCTTAAGAGAATTAATAGCAAAAAAAGAGGCGGCCAGGTATAATCTGCAGTCAGAACAGGCTGATTTTCTCCCTAAAGTATATTTAAATGCGTCTATCGGCGAAACCGATACTGAATGGGTACCAAGAGAAGATGAATGGTCAGCCGGCGTAACAGTTTCACTTCCCTGGTTTGAAGGAGGAAGCCGCATAGCCGAAATATACAAAGCAAAGTCACAATTGAATCAGGCAAAGGCAGATGAGAGAAGCGGCCGGGATTATGTATTGGTTACGCTGGAGGAAACCTGGAAAGATCTTCAGGACAAAATTTTGAATGTTTCGGTGGAGGAGAAATTCTTAAAAGCTGCAGAGGAACGCGCAAAGATAGCAGCCGTTCAGTATGAAAAAGGCCTTATGTCCTTTGACGACTGGATAATTATAGAAGATAATCTTGTAAATGCAAAAAAGTCCTATTTAGACGCACAGGCAGAAATGCTGATTGCCGAAGCTTATTGGATTCAGGCAAAAGGAGGCACATTAGATGAAGAATAAAAAATGGAAACACCTTGTATATGTTCTTATTATATTGCTTATTGCAGGTCTTGTTACAATAAAAGCAGTCTGCCGTAAACCGCAGGAAATTATCGAGACAATAAAGCCTGCATACGGAAGCATTCAGACTTCTATATCAACGACGGGAACAGTCCAGCCTCAAAACCGCTTGGAAATAAAGCCGCCGATTAGCGGACGTATTGACAGGATTTTAGTTAAAGAGGGTGAGAAGGTTAAGGTCGGCCAGGCCCTGGCCTTGATGAGTTCTACGGAAAGAGCCGCCCTTTTAGACGCCGCGCACCCAAAAGGCGAGGAGGTAGTAAGGTATTGGCGGGAGGTTTATAAGCCTACACCCTTAATAGCGCCGATTGACGGAGAGGTAATTGTAAGAGCGGTTGAGCCGGGCCAAACAGTTGTCTCCACCGATGCAGTTGTTGTTTTATCGGATCGCCTTATTGTTAAAGCTCAAGTGGACGAGACTGATATCGGGAGAGTAAAGGTAGGCCAGGCAGCGGTTATCAGCCTGGATGCTTATCCTTATATAAAAATAAAAGGAATAGTCGACCACATATCCTATGAATCTACTGTCGTGAACAATGTTACCATTTACGAGGTCGATGTCCTTCCGGAAAAAGTACCGGATGTTTTCCGCTCAGGCATGAGCGCAAATGTGGTTATAACAGAGAAGAGCAAGGATGATATTTTACTCATACCGCTTAATGCTATCGTGCAGGATAAAGACGGAAATTTCGTTATGTTAAGCCGCGGCAAAGGCAAAAAAGCTGTTAAGCACAAGGTTGAAGTTGGTATTTCTGACTGGCAAAACGTAGAGGTCGTTTCAGGTCTGGGCCCGGAGGATAAGATAATAGTAAAGACACAAAGATACCTACCCTCAAAAAAGACAGAAGGCGGCACAAATCCTTTTACGCCATGGGGCAGAAAAAAACGATAATCCCCGCCAAAAGATAGCAAGATGCTAGAGTTAAAAAACGTAAATAAAACCTACCGGATTGGCAAGGTAGGAGTCCGGGCCTTGCGCAATGTATCTTTAAAAATCAGCCCCGGAGACTTTATAGCCATTATAGGCGCTTCAGGTTCCGGAAAATCCACCCTTCTGCATACGCTGGGTTTTTTAGACAAGCCCGATTCAGGCACGTATCACTTAGGCAAAAAAGAGGTAAGCAGGCTTACAGATGATGAGCTGGCACTTTTAAGAAATCGCCTGGTCGGTTTTGTGTTCCAGCAGTTTCATTTACTTTCCAGGGCTACCGTTTTAGAAAACGTAGAACTGCCCTTAATATACGCGGGAAGACGCCACTTAATCGAAAAAGCTCGCGAGAGCATTAAAGCAGTCAACCTGGAGCATAGAACTTCACACCGCTCAAACGAACTTTCCGGAGGCGAGCGGCAGCGGGTAGCTATTGCCCGCTCTTTAGTTAACGGACCTTCAATCATATTAGCCGATGAGCCTACGGGTAATCTCGACACAAAAAGTGGACAGGAAATTATCGCAATTTTAGAAAAGCTAAATAAGGAAGGCAAAACCATTATTATGGTTACTCACGAAAAAGAGATTGCCGCTCATGCGAGGCGCATCATTCATATCCGCGACGGTGAAATAATTTCCGATGAAAGAAAAGACACTAAGCCCAAAGCCGGCCTCCCCGATTTAAAAGATGTTGCCGCAACTGACATTTTGCCCCAATCTCATTTTATGGGGGGACGCGCTGAATTTATTGACCAGCTGCGCCAGGGTATTTATGCTATGCTTTCTCATAAAATGCGCTCATTTCTTTCTATGCTGGGTATTCTTATTGGGGTAGCGGCGGTAATTGCCATGCTTGCTCTGGGTGAGGGAGCAAGAGAATCTATCACGGAAAGACTTGCTTCTTTGGGCTCAAATCTCTTAACAGTAAGGCCGGGATCTCACCGGTTTCATGGAGTGGCTTTAGAAGCAGGAGCGGTTACCAGATTTACTTTACAGGATGCAGATGCTATAACAAAACTACCTCAGGTAAAAGATGTTTCTCCTTCTGTCAGGGGAAGTGCCCAGATTGTATACGGCAACAGAAACTGGAATACCCGGGTTGAAGGCACAGGCGCAGATTATGCTCAAATGCGGGCAGCTATCCCTACCATTGGAAGATTCTTT
>CAZMYR010000031.1:0-21624 GCA_964570585.1 uncultured Planctomycetia bacterium
CTCTCATCCTGTGGGCGAACTAAAACTGAACAAAAAAGGTCAGGCCAAATATGATGGTATGGTTCATAAGATCAACCCAGAGGAAGCTACAACCACTAAAAGAATATATAACGAATTTATTAATGGAAAAAGCCTCAATAGAATTGTTGTTAGCCTTAATAAGGACAAAATTCCAACTAAAAGAGGTTATCCCGCTGGATGGAATCGGTCTACAGTAAGCAGAATCCTTAAGAATGAGAAATACACAGGTATCTGGGCATGGAAAAAATGGAAAAATGTCAGAAATCCACTCACAGGAAGAATTAAAAAGGTCTCTCGCCCAAAAGAAGAACAATTATCTGTATTCCGGGAAGACTTGATAATAATTGATAAGGAAACATGGAAAAAAGCTCAAAAACGATGGAAAGATATTAATGGAACATGGCCTGTTAAGAAAACTCGAGAAAATAGAACTTTAAAACAGAAAAGCTATGTCCACGCTACCCCCACTCACCTCTTTGCAGGGCTTATGAAGTGTCAATGCTGTGGAGGCACTATACTTCTCGTTAGTGGTAAAGGAAGTGGTTATTACGGATGCTATAATGCGATAAGAAAGACATGCAGCAACACTTTGAAGGTGCCTCGTAAGCGCGTAGAAGAAATCATTATATCTAAGCTGCAAGAAGATATACTCACCCCTAAAAACATAGGTTATGTATACAAAAATGTGGAAAAACTTATTAATTCAGGTATGAATGAAGTGCCGGCATTAATCAAGATAAAGAAGGCAAAGCAAGAAAAAATATCGTCTGAAATTCAGAACTATCTGAATTATATCAAGATAGGAAACTTTTCAAATGCTGTATCTGCGGCATTAAAAGAAGCTGAGACAAAAAATGAGGATTTAAAGCAAGATATAGAATCTTTAGAGTTTCAAAAGCAGAATACCTTTAAAGCGCCTCCTAAAGAATGGGTAGACCACCGATTGAAAAACCTATGGGAAACACTCAATAAAAAGGCAACATCAGTTGCCCTGGCGCTCAAAAAGATATTAGGAACAATACAGCTTGAGCCTATATGTGAGGAAAAAGATGATTTTTATGGGATTATTAATAGTTCGCCGCCAGGAGGCGGCTCCTACGGTAGCTTTAAGCCCTACTACGTGGCGCATATGAAAGCACAAACCCTCGTCTTATTGGATAATAAAGACAAGGGTGCGAATTGGGAACGATGGTGGGCCCGGTAGGACTCGAACCTACGACCCGTTGATTATGAGTCAACTGCTCTGACCAACTGAGCTACGGGCCCATATAAATAATAAAAAATTATAACACAATATCGGTAGGGACTTCAAGGAAAAATTAGGCAGGGGCAGGTGCCCGGAGAAATTTAAGAAAAGCCTCACCTGCCAGAAGGTGAGGCTTTCCAAACAAATTAGCTCGCTACGCTCGCTACTTTATGGCCGTATGGGAATTTTTCAAATTCCTATACTACAAGACGAAAAATCTATCCTGCTTCTTACTTCACAACGCCCATTCTTTTTAAGTATTTATAGTAATCACTATCAGTAGTCAGAATTACAGTGGTATTCTCATCAATGGTTGTTTGGTATGTCTCCAGAGTTTTCACGAAAGAATAGAAATTAGGGTCTTGGGTATAGGCTTTAGCATATATGTTTATTGCTTCAGCATCGGCCTTACCTTTGATACCCTGGGCCTTTCTATAAGCTTCAGAGGTAATCAGTTTTAATTCCTTCCCTCTCTGGCCGTCAATCTCAGCGCGCCGGCCCTGGCCCTCGGAACGGTATTTTTCAGCAGCGCGTTTTCTCTCTGAAATCATACGCTCATAGACTTTTCTCCTTACAGCTTCCACATAATTGATGCGTTTTATACGCACATCTACCAATTCGATGCCGTATTGAGGAGCGAGTTCCTTTGCATCCTCTAAAATTACCTTCTCTAATGCATGGCGACCTGTCTTTATGCGCTCAACAGCTTCTTCGGTAACTATTACATCTTCGTCTTCTTCTTCACTTACTATAATGCGATTGGAATCTCTTACTGTTTCAACAAGAAGGTGTTTAGTTACTGCGTCCCGGGTTGCTGAATTGATAATGTCATCAAGCTTTGCATGCGCGCCCATTTCATTGGTCACAGATTGTAGAAACGTTAAGGCATCAGAAATCTTCCAGCGGGCAGTGACGTCAACCCAGATATATTTTTTATCCTTGGTCGGAATCTGGTTGGGATCGCCATCCCAATCAAGAAGTCTTTTCTCAAAATAATGAGCCTGCTGGATAACCGGCTTTTTAAAGTGTAGTCCGGAAGCAGTAATTGGTCTGCCAATAGGTTTGCCGAATTGGGTAATCACTACCTGTTGGGTCTCATCCACAATATATACTAAGCCGCTCATAAATGTGAGTACCACTAAGACAACTATACCTATAAATATTCTTAAAATTGCTTTCATTGTTTGGGCCCTCCTTCCTGACTGAGGTTCAATAGAGGTAATATTGAGGATTGCTTTGGGTCAATTATATATTTCTGCCTGGCCTTGGGTATGACATCCATCATCGTCTCAAGATACAATCTTTTTTCAGTTATATCCGGGGCTTTCTTATACTCTGAAAGCACCATGCTGAATCTTTCTGCTTCTCCTTTGGCCCGGTTTATCTTATCCAGAGAATATCCTTCGGCCTGACGAATGGTTTTTTCTGCCTCACCTTTTGCCCGGGGGACGGCCTTGTTATAGGCCTCCCAGGCCTGATTAATTACTCTTTCTTTTTCCTGTTTTGCCTCATTGACTTCATTGAAAGCCGGCTTTACTTCATCAGGCGGATTGACGTCTAATAATTTCACGGTAACAATCTGCACACCTGTCCCATAGTTGTCTAATATCTTCTGTATTTCAATCTGGGCAAGGTCGTCGACTTCTTCTCTTTTTGTGGTTAGAACCTCATCTACTCTATAGTCCCCAACAAATCTGCGCATCACTACCTCGGAGATATCCCGTACATTGTCCCGAGGATCCCTTGTGTTAAAAAGCAGCTTAACCGGGTCCTTTACCTTGAATTGCACAATCCAGCGAACATCCAGAATATTAAGGTCTCCGGTAAGCATAAGAGATTCCTCATGAAAAGAGCGGCGAGAATATTCACTCTTTATTCCGGCGCGTAAAGTCCTTAGTCCGAATTCCTCCTTAAATATACGTTTCACCTTCACCGGGATTACTTTATCAATACCAAAGGGTAATTTCACATGCAATCCCGGATCGGTTATGGCAGTATACCTGCCAAAGCGTTTTACTACACCCACTTCATCCGGGCCGATAGAATAAACCATCCCGGTAAGAGCTATTAATACAATCAAGCCTATTACGATAAGCGGTGTGAATTTTCTGAAATAATCGCCATATTTTTTCTTTCCCATAGCAATTATATCTTCCGGCGTGCGAAACTCTACCATAATTTATTCCTCCTTTTCTTTTTTTTGCAAACTATTTTCCTGCGTGGCAGCATACAGTAAAACCATCCTATTGTCAATCGGAAAATCGTTTGTCATTACGGATATTTTTCGTCGCTGTAAGTAAGGTCTAGAAAATTGCGCAATTTTCTACTGCGGATTGGGTGGCGTAATTTCCTTAAAGCCTTTGCTTCAATCTGCCGGACCCTTTCCCTGGTTACATTAAAGATAGTGCCAACCTCTTCTAATGTCCTGGGGTAACCATCGCCTATCCCAAAACGCAGTCTTAAAACCCTCTTCTCTCTATCGGTCAAGGTATCAAGGACATCGGCCATCTGTTCTTTTAACATAGTATATGCAGTAACGCTTGCCGGAGAAGCGGCTCGTTTATCTTCAATAAAATCTCCAAAATTGGTATCGCCTTCATCGCCGACCGGCGTTTGCAAAGATATAGGTTCCTGGGCTATTTTTAATACACCTCTTACTTTATCTACCGGCATCTTCATATGATGGGCCAGCTCTTCAGGCCTGGGTTCCCTGCCTGTCTCCTGAACTAATTTTCGCGAGACCCTTACAAGCTTATTAATGGTCTCGGTCATATGCACCGGAATCCTTATAGTTCTGGCCTGGTCAGCTATGGAACGGGTGATGGCCTGCCTTATCCACCAGGTGGCATATGTTGAGAACTTATAACCCCTCCTGTATTCGAACTTATCTACTGCCTTCATCAAACCTATGTTGCCTTCCTGGATAAGGTCTAAAAAGGAAAGCCCTCTATTAGTATATTTTTTTGCGATAGATACAACCAATCTTAAATTTGCCTCGACCAACTCACTTTTTGTATTTCTAAAGATGCTCTCCCTACGTATAATTATGCTTAGTTGATTTTTTATCCCCTTATGGTCTCCCCCGAAATCTGACTCAATCTTATTTGCTTGAGAGCGCAAGGTTCTTATTTTTGTTTTCTGCCTGCGTCTCCGGTATAATTCTATTTCTCTGTTTATCCTGGCTATCTGTTCTGAATGCATCCTCAGCCTTGCAGAAATCTCTTCAATAAAGCCGGTGGTAAGATTAAGCTTAAACAAAATATATTCTATAGTAGAAATCTTTTTGGACCTCTTTAATCTCGTAACCAACTGATTAATTTTATTCTTCACTCGAGTTGGAGAAACTCCGTTAGTTATGTATTCTTCGTAACTAATGTCTCCGCGCAAAATTTTATCCATCATATCTAAAACACATGTTTTGGTTGCCGGGCATTGGAAAATACTCTCTCTAAAATCTGTCTCTGCTGACTCAATTTTTTTCGCCAGAGCTATTTCATCCTCTCTGCTTAGTAAAGATATCTGGCCCATTTGCCTGAGGTACATTCTAACCGGATCATCGACTTTGGCAGGGAGGGCGGGTTTCCTGGCAACCTCAACAACCTTAGCCTGTTCCGGTTGTTTTTCTTTAGCAGCCTCTTCAGTATCCACTAATTCTATCTGCTCTTTACCTAAGATATTGAGGATCTGTTCTATCTCCTCAGAAGAAGTTATATCTTCAGGAAGAGCCTTATTTACCTGCTCATAAGTAAGAAAACCCCTTTCTTTCCCGAGTGATAATAGCCTATCTATCTGCGCTGATACTTTGGCGGCTTTCTTCTTTCTTTTTTTTACCCTACGGGCACTTCGCTTCTTTCTCTTTACCATTAAATCTTCACGCTCCCTAAATCATTAAATTCTTTAATAAGAGTCATAACCTCTTTATCGTCTCCTGATTTCTCAGCCTTCCTAATCTGGGATGCGAGTTCTTCTTTCTTAAGCCTGAGATTATCAATTTTTAGCCATCTAATACAATCCTCTATAGTCTTTTCTCTATCAATTATATTTTCTACTTCTGCCAGTAAGTGGCAGATAAATTGACTCATACCTTCATTGCCGATATAATGTATGAGCCTGGCAGCGGTAGGTTGTTTATTATCATCTAAAAGGGCGAAAGAATGTTCGATTATTTTTCTGATACGCTGGTCATTAAAGGCTTCAATGTCAAATTCGTCTTTTATCCTTCTGGCAATCTCAGCATCTTCCAGCACAAGAGCAGCTATAATTTTTTCTGCGGCCCTGGCCTCTTGCGACACTTTAAAGGTAGTAGTAACCGGCGTTTTTATATAATCTAATCTTACTTTCTTAAGTTCTGTAATAATAGCTTTCTCATCCACAGAGAGACTCTGCGATAACCTTTTTATATAATCAGACCTTAACACTGCGTTATCCATCCTTTTTATGGTAGGCAGCATCTCTGATATAATTTCTGCCTTTGCTTCTGCGGTATCTTTACCATACCTTGATAAGGAAATATCCATTTTATAATCGAATAATCCTCTGGCGGAGGCGACGATAGACCTGAACTCATCTGCTGATTTCTCTCTGACATACTTATCCGGGTCAAAGCCTCTTAGCAGGGTTGCAACTTTAACGTTAAGCCCTTCCCCTATTAAAATATCCAGGCTCCTGAGTGATGCAGCCTCTCCTGCTTCATCGGCATCAAAAATTATTACTGTGTTGGTGGTATATCTTTTAATTAGATTTATCTGCCCTACAGTTAGCGCTGTCCCTAAGGTAGCAACGATGTTAGTTATTCCCGCCTGAAAAGGAATAATTAAATCAAGATATCCTTCCACTATAATAACTTCATTCTTTTGACGTATTTCACCGGCAGAGATGTTTAAACCATAAAGGTGTCTGCCTTTTATGTAAATATCTGTCTCCGGCGAGTTAATATATTTAGGCAGCGTTTCATCAAGCACCCGTGCGCCAAAACCGACTGTTTTCGAATTTACATCGAATATCGGAAATATTATTCTATTTCTAAACCTATCATAAAATGAATCTTCTTTACCGGGTATAGCCAGCCCGGCTTTTGAAACAGCATCCTGACCTATGCCCCTTTTCTGGGCGTATTTCAAAAAGCCATCCCATAAATCAGGGGCAAAGCCCAATTTAAACTTAGCCGCAGTTTGAGCGCTTATGTCGCGCCGGTGTAAATATTCTCTGGCCCGAGCGGCCTTATTAGAACCTATCAAAATAGCATTATAGTATGAGACAGCCATTTCATTTATGCGATAAATAAAACTTGCCGCTGCAGTGCGCCTTATGTAATCTCCCCTTTTAAAAGCAGGCAGCTTTATCCCTGCTTTGTGAGCTAATATGCTAAGGGCCTCCATGAACTCTACCTTTTCATATCCCATTACAAAACTTATTACATCGCCTCCTGCGCCACAGCCAAAACAATGATAAATCTGTTTGCTTGAGCTGACCATAAAAGAGGGCGTCTTTTCCTGATGAAACGGGCACAAAGCCCTAAAATTTGTCCCTGCCTTTTTTAGGGGTATATAACCGGATACAACCTCGACGATATCTATATGAGATTGTATCTGTTCTATTGTACCTTTCAAATCGTTCATTTGGAATACCTGCGGATACGAGTAAAGCCGGAGCAAGAAATAATATTTAACTTTTTCTGTTTTTCTATCTCGTCAAATAGTAAATTTATACCCAATGTATCGCTTGAGATATGGCCGGCTATTATTATATTTATTTTCTGCTTTTTGGCTTTCTTAAAATGTTCCTCGCTAATATGCATACCTAGAAGTGTCGTCACTTTCTTTTTCGCCAGTTCCTTATAGATATCCTTTGGCCCTTCTGTGCCGCCGGTCATCTCCACTAAAATCTTACCGCATTTATTCGAAGGTTTGCCCAATATAACTTTTGGGCCTTGATTGTTCCTCATAGCTATTTTATATTCAGGGAGCTGATATAACAAACCCAGAATATCCGAGACCTTAGAAGGTTTTTCCTTCTTTATCAATTGGCAGAAATACTGATAAACAAAATTGTCCGCTACTGTATGCCCGCATATAAACGGGATATTAAGCAATCGGGCTGCATCAACAGGGCGGAGACTATTACGGGCAATGGTCTTCCTTAAAACTTCGTTTATCCTTTCGTCTAACATCTTCTTAATCTTCACTCCGCTAACACCAACTGTCCCCAGTATGTCATATAAAACATTCATGACCCTGTAAAACTCTGCTCCGGCATGGCCCTGTGGGTGGTGAGAAAATACAAGGTCGATTTTTTCATCCTTCTCCTTTAGCCTGTCTGCCAGCAGCAACTCCGGGGTCTCAGCATCTATACCTGCCATTATTGTTTTTATTTCTGTCTCTGGCGAACCAAATAAAATCCTGGTGTCACTGTAAGGATTAGATAATTTTTCCTTATCAAATGCTTCTTTCTCGGCAGGAGGCAACTTCGCATATTCATCTTTAACCGATTTTAGATATTTTAAAACTCCCTTTTTGCCACGGGGGTCTTGTTTAATCCCTTCTTCAACTATAAGCTTGTAGAATTTGGCTAAATTCAATCTTACCTCCTTTAAATTAATGAAATTTTAACATAAAAACTTATCGGTTATTATCCCGAAGCATTGGGATTCCAAAGAAATTTATAGGAAGACTGCTTCATTCAGGACCGTAAACGTAGTCTGGCTTGCTTTATTGGGGGAGCTATTGTTATCTTTTTTGGTTCTTGTGACGGAATAAAGCCTATTATAGATGTGTATGTTTTCTTCGTTGTCTTAATAAGATAAGGAGCCAGAAATGACTTTTCATAAATACTTGAATATAGATATTCGACAGGGAAAAATAATAATGCAATTAAAACAAGGCCCCAGATTAAAAATCCTCTGCACAGGCCGATTAACGCTCCCCCTATTCTTTCAAGCTGCAAAATAAATTGAATATTTAGGACCCTGAGGACTAAAACTACACCATATTTAAAAATAGCCCTGAATGATAAAACGATAACAACTAATATAATAAATTGAGAAAGCCAAATAGGTATGTTGATATAGCTAATTAATGCACTCGCTATCTGATTATAATAATGAAATCCTAATATAATGCTTAATACAGTGCCTATTAATTTAAATAGCTCTGCAGTAAGACCAACTCTTGCCCCTGTATAAGCTGACCTTAATAGCAACAGGATGATTAAAACATCCACCCAGTTAAAATTCTCTAACGCCTGCATATAATTTCACGCATACAGGGCGTCCCATTCTGGGACATCCCTTACATACAAAAAGCATTAGTATATACCACATAAAACGGGATTTGTCAAGGTTGGCAGGTTCTTTTTTTAATCCTGAGATGTTTCCTTAAAAATAACCCTGTCCAATAATGGACAGGGTTACATTTGCTTCGGCAGCCCATCGCCGCCTTTACCCTTTTTCTAGAAGATTAGAGCGTAGGCCGTAGGCTTTGCGCCCCATACTTTCATATGGTTTGCCCCGTTAGAGACTTTAGCTCTAACGTGGTAAGCCCCATTATCTCTAACGGGGTTTGCCTTTATCGAATACAAATGCTTGTATAAGTATACACTACATATAACAATAAATCAAGGGCAAGCCCATTTTTTATCCCCACACCAATTGTATAAAAACGGAAAAATGCAAATTGGTGTGGGGATTTATTCATAGCTTATATTTATGTTAAATGACTCGCCCTGTTTTTCTATGGTGGGCGGAAATGACGGAAACGGCGCTGCTTCTTCAACACTATCTAATGCAATTTGCACCAGTGCCGGATCAGTCTCCGGTAAAGCGGCGATTTTAGGTCTCCTGGTTAATTTTCCATCTGAGGCAACTACAAAAGAGACTAATACTTCCCCCGGTATTAATCTCTTTGGTTTATTAGCGATTACTCTTTCATTTATCCTCTGCCAGATTAACCTATAATAATCAGATGGCCTCATATGTTCATTCCAGACAATGGTTTTTGCCTTACTGCCATTCCCGTCCCCGCGAAAGCGGGGGTAAACTTGTCCCCGTGAAAACGTGGAGCGGGAATCTATAAGAGCTTTTTCTTTCTCTTCTTTTAGTCTTTGGCTGATTAACTTTTGGGCCTGCTGTATTTGTTTTGTTTCTTCTCTTTCCTGTTTAATCTCTTCGGTAAATTTTTCATCTTCCCCATATGTAATACGAGGGGTCAAGAAGATGATAATTTCTTTTCTTTCGGGCTGCGAAGTGCTGCCTCTCCTTGTATTTTTAAATAGATTTCCTAATATAGGTATATCACTTAGCGCTGGAACCTTATTTACCTCCTCCTCATCTCTTTTCTGGATTAATCCGGATAGCATAACTGTATTATTATCTTTTATCATCACAGTAGTTTCAGTGGTTGATGTAGTGACTATTGGAATTACATTTGTATCGCCGCCAACCGTATATGTAAGAGGAGTTTCCGCCTGAGAGCTTACCTCTGGCTTAACTTTCATAGTTATGAAGCCGTCTTTATTAATTGTAGGAGTAACCGTAAGTTTTACTCCTAAATCAAGATAAGTTACATTCGCAGCAGTTTGTGGATTTTCACCAGTTCCGGTAACGGTTGTCGTTACATAGGGCTGATTAGTGCCCACTAAAATTTTGGCCTCCTCATTATTTAAAACCGTTATTCTTGGATTAGAAAGTACTTTGGTCTCACCATATGTTTGTAAAAATTGTATAACTGCTTGAAATCCATTTGTGTCAAGATGGCCTATTCTATAGGCAAGACCTGCTTGTGCTTTATCTTGCGCTGGTATTACGCTACTGCTTAATTCAGAAAAATTGGCACCTAATGCAGAATTTCCTATTTTGCCAGAAAAGACACTGCTTAATTTCTCAAGGAGTACATCCCAATTTATGCCCATCTGGTACTCGTCATTCAAAGTAAGCTCCAGTATCATTGCCTCTATTTCTACTTCTTTGTGTTTTTCATCAAAGGCGGCGATTACTTTGTCAAACTCTGG
Source organism: uncultured Planctomycetia bacterium (assembly GCA_964570585.1). Taxonomy (GTDB): domain Bacteria; phylum Omnitrophota; class Gorgyraeia; order JABMRG01; family JAFGKX01. The sequence continues at coordinate 10,271 of CAZMYR010000031.1, forward strand.
TATTTTTCTCTCGGTATCGGTTATTGCTATTTTGTTGGTGCGTTCATCTATTTGCAAGCTGCCGATATTTTTGGTAAGCATCTCTGTTATTTTATCTTTTATATCCTCTACCGTGGCATATTGTAATTCATAAACCTTGGTAACAATAGGTATATCCAAAGTTTTAATGATTTCTTCCATTTCACCAACTTTAGAGGGGGTATCCATAAGCACTATTGATTTTGACGGCTCATCTGCTACAACCTTTCCGATATTGGTCTTTATCTGAGAAAGGGCTGCTGAGACATCTTCTACCCGGGCATGTTTAAGCTTTATCGTTTTTACTATTCTTCTGTCCCGATATTTCTCGCCATAAAGAAGCTCATAATCTCTTTGAGTCATTACATTGATAATCTCGCCGCGTTTTTCATACGCAAGGTCATTGGCTGCAAGGATAATCTCAAATGCATCCCAGACATCCACATCTTTTAAAAACATAGTGACGTTTCCCCTTACATTTCTACCGGCGATGATGTTTAAGTCGCTTCTCATAGATAAGATTTTTAATACATCCAATATGTCCATACCTTTGATATCCAGGGATATTCTGTTTCCCTGTGCTACAGAAAATGTCAAAGGATAAGATATAAATATAATCGCTAAAATTATTATAACAACTCTTTTCATTTTTTTCCTCCCACCGAGTTTTGCGGCTACAGCGATAACTTCAGCGTTTCTCCGTTGTGTTCCAATATAACCACAGCCTTTTCTATTTTTTTAATCTTAAATTCTAAAACGTTCTCTCCTTCGTAAACATAGAAAGTCTGGCGAGTCCTTTTATCCTGAATAATTGCCTGAGGGTTATCACCTGTTATTACGCCGACCAATACTAAATCCTTAGCAAGTTCTGAAAGCGATGGGCCTTCTTCAATTAAAGGTGGCGTTTCTCTGGTAACCGGCGCGCCGAAGAGCTCTCTGATTTCCGGAGGCATCTCTTCTTCTTCTTTAGTAATCGGCTTTCTTTCTTCCACTGCTTTTTCCTCTGCCGGTTTAGTCTCCGGGGAAATCAATTCCTCAACATCTATAACAGGCGGCTGCTGCTTTTGTCCAAAAATTTCATATGAAAAATATAAAATTCCTATTGCAAAAACCCCTATTAGTAAAAAAATGGCTATCTTAAACGGGTCTAATCCTTTTTCCTTAACTCCGATACTAATAGGCGCTGTTGTTTCTTTATGTTCCGGTTTTTCCTTTTGCGTTTCAGTATCTGGTTTCCCCTCGTTTTCACTCGGGACTCCCTTCGGTCGCTGGTTATTGGTTTCTGGTTTCTTGGGCTTCTCGTCGGATAAGTTATCCTTTTTATGTACTCCCTTGATTAACCTGAGCAGTTTTTCTTCCGGCGGTAAATCTTTCACCGCTTATCTTACCTCTTGGGTTAGCAATTTTTCCACGATTAATTCGTTCACTAAATTCTCCCCTTGCATTATTACTGCTTCCATCGCATCATGACAAAGTAATGCAATGCGGCGCGGGTAACCCTGGGTCTGCTGATATATCAGCCTTATTGCTTCTTCTGTAAATATGGGATCGGACCCGTTATATCCGGCCTGTTTTAATCTAAAATTTATCATTTCCTTAGTTTCGTTTTCATCAAATGGGTTTATGATATATTTTAGATTTATTCTATCTATAAAATTTTTTATCTTTCTTATGCGGGGAAGCAGTTCCATTTGGGCAAGTATCACCAGCTGCAGTAATTTAAATTCATTTGTTTCATAATTAAGGAGTATGCGCAATATCTCTAAGTGGGTAGGGGTAAGTTTCTGTCCCTCATCTATAATTAATACTATGGTCTTTCCTTCATCCACCCCTTTGTGAAACAGATATTTTTCAAGTGCGTCTTTACAATCTAATGTTGAGCGAAAGGTAGGCTTGGCGCCAAACATCTTACACATGCTGGATAGAAATTGAAACTCTGATTTAAAACTCGGATCTAATAGCATATGAAATATATAATCCGGCTCATCTTTAAATACCTGCAGCAGCATCCGGCTTAAGGTGGTCTTGCCAGTGCCAACGTCTCCTAATATTACATTCAGGCCTCTCTTTAGCCTGACGGCAATCTCTACTCGATTAAGGGCAGAATTATGTGAAACAGAAGGATAGAAAAAGTTGGGGTCCGGGCTGGTTGAAAAAGGCTCATTTTTTAAACCTAATACCTTATAATAACTCATATCAAGCCGCCTTGTCTTGTTTTAAAATCTCCTTAATCTGGGCAATAGACCTGCCTTTTAGTCTCAGCGAGCGTATCTTATTTAACATCTTAACTGTGCTATCATCAAAATATCTAAAGTTTGTCTCCGGAGTTCTGCCTATTTCTTTTATCAAACCTATCTTTAGATAATATTTGATTGTTTCAATAGAATATCCTGTAACATATGCCAAATCTTTGACCAGGTATATAGCCTTCATACTCAAAACCTGTTAATATTGCGCTCCCTATATAGGGAGTAATCGAACGCTCTCTACCTAGAGAGTAGATTACGTCAAATTTGACGTTTTGTCAAGCTAATTCTTAAAAAATGAGCCAGGCACGATTTTCTATTCGGGGGTGATGCCAAAACGAGAAATTGCCATTGAGCCGTTTAAGATAGATGGGTCTCTAACGCGGGAATTTAAGGTGAGTTGTTCAACACATAAGGAAAACTTTGAGTCTTTAAGTCCTTTTATAAATTTCAAGATATTTCGCATACTTGATTCAGTATCTAAGTCTACGTAAAACGTTCGGTAAAACTCGTTTTTCGCAACGCGGCGAGGTTTCATATTTATAATCCTTACTGAAGCCGACCTTGCCTGTGTCTCTATCTCATTAAGTATCAAAGCCATCTCTTCTTCATCGCTTTCCTTAGTTGTAAACCTGTCAAAATATTTATTATATTGGCGAGCTACATCTTCTCTCTGTCTTAAAATTTTAACGGCCTTCTTTAATTCTATCTTCGCGATTTCAACATCTTTATTAAGGCGAGTCCAACTGTTATATAATGGCTCTATAACCAAGCTATATACAATCCATATTAGGAGTAATACTATTGCGGTAAACAGTAATGCCTTTTCTGTTTTATTTAATTTATTCAAGAATTTCATTTACTACCATGGCCCCTTCGACAATTATCACATTGATAACTCGCATATTATCTGAAAATCTACCGTCTCCCTATCCTTCAGGCGCCTTTTGCTTATATATCTGGTCTCTACATCCTTAAAGTTTTTAGATTTCTCAAGCCTATTTACAAAATTAAACACATTGGACATAGCAGGAGTGGTCCCCTGTAAAATGATCCTGCCCCTTTTATCGAAACTCAAATAATTGAGTAAGACATTCTCAGGAATCACCCTATGAAGCTCATATAAAAATGTTAATGGCCTTTTAGCAGCTTTTACATGCGATTTCATCATCTGTATTTTTTTAAACTTAGATTCCAATTCTTCGGTAACAGGGGCTATCTTTCCCACGGAAGATTTTATATTATTCAGTAAAGTCCTTTTTTGATAAAATTTATTGATTGCGATTGCGGACATCATAAAAAACAAACACGCCCCAAGAATTATCAGCGTAGTTATTCTTTTACCCTTTCGGATAAGTTGCTGTCTCATCTTAAGTTCAGGCGGTAACATATTTAAAGAATGCGCATCCAACGCAAAAACTGCCCCAAGGCTGCTGGATACAGACACCCCCTCCGGCAGGCCTTCCTGTGAAAATGCCTTATCAGCTATCGGAAAAGCTGTTGTGGTTTCTACTACGGAAACATCCAGGCCAAGTTCATTTTTAAACATATCTGCTATTGAGCCGGCTATCTCTATAGAACCTGTTATTATCAGCTTCTCAATAGGTAATTTTACTTTTAGTTCCTTATTATATACATCGATTGACCTTTTCGTCTCTAATAATAATCTTTGTTTATACCTATCGTGTTCCGGAGTTTCCGCCGACAATGAAATTGCGCCAAAAGATGAGATTCTGCTCAATAAGATCCTCTGCCCCGAAATAATTTCTATCTCAACATTATTTCTATCCATATTCATTATCGACAGGGTATTTTTAGTTTCGAGCTGTTGGGTTAAGGCGGTTCCGGCCCAGAGATATAAACCTTCTGTAGTTAATGTCAAAGTATCGGGTTTTAGGCCGCTTCTGCTTAATATTTCTAATATTTTGTTGACAGCATTCTTATGGGCAATAGACAGGATAACTTGAGAATAACCCTCCTTGTTTATTTCCATCACTCTGTGGTCAAAAAATATCTCTTCCGCAGGAAACGGAATCTGTTTTACTGCCTCAAGAGAAACCATCTGTTGTAATTCTACCTTATCCGTAGAAGGGAACCTCAGTATTCTAACGGTAAGGTCTCTCCTTGACATCGCCCCTATCAATTTATCTACCTTTATTCCGTTTTTGCTTATTAACCGGGCTATGGTCGAGGCGCAGGCCTCCGGCGGTAGTCCCGCAACCGAACAAGCCAATATTTTTTTTACAGAAAGGCCTTTCGAGCCCATGTGAGCATGGACAATCTTTACAATTTCAGAATCTATCTCTATGACAGTTACGAATGGCATGATTACTCCTGATGCCAGAATTTTACAACCGGGGTCTCTTTTTCTGAATCAAATTCATACACAGCTTCAATACTTGATATAACCTTTTCAAACTCTGCCTCTGCTATCGCTCTATATACCTTTGAGCTGGCTGTAATTTTTGTGCCATTTTCCCCCTGTATCATTTTCTTTATCCGCCCATATTCATTCGTGTCTATTCCATATATATTACCTAACCAACTTCCTTCTGCAAGATTTTTTACCTCCACCATTCCTTCTTCTCCGCGTTCTAGCACATAAGGCCCTATAGAAAACCATCTATCATCTGTTGTTCCTACAGTTCCATTTCGCCCTCTACGATAGGCTGCTATCTTCTGCGCTAGTTCTTCAGAACCAGGACCAAATAAAGCTGATAATACTCTTTCTGAAGCAGTATTTATGTTTACTCCACCATCAGTATAAACAGTTAGGAAATCTTTCAAGCCCGGTGATACTTTTCCCTTTTTGTCTTTGCTTCCATAGAAAATTTCAGGGGTTATCCCTTTAACCAAAAGCAGCTCTCCGATTATCTCAAAATCAGCATTTTTGCAAGGATATGGATTATCCAATCCTTGATAATATTCATCTTCTGCTCCCAGCAACTTTCCAAAATCATCCGTGTGTATAACACTATCTTCATCTTGCCAATCTTTAATGCAGTAAGCTATTTTCTCCGCTTCATCTTCATCTACATCAAAAAGGGTTATCAATTGAGCAAGCATCTTTGGTGAGGCTTTATTAATATTTAATCTGGATGCCTCATCAGACAAACCATATAAAAGGGCTTTACTTTTCTTAAAACCTCTTTCTCCCTCATCTGCCATTGCGTAAGACAATGTATAAAAACCTTCGGCATAAGAATGGTTTTTAAAAACTTCTGCATCATTGGCCCATGGCTGGCTTAATGCATCTATAGTATGGGAGCGCTGTTTTTCATACTCAAGCCTTTTTAATGCCAATGCCCGAAAAATCCCTGCTCTGGCTATAAGATAGGCCTTGACTTTATCCGGCTGATAAGAAGACAGCTTTAATGTAATAGCCGAACGATGGGCTACACTTACGCATAAGGCAGTAAGGATGGTTATAATCCAGAAAGTAGTTATTAATATTGCCCCACGAGACGTTTCCAGTTTCAAAGGGGAAAGTGTCCCCAGGACTTTAGGGGACATTTTCCTCTTTGAAACTGGAAACGTCTCTTTCTGTTCCAAAGTCAAAGGTGAAAGTGTCTCCTTTTTTATGGGGACATTTTCTTCTTTGGCTTTGGAAACGTCTCTTAGTCTCATTCTATTCCTTCCAGCTCCTCTAAATTACCAATTTCTCCTGCCGGGATATGTATCCTTTTTATAAATTCCCTTTTTCCGGCCGGAGCATAATCGTCTTTTAAAACCAATTCTAATCTTATTCCTGCCGGGATTGCCTCTTCTGATACCCATTCAGGAAGCCACTCTAACTCAGCTGTTTCTTCTTCCGGCATCTTGTAACAATAATTGATGCTAAAGCCTATTACATCAGAAAGCAATTCCTCGCTCGCGGAAGCCATTTCTTCACCAGTGCTTGCAGCAGTTTCTTCGCCCTCTTCTTCTACCGCTCCTATTGCCTGCCAGTATGGTAACTCTTGCCTGATGAGTTTTCCCGATGAACGAGGCCCGGTCTCATTCAATAAAAAATAGGAAATCTTGCCGATGTCTCCTTGTTTTGTCTCTTTGCCCCTTATAAAACCTGCAAATTCGACTCTTCCTTCTTCACTTGCAAATGGTATATCTTTGTACATAAATGCATTGGTTATATCTTCCGTAAATCGATTGATAGCATATCTTATTTTTTGATATCTGGACAAATTTGTCTCTGTCCTTCTCCAGGAGATTATTCCCAGCCTAAAAGATGAATATATTACAGATGTAACAATTGAAAATATAGTCACAGCAAGAAGCAACTCTATAAGGGTAAACCCGTATTGCGTATTGCGACGTACGACGTACGACGTACGACGTACGACGAAATTATTCTTCCTCTTCCCACACATAAGTAGATACATTCAATCTGCTAACACTGTCAAGCTTGCCCCAATTAACACTTAAATTTGCTTGCTTAAGGGGGAATTCTTCATCTTCATCGACAGTTATATCTGCTTGCGATATCTCCATTGAATAAAAAAATTCTTGCTGAGCTAATTCAACGGTATCTGAAAGTCTAATATCAGAGAAGCTGTCATTTATTTGAATATCGAATATTTTATCTTCAAGGACACAATCGGCTAAAAGATAATCTCCTGCCAATCCAACCGCTCTTAATGATGTAGAAAATGCACGATTGATTACAACCAGTGTAGTTGCAATTATAACAATGGATATTAGAACCTCTAATAACAAAAATCCCTTATTCTTCCCGCACTTCACCAACGGTAATTTCTCCGGTTCCCGCATCAACCTGAATCTGTCTTTTAAAACCCGAAACATCCTCAAGGGATATACTCCCTCCACCGGAAGAACCATCCGGGGAAAATTCAATTACGTCATCAGATATGTCAACTTTTAAACTGCTGGAAATGTAAAATCGCCTGCCCCACTTACCTTCCAGCGGTATTGGTTTGGCTTTTTTAAAATCCATTTTTAACATTCTATAGGTCTTTTTATCTGTATCTATTTTTATTAGGTGTGTAATCCTGGTCATTATGGCTTTTTCTCTTGCCAGGTCCATAAGGCTGGCTATATCTTTGGCTTGAAGATTGACCCGCAGGTCAGAAAACGTCCTTTTAAATACGGGGACAGATAACCCTATTATAACTAATAAAATTATTGCTGTTAATAATAATTCAATAAAGGTAAACCCGGCTTTTCCTGATGATAATTTAAAATACTTAAGGAAGGGCTGGGTAAAGCCTATTTTATCTCTCAGCTTCCGTCTCCCAGTTGACGATATCATCCTGGCTTTCTATCCCGTCAGGACCGTACGAAAAAAGGTCATAATCATCCTTGTTGTGTAAGCCGGGGCATGCATACACATAATCGTTACCCCAGGGGTCTTTTGGCGTCTTTCTTAAATAAGGGCCTTTCCAGTTTGGCGGGGCCGGGGCCATGGTTGTTTTTCTTGCTAAACCAACTAATCCCTGTTCAGTGGTAGGATAAGTGCCGTTATCCAATTCATACATATCCAGGGCAAGGGCTATATTAGACTCTATATCTGCCCGAACTGCAGCTATCCTGGCCTCTCTGGAACGCCCAACAAGCCTTGGGACAACCATTGCAGAAAGAATGCTTATTATAATCACAACCAGCATCAGCTCTATCAAGGTAAACCCTCTTTTATCCCTCTTTGTAATCATACCTGTCTCCTATGGTTTAAAAGGTTCTAAAGGTTCTAAAGGTTCTAAAGGTTAAAATCTTTGAAACTTTTTGAACTTTTTAAACTTTTTGAACTTTTTAAACTAACTTTACCTCCTTGGCGCCGAACATGACTTCCTCTTTATCAATTTAGTGTCCAGCAAAACCTTAACAGGCTGTCTCCTTTTTCCGTCGAGCATCTGATTTAACAACTCAACTGCTTCCCTTCCCATCTCAACTATAGGCTGCCAAACCGTGGTTAAAGGGACTTTTGCGTAAGCGGCTATCGGATTATCATCAAAACCGATAATTGATAAATCTTCAGGGATGTGCAATCCTTTTTCCTTTGCTACATCCATTGTTTCCATTGCCATAACATCACTAGCGCAAAATATAGCTGTTGGAGGCTCAGAAAGATTAAGCAGCCTCTCCGCTTCTCTTCGGGCCGGCCCTCTTAAAAAATAGCCTACTTTAATATATTTAATCTCGCTCAATAAATTGTGCCTTTTCATACATCTTTTAAATCCATCCAGGCGGGCTTTGCCGGCAGCGGTGGCAAGGTCACCTGCTATGGTAGCTATCTTAGTATGGCCTAATCCAATCAAATACTCAATTACATCTTCAGCTGCTTTCCGGTTGTTTACGGCAATGCAATTTATCGGCTGTTTTTCAAAATAATTGTTCATAACAATATAAGGGATCTTTTTGGCAATGACTTTGTTTAGCTGGTTTATATCTCCGTTTATATCGGCAAATAATACCCCATCAATATAATCAGGAGAAAGGGTAGTGCTGGTAAGCCAGTCTTCGTGCTTTTGTCTATCGGTAATATGGAACATTATATCAAGTTTTAATCTGCTGGCAGCAATGCTAACGCCTTTTATCACCTCTGTCGCATAGAATGAATGAAATATATCTTCAAATCTGGGAACTACCAGTCCGAATACTCTTGAAATTTTCTGTCTGGCTGAAGCGACAATAGTGGCCTTTAATTTCATCTGGCCAATTGCTCTTTCTACCCTTTCTCTATCAGCTTTCTTTACAGTGGGCGAGCCCTTCATCACCCTTGAAACTACCATTGACGAAACACCTGCTTTTTTAGCAATCTGTGATATCCTCAATTTCTCACCTCCAAAATTTTAAGGGTTATTTGGGTTTGTTGTGTTATTTGAGTTTATTGGGTTAACTCAACAAACTCAATGAACTCAAGCAACTCAACAAACTCAACAAACTACCTTACCATAAGATTTATCTGAAAGATCGGCAAAAGCATAGATATAACTATAAAGCCTACAACCACACCGAGAACTATTATAAGCGATGGTTCGAGTAATGTGGTAAATACCTTTATCGCCCTGTCGATTTCCCTATCGTAAGAATCTGCTGTTTTAAAGAGCGAACCTTCCAGCGAGCCGCTCTCCTCGCCTACGCTAATCATATTTACCATCATAGCCGGAAATCGACCGGCCTGTTTCATACTTGCCGAGAGCGAAACTCCGTCAACCACACTCCTTTTAACACCTGCCAGCTCTTCCCTGATAATCTCATTGCCCATTGTTTTTGACAATACATCAAGCGCCTCTATTATCGGGACACCGTTTCTTATTAATGTGCCCAATGTCCTGTTTAACCTTGCAAACTCAGAAGTTTCTATAAAACGGCCTATAAAGGGTAGTTTTAATTTAAATTTATCAAATGTCCTTTTACCTTCTTTAGTTTTTATCCATCTATTTAATCCAAAAGCTAAAATTACTAATAATAATATAATAAGCCACCAAAATACAGCAAAGAAATTACTTACACCCATTAATATAATTGTAGGAAGCGGTAAGGCCTCTCCAAGATCTGCAAACATAGATACTAAACGAGGGGCAACAAAACTTAAGAGTATAAATATGGTTATTGCTCCGACCGATGTTAAAAGTATAGGATATGCTAAGCTGGTGCGCACTTTTGAAAGGGTTTGCTCATCTGCTTCTGCAAAATCAGCCAATCTTGATAAAACCTCTTCAAGCATGCCGCCTACTTCACCTGATTTTACCATATTTGTATATAAAGAAGGGAATATATTAGGGTGTTTAGAAATGGCCATTGATAAAGCAACGCCGTCTTTTATATCGGCTTTTATATCTTTAGTGGTCTGGGAAAGCAGGGAATTTTCTGTTTGTTGGACAAGAACATCCAGGGCATTTATTAAAGTCATCCCGGAACCCAAAAGATTAGATAATTGCCTGGTAAATGTGCTTAAATCTCTTAAAGGAACCGATTTTCTTAAAAAAAATTTTCTTTTTTGCGCCGCTAAAGTTTCCTCTTCGACCGAAAGAGGAAAAAGTCTCATTGTCCGCAGTTTCGCTATTGCGTCTTTGGCGCTCGTAGCATCTATTTTTCCTTCGATAGTTTCTTTAGGGTTCCTTTTGGCTTTATAAATAAACCTGGGCATTACCTACTCCTCAAGTGCTGCTTCTGCTTTTGTTACTCTTAAAACCTCCCCTACACTAGTAATGCCTGCTATAGCCTTATCCATACCATCATCGAATAATGTCTTCATTCCCGATTTTAATGCTTTCTCCCTTATCTGGTCTGCAGATGCGCGCCTTAAGATCATATCTCTTATTTCATCGTTTAGCACTAAAATTTCATATACGCCTGTCCTGCCCCAAAAACCTGTAAATTTACAGGCAGGGCATCCCTTCCCTTCGTAAAATTTTACTTTTGAAAAATCTATCTTTAAACCTAAATCTTTCTTTAGCTTATTATCAAGTTTGATTTCTCGTTTACATTTATTGCAGATTAATCTTACCAGTCTCTGAGCAATCACACATGTAACAGAACTCGACATCAGATAAGGCTCTATACCCATATCCAATAATCTGGTTGCTGCTGCCGGGGCATCGTTGGTATGAAGGGTAGAGAAAACCAGATGACCTGTGAGCGCTACCCTTATAGCAATCTCTGCGGTTTCTAAGTCTCTAACTTCTCCGACCATCATAATATCCGGATCGTGTCGTAACATATGTCGTAAGCCTTCGGCAAAGGTAAGCCCTATCTTTGGATGAATTTGAACCTGAGTTATACCTTTAAGTTCGTATTCAATGGGGTCTTCGATTGTTATTATATTTTGCTGGCTGTTATTTATTTTGCTTAAACAGGCATATAGTGTGGTAGTTTTACCGCACCCGGTTGGCCCTGTAACAAATATGATGCCGTAGGGCCTTTTAATCATCTCTCCTATTATCTCTAAATTACCTTTAGATAGCCCTAAAATTTCAAGCCCCAAAAAGACATCGGTGGATAATAATCTTATTGAAACACTCTCACCGTAAGGAGTCGGAATAATAGATACCCTTAAATCGATGTTTCTTCCCTTCACTTTTAATTTTATACGCCCGTCTTGCGGAAGGCGTTTCTCTGCTATATTTAATGAAG
>CAZMYR010000032.1:0-17997 GCA_964570585.1 uncultured Planctomycetia bacterium
CAAGACATTATTACGGCAGAGGAGATATCAGGATTTTTGCATATTAAGACCCAAACGCTTTATGATAATAGATGGCGGGCTCAATCAAGGTGTCCGTTATTTAGGCAGGGAAGAAGATTGTTTAGCTACAGAAAAGAATTTGAAAAGTGGTTTGTATCCAGGATGCAATATGTCTAGAAGGTATGCAGGAATAAGAGCTATAAAAAACGATGTCTACGAGATAAGCTTTTACCCTTATCCCGGGGCCGAAAGAAAGCAGTATCGTATACGAGCGATTTCTATGAAAGAAGCATATCTCATTCGGGCACAACATATGGAGCAGTACAAGCATACCCCGCATAGCAACGGAGATTTATCTTTTGAGGAGCTAAAAAAACGCTTAGAATTAAAGCTCAAGGCGGATAATTTAAGCAGTCGAAGCATATATCATAACTTGTTGCCTAAATACCGTTCATTGTTTGAGGTTTTTCTGCCTTTACAATATCCGCATATTATATCTATAAATCAGCTTACGCGAGAGATTATTGAGAGATATAAACAATGGATAGTTGTGGAATGTGGCAGGGTATATGGATGGCGGGATGAACTTACTAAAATAAAAACAATTGTAAAAAAACTTGTTGATATTGGCTGTTGCAAAAAAGAAATTTATTATGATGTTCTTGGCGCTTTTAAGCGGCCACCGCGCAATAAAAAGCTCTATAAGGAAATTTCAGCGCAAGATATGAGAAAGCTCTTAAAGCACATAGAAGAAGAGAGGCCGGATTATTATGGAATAACCTATTTTATTATGCGCCTGGGGTGGCGCAGGGGACAGGTATTGTCTATCAAGCGGAAAAATATAAGGTGGAATGGCCTATGGCCGGTAGAGATCCTCATAGAACCGCAAGATACAAAGACAAAAGAACCATTTGTATTACGTGATATTGACATAGAACTTGCCAATGTAATAAAGCGATATGCTTTTGATAGACGAAAAACAATTTGGCTGTTTCCAAACAAAAATAATAGTAAGCATCATGCCAATCATTATACAGAGTATATACGAAAAACATCGAATTCAGTCTTGGGAGTTACTTTAAGCCCTCATGATTTCCGGCATTCTTTTGTTACTGCCCGGTTGAAAGAAGGGAACACGCCACGGGATATTATGGCTATAACAGGACACAAGGATATAGACTCATTCAATATTTACACTCACGCCACAAGCGAAGGAACTAAAAAAGTTATTGAAGAAAGCAGAATCTTTTGATATGATAAGAAGGAATTTTGGTGGTATTCTTGGTGGTGGAACGGGCATTTTGAATTCAAAAAGTATCAAATCCCGTTGGGGCTACCATCACTACGGATACTCTTGTAACTTAAACAGTTATAGAGAGTTATATAGACTAAGGGAAGTTGAAATACTTCAAAATGCAAGTATTTTAGCTTCCCTTTTTTATTTATATCCACAATGTAGGGGCTCGATTTATCGAACCCCAATGTAGTTGCCCAATTTATTGGGCAAGAAAGGAAACCCCATGCTTAATATATTCCGTATGCTCAAAACCCCTATAGGCTTCTACGATTACATCTGGGCAGACGTCATCCTTATAAGAGAAACGCAAAAAGCCATTCTTGTTGAATTCGACAGCAGAAAAGCCTGGTTTTCAAAGGCCGAACAAAATCTCAAGCGTCTGTTAACGACGGGATTTGAAGGAGAGGATTTTGAGTTGGTTTCTGTATTTAGCTATGGTTCGGCGGGCGACGAACATTCCTTCTTGTTTAAGATGCTGGGCAATTTCCTGGTCAGTTAAAGGTTTTTGTTTATTTTCGTTTGTTATTAAGTCTGCTATTTTTGATTTAATCGTCTTAGATGAGAGAAGCTCTCCGTTTTCTTGTTTAATTCCAGAATTTAGGAAATATCGCAACTCGAAAATACCCCATGAAGTCTGAAGATATTTGCCGGTTACGGTTCTGCTTATTGTGGATTTATGTTTCCCAACTCTTTTTGCAATCTGCTCTAAAGACATCGGTTTAAAATTGGTTGCTCCATTGTCAAAGAAGTCCTTTTGGATATAAACTATATCTTCAATCACTTTTTGAATAGTTTCTTTACGTTTATTTATAGCATCAATTAATGATCGGGCAGCTTTAAGCCTTTCTCTTAGGTATTCTTTAGCATCTTCAGGTGCGTCTTTTTGCTTTATCATTTGTATATAATTATTATTTAAACTAATATGAGGTAATTCCCAATCATTCAATATAACCTCGTATTTCTGCTCATTCTTTTTTACTATAGCATCTGGTGTCAAGCGAACAGTTTTTTCTGCATTCAATGAACGGCCGGGCTTAGGTTCTAAATGTGCAATTTCTTTTGTTGCGCCTTTAATTCTTTCAACAGAGACTTTTAGTTTCTTGGCAATATAATCATATCTTTTCTTTTCAAGACAGACTAAATACTTATCTGCAATTTGCCATGAGAGTGAATTTTCTTCACCCCTCATCTTCAGTTGTAATAAAAGGCATTCTCTTAAGTCTCTTGCGCCCACGCCGATGGGATCAAAACTATGGATTAAAGATAATACCTTTTCGACTTTGGAGGTATCTGCGTTGGCATATTCTGCTAATTCAGCCATAGAACAGCTAAGATAGCCGTTATCATCTATATTGGCTATGATTAATTCTCCAATTTTTCGTTCATCATCAGAGCTGGTGAATAAGTGCAATTGCCTTAAGAGATGTTCCTGGAGTGTAGGAGGTTTAGTTATAAGGCTTTCTCTATAATTTTTCTTTTCTTCATCAGCAAAATTGTAGCCAAAGTTTAATTCTGGTTCTCTACCCCTTTCTATATTTAATAGAGGATTTTCTTCAATTTGCTGTTTTATAAATTCCTTGAGTTTCAAAAGAGGCATTTGTAAAAGGCTAATACCAAGTCTTATCTGGGAGGTCAACCTTAACTTATAGGTTAATTTATTGATGGGTTTAACTTCTAATGGCATATTTTTCTGCTCGCGAATGAATTAGGAATGACGTAAATGTATTTTATACACCAAGTTCTCATTTTGTCAAGCAACTTTTGTACCATCAATATTTTTGTTAGTCCCAATCATACATTGTGCTTGACATATTTTTTTAGAGTAATAGAATAGAATTCCTTAGTTACATCATAGCCCGGTGGGGGAAAGAGAGACGTACTGTGCTAAGTGGCACATTTGTCACACAAACAGACAGACGATTTGAATCTAACGTGCAATTTTCAGATTTTTTTGTCCAGGTATCGATTGGATATCTGGGCATTTTTTATTTTTATTAAAGTCTTGAATGCTAACAAGAAAGATAAAAAGTGAAAAAAAGAGGCAGAAGAAGGATAGAAGAAGCAGACCATAGAACGAGTTTTCTTAAATCAGTTGAAAGGACACTTGATGTCCTGGAATTTTTAAGCAAAAGCCGCTCGATTGGAATTACAGAGTTAGCGGATATTATGCATATTGGCAGGAGTACAGCCCACCGCATTTTGTCTACTCTGGAGAAAAAAGGATTTGCTGTTCAGGATCTTGAGACCGGAAGATATGCGCTTGGGCATATGGTTTTTCAACTGGCGAAGTCGGTCATCCATATGATAGAGCCGATAAAATATGTCCGGCCTTATCTGGGAAAACTTTGTGAAAAAATTGGTGAAAATGTTGCTTTTGGCGTTGTTACTCCAGCAAAAGACAGAACATTGGTTTTAGCAGAGGAGATAGCAGATAAGGCAGTAATAGCAAGGCCAATTCTTTTTCAACGCTTTCCGATGCATGTCTGCCCTTGCGGCAAGGCATATCTACTTACTTTAAATGATAAACAGCTAAAAACGGCTTTATCTAAGAATGGCATGGTGCGATTTACCAAATATACCCCTGTTTCTTTGCCCGCCTTAAAAAGGCAGTTAGCGCGATTCCGCAAGTTAGGGTATGCTTTAAGCCGGGATGAGTTCTTTGTCGGGCTCTCCGCAATGGCTTCGGGCCTGTGTGATGCTGAAGATAAATTTGCAGGGGGGATTATGATTCTCGGGCCGTCGTTTAGATTTACTGATAGAAATATTAAGCAGTGGGGGAAGCTTTTATTACAAACGACTGCAAAGTTAAGTTTAGAATTTAAGGCAAAAGGGATCGTGTAAATTTTTTTTTCCATAATAATGTGGAAAATAATCCCGCATATAGGAATTATGAGGCAAAGAAGTGAAGAGTGAAGCAGAACTAACATTAATAGTGCTAGAATGTTATGTAAAAGAGGGGCCGTCGCTGTCAATTAAGGACTTGTGCCTAAAAACGAAGATTTCAGAGAAAAGGATAAGAGACATTTTATTAGTTTTAGTAAAAAGAGGATATTTAGCAAAGGGTAAAGATACGGATGTATATACATTAAGTAGAAAGGTTACAATGTTAATATAATCCACATAATCTTAAAGGAAAAGTTAATGGAAAAAGCAAAATTGATAGACCAATCAAGCCAAGAATTGTTTTGCTGAATATCATAAGAATGGTAAATGGAGTTAATAAATAATGGATGAAGTTTCTGTTCTAAATGATAAGATTTCAAAAATCTCTGAGCCAGAAATTCTGGAAGGCTATAAATTAATAGTAGAATTGGCCCAGGATGCTATATTTGTCAAAGATTTAGAAAGCCGCTACATTTTAGCCAATCAAAGGACATTAGAAGTATTTAATCTGCATCGCGAGAAAGCCATAGGTAAAAATGATTATGACCTTTTTCCGCCAAAACAGGCTAAGGTGAACATCGAGGATGACCAGAGAGTTTTTAGGACAGGCCAGCCAGTAGAAATATCTAAAAAGATGACCGCAGCAGGCAAAAAGCGGTATTTTCAAGCAATAAAAACTCCGCTAAAAGACGATGAAGGCAAAGTCATCGGCCTAATTGGCATTGCCCGCGACATTACCGCGCAGAAAAAGACAGAGGAGGAGCAAAAAGACTCTGAGCGAAGATTTAAAGAGATAACCGAAAACATTAATGATGTGATTTTTGAACTGTCTCCGACAGGTTATATTCGCTACGTTAGCCCAACAATAAAAAAATATGGCTATACGCCTGATGAACTTGTTGGAAAACACCTTAAAAAAATAACTCCCCTCAAAGAAGTACCAAGGGCCTTACGTGCGCTGAAAAAGATTGTGCAAGGAAAGCCGGTTAAAAAGCTTGAGATAGGGCAGATGGCTAAGAATAAAAAAATTGTTTATATGAAAGTTAAAGCTGTCCCTATTATAAGGAATGGGAAGATGACCGGAATATTAGGGATTATGAGGCCTGCTGCCAGGCATACTAAGGTAGAGGAAAAAATAAAGCAGGAAAAGAAAAAGACCGAAGATTTATTAACCAAACTAAACACCTCTTATAAGAAATTGAAAGAGACTCAGAATGAACTTATAAGGCGGGAGCGAATGGCTACAGCAGGAAGCTTCGCCGCCGGGATTGCCCATGAGGTAAGAAATCCTTTAGCCAATGTAGTCATGTCAATTCAACAAATTAAGAAAGCTGTTAAATCAGATGACCCTGCGGCAAAACATGTTAACATTATTGAAAGAAATGCGCAAAGGATTAATTATTTAATCACCGAACTTTTAAACTCTGCTCGGCCGCCAAAGCTTAAGATACGCTCTTATGATATTAACAAGGTTATAAGAGATGTTTTAAACTCTGTGCGAACGAAGGTTAAACTAAATAAAATAAAAGTCATCAGAAAATTAATGTCAAAAAAATCTTCTGTGTTAGAAATAGATAGAGAACTGATGTCTCGTGTATTCACAAACCTAATCAACAATGCTATTGAAACTATGCCAAATGGCGGTAAATTAACTATAGTTACAGGACCTAACGAAGACTTTTTTATAGTAAAGATTCAGGATACCGGCAGGGGGATTCCTGAAAAGGATATTATGAGGATATTTGACCCTTTCTTTAGCTCTAAGCCCGAAGGCGTGGGATTGGGATTGACTATATGCTATGGGATTATTGTTAGCCATGGCGGCACTATAGAAGTAGAAAGCAAGCACAGAAAAGGAACTATCTTTACAGTGTCTTTGCCGGTTGAGCAGACTTTGAGAGAAATTTGCGAGAGAGAGTAGTTTAGACAGGTTAAATATAAGGCGATAGAAAAAGAAAAAGGATTTTATGGCAGAGATAAAATGGGATGTTAGAAGAGGAGCAGAGATATACGGAGGTGTATATGATGCTCGATTAAAAAGGTGGATTTCTACAGGCAAGATAAAATCTGCAGAAGTTCTTGTATGGCGAAGCGGCCTTTCTGGCTGGCGAAAGCCTGAAGAGCTTGAGGAACTTACACCATTTTTTAAACGATGGGAAAGATACCAACTAAGAAAAATAAGAAGAAGGCCTGAGAGAGGTGTTGTTCCTGTAAGAAAGAAGATAAAGGATATTTTGATAATAGAGGATGAAAAGGATTTGTGTGAAATTTTAAGCGATATCTTAAATCACAAAGGATATAATGTAGCTGTCGCCAATACAAAGAGAGAAGGGATAGCTTCCTTAAAAAAACAACATCCCCAGCTTGTATTTTTAGATTTAAAACTCCCTGACGGCGACGGGATGAAACTCCTACCTAAAATCAAAAAGGCAAGTCCAAGGACAACTATGAATGTAATCTCTGCCTATGGCAGCAATGAAGTAAGAGAAGAGGCGAAAAAAAGAGGAGTTTACAGTTTCATCGATAAGCCTTTTACAGAGAGACAGATATTGCGGAGCATAAGATAGTTACTTAGGAAAAAGTAAATAGAATGGAAAGAATCCTTATTGTAGATGATGACCGAGATTTCCGCTTTAATCTCTCTAGTATTTTGGAGGATGAAGGTTATACTGTATCTGTTGCTGCAGATGGAAAAGAAGCGCTTAAGGCCATTGAAAAAGATTCTCCCAACTTAGCTTTATTAGATATTCGTCTTCCCAAAACAAATGGTATGAAAGTCTTGAAGCAGATGAAACAGATTGACAAGGATTTGATTATTATAATGCTCACTGCCTATGCCGATATAAAAGATGCAGTAAAAGCTATGAAATTAGGAGCGTACGACTATCTTACCAAGCCGTTTGATAATGAGGAGTTGACTCTTACAATAAAAAAGGCCCTTAAAACTCAGAACCTTAGCAAGGAAGTGGAATATTTAAGAAAAAGATTGGATGAAAAAGCAGTAGATGAGGTAATGGGAAAGAGTTCCCAGATAAAAAGGGTGCTTAAACAAGTTGCGATTATAGCGCCTACAAATATGACTGTTATTTTAGAAGGCGCAAGCGGCGCCGGCAAGGAGGTTATTGCTAATATGATTCATCAGAATAGCCCGAGGAAAGATAAACTTTTTGTTGCTATTGATTGTGGGGCTATTCCAGAAACATTGGTTGAGAGCGAATTGTTTGGATATGAGAAAGGAGCCTTTACCGGAGCTGATGCTCAAAAAGAGGGCAAGTTTGAACAAACTAATAAAGGCACCCTGTTTTTGGATGAGATTACTAATTTGCCCGAGGCTGTGCAGGTAAAGCTTTTGCGTGTGCTTGAAGAAAGAAAATTACAGCATTTAGGAGGTTTTAAATATATAAATGTAGATGTCAGAATCATAGTTGCTACCAAGACCAATCTCTCTGAAGCTGTAAGAGCAGGCAGGTTTAGAGACGACCTTTTTCATAGATTAAATGAG
This sequence comes from uncultured Planctomycetia bacterium, assembly GCA_964570585.1. Lineage (GTDB taxonomy): Bacteria > Omnitrophota > Gorgyraeia > JABMRG01 > JAFGKX01. Next base: position 7,683 of record CAZMYR010000032.1, read on the forward strand.
TTTAGCATTTCTTTACCTGCGCTTAGAGAAAGAAAAGAAGATATTCCAACATTAGCCAAGTGTTTCCTGGATGAGGCAAATCAGGAGTTTAATAAAAAGATAAAAGGCTTCTTTGTAGAAGTAATGAGATTCTTACTTAATTATCATTGGCCGGGCAATGTAAGAGAATTGAAAAATGTAATTAGAAGAGCAACGCTTTTGAGCGACTCTAATATGATTGGCTTAGAACACCTTTCATTAAATGATGTTGAAACCTCTAAAAGCTTTAATGTTGGACAGGATCTGGGCGAGAATACTTCGCTTCGTGATATAACAAAAAAGGCCACAGCCGAGGTAGAACGAGACGCAATTAAACAAGCTTTAGCTAAAGCAGCGGGCAATAAATCCAAGGCTGCCAGGATGCTTAATATAGACCGCATGACCTTATATTCCAAAATAAAAGAGTTTCAAATCGATAACGTGTAAAGTAAATTCTACAAAAGCGTAAATCTCCCCTTACATTTTATAAGTTTTTAAAACTCTTCTTTTATCACGCCTTAAAAAGCCAAAAATTTAAATTCCTAACTTATTGTATTTTAAGAAGATAGAATTCATTATTTCTCACTTCAAAATATATCTCTGTGGCACGACTGTTGCTAATATTAATAAGTGTGGGGTAAAAAAATAGTTAAGGTGAAAAGATGCTTACCGGAAAAGTAAAAAGAATGCTGGTAGTAGATAACGATAAAGATGCATGTCAGGTGATTTCAGATGTGCTAAGAAAGGAAGGGTTTAAGACCAACATTGCCTATGATGCAAGAACCGCCTTGGCAAAGATTAAGAGAAGCCAAATCGATGTAATGATTTTGGACTACCAACTTTCTGGGATATCCGGATTAATAGTTCTTAAAAAGGCCCGCCAAAGTAAACCTTCCATAAAGACGATAATGATTTCTGGCCATGGAGATTATTCAACTAAATTAAGGGCGAAGAAATTAGGCGCTTATGATTTCTTGGATAAGCCCTTTGATATAAATAGGCTTGTAACTGTTGTTAAGAGAGCTTCAAGACAAAAACAAGAAAAAATGGTTATGGCAGGCATGCAGAAAGTGAGTATGCCTGATAGAAAAGGGAGGGTGAGGGCATGAAGAAAGTAGGCGCAGTAGGGGTACTTCTCTTTTTCCTGATGTCTGTATTGGCTCTTCCAGCCTTTGCAGCAGAGGTGAAAGAGAAGGCAGAAGCTACCGCAGGAGGCGGTATTCCACCTATATTGGAGCCTGTTAAGGCTTCGTTTGTTAAGTTGGGTGGATATTTGCCAAAGCTAGGCGGCCTTTTGTTGATATTGGTAATAGGCGCTTTGGTTGCAGTAGGAGTTGCAGCTTTATTGAGAATAATCTTAGACGCCATAAAATTAGAACAGGGCGCCAAAAAAGCCAAGATTCTTGAGATTCTTAAAAAAGGCGGTATTGGGCTGTCTCTAAGTGATCTTGTTATCGAGATTGTCTTCTTTTTAATTATCATCGTTACCTTAATTACAGCATTAGAGTTCTACGGCCTGGTTACAAGTGCGTTTACCAGCCAGATACTATCCTATATTCCTAATGTCATCGCCGCGGTATTTATACTGATTTTAGGTATTCTTTTGGCAATATTAATCTCAGGAATAATTAAGCTGGTAGGGGGAAATGTAAAGATTGCCCAGTCTGAAACGCTTGGCAATATTGCTAAGTACGCTATAACCGTCGTTGCTGGATTAATTGCATTAAGAGAATTGGGATTGAGAATTCTTTTAACCGCCAATTCTATGGATATAATTCTTGGTGGTTTAGCCTTGGGCCTTGCACTTGCGTTTGGTTTAGGGGCAAAAGAAAAGGCAGAAAAATTTTTAAATAACATATTTAAAGGATAAGGTTTTGAGGTTAGCGCTCCTCACCCTTTAAAAAGCGCAAAATCTTAAGATAAGGGAGGTGAAATAAAATGGCAGTTGAAAAAGCGATTGGTTCTTCCAGTTTGGTAGAGGTTATTGACCGAATCCTTGACAAGGGCGTCGTAATCGATGCTTGGGTAAGAGTCTCTTTAGTGGGTATTGAGATACTCGCGGTTGAAGCCAGAGTAGTAGCGGCATCAGTCGAAACCTACTTGAAGTATGCTGAAGCGATTGGTCTAACTGCGACAGCAGCATAAGGATAGGTTGGTAACTAAAAGGGATTCTTGCCGAGCCATCCTTATGCTCTTGATGCAGCTGTTATCAAGAGGTCAGAAAGCATGGCTCGCCAAGAAACTCCTTTTCATTTTAAAAAGGGTGAAACAGAACATGCCGGAATCATTAGACATAAAGAGAGTTGTAGATGATGCCATTTCTTCCTATGAAGCAAAGGCAGAAAAAATGAGCTCTTTATTCGATACTCTCCAGCTAATTCTTGGCGGTTTTCAGGACTCCTTTATAGAGGGTAAAGAAGAAAGGGAAAAAATCAACGCTCAGCTTCGAGATATACTCGCCAAGAATGAGCACTTAAGAAGGAAGGATTTTGACAATATGATGCGAAGCATCTTCACAACCCAGGAGGAAAAGGAGAAAGAAGTAAAGGATTTATTAAAAAGTTACATTAATGAACAAAGACAGATGCCTCAGACTCTAAGGGAGAGTTTAAAAGATTACAGAGACTCTCTTGCCAAAGGTGAGGTTCGGAGGCTTAAAGAGTTTCAGGACACCATCAGAGAAATACTTGCCAAACAGGAGAAAAGGAAACAAGAGGTCACTTCCAAGTTAAAAGAATTCCAAAGAGAACAAAAGAATCTGGCAGAAAAGCTAAAGAACCTTTTAGCCAAAGGCAGAGAGCTTCGGATAAAGGACCTCAAATTAATGCTTAAAGAATTCAGGGACCAACAGGAGAAGCGACTGGCGTCTAAAAAAAGAAGAAAAGAAGAGGCAGAAAGAAGGAAAGAGGAAGTCGCCAGAATGCTCACCGGTTTCAGGAAGAAAAGACAGGGAGTTTCGCATGAGGCAATTCATCCCGCTCCTTCTGTTAAAAAGAATTTTCTCAAAGCAAAAGGAACGGGGTTAACATAGATGTTAAAAATAGGCGAAAATTGGAACCCTTCGACAGGCTCAAGGTTTCATCCTGAGCGAAGCCGAAGGATAAAAGGAGGAGATAGAAATGGGATTAGCTGATGAGATGGAGAGAACCACAGAGAACATCATTGCTTCCTATGATGTACGGGTAAAGGCGCTGGGAGATTTAGTTGCCGATACTCATAAAACCATAAAAGGTTTTGCACAGGGCAGGAAGAAGATGGCTGCGGATCAAGCAGAGAATCTAGCCGATTTTGTTAAGGATTTGTCAAAGAGCATAAGAAATCTGCTTGCCGGCTTTCAAAAAAGCCGCGAGGAAATGGGCAAAGAACAGGGCAAAAATCTAGCTGATTTTATTGATGATCTGACAAAGAGAGTAAAAAATATACTCAGGTCTGCCCAAAATAGCCTCAAGCAAATGAGCCAGGACCGCAGCAAGATGGCGGAGGAGCTTAAGGAAAAACTTGCCAAAGAAGCAAAAGAGATTGAAACCTCTGTTAAGAGAAAGCTGAAAGAGTTTGATGAGAGCCATGCCGAGATGAGCGAGGATTTGAAAAAGAGCCTGAAAGCTTATGTAAAAGATATCGCAGGCAGCGTTAAAAAGCTCCTGGCAGAGGCGAGAGATCTTATGGGTGAATATAGCTCTGATGTACAAGCAGCAAAGAAGGCCTGGATAAGTATGTCTTCTGCTCTGGCCAAATGCAAAGGCACCGGCGTAATGCCAATGATTGAAGCCGGTGAAAAGGTAACCACAGTCGAAAAAGCTGTTGAAAAAAAGAGGAGAAAGAGAGGAAGAAGAAAAAAGAGAGGAAGAAAAAAGAAAACATAAGGAGATCTTACCATGCTGCTTTTTGAAAATAAGGTGTAGTTATGAGTGAGATAAAATGCGCATTTTGTAAAGGTACAGGAAAGGATCCCTTTGGCCTTCTTTCTAAGCTCGCTGTTTGCCAGGTATGCGGTGGTACAGGGAGAGTCAAAGTTGATGAGCCCATAGTTGAATGTGCTTTTTGTAAAGGTAGGGGAATTCAGCCTCATCAGCGGCTTAACTGTTCTGCCTGTAAAGGCAAGGGCAGTGTAACATTTAGAGGCGCTAAAGAAGAGTGTCCTGAATGTGACGGAACAGGCTATAAAGTAGATGGAGGCCTGCCGTGCAGTAAATGTGGAGGCAGGGGAGTTATCCGTAGGGGAGGCTAATTTATGGGGAACGTATCAGACGGAATGAAATCTCTTTGTGAAGATATTGCTGCTGCTCATGAGGATAGAAAAAGAGACATCAAAAGGCTGATTAGAAATGTCTCTTCTCTAAGGAAAGATTTTAGAAAGAAAGAAGAAGAGATTCGTTCTGATTTAGCAGAGGCAAGCAAGATTTGGAAGAGAATGAAGCAGGCATTAAAAACAAAAAGAACAGAATCCAAATAGAAAAGAGGTGATACTAAATGATTGATGAGATGACCACGGTGCTGGAGCCAAGTCCTTTACCGGATTTTGTAGAGACCCCTTATGTAAAAGGGATTACCAAAAGGGCAGTTTCTTACATAAAGGCAGGCTTTCCGGTTCACTTCAGAGGCCCTTCAGGCACTGGCAAGACCACCCTGGCTATGCATATTGCAAGTAAGATAAAAAGGCCGGTTGTAATGATTCATGGGGATGAGGAGTTTACAACCTCTGATTTAGTGGGCGGTGAATATGGCTACAGAATCAGAAAGGTTGTAGACCGCTTTATCTCAAGGGTCTTAAAGACAGAGGAGGATATGGTAAAACGCTGGGTTGATAACCGCTTAACCGTAGCCTGTAAATACGGATTTACCTTGATATACGATGAGTTTACACGCTCACGCCCGGAAGCAAATAACATACTTCTGTCTATTTTGCAAGAGAAGATGATGGATTTACCTATTGGAAGAGGCGGTGATGAACCTTATTTAAGGGTTGACCCGGAATTTACAGCCATCTTTACATCAAATCCTGAAGAGTATGCAGGGGTTCATAGAAGCCAGGACGCCTTAAGGGATAGAATGATAACAATGGATTTAGACCACTTTGACTATGAAACAGAAATTGCTATAACGAAGGCAAAGTCTAAACTTTCTCGACAGCATGCCGAGACGATAGTCAATATTGTAAGAGGATTAAGGGAATCCGGAAGGTGTGAATTTGCACCGACTATCCGCGGCTGTATTATGATTGCCAAGACGCTTAAGATTCAGCATCTTACTCCTGTAAGTTCCAACGGCACCTTTACTCAGGTTTGTCAGGATATACTAGCGTCTGAGACAAGTAGGGTTGGTTCAAAGACAAATCAAACCAGGGTAAAAGAGATTGTCAGAGAATTGGTTGGAAAGCACACTATAGGCCATAAAGCTGCAGCCAAAATAAGCGTTGAGCAAAAGCAAGAAAGGTAAAAATAGATTCTACGGCACTTCTGGATGAAAAGGAGGTTAGCAAATGAGGAAGGTACCATACTTGCGCGGCGCAAGAGACATAAGGAATATACGTTCTGCAGGTATACGAGCTATTCCGAAAATCCACCGGTCAAACTATCTTGAATTATATATGCTTTCAAATGAGAAGGGCAGGTTAGGTAGGGAATGCTATTTGCTAGACAGAAAAGGAAAAACGACCAGAACATTAATAAAGTCTATCAATAAGCGGATGAATAAGTTGCAGAAAGAGACATACGAAGAGCAGCAGAATATTAAGAGCCACAGTAAAGCATCTCCAAAGTCTCTGAAGACTATGCGAATAAATTATTAATTTATCTCATACTAAATTGAGAGGTAGATTGAGATGGCGTGGAGATCATATGATTGGAAGAGCCAAAAGCCAGGGCAGGTAGGCCAGGTTCTTACCAAGACAGATTATAAATGCGGTTTCTGCAAAGGAACAGGATTAAAGCCTTCTAAGAAGAATATAGTATGTACTGTTTGCTCTGGCACAGGAAAGGCAAAGGTTTCTCCGCCGGCTGCTATCTGTGCCTATTGCGATGGAAGCGGAAGGTCACATTTAAATAGGGACCTTCCCTGCATAGTTTGCAAAGGTAAAGGTGTAGTAAGCGTAAGCTCTGAGAATATCGAAATCTGTTTAATCTGCAGAGGAAAAGGCCGAAGCAAAGGCACGAATCTTCCTTGTATAGAGTGTAAAGGAAAAGGGGTCATTGCTAAAAGATAATCGAACTTATATATATTTTATATATTTAATCAGCCTATTATGTTATAGGGGGATAAGATGACAAAAGAAAGAAAGCGACCGAAGGGAGTCCCAAGCGGAAGCAAGGGGAAAAAAGATAAAGAAAAAGAAGGAATAGATATTGACTTTGGCATAGGAAAATTAAGCTTAGGCGGTTTATTTAAAGGTATTGAGAAGTTAGTAGACCTGGCAGCGGAAATAAAAGAAGCAGGCGGTGAGATTAAAAAAGAAGGCGAGATTGACTTAAGCCATCTAAAAGAAGGCATGAAAGGGGTATTCGGATTCTCGGTAAAGACAATGGCAGGGGGGAAGCCGGTTGTTGAGCCATTTGGAAATATTAAGAAAACCCCGAAAGGGCCTACGGTTGAGGAGGTAAGAGAGCCTATTACCGATATCTTTGATGAGAAGGATGAGGTTGTGGTTATGGCAGAGATGCCCGGAGCTAATGAAGAAGGTATATCGTTAGATTTAAAAGGGGATATATTAGAGATAAAAGCAGTGAGTAAAGATAGGAAATACCATAAAGAGGTTTTGCTTCCAGCAAAGGTAAAGCCTGAAACGTTACAATCGAGTTATAAGAATGGTGTATTAGAAGTAAAAATAAAAAAATGATAGATGGCATTAACTGGTTTAGAAAAAAATGGGCTGAAGTTAATTCTATTTGGCGGAAAAGGTGGTGTAGGAAAGACGACCTGTGCATCAAGCGCAGGTTTTTATTTATCTAGAGATTTTAAAACACTTTTAATTTCAACAGATCCCGCACATTCGCTCTCTGATAGTTTAGGACAGAAAATCGGCAATGAAACAAAAAAGGTAAATTTGGTTCTTTCTAAGAATGAATTAAATGATTTAAATAAGGGCAGGACAAAAAGCACAAAGAACTTAACCCAGTCCCTGCGCGCAGGAGCCGGGTTAAGCGCTTTTGAGATAAGCGCTGAAAAGGCTCTTTCTAAATTTAAAATAGAATATGAGGCCCAGATAAAGAAGATTTTAGATACTTCTACCTATTTAGACCAGCAGGACATAGAGGCTGTCTTCACCTTACCTATTCCAGGAATGGATGAGGTGATGGGCTTTAAGACCATAGTTGACCTCATTGAAGAAGCGAAGTTTGACAAATACATCGTGGATACCGCGCCTACCGGCCATGCTCTCAGACTTTTAACATTGCCGCAGCTTCTGGATGACTGGATTAAGGTGATGGCCAAGATGAGATGGAAATATAGATATATGGTCGAAACTTTTACAGGGAGTTATAATCCTGACGAAGGCGATGATTTTTTAGTCGAGATGAAAAAGACCGTAAAGACAATAGAAAACCTTCTTAAGGATCAAAACAGTTGCGAGTTTGTTGCCGTTACTATGCCCGAAGAGATGGCCATTTTAGAAACCGAGAGGCTGGTTAACAGCTTGAATAACTACGGAATAAGAGTAAGGCAGCTTGTTATTAATAATGTCTTATCCCCACCCCAGAAATTTTGGCATAGAGGCACAGAATCAAGAGGTTGCAGATTTTGCAATGAAAGAAGGAAAGGGCAGGAGAAACACTTAAATCAAATAAGGAAAAAATTTAGCAACTTAAAGACAACAATTATACCCTTACAGCCCAGAGAAGTTAAAGGCATAGATGCCTTGATGAATTTTAAGGAGCTTTTATTTTAATGAAAAAAGACACCCTTACCCTGAAAGTAAAAGAGGCCCTGCCAAAAGATGTAGGCAGGGCTGTTGTCAGGATTGACCCGGAAGATATGAAGACTCTGGGGGTCGAAGTAGGCGAGATTATAGAGATTAAGGGCAAAAGGAAAACCCCGGCTAAAGTGATGCCCTGCTATGCCGGGGATAGAGGAAAAAAGATTATTCAGATGGACGGGATATCCAGAGAAAATTCACAGATTGGCTTGGATGAAAAGGTGAAAATTCGCAAGGTTGGCTATAAGCCCGCTAATAAAATTATACTTTCGCCTTTGACCGTATCAAGCCTGCTTCAAAGAGATAAGGATACCAGATATATCGGCTCCTTAATAGAAGGCCTGCCTGTAACTGCCGGTGATAGAGTTAGAGCTACGCTTTTCGGAACGAGGTCTTGCGATTTTAAGGTAGAAGATACAATCCCTGACGAAGTAGTTTTGATAGGTCCGACTACTTTAATAAAAACGAAAACAAAAGAAGTGGACGAAGACAAGCCAGCCAAAATCTCATACGAGGATATAGGCGGACTTGATGCGCAAATTCAAAGAATAAGGGAAATGATAGAACTTCCCTTAAGATACCCCGAGGTGTTTGAAAGATTGGGAGTCGATGCGCCAAGGGGGGTTTTTCTCTATGGGCCTCCGGGTTGCGGCAAAACCTTGATTGCCCGGGCTGTTGCAAATGAAACAGATGCCTATTTTACCAGTATTAGTGGGCCGGAAATTATAGGGAAGTTCTATGGCGAGAGCGAACAAAGATTGCGCTCAGTATTTGAAGATGCAAAAACAAATGCACCAGCTATAATATTTATTGATGAGATAGAATCCATTGCCCCGAAAAGGGAAGAGATGGGCGCTGAGAAACAGGTTGAGCGTAGAGTCGTAGCTCAATTGTTAGCAATGATGGATGGATTGGAATCAAGGGGACAGGTTATTGTAATGGCGGCGACAAACGTGCCTAATATAGTAGACCCAGCCCTGCGACGCCCGGGCAGATTCGACCGGGAATTATCCATACCTATCCCTGATAAGAATGCTCGTTTAGAGATATTTCAAATTCATACCAGAGGTATGCCTTTAGCCGAGGATGTGAGTTTAGAAAAATTGGCTGAGATTACCCATGGTTTTGTAGGGGCAGATTTAGGGGCCCTGGCAAGAGAAGCTGCTATGAGCGCTTTAAGAAAGATTTTGTCAAAAATAGATTTTGAAATGGCCGACATCCCATATGAGACACTGCTTAAATTAGAAGTAACGATGGATAATTTCTTAGAGGCAATGAAGGAGGTTGAGCCGTCAGCAATAAGAGAAGTCTTTGTTGAAGTGCCGGATGTTAAATGGGAAGATGTGGGAGGCTTAGATAATATAAAGGAAGAGCTGAAAGAAGCAGTAGAATGGCCGCTTAAATATTCAGATACTTTTAAGAAAGCAAATACTAATCCTCCAAAAGGGATTTTACTTTACGGGGTACCCGGAACAGGAAAGACCCTCTTAGCCAAGGCTGTAGCCAATGAAAGCGGAGTCAATTTTATTTCTATTAAAGGGCCGCAACTTCTCAGTCGCTACGTCGGCGAATCAGAACGGGGAGTTAGGGAGATATTCAAAAAGGCAAAACAGGCTGCGCCAACGATACTTTTTCTGGATGAGATAGATAGCTTAGTGCCAAGGAGGGGTTCTGCGAGTACAGATGGCCATGTAACAGAGAGGGTGATAAGCCAATTTTTAACCGAAATGGACGGAATCGAAGAACTTAAAGGCGTGGTAGTCTTAGCCGCTACCAATAGATTAGATTTAATTGACCCGGCGCTTCTTCGCAGTGGCAGATTTGACCTTCTGCTCGAGCTGCCTAATCCGGATAAGGAAACAAGACAAAATATTTTTAAGATTCATACTAAAAATAAACCGCTTGCCAAAGATGTCGATTTTAAAAACTTGGCCAGGGAGACTGAAGGCAAGGTGGGCTCCGATATCGAATTTATATGCCGAAAGGCCTCTATGTTTGCAATAAGGGAATTTATAGAAAATGCAAAGGATAAAGATAGCCTTACTATAAAAAAGAGACATTTTGAAGAGGCGATTAAGCTAATAAAAGGACAGCAAAACAGGGAGGCTTAAAATGGCAAAGATTATTGAAAAGATAAAGGATTTCTTCAGCGGCAGGTCTATATTCACACTTAAAAAGAAAGAGGAAACAAAAACGCCGCAAGAAGAAAGCAAGGCAGAGAAAAAACCAAAAGGACAGGAATAAGAAGGTTTTATTTCTTCTTTTTCTCTTCTTGTTTCTTTATGCCGTGCAGCAATGAAATGCCTTAGGGGAAGGGATGCCATCGCCTTTCCCTAAGGCGAAAAAAGGACAAACTATGGCAAAGACAGGAAAATATATTTACGGAAT
>CAZMYR010000032.1:18097-21042 GCA_964570585.1 uncultured Planctomycetia bacterium
CCGGCCAAAGAGATGGTTATTCTTTCAACGAAGAGAAATTTAAAAAGAATAATATCTTAGTTAAGGTTAAAGAGTGAGATGGAAAAACCAGGAAAATATATTTACTGTATTGTCGAAACAAAGCAGGAGAGAAATTTCGGAGCCATTGGGATAACAAACGAGGATGTGCTAACCATAGGTTATGACGAGCTAAGTATGGCGGTAAGCAATCACCCTGTGGGCAAGTTTGGTGTGAGTAGAGAGAATATGTTAATACATGAAAAAGTAATTGAAGAAGTAATGAAGGAATTTGATAGCGTGCTTCCGGTTAGATTCGGCACTATTGCCTCCAACGCCGATGAAATAAGAAATCTTTTAGACAGAAGATACAGGGAATTTAAGAATGTCTTAAGAGATATGGATCGCAAGGTGGAATTAGGGGTTAAAGGAATATGGAAGAATATGGATCTTATTTATAAAGAGATTGTTGAAGAAAACAAAGAAATCAGGAAAGCCAAGGGACAGATTCAGAAAAGAGCAGGCAGAAAAAATATCCAGGCCAAAATGGAAATAGGAAAAATGGTAGAAGAAGCCCTGCAAAAGAAAAAAGAAAAAGACGCAGAAAAGATAGCAGATGCCTTAAAAACGGCAGCTTTTAATTATAAACTTAACAAAACTATTAGTGACGAAATGTTTATGAATGCCGCCTTTTTAGTATCTAAAGGGCGTGAGAAGGAATTTGATAACATAATGGATGATTTAAACGAAGAATATAAGGACAGAATAAAGTTTATGTACGCAGGGCCTTTACCGGTATATAACTTTGTCAACATTATCATTTATCCTGAGGAATGGGAAAAATAGATGCAGACAACAACAAAAGAAGGCATATATATTTATTGCATAATAAAGACTAAAGAGCCAAAGACTTTTGGCCCTTTAGGTATAGGCGGCAGAGGCGATGAATTACATACAGTCTGTTTTGACGGCATTTCCGTAGTGGTCAGTAATTCTCCGATGATGGATTATTCAATTTCAAGGGAAAATACGATTGCCCACGAAAGAGCAATTGAAGAGGTAATGAAGGAGTATACAGTTTTGCCGGTAAGATTTGCTACTGTCGCTTCCGATAAAAAGAAGGTTAAGAAGATATTAAATAAGGAATACGATAAATTTAAGGATTTGCTAAATAGATTTAAAGGCAAAAAAGAACTTGGCTTAAAAGCTATATTTAAAGAAGAGGCTATTTATAACGGGATATTGGAGAAATATGAGGATATAAGGAAATCAAAGGAAAAAATTAAAGCTTTCCCCCCAGAGAAGACTTACTTGCAGCGTATGGAGATAGGGAGGATGGTTGAGCAGGCCTTAGGAAATGAAAAAGAGATTTATAAGGAAAGAATACTGGAGGCCTTAAAATCCTTAACAGAAGATATTAAGATAAATCTTACCTATGGCGAGAGAATGATTGTAAATGCAGCGTTTTTAGTAAATAAGAATAAGGAACCAGAGTTTGACCAAAAGGTTCATGAACTCGATAAAGAATTTGGCGATACGATAAAATTTAAGTATGTAGGGACACTGCCGCCGTTTAATTTTATTAATCTGGCAATTAATACAGAGGAATATTAGAGATGTTCCTAATTGACGATATATTACTTTTGCCGTTAAAACCTGTGATATGGATAGCGAAGAAGATTAACGAGATAGCGGAGAAGGAATTATCTGATGAAGGACGCATAAAAGAGAAGCTTATGGAATTACAGCTTAGGTTTGAATTGGACGAGGTAAGCGAGGAAGAATATAAAAAGCAGGAAAAAGAGCTTTTAGCCCGATTAGATGCTATCAGAAAAGCAAAAGAGGAGGTGTGAAATGGCTGATATAGATAAGGCCAGAGACGCTACCAGTGAGTTCTTGAAAAAAACCCTTAATGTAAAAGACGTAAAGGTAGTTAAGGCAGTGAAAGTTGGCGATGGCTGGGAGGCAGAGGCAGAAGTATACGAAGAAAGTTCCTTTATAAAGGCCCTTGGCCTTCCCACCAGGGTGCAGGATAGAAATGTCTATACTGTTAAATTAAATAGCAGCTTAGAAGTAGAATCCTATGAGCGTAAGGAGCAATTAGAAAAATCCGAGTGATGCCCGGCTTATTAGAAGGAAGTTGAGATGGCAGAGGAGTTAATATATCTTTATTGTTTCAGGGGAAAAACTAAAAGCCCCTCTTTCTCTACAAAAGGTATTGATGGGAAGGGAAAGGTCTTTAGCATCCATTACCGCGAATTAGAGGCAGTTGTAAGTAAGGTTTCCTCGGAGGAATTTGGGTCTGAAGAAGTCCAAAAAAAAGCCCAAGAAGGCCTCAAATGGATTAAAGAAAAAGGTGTTGTTCACGAAAGAGTTATAGAAGAGGCGATGAGAAAGGATGGTAACATTTTGAGTCTGATTCCAATGAGATTTGGGACTATCTTTAGAGAAGAGGCAAGATTAAAAGGAGTTTTAGACAAAGACTATTCCAAAATCAAGGAGGTTTTAGAGCGAATTCAAGGAAAACAGGAGTGGAGTGTAAAAGTATATCTAAAAGACAGGAAAAAATTTGAACATGCAATAAAAGAGAAAAACGAGGCAATAAAAGAAAAACAGAAAGAGATAGATTCATTAGATGAAGGGATGGCCTTTTTTATGGAAGAAGAACTAAAAGAGGTTATTTCCAAAGAAGCGGATAAAGAATTAAACAATATCGTAGAGATTCTTTTTGAAGGTTTAAAAAAGCACGCAGCAGACTCAGTCAAAAATAAGATTTTGGAAAAAGAGCTAACGGGAAGGCGAGAACCTATGGTTTTAAATACCGCCTATTTGATTTCTGAAGAGAAGATAGAAGTTTTTAAGAAAGAGGTCGAGGATTTAAATCAAGAAATGCAGGCAAAAGGATTTTGCCTTGAATATAGTGGGCCCTGGCCTGCTTATAATTTTAC
>CAZMYR010000033.1:0-20500 GCA_964570585.1 uncultured Planctomycetia bacterium
AGATGCACTGGAAGCAATGGAGAAGCTCGAACATTGTTCGCAAGGCTAACAATGAGATTTTGTGTGCTTATCTCCGCTTGCCGCTCGCAAAGAGGATTCTTTTGCCTTCGGCAAAAGGGCGCTCTTTGCTCGCTGTGGCAAAAATTGCTCACTACTCGCCGGGATTTCGCAATTTTTGACAGTCGCTCCGATAAACACACAAAATCTATATAAATTTCTAATATCTCGCTCACAATACTTTTCGCTTTTTGGTGTAAAAAGCATAGCAGTTACCTATGAGCAACAATTAGAATTTTTAGTATTTTATGAACGGAATTTGAGCGGAGTTCCCAGAAGGGAACTAAGCGAAGAAAAATTTATGTTCGAGCCCGAACACATCGTAAGATGTGAGGGCGAGTTAAATTTTTCCGAGTGAATAAAATACGTGCCCCATTGTTAAAACTTTGTGGGCAAAAATTCTAGTTGCGAATAGGTGACTGCTATGCTTAGGTGTTACAAATGATCGATAAGACAGAAGTACACAATATATTATTCATAACCTTAAGCAATATTGGGGATGTTATTTTAACATTGCCGGTATTGGGGGTGCTGGAGAAAGAGTTCCCTAATGCGAAAATTTCGGTTATGGTAAGTCCACAGGCAAAGGAGATTTTTGTTAATGACCCAGCGATATCGAAGATAATTTCTTATGATAAACATATAAGTTTTTTAGAAAAGATAAAATTGGGACTGCGGCTAAAGAGAAGAAATTTCGATTTAGTGGTGGATTTACGTTCTACCCTGTATCCTGTATTAATAAACGCACCTTATAGGACTTCACTGTTCAGCAAAACGAAAAAGCACAAGCATAAAAGATATATTCATTTAAATAAACTGTTGCCTCTGGGCCTCGATGTCCAAAATGCTACTTATAATCTATTTTTTAGTGAAGAAGACAAAAGAACTACCAAAAGCATTTTTGAAGAATTTAATATATCGGAGGCTGACAAAATTGTAGCAGTGGCTCCGGGGGCAAAAAGCCATATTAAACGATGGACAACGAGCGGATTCACAAAGGTATGCCAGAGATTAAACAGAGAACTTGGTATCAAAGTTCTTTTAGTCGGGGATACCAATGATAAAGAAATTACATCTCAGATACTTTCCGCCCAGACCTTAAGCGATACCTATGATATAAGCGGACGTACCAACATACATCAATTAGGATATCTTTTATCAAGATGTAAATTGCTCGTAACCAATGATTCTGCTCCGTTGCATTTAGCCGATATTGTTAACATACATTGCGTTGCTATTTTTGGCCCAACAGACCACATAAAATATGGCCCTACTTTAGAAAATAGTGTGGTTATCAGAAAAAATCTTAAGTGTTCCCAATGCGAAAAGGCCCAATGCGCATTTAATCTTGAATGCATGAAACAAATTAGCGCCGATGAGATTTTCGAGGCGGCAAGGAAGATACTGGAGTTATAGCGTTATAGAGTTATAGAAGGGAAAGAGACGTTTCCAGTTTCAAAGAGGAAAATGTCCCCTAAAGTCCTGGGGACACTTTCCCCTTTGAAACTGGAAACGTCTCTATACGAAACATGGATTATAAGCGGATTTTACTCATACGTACTGATAGAATAGGGGATGTGCTACTTACAACACCTGCAATAGAGGCGGTGCGTGAAAAATTCCCTTTGGCTTATATTGCTGTGATGGTGCGGCCATATGCAAAAGGGATCGTTGATGGCAATCCATATATTAATGAGATTATAATCTATGATAAATATGGCAAGCGCAAATCCATAATGGCAAGTTATTATTTTGCTAAAGTATTAAAAAAGAAAAATTTTGACGTCGCTGTGATTTTCCATCCTACAAATAGAACCCATATCATTACATATTTAGCAGCTATACCTCAGTGCATTGGCTATGATAGAAATTTACCGTTTTTGCTTACCGACAAAATTCCTCATACCAAAGGACTTGGCAAGATGCATGAGATTGATTATGCTCTCGGCATGCTTAAGCCTTTGGGCATAACGGATGTAAAAAACAAAAAGCTTTATATGCCTATAAAGGGGCAATCTGAAAATTCTGTAAATTCTCTATTTGCGGAAGAATTTATAGATGCAAATGAAAAAAAAGTAATTTTCCATCCAGGTGCAAGCTGCGCTTCTAAGATATGGCCTGCCGATAGATTTGCTACAGTTGCAGATAGACTAATCCGGAATTTTAATGTAAAGGTGATTATAGTAGGCGGTGAGAATAAAAAGGATATAACTTCAGCCGAAGCAATGAAAGGTTATATGTCAGATAAAGCAGTATCGTTTGCCGGCAAATTAAGCATATCAGAACTGGCATCTTGTTTAAAAAGAGCGACAGTTTTTATTTCGAATGATTCAGGTCCTGTTCACATTGCGTCTGCAGCGGGAACTCCGGCAGTGGTTATATTTGGTAGAGCGTTACCAGGTTTAAGCCCGCGTAGATGGGGCCCGACAGGAAGGAATGATGTAGTATTGCATAAAGATGTAGGTTGTGGCAACACCTGCCTTGCCCATAACTGTAAAAAAGACTTCGCGTGTTTGAAGGCAATAACCGTAGATGAGGTCTATGAAGCAGCAGAGAGGTTTTTAAATTGACAGGAAATGGGGGTGTTGTTATAATATCACTTTCGAAAAGAATAGCACCGTTTGGGAAAACAAAGTAGCAAATGTCCCATGCACGGTGCATTCTCCCATATGAAGAGCATTAACATAACTCATCAGCGCTTAAATAAAATATTATCTAAGTTCAAACAGGCCAGGATCTTAGTTGTAGGAGATCTTATGCTGGATGAATTTATCTGGGGAACTGTTTCACGCATATCCCCCGAAGCTCCGGTGCCTGTAGTGTGGGTTAACCGCTCATCCTTTATGCCGGGAGGGGCTTGCAACGTAGTAAATAATATTCGGGCTTTAGGCGGAGAAGTTTATGCATGCGGTGTAATAGGTCAGGATTCAGCCGGGGCTATGCTTATAGATGAACTTAGAGAAAGAGCCATAAATACAGAAGGTGTATTAATAGATACCTCAAGGCCGACCATAAAAAAGACTCGTATTATTGCTCATCATCAGCAGGTTGTTCGTGTTGACAGGGAAGGGAACGGCCTGGTTAAAAGTGTTCTTTTAGAAAAGATTATTCATTTTATAAAAAAGGCAATCGAGAATGTCGATGCAGTTATAATAGAAGATTACGGCAAGGGCCTTATTCAGCCTAAACTTATTAGGCGGGTAATAACATTAGCAAAAAAATATGAAAAGATAATTGTAGTTGATCCTAAAGAAGAGCATTTCTCATATTATAAGGGCGTAACTCTGGTTACGCCAAATCAGCATGAGGCAGAAGTAGCCACTTCTATTAAAATAAAAGATGAAGATTCTCTAAAGAAAGTAGCCAACAAGCTGATTGGTAAACTTAAATGCAAGGCCTTACTTATAACGCTCGGCGAGAAAGGAATGGCATTATTCCAGGGCAGCCTGTCCTCCAGGCAGGCAGGCAGAGAATTTACAAAGATTCCTACAGTGGCCCGCGAAGTATTTGATGTCTCCGGCGCAGGCGATACTGTAGTGGCATCTTTTACGCTGGCAAAGGCCTCTGGCGGTAGTATGAAAGAAGCAGCCTGCATATCAAATATTGCAGCAGGTATTGTGGTCGGCAAGTTGGGAGTTGCAGTAGTTACTCCGCAGGAACTAAGGAAAGAGGCAAGAACCATTCTAAGGAATTGACCCCACACTTACGTGTGGGGAATAATCAAAAGGGATACCGCGCAGGTGCGCGGAGGACTATGAAAGCAGTCGGTATAATTCCAGCCAGATATAAAGCCACTAGGTTTGAGGGTAAAGTATTAGCACCCCTTTGCGGTAAACCTGTTATACAACATGTATGGGAAAAAGCAAAAGGGGCCCATAATTTAGACGACTTAATAATAGCTGCTGATGATGACAGGATTATAAAAGGAGTAGAATCTTTTGGCGGAAAGGCTACCTTGACAGCTAAACAACATCCATCCGGAACAGATAGGTTAAGGGAGATAGCCAATCCATTGGATGTGGATGTAGTAGTTAATATTCAAGCGGATGAGCCTCTTATTCAGCCAGCTATGATAGATGAACTTGTCATGGAGCTTTTTGAGGATAGAGATATAGTCATGGCTACGTTGATGAAAAGAATAGATAATCCGGAAGATATAAACAATCCTAATGTAGTAAAAGTGGTAGTGGATAAAGATAACTTTGCGCTCTATTTCTCACGTACTGCTATACCATTTTATAAACGGACTAAATCTGTTCGTTATTATAAACATATAGGGCTCTATTCATATACAAAGGATTTTTTGTTTACTTTTGCCAATTTACCGCCCTCTACTTTAGAAAGAGCCGAAGGGTTAGAGCAGCTCAGGGCTTTAGAGAACGGTTATAAGATAAAAGTATTAGAAACCGCTTATGACACTGTTGGAATAGATACGCCTGAGGATTTAAAAAAGGCAGAAGAAATATTAAAGCAGAGAGGGGCGCAGGAGTAAAATTCGAAATGCGAATATCGAAATCCGAAACCTTCGGTTTTGAACATTAGAATTTCGGATTTAGAATTTATTTCGAAATTCGGATTTCGTGCTTCGGATTTTTAATACATGAAGTCCCACGCCGTTAAGATACAGGATATCACAATAGGCAGAGGGAAACCTTTCGTACTTATTGCCGGGCCATGTGTTATAGAAAGCGAGGAGAGCGCCCTTTATCATGCCAGGCAGATTTATAAAATAACTAAAAAGTTAAAGATCCCTTTTATATATAAGACAAGTTATGATAAGGCTAATCGCACTTCTATAAAATCTTTTAGAGGGCCGGGTCTTTTAAAGGGCTTGGCGATATTAAAGAAAATAAAAAAGAAAGTAGGCGTGCCAATATTAAGCGATGTCCACTACCGCGAGCAGATAGAAGAGGCTGCGTGTGTTTTAGATGTTATCCAGATACCTGCTTTTCTTTGCAGGCAAACAGATTTTATAATTGCTGCGGCCAGAACCGGAAAGCCAATAAATATAAAAAAGGGACAATTCTTAGCCCCATGGGATATCAAACATGTTATAGATAAGGTCCTAACCTCAGGCAACAAAAAAATAATGGTTACCGAAAGAGGGACTTCTTTCGGATACAATAATCTAGTAAGCGATATGCGCTCTTTGCCTATCTTAAAGAAGTTTGGATATCCGGTTATTTATGATGTTACTCATAGTGTCCAACTTCCCGGTGGCTTGGGAAAGGCGTCAGGTGGTCAAAGAGAATTCGTTCCTCCGCTTGCAATGGCAGCAACTGCGATAGGTATAGACGGTTTATTTATAGAAGTTCACAAAGACCCGAAGATTGCTCTATCAGACGGGCCCAACATGTTGCGTCTCGGCGATCTAGAAGGCTTACTTCGTCAAATAAAAATCATAGACGCAACAGTTAAAAAGTTCAAAAAGTTATAAAAGTTAAAAAATTTGAACCTTTTAAACCTTTAGAACCTTTTAAACTTTTGAAACTGTGAGGAGCGAAGCGACGAACAAATGAAAGATATATTCGAAAAGAATTGGGCTTATAGAATCATGGTTATTTTGAGCTTATGTATATTGTTAGTTTATACATATCTAACCAATGAAGAGACATTCCGGAACTATATAGGCGGTAAATTTATACTCGATACCAGGCTTATCTGGCAGATAGGCATATTTGCATTATTAAGTTTGGTCCTTTTTTATCTGCTCGAAAGCGCATTAGATTATAAATCTCAAAATGAGGTGCTTAAGGAGTATTTGCGAAGAATTCAAAGCGAATTAGACGCAGAAAGAGATTCCCTTAAAGATTTAAAATCTATATCCGGGGAAAAAATTATAAAGCTCGGTTCTTTTATAGTAACCATTTCCGATATGGCCAAGGAACTCAACTCTGTGTTGGAGACAGCCCCGTTGCTCAAAGCCATATTAAGGAAAACTTCAGGACTTCTGTACTCCAAAAGATGCGCTATATTTACTGTATCAAAAGATAAAAAGAGTTTGCATTTCGTAGATGCAATAGGCTACGATAAGGATAAGTTATCCCATTTAGACTTAAGTTGTGATGAAAAATCAGGTATGTTAGGCATTTCTGCACAAGAAGGTAAGTTTTATTCACGAGCTATCCTATACGATGATTACAACAGAAGACCCATATTGGAAAACGATAAAATCAAACTACAATTCTGCCAGCCAATAACATATGGAACCGATGTTTTGGCCCTGATATGCGTTGGCCAGGTCAGTGAGGGGCTTTCAGACGAATATGTAATAAGAATACTCTCTACAATGGCAAATTTCGGCGCAGTTGCTTTAACCAATACTAAATTAGTAGAAAAGATAAAAGATCAATCTATAAGGGATGGATTGACAGGATTGTACAACCATCAATATTTTCAGCAGAGGTTAGATGAAATGTTGTCCGAAGCCATTAGTAATAGGCAACCATTGGGTTTTATAATGATTGATTTAGACCATTTTAAAAAGTTGAACGATACCTATGGCCATCAAATGGGAGACGTCTACTTAAAAAAGCTTGCCAATTTATTAAAAACAAAAGCTAAAAAAGATGATATAATAGCCAGATACGGAGGAGAAGAATTTGTCTGCGTCCTATCCGGTCTTAATTTAGAAGGAGCCGCTAAATTAGCTGATGAAATTCGCAATGATTTTAAAAATACAGTTCTTGAATTTGAGGATGTAGAAACCGCATCCACATTAAGCGCAGGTGTTTCTGCGTATCAGCCAGAGAAAAAAAAGGGCATGGAAAAGAATGTGCTTATAAGGGCTGCAGATAAAGCCTTATACGAAGCCAAAGAAAAAGGCAGGGATGGAGTGGTTATTGCAAGAATGTGAGATCCCCCACATACGTTCGGGATTAAATTCGCACCTCCGCTTTCGCGGGAGCAAGCTTATAACTTATGTCGGCCTTACGGCACTCCATAAGTTATGTGCTCATTTAAGGAGCCAAACATGGAAATGATGGATTTATTGCAAATGGCAAATGAAGCAGGCGCTTCTGACCTTATCCTCGTAGTAGGTTTTCCGCCTGCTTTAAGAGTTGATGGCGTTATTAAACCAACAGAGCTAAAACCTCTAACCCCAAAAGAATCTGAACGGCTTATACTCTCTATGTTGTCTAAAGAACAAATTGAACTATATCGCCAGCATAAAGAGCTGGATCTTTCTTACAACGTCGAAGGCCTGGCACGTTTCCGGGTAAATGTACACCAGCAAAGAGGAAGTATCGCTGCTGCATTAAGGAGAATCCCTCTTAAGATACCCATTTTTAAAGAATTGGGCCTCCCGGAGGGGGTTATAAGCCAGCTATGTAAGACAAGAAGCGGTTTAGTCTTAGTAACAGGACAGGCGGGAAGTGGCAAAAGTACGACTTTGGCTACAATGATAGATTTTATAAATAGGGACAGGTCTTGCCATGTAGTTACCATTGAGGATCCTATTGAATTTTTGCACAGGCATAATAAATCTATAGTTGAACAAAGAGAAGTATATAGAGATGCGGCTTCGTTCAGCACGGCGCTAAGATATATCCTGAGACAGAATGCGGATGTCATCCTTATCGGAGAAATGCGTGACTTAGAAACTATATCTACAGCCGTTACTGCTTCAGAAACAGGGCAATTAGTACTGGCCACTTTGCATACCATAGATGCGAGTGAAACGATAAACAGAGTTATAGATGTATTTCCATGGAGGCAACAACAGCAGATAAGGGTTCAACTTTCAACTACATTGACCGGGGTTATTTCTCAGAGGCTTCTGCCAAAGGCTCGTGGAAATGGCTTAGTGGTTGCTTGCGAGATTATGCTGGGGATACCTTCAGTCAAGCACCTTATCAGAGAAGGAAATGTTTACCAGATACAGAATGTGATTGAAACAGGTGCAAAATATGGTATGCAGTCCATGGATCAAGCCCTGCTCAAATTATATCAAGATAAGATAATATCAAAGGAAGAATTACTTTACAATCTAAAGAATAAGGAGCGAGAGGATATCCGTTTATAAAGATGAAAAAGAAACGGTCCTATACTATTTCTAAAGCAAAAAAGGTTTTACAAATAGAAGCAGAAGCAATAAAAGAATTAATCCCTCGGTTAAACAAAGATTTTGAAAGAATTGTCGAAATTATACTTGGTTGCTCCGGAAGGATTGTTGTAACCGGTATGGGAAAACCGGGAATAATGGGACAGAAGATCTCAGCGACGCTTTCTTCTACCGGTACACCCAGTCTTTTTTTACATCCTGCTGAAGCCGTTCACGGAGATTTGGGCAGGGTAACCAAAGACGATGTCGTATTGGCTCTGTCAAATAGCGGCGAAACTGAAGAGATATTAAAACTTCTACCAATAATTAAAAAGATAGGCGCAAAGCTTGTAAGTTTTATTGGCGATAAGTCATCTACTTTAGCAAAGATGAGTGATTTTATCCTTGATGTCAGTGTAAAAAAAGAGGCCTGTCCTCTGGGCCTTGTTCCGACTGCCAGCACTACTGCTATGCTAGCGATGGGAGATGCATTAGCGGTAGCTCTTCTAGAAAGAAGGGGTTTTAGGGTTGAAGATTTTGCCTTTTATCATCCGGCAGGAACTATTGGGAAAAAGATATGGCTCAAAGTAGAGGATGTAATGAGAAAGGATGCTGCTAACCCATTAGTTAGAGAAAACTCCACGATAAAAGAAGTCCTTTATAAGATTACAAAGGCAAGGGCCGGTAGTGCGACTATTATAGATAAAAACGGAAGGCTTTTAGGAGTTTTTACAGACGGAGATTTAAGAAGGCACCTTGAAAATGATTCCCACCTGCCAGAACGCAAGGTGAAGGATGTAATGACAAAAAATCCTGTTACTATCGGACCAGATAAGTTGGCTGTAGAAGCATTGCGCCTCCTGCAACAGAGGAAGATAGATGAGATTCCGGTGATAAATGAGAATGGAAAGCCCATAGGATTGTTAGATGTGCAGGATTTGTTGAAGGCAGGGCTGGTGTAGGCGCTCAGCAATCGCCTATTCGCAGCACGTATTTTTTTAATTCAAGGTTTTGTGTGTTTGCCTCCGCTTGTCGTTCACAAAAAGGATTCTTCGCCTTCGGCGAATGGCGCTTTTTGCTCACTGTGGCAAAAATTGCTCACTGCTCACCGGGATTTCGCAATTTTTGACAGTCGCTCCGGCAAAGCACACAAAACCTTAAAAGCTAGTTATGAAGATATGCTATCGCTGCTCATAGACGATTGCTTCGCTTGAGGCGTTTTTGGCGAAAAAAATTAATTGTCTCGCTCACAATGCCCAAAGCTCACTTCTAAAAGTAAATGCAAGAGAAAATTAAGAATATAAAAATGCTGATAATGGATATAGATGGGGTTTTAACGGATGGGCGGATCATATTAAGCAATTTCGGTGATGAACTTAAATTTTTCGATGTCCAGGACGGTTTTGGCCTTGCCCTCTGGCGCAAAGCAGGATATAAATCAGCTATTATTACTGCCAATAAAAGTTCTGTGGTAACAAGAAGAGCCCGTATGCTAAAAATAGATAAGGTGTATCAGAAAGTTTATAACAAGCTCACGGTATATAATAAGATTAAAAAAATATTTAAAGTAACAGATGAACAGATATGCTTTATCGGAGACGACCTTATTGATTTGCCGATACTTAAACGTACAGGGTTTTCATGTTGTGTTGCTAATGCTATTGAAGATATAAAGCCAGAGGTCGATTATATTACAAAGAAAGAGGGGGGCCGCGGGGCTGTCCGCGAAATAATAGATTTAATACTAAAGACTCAAAACATGTGGAAGGAAGTTACCAAAACCTATCAATCTTAAGAAATGAACCCCGCCCTTCCTAAGGGGAAAGCGGGGTTATCAGAGAAAGGAAGGGCGGGGTGAAACGCCGGCTTAGAAGGAACATTCTATATATATTACTGCTATTTATAGATAGGATTATTCTTTTATTACCTGTTTATTTTAGTTTAATTATTGGTAAATTCGGAGGATTTCTTGCTTATCTATTTTTGCCTAAATATTCCAAATTGGCCAAAGAGAATCTCAAGATGGCATTTAAGGATGAAAAGTCACGTCATCAAATAAATGAAATAGCCAGAAATGTATTTGCTAATCTGGGCATGAGTATCGCCGAAGTTTTAAGTATGCCGAAGATGAAAAGACAACTGGATAAGAAAATATACTGTGTTGGTTTTGAAAAGATAGACAAAGCCTTATCTAAAGGAAAAGGGGTGATAATACTCTGTGCCCATTTTGGCAATTGGGAACTTTTAAGCGCATATTTTACAGCAAAAGGTTATCATCTAAACGTTATAGCAAGGCACGTATACTATGAAAAGTATGATGAGTGGGTTAGGCTTCTGCGCGACAGCACCGGAGTGAATGTTATATTCAGAGATGAATCGCCCAGAAAGGTTTTAGATGTATTAAAAAATAATGAATTGTTGGGAATCATGCCGGATCAAGATATAGATAGCATTGAAGGCGTCTTTGTTCGTTTCTTTAACAAGCCGGCATATACACCAATTGCTCCTGTATCACTTGCTATGAGGATGGGCTCACCTATGCTGCCTTGTTTTATTATGCGTAAGGGGACCAGACATAAAATAGCCGTAGAAGATCCTGTATGTTTAAGAATTAGCGGCAATAAGCAGGAAGATATTGTAAAAAATACCCAACTCTGGTCTAATGTAGTAGAGTCATACATAAGGAAATATCCTGAGCAGTGGGTATGGATGCATCGTCGGTGGAAGACAAAACCCGGGAAATGAAGAAGTATTTGCTTATAATATTAGCTGTGCTTCTTATCATCGTTTTTGTTAAGAGCAGGAAGCCAGCGGATACCCCTAAAGATACTGACATTGTATCGGAACAGGTGCCCGAAGAAGAAAATACTGCCCAGGAGGTTCAATCTTTTTCAATATCCGGGACTTCAGAAGACGGTAAAAATAAATGGCAAGTAGAAGGAGAAAGTGCTGATATATTTTCTGACGTAGTAAATATGCGCACAATAGAAGTTAAATCCGATAGCGCAGAAACTTCTGTAACATTAACTGCCGATGAGGGGACATTTTTCAAAGATAGTAAAGATGTTGAATTAAGAAAAAATGTTATAGCCAGTACAGATGAGGGCACAACTTTAAAAACAGAAAGACTAAAGTGGCTGGCTGTTGCAGAAAAGATAGTAACAGATGATTATGTTTATATTGAAAGGGAAGATATGAATGTTTCAGGCACAGGAGCAAAAGCTATCCCTGATATGGAGAGGGTTTATCTAAACCAGGACATTAAAATGACAATAACCCCCAGCACCAAAGATTCCGGCGCGGGAGTAGAATCTGAAACAATTATTACCTGTGACGGCCCGCTGAAAGTAGATTATCAAAATAATATTTCATATTTTAATAAAAATGTGATTATGAAAAATAAAGACGGTGAAATTTTTGCCGATAAGGTAATAGCTTACATTGACCCTGAAGGGAAAAGGGTCTATAAGGCAAAAGCTTTAGGCAATGTAAAAATTGTTCATAAACAAAATGTAAGCTACAGTAATAAAGCCATTTATTTAGCAGACGAAGGAAAGGCTATATTAGTCGGAAGACCAAAAGTAATAATATACTCTGTCGATAAAGTACTTGGAGGCAAGGAAGCGGAGACAAGTTTGTAAGAAAGGGACGTTTCCAGTTTCAAAGAAGAAAATGTCCCCAAAGAAAGGGGACACTTTCCCCTTTGAAACCGGAAACGTCCCTATACCCAATGTATCTTCTAAAAACTGAAAACTTAATCAAAACCTACAGCGGCCGTAATGTAGTCAATAATCTTAGCCTGGAGGTGAAGCCGGGAGAGATAGTAGGATTGCTTGGTCCTAACGGCGCCGGTAAGACCACGACCTTTTATATGGTTGTCGGCTTAATAAAACCGGATAATGGCAGGATTATATATAATGGCCGCGACATCACTAAACTACCTATGTATAAACGCGCTAATTATGGCATCGGTTACCTTTCGCAGGAGAGCTCTGCATTTAGAAGATTGACTGTTGCGGAAAATATAATGGCAGTATTAGAAGCGGTCGGGGTGCAGCGCAGTGAGAGAGAAAAAAAGTTAGAGAAGCTTCTAACTGAGCTGGATATCTCCCATCTGGCAAGAAATAAAGCCTATACATTAAGTGGAGGCGAAAGTAGAAGGTTAGAGATTACCCGCGCGCTTGTTACTGAACCCTCTTTTATATTGCTTGACGAGCCTTTTAGCGGAATAGACCCAATAGCTGTTTTTGAAGCCCAGCAGATTATCAAGAAATTAAGAGATAGAGGACTGGGTATATTATTGACAGACCACAGCGTGAGAGAAACTTTGGCTATTACCGACCGTTCATATATTATGTATGAAGGCAAGATATTAATCTCAGGTACTTCAGAGCAGCTGATATCAGACCCGAAAGCGAGAGAGATATATCTTGGTGAGGAATTCACTATGTAGGAAACGTCCCTATACCCTATACTCAATGAAAGTAAAAATAGAAGATAAGAAAAATTGCCAGAAGCTTATAAAAATCGAAGTAGAGTCACAAAAGGTAAAGAATACCCTCGATGAGATTTATAAATCGATAGGCAAAGACGCTCAGATACCGGGTTTTAGGAAAGGGAAAGCGCCGCGCGATATGCTTCAGGCCCACTATAAAGACAAAGCTAACGATGAGGCAATAAGGCGGCTTATATGGCAAGTTTACAGAGATGTTATAAAAACCAATGATATAAAACCTGTCAGTTACCCTATAATTGAAGATGTAAAATTTAATAACGATGGCCCTCTTAATTTTGCTATTAAAATAGATGTTAAGCCTGTTATTAATTTAAAATCTTACACAAAAATAAAGGTAAAAAAGATACCGGAGGAGGTTAGCGAAGAGGATATAAACAAAGCCTTAGAAGCAGTGCGTGAATCATCTGCGCGCTTTGAGCCTGTCGAGGAAAGACCCGCGAGAATAGGCGATTATGCAATATGTGATTACGATTGCAGGATATCCGGCAAATCTATTGATAGTCAAAAGAATGCCTGGTTGCATATAGAGGAAAATTCCGATCTTCAAGAAATAACAAAGGCCTTGATTGGATGCGGCAAAGGGCAGATAAAGGAAGTTACCATGACACTTCCGAAAGATTACAAACAAACCGAATACGCCGGAAAGAGTGGAAATTATAAAATAACTGTTAACGAAATTAAACAGAAGATATTACCGCAATTGGATGATGAGTTAGCTAAACAAGTAGGGGAGTTTGAAAATCTGGAGCAGCTTAAAGAGCGATTAAAGAAAGAATTATTGATAAAGAAGAAACAGCAGCAACGCTCTGACATGGAAAATCAACTATTCGATTCTTTGTTAAGGGTCCATCAATTTGATGTGCCGGAATCAACAGTGCAGAGACAACTCCAGAATTTGGTGGATGATGCAAAGGCGCGCCTGGCATATCAGGGATATAAAAAAGAAGAGATAGAATCTCAAGAGAATAAATTAAAACAAACCCTGGCAATTAATGCCGACAGGCAGGTAAAGATATTTTTCCTCTTAGAAGCAATAGCAGAGAAGGAAAACATAGATATAACAGATGAGGAATTGAACAAGCAGATAGAGGAGATGTCCAGGATAGCAAAACAGGATGCAGGAAAGTTTAAAGAAGATGTTAAAGAAAAAGGATTGACAGATAGCATAAGAAAACAGTTGTTGCATGATAAGGTGATAGAATTTTTGCTAAAAAGGAGGAAGCCATGAGCGAAAAATACCAAACTTTAGTGCCAATTGTGGTAGAGAAAACCGGTCGTGTAGAGAGGGCCTATGATATATATTCCAGACTGCTAAAAGACAGAATAGTTTTTATAGGCACGCCCGTAGATGACAATGTTGCAAATTTGATAATAGCCCAGCTTTTATTTTTACAGACAGAGGACCCGGACAAAGACATAAATGTTTATATAAATTCACCCGGAGGATATGTCACAAGTGGATTGGCAGTTTATGATACTATGCAATTTATAAAACCGGATGTCAATACATATTGTATGGGACAAGCATCCAGTTTGGCAGCGCTTTTGTTAACAGGAGGTGCTAAGGGCAAAAGATATGCTCTTCCAAACTCAAGAATAATGATACATCAACCATGGGGAGGCGCACAGGGGGCTGCAGCCGATATTGGTATTCAAGCAAAGGAAATATTAAGACTGAGAAAACGAATAAATGAGCTTCTTTCCCATCACACTGGTCAGCCATTAGAAAGAATCGAGAAGGACTCTGATAGAGACTTTTTTATGTCTCCAGAAGAGGCGCTTAAGTATGGGCTCATTGATGAGATTATTGAGGGAAAGATTAAAGTCAAGAAAAAGAAGGATTAAGGATTAAGTAGCAGGGACGGAAAACTTAGTCCTTAATCCTTACAACTTAATCCTACCAAGGAAGGAGTCTTACGAATGAAGAAACAATACCTACTAACACCGGGGCCAACGCCTGTGCCTCCTGAAGCCCTTTTATCTATGGCCAGGCCCATTATTCATCACCGAACCAGTCAGTTTAAGAATATCTTAAAAGAAGCAATTGAAGGGTTAAAATATGTAATGCAAACTGAGAACGATGTATTCATTTTTACAAGTTCGGGCACAGGCGCTATGGAGAGTGCTGTAAGCAATGTTTTATCACCAGGCGATAAAGCATTGGTTGTAAAAGGCGGTAAGTTTGGAGAAAGATGGGAAAAAATTGCCCAATCATACGGAATAGAAGTTATTCCGATAGATTGCGAATGGGGAAAATCGGTGGATCCGGCTACGATTGAAGCAAAGCTTAAACAAGACAAAGACATAAGAGCGGTTTATACCACATTATGCGAAACCTCAACAGGAGTAGTCAATGATATAGAGACAATAGGAAAAATTGTCTCTAAGACAAGAGCAGTTTTAATAGTAGATGCTATAAGCGGTCTTGGCGCAGTCGAATTTAAAACCGATGGCTGGGGAGTTGATATAGCTATAGCAGGTTCTCAAAAGGGCCTTATGATACCTCCCGGTCTTGCCTTCGTAAGCATAACGAAAAAGGCATGGAAGCTAGTTGAAGAGGCTAAATCTCCTTGCTATTATTTTAGTTATAAAGCAGCTAAAAAGAGCGCCGATAAAACTGATACCCCATGGACACCTGCGGTATCCTTAGTTATTGCATTAGTAGAGACTTTAAAGATTATAAAGGCAGAGACAATAGAAGCAACTTTGCAAAGACACAAGAAAATGGCCGGCGCTGTAAGGGCGGCGGTTTCAGGTTTAGGGCTTAAGTTATTAGCCCCCGATGCGCCAAGCGATGCTGTTACAGCTATTGAATTACCCAAATCTATAGATGGTGCAGAACTCCTCAAGACCATGCGCGATAAATATGGCGTTAGCATAGCAGGAGGACAGGAGAAATTAAAAGGTAAGATCTGTAGAATAGCCACAATGGGTTTTATGACCGAGTTTGATGTAATAGTTGCTATATCCTGTCTGGAAATAGTGCTAAAAGAGATGGGATATTCGTGTGAGTTAGGAACCGGTGTTAAGGCAGCGCAGGAGGCATTATTTAGTTTATAGAGTCTATAGAGTTTTTTGTGTTTATTGAGTTATAACCCAACAAACTCAAGTAACCCAATAAATGAAGGAAGTGAAATCCATGAAGATACTGATAAGCGACCCATTAAGCAAAGAAGGGGTAGAAATACTTAAAAAAGAAAAGTTTATTGCGGAGGAGCGGTCAAAAATATCACACGATGAGCTCAAAAAGATTATCAAAGATTACGATGCGTTAATAGTAAGAAGTGGCACAAAGGTGACAGCTGATATAATAAATGCTTCTAAAAGACTTAAAGTAATAGGGCGTGCTGGGGTTGGTTTAGACAACGTGGATTGCAAGGCTGCAAGCAAAAAAGGTATTATTGTTATGAACACACCCGGAGGAAATACCATTTCCGCCGCTGAGCACACTATGAGTTTGATATTGGCGCTTTCAAGAAATATACCTCAGGCCAATGCATCTATTAAAAAAGGTGAGTGGGATAGAAAAAGATTTATGGGAGTTGAGCTTTGTGAAAAGACCTTAGGAATTATTGGCTTAGGAAGAATTGGTACCGAGGTAGCCAAGCGCGCTTTAAGTTTTGGCATGAAAGTTATAGCTTATGACCCTTACCTTACCATTGATAAGGCAAAACAGCTGGAGATAGAACTCCTAGATTTAAAAGAGTTGTTTGCATGTTCAGATTATATAACAGTGCATACACCCTTAACTTCTGATACCAAACATCTTATATCCGACAAACAGATAAAACAGATGAAAAAGGGTGTCAGGATAATAAATACCGCCAGAGGAGGCATTGTTGATGAAAAGGCCCTGCTAAAGGGCATTGAATCCGGAAAGATTGCAGGTTGTGCCCTGGATGTTTATGAAATAAAACCTCCAGCTGAAAATCCATTATTAAAATCCGATAAAGTTATAGGCACTCCGCATCTTGGAGCCTCTACAGAAGAAGCACAGGTTAATGTGGCTGTGCAGATAGCAAAACAGATTGCGGATGCACTTATGGGTAGAGGAATAAGAAATGCAATCAATATCCCATATATCGATCGCGAAACATATAAAGTCGTACAGCCTTATATTAATTTGTCGGAAAAGATGGGCGCACTTTTGGCCCAGCTTGTAGAAGGCAGGGTAAGAGAAGTAAATATTGCCTATAGCGGCGAGATAACCGAGCATAACTTAACCCCTATAACAGTAGCCTTTGTTAAAGGGCTGCTTAGTTCTGTTGTAGGGGAGATGGTCAATTATGTGAATGCTTCTGTCATAGCCAGCGAAAGAGGTATAAAAGTTACAGAAGCTAAGACTTCCGGGGTGGAGGAGTTTGCAAATTTAATATCTGCGACACTAAAGACCAGGGATAAAAAATTGAAAGTAAACGGTGCACTCTTTGCTAACAACCAGCCCAGAATTGTAAAGATAGATAATTTCTATGTAGATATCGAACCGAAAGGGTATATGATATTTGCGTCTAATAAGGATGTTCCGGGTATAATCGGACAAATCGGAACTATTCTCGGTAAAAACAAGATAAACATAGCGGCTATGACTTTCGGCAGAGAAAAACCGGGCGGAAGAGCAATTAGCGTATGCAATGTAGATAGTTTTGTTCCGGAAAAGGTTCTTAATCAGATAAGGAAGGCAAAAAATATCTACGGGGCGAAGCTAATTAAGTTGTAAAAGGAATAATATGCCAGCAACGGTTATAGTAGGTGCGCAGTGGGGCGATGAAGGAAAAGGCAAGATAATAGATTTACTTGCTCGTGATTCAGATATCATTGTTCGCTTCCAGGGTGGCAATAACGCAGGTCATACCATTGTCCTTGATAAAAAACAATTCATCCTCCATCTTATACCCTCAGGCATTTTGCATAAGGACAAAATATGTATTATAGGCAATGGTGTGGTTGTAAATCCAAAGGCCTTGCTGGAGGAAATAGATGCCTTGGGCAAAAGGGGCATAGATATTGATAGGCGACTCTTTGTTAGCACATCCTGCCACATTATCTTTCCATACCATTGGAAATTGGACCAGCTTAAGGAGGAAAAGAAAGGTAGAGGCAAGATAGGCACTACCAAAAAGGGCATAGGCCCCTGTTATGCGGATAAAGCAGCACGCTCCGGGATAAGATTATCGGATCTTTTAAACGATGATATATTCAAAATAAAATTGAAAGATAATATAGATGAGAAGAACGAAATCCTAAATAAAGTATATGGCTTCGGCGGATTTTCTTTTGATGACGTGTATCTTGAATATATAGGTTATCGTGATAGAATAAAAAGATATGCAACAGATACAATATCGATGATAAACGAAGCGTTAAATAAAAATAAAAGATTATTATTTGAAGGCGCCCAGGGTACTTTTTTAGATGTAGATTTTGGCACATACCCGTACGTTACTTCGTCAAATGCCACTGCAGGGGGAGCCTGTATCGGATGCGGCATTTCTCCGTCGAGGATTGACAGAGTTTTGGGTGTTGTTAAGGCCTATACAACTAGGGTTGGCGAAGGCCCTTTTCCTACTGAATTTCCAGATGAACTTATGAGCAAGGTGCGTAATAAAGGCAAAGAATTCGGAGCAACAACAGGACGGCCTCGCCGATGCGGCTGGTTTGATGCGATTTTAGTAAGATATGCAGTGATGCTCAATGATTTAAAAGAGGTTGCTGTTACAAAATTGGATGTTTTGGATAATTTGAAGAATTTGAAGATATGCACCGGTTATGAATATAAGGGTAAGAAACTGGGCGTCCTTCCGTCAAGCGCTGAAATGTTTTCTGAAATAAAACCGATATATGAACAGCTTCCCGGATGGATGTGTAATATCGAAGATATTAAAAACTATAAAGATTTGCCCGAGAATGCAAAAAAATATCTTTCCAGAATCTCTGAGCTTATCAATGCAAAGATAAGCATTGTCTCGGTTGGCTCCGGGCGGGAGCAAACAATAGGGTCGATGTAATGGAAAAACAAGTTTTAATATTCGGGATAATAGGCGGTTTAGGCCTTTTTATCTACGGCATAAGGCTTATGGGAGAAGGCTTACAGCGTGCTGCAGGTGAAAGATTGCGCAGTATTTTAAAATCCTTAACTTCTACACCGTTTAAAGGAATGCTGGTAGGCTTAGGAGTTGCAAGTTTAATACAATCTTCCAGCGCTACTACAGTTATGCTTGTCGGTTTTGTCAATGCAGGCCTTATGACTTTAAAACAGTCTTTGGGGGTAATATTAGGGGCTGATATTGGAACCACTATTACTGCTCAAATTGTTGCATTTAAGCTTACCGAATATGCCCTTCCTGCTATAGGCTTAGGCTTTTTTATAAATATGTTTGTTAAAGGGAGATTCTGGAAAAACCTCGGCCTGTTTATATTTGGATTTGGCATTCTTTTCTTAGGGCTAAATATAATGATGTCGGTAGTAAAACCTTTTGCTAACAGTGAAGCCGCGAAAAATATCTTTATTAATTTTAGTAGAAATCCTCTTCTCGGTGTTTTGGTAGGGATGCTCGTTACTTCTATTGCCCAGAGTTCCAGCGCTACAGTTGGCATGGTTATTGCATTAGCCTCAGTTGGCTTATTAGATTTATCTTCAGCAATACCTATTATTTTAGGAGACAATATAGGTACGTGCATTACTGCGATGTTGGCTTCTATTGGTACTAACATTTCTGCGAAACGTACAGCTATAGGCCATGTATTATTTAAGTTTTTAGGCACGCTCATAGTATTATCCATTTTACCATTTTATACAAAGATTGTATCGCTTACATCTACAGATATTGCGAGGCAATGCGCAAATGCCCATATGATATTTAATATAATTATTACAGCACTCTTTCTTCCGTTCACCGCACTTTTTGCAAAACTTATAACCAGGATAGTGCCGGGCAAAGAAGAAGAAGTGGTGGAACTTGGGCCTAAGTATCTGGAAAAACATTTAATAAATACACCGCTTGTAGCTTTAGATGCGTCTACTAAAGAGATAATCCGGATGGCTAAGTTAGCCAAAAGTATGGTTTCCAATGCTATGGATGGATTCCTAAATTCTAATGTCAGGGCCCTTGCAAGTGTGGATAGGAAAGAAAGAGCAGTTGATAGTTTGCAGGAAGCGATTACTAATTATCTTATGGAATTGACCCAGGTTCAGTTATCACCAGAGCAGGCAAACAAAATTCCATCGCTTTTACACTCAGTAAATGATATCGAACGCATAGGAGACCATTCTGAAAATCTGGTAGAATTGACAGAGCGAAAAATCGAACAGTCCTTGCCTTTTTCAAATGAAGCTATAGCAGAGTTAAAGGATATGTACAATAAGGTTTTAAAGATGTACGATAAAATTATGGAAGCATTAGAGAGTAATAGAACAGAAGATGCCCAGGCGGCTCTGGAAATGGAAGATGAGATAAACAAATTGACAGGGATTTTACGACAGAACCATATCCAGAGACTTGGAGAGAGAAAGTGCTTTGTTCTTTCGGGTATTGTCTTTTTAGATATGGTGTCTAATTTTGAGAAGATAGGCGACCACCTTGCAAATGTGGCAGAAGCAGTTGCAGGGAGGCTCCAATGGCAAATATGAAAAAAGCTCAGGTCTGTGGCAATTCTCGCAGGGACGCAAAAAATCCCCAGCGAGGATTTTTTGCTCGGTCCTCGGCCTTGCTCTCGCCTAAACGTAAACGAGGGCGAACCATGCCCGCTCGGCCTGCGCACGCCCTGCTCGAATTGTCACAAGACCTTCGCTTTTTTATACTAGCGCTTTTGTTTTTTAGCGTAAGTGTTGTTTCTTTTGCGCAGGAGGAAATTGCGCCTGGGGGAACTATAGAAACTATTGAAAC
>CAZMYR010000034.1:0-11534 GCA_964570585.1 uncultured Planctomycetia bacterium
ACGAGAATGAGTCCCGCCCTTTTGCGAAAAGGGCGGGACGAAGAAAAATTCCTGTTTAAGCCCGAACACCTCGTAAGAGGTGAGGGCGAGTTGAATTTTTCCGAGTGAGTAAAATACGTGCTCTCTCGTTTAGTTTTAGGGGCAAAAATTCTAGTTGCGAATAGGTGATTGCTAGGGATTTATAATTGGTACCCCGCGCAGGACTCGAACCTGCCACTCACGCCTTAAAAGGGCGTTACTCTACCAGATGAGTTAGCGGGGCATAAAAAAATTATAAGCTTTACACTTCAAGGAGCTCATTCCCTTTTTGTTTGAGGGCTTCGTCTATCTTCTCGATATATTTATCGGTAAGTTCCTGGACGTCTTTTCGGGTATTAAATTTTTCATCTTCTGTGGCTTTACCATTCTTCTCAAGTTGCCTTACCTGCTCAATGGCATCCCTTCTTATAGTCCTAATTGAAACTCTACCATCCTCTGCCATTTTCTTAGTTACCTTTATAAGCTCCTGTCTTCTTTCTTCTGAAAGCGGCGGTATATTAATGCGAATGACTTTACCATCGTTGGTAGGCATAATATCGAGGGGGCTCTGTTGAATTGCCCTCTCAACATCCTTAATACATGATGGATCCCATGGCTGTATAACTATAAGCTTAATATCAGGAACAGAAATGGTAGCTAGTTGTTTCAATGGTGTAGACGTGCCATAATAATTGGCATGAATGCCTTCTACTAATGAGGGGGAGGCCCTCCCTGTTCTTATGGTGCCAAATTCGCGTTTTGTTGCAAACAGGACCTTTTCCATTTTTTGATTTGCTTGTTTAATAACATCGTTTACGGGTCTCATTGGTATCTACCTTTTTATTTTATCCTTTATAACAGTACCCATTCTTTCTCCAAATATTACCTTTTTTATGTTTCCTTTTTTGAAAAGATTAAATACCACAACAGGAAGGTCATTTTCCATGCAAAGGCTTATGGCTGTAGCATCCATAACCTTAAGGCCTTTTCTAAGTACATCTATATAAGTAAGATGCTTATACATCCTTGCTCTTTTGTTCTTTAAAGGGTCTGATGAGTAAACACCATTCACTTTGGTTGCTTTTAATATTACATCTGCCGCTATCTCTACTGCTCTAAGGACAGCGGTTGTATCGGTGGTAAAATAAGGGCTTCCTGTGCCGCAAACAAAAATGACCACCCTGCCTTTTTCGAGATGCCTTATGGCTCTGCGCCTAATGTAGGGCTCTGCCAATTGCCTCATTTCTATAGCGGTTTGAATCCTGGTTAATACTCCTTTTCTTTCTAACGCATCCTGCAGGGCCAATCCATTTATCACCGTTGCCAGCATTCCCATATAATCTGCCGTTGAGCGATCCATGCCTTTTTCCGCTGCTTTTTCACCCCTGAAAATATTTCCTCCCCCGATCACTATAGCTATCTGAACTTTTAGTTTATAAATCTCTTTTATCTGTTGGGCTATAGAATTGGTCACACCGAGATCGATGCCATAACCACTTTTTCCCTGGATTGCTTCGCCGCTTAATTTAAGAACTATTCGTTTATAAGCAGGCTTGCTTTGTTTCAAGTCTCTTCTCCCAGTTGATATCGGGTAAAACGATGCACCGCTATATTCTCGCCTGTCTTTGCGATAATTTGGGTAAGTAAATCTTTGATTGTGACCGAAGGGTCTTTAATAAATGGCTGATGCAAAAGGCAAACCTCTGAGTAAAATTTATCTAAATTTCCTTCTATAATTTTATCCATAACTTTTGCCGGTTTATCCTTGTGTTGCTCTTTAATTATATCTATCTCTTTGTCTACAACTTCTTTTGGGATGTCTTTTTTATCTATATATAGGGGATTAGATGCGGCAACTTGCATAGTAAGGTCCTTGACAAAATTTTTAAATAGGTCATTCTTAGCAACAAAGTCGGTCTCACAGTTAACTTCTATTAATACCCCTATCCTGTCATTGGAATGTATATAAGAAGCGATAATCCCTTCTTTGGCGACTCGGGCAGCCTTCCTGCCGGCTAAAGCTATACCCTTTTTGCGCAGAATTTCTATCGCCTTCTTTATATCCCCGCCAGCTTCAGCCAATGCTCTTTTGCAGTCCATCATTCCGGCAAAAGTTTTTTCTCTAAGCTGTTTAATCTTATCTGTGTCGTTGCTCATGTTACTTCTTAGGTTGGGTAGCCTCGTCCTCTTTTTCTGCCTTTTCTAATCTTTCCAGCTTTTTACCTTCTATAAATTTTTTCCTGCCTTCGAGCAAGCTGTCAGCAATGATAGAAGTAATAAGTTTTATAGACCTTATTGCATCATCGTTTCCGGGAATAGGATAATCTATCCTGTCCGGGTCACTGTCAGTATCAACCAAGGCAACTATAGGGATGTCTAACTTATCAGCCTCTCTTACTGCCGTATTTTCTCTTTTTGGGTCGACAACAAAGACTGCCCCGGGTAACTTATTCATATTCTCTATTCCGGATAGGTTCTTTTCCAGTTTTGCCAACTCCTTGGTTAGCCCAATAACCTCTTTCTTTGGAAGCACACCGAAAGAACCGTCTTGTTGCTGTTGTTTTAATTTTTTCATTCTATTAATTCTTTTGGCTATTGTGGAAAAATTAGTAAGTGCACCTCCCAGCCATCTTTCGTTTACATAAAACATCTGGC
This sequence comes from uncultured Planctomycetia bacterium, assembly GCA_964570585.1. GTDB lineage: Bacteria > Omnitrophota > Gorgyraeia > JABMRG01 > JAFGKX01. Next base: position 2,674 of record CAZMYR010000034.1, read on the forward strand.
ATCGTTTAGCCTCGTCAGCTATCACATCTTTGGCCTGTCTCTTAGTGCCTATAAAAAGCGCATATTCTCCTTTAGAAGCGATGTCGCTTAAAAATTTACATGAGGCCTGGATACAATCTGCTGTCTTTTCCAGATCTATTATATAAATATCGTTTCTGTGCCCAAAGATAAATGAGGCCATTTTTGGGTTCCATCTTTTTGTTTGATGGCCAAAATGGACCCCGGCTTCAAGCAGTTGTTTTATAAGTGCTGTCGTCAAATTTCTGCCTCCTTCTTTATTTTATATTTTTTGTTATGCACCGTTTAGGAAAGCAAGGGGGCAAGTGTCCCCGCAAAGGGGGCATTTGCTACTTTGCTTTCCCAAACGGTGCTATTCTTATGTGGATTGAAATTATACCACAAAAACTACTATTTGCAAGGTGAAAACAAAGTGAGCGCTGAAAAATTACGTTTTAACTGTAAAAAGGAATATTTCGCCATTTCTTATAATCCCCGGAATTGCATATTATACAAAATTTTATAAAGGCCTTCCCGCTTTATCAGCTCCTGGTGGGTTCCTGTATCTGCAACTTCGCCCTTATCTATTACTATTATCTTGTCAGCGTGCTTTATGGTTGAAAGCCTGTGGGCTATAACAAATACTGTTCTGCCAGCCATTAATTTATCGATTGCATCCTGAACTAAAATTTCAGATTGCGAATCAAGTTGAGATGTGGCCTCATCGAAAATAAGGATTGGGGGATTCTTAAGTATAGCTCGAGCAATTGCCAATCTCTGTTTCTCGCCTCCTGAGATCTTAAATCCCCGCTCTCCTATAACTGTCTGATATTCCTCCGGCATCTTCATAATAAAATCATGGGCATTGGCGGCTTTTGCAGCAGCTACAACCTTATCCTTCTCTATGTCTTTATTGCCATATGAGATGTTATTATAAACAGTATCATTAAATAATATGGTATCCTGAGTAACTATGCCTATCTGGGCTCTCAACGATTTCAAGGTTGCATTTTTAAGGTCATATCCGTCTATACTCACCACTCCACCCTGTGGGTCATAAAATCTGGGAATTAGGTTTACCAGCGTAGTTTTACCTCCGCCGCTTGGCCCCACTAAAGCTATTATTTGTCCGGTTTCGACTTTAAAATTTATATTTTTTAAAATTGCCTCTCCGTTATAGGAAAAATTCACATTTTCAAATTCTATCCCTTTTTGTATATTCGGCAAATCTATAGCATCCGGTCTTTCTTTTATATCTTGCTCGGTGTCTAAAATCTCGAAGATTCTAGATGCTGCGGCTAAGGACTTTTGATTGACGCTATGGACCCTGCTTAATCTGTTTAAAGGCCTTACTAAGGACATCAGGCATAAAAGAAAAGGAATTAACACCCCTAATTCAACTCTATTGGCAATGACTTCCTTTCCCCCAAACCAGATAACGATCAATCCGCAGATACCCCCCACAAATTCTGTAAGGGGGCTTATTGCCAGAATCCTTTTATTGGATTTCATAATGGCCTTTTTATAGAAGAGGCTTTTATTTTTGAATCTGTCGTGTTCGTGGGACTCCATTGAAAATGCCTTAACAATCCTTATGCCCGATATTGTCTCATATAGCGTATTATTTATCTCTGCCATTGCCTCCTGGGTCCTTTTGCTAATCTGTTTTAATCTTTTTCCTATTCGGATAACAGGGCCGATAATCAGCGGCGCCAAAAAAACCGATACCAATACCAGCCCCATAGGTATTCTATACATCCAGGCTATACCTATAAGAGTTACTAAAGAAAAAACAAAAAGGGCGCTTTGGGATATAAGGTCGCTAAGCCCTTCCGAGACCGCATCTTGTATAACTGTGCTATCAAATGTTATGCGAGAAACAAGTGTGCCTGTTTTAGAGCTGCTATAAAATCTCATAGAAAGGTTTAAGAATTTTTCATATACGCTGTCCCTTATGTCCTTAACAATGCGTTGTGATGTCTCTCTCATAAGATATTGCTGAAAATAGACAGAGAATGCCCTTAAAAGAAACATTGCTAAATAAAAGGCAATAAAGAAGCCTAAAAGTTTCAACTGTGGTATTGAATTTATCTTATCTGCCAATTGATAGAAACTTGCAGGTAAATTAGCATTGGGTAGGGTTAACCTTTCTCCCATCAATACTCTATTTATGAAAGGGATAAGCGCAATCAAAGATACAGGTTGGAACAACTGGGAAAAAACCATAAAAATAGAAGCTGATATCAGCACCCATATGTGCGGTTTTGTATATTTTATAAGCCTTATATAGTCTCTCATCTTGCTAACATCCTGTTTTAGGGTGCATTATTTTATCACATACAAACTCCTTTTGTCGAGTGAAAAGTATATATCTTGACGGTTGCTGGAAGTGGTGATATAATGTGTTTTCAAAGGAGCGCTTATGAATCCCGCACCTTTCTGATATTCAAATATTAATATCAAAAGGGGGCGGGATGAATGTTAAAAAGGTGCGGGATGAATAAATTAAAGGTTGCGGTTATTGGCGTCGGGAAATTAGGTTCTCTGCATGCTAAAATTTATTCTCAAATGAAAGAAGTTGAATTAACCGGCGTCTGTGATATCAAAGCAAAAGTTGCTAAAATAGTCGCCCGCCAATGTAACACTGCCTACTATACCGATTATAAGGACCTATTAGGAAAACAAGATGCTGTGAGCATTGCTGTCCCTACCTCCTTACATTACAAAATAGCAAAAGACTTCCTAAAAGCAAAAACCCACCTTCTTATAGAAAAACCCATTACTACCGTTGTAAAAGAGGCCGGTTCATTATTGTCTCTGGCATCTAAAAACAACCTTACCCTTTGTGTAGGGCATATCGAAAGATTTAATTCAGCCATAGAGGCTTTTCAAAAATTAAAGGGCGACATAAGATTCATAGAATGTCACCGATTGGGGCCGTTTTCCCCTAGAGTTGCCGATGTAGGAGTGGTTTTAGACCTTATGATTCATGACATTGACATTATATTAGGCCTTATAAAAAATAAGATACAAAGTATTGATGCAGTAGGTGTAAATATTTTAACAAAACATGAAGATATAGCAAATGCCAGGATTAAGTTTAGAAACGGCGCAATTTGTAATATTACCGCAAGTCGGGTAAGTACCAGAAACTTAAGGAAAATAAGAATCTTTCAGCCCGGCGCCTATATCTCTATAGACTACATCAAGCAAGAGGCTATTCTTTATAGAAAAATCGGAAGACTCATCATCCCCAGAAAAATAAACATCAAAAAACAACAACCTTTAAAAAAAGAACTGTCCTTTTTCATAGAATGTACCAAGTCTGGTAAAAAACCTCTTGTTTCCGGAGTAGAAGGCAGAGATGCCTTGAAAATAGCTTTGGATATCACCAAAAAAATACACTCTAAAACCCATGCCTAAAAAAATCCTAATCATAGCGGGGGAAGCATCCAGCGACTATCATGCTGCCTCATTAGTAAAGGCAATAAATAGCATAAGCGACGATATGGATTTTTTCGGAATTGGCGGCGAGGATATGCAAAATGCCGGCGTTAATGTAATTTATAATATAATAGACTTAGCAGTAATAGGACCGGTAGATCTGATTAAATATTATAATAAACTAAGAAGAATATATAATGATTTATGCTACCGAATAAAACAAGATAAGCCTGACTGCGCTCTACTTATAGATTACCCTGGATTTAATCTAAAAATTGCTAAAGACCTAAAAAGGCAAGGCATACCTGTGATATATTACATAAGCCCTCAAATCTGGGCCTGGTGGCCAGGACGCATAAAAAAGATGAAGCATTTAGTGGACAAGATGCTGGTCCTTTTTAAGTTTGAAGAAAGTCTATATCAGAAAGAGGGTATAGATGTAACCTTTGTGGGCCATTCTCTATTAGACACCGTAAAACAGACCAAAGATAGAAACGAACTCATATCTCAATTCCGACTAAAACCCCAAAAAGTCACAATAGGGATGTTGCCAGGCTCTCGGAAAGATGAAGTAATTAGAATCTTGCCCATAATGATAAAAACGGCCAAATTAATACAGGAGACGATGGGAATTGATAATGTGCAATTTTTGCTTCCTGTTGCAAAAACACTTGAAACAAAACTTGTTAAAGATATCCTAAAAGAAAGCAAGCTCAATATTGCTCTTATCAAAGAGGACATTTATAATGCGATGAGCCTTTGTAAAGTAGCAATGGTAGCTTCTGGAACAGCAACATTAGAGACCGCGCTTTTAGGTATTCCGATGGCTATCATATATAAGGTTGCATTAATTACTTATTTAATTACAAGGGCGGTTATTAAAATTCCTTATATAGGGCTGGTAAATGTTATGGCGGGTGAAAAGATTGTGCCGGAGTTTATTCAACGTGGGGCTAAACCAAAACTCATTGCAGAATATCTATTAAAGCTTCTTAAAGACGAAGATTACCGGCACAAAACAAAAAAGCAGCTTCTTGAGATAAAATCAAAACTTGGCCCCCCTGGCGCCTCTATGCGCGCTGCAAAGGAAGTGGTGGACTTTTTACAAAACCGGTAGGTATTTCTGGATCTCGTGAGAAGTAACCTGCATCCTGTCTTCTTCCCACTCTTTAATCTTATTATGCAAAAATCTTGAATATATATGCTCGCCCAATGCCTCTTTTACCAACTTGCTCTTCTCAGTCTCTCTAATAGCTTCGAATAGATTTACAGGCAAAGATTCTAAGCCTCTGGCTTCTCTTTCTTCCATTTCCATCTTGTATATATTGGGCTCAACAGGAACCGGGAGGGGGTAATTTTTTTCTATACCTTCTAAGCCAGCAGCTAACATGACAGCAAAAGCCAGATATGGATTGCAGGCAGGGTCCGGACAGCGTAATTCTGCCCGGGTTGCCTGACGATTGCCTGGTCTATAAACCGGAATTCTGATCAGCGCGGTTCTGTTTCTTTGTCCCCAAGAAATATATACAGGCGCCTCATAGCCCGGTACCAATCTTTTGTACGAGTTGACCCATTGCGCTGTTATCACACATATCTCCCGGGCGTGTTTAAGCTGTCCGGCAATAAACTGCTTAGCAACTTTGGATAAATGGTACTTGTCATTTTTGGAAAAGAAGGCATTCACTTTGTTTTTAAACAAAGATTGATGGGTATGCATTCCAGAACCATTCTCGCCAAAAATTGGTTTGGGCATAAAAGTAGCATATACCCCATGATGTTGGGCAATTTCTTTTACCGCAAGTCTAAAAGTCATCACCTTATCTGCCATATTAAGGACCTCATCAAATTTAGGGTCTATCTCATGCTGACTTGGGGCTACTTCATGATGGGATGTCTCAATCTGAATCCCGACCTGTTTTAATACCTCTATAGTCTTTTTTCTCAACTTGTTGGCAAGGTCATTTGGTATAACGTCAAAATAGTGGCCTTCGTCTAATAGTTCTGGCTTAGTATGCCTTTTAAAATAGAAATACTCAATCTCCGCTCCAACATAAAAAGTAAACCCCATCTTTTTAGCTCTTTGAATATTTCTTTTTAGAGCATAACGTGGATCGCCGCTGTAGGGTGTGCCGTCAGGATTTAATATATCGCAAAACATTCTTCCAACAGGAAATTCCTTTCCTTCCCATGGCAGTATATGGAATGTGGCAGGGTCTGGTTTTGCCAATATATCGCTTTCTTCCGCTTCTGCAAATCCCGCTACTGATGAGCCATCAAAACCTTTGCCGTGATCTATCGCTTCTTCCAATTCATCATCGGTAATGGTGCAACATTTAAGGTTGCCTAATATATCCGTAAACCACAGATGAATATTTTTTATCCTTTTTTCCTTTACAATCTTGATAATATCCTTTTTTGTCTTTGCCTGCTCCATGATCTTCTCCTATAATTTCGCTATCTTGGGCAATTCCCTTTTAAATCTATTCTTTTTTATTTTCTCCTTTACTTTATAAATGAAATCTTTACTGAAACCTTCCCTTATCAGTTTCTCTATTGTGTATCTCTTGTCTATTAAACAATTAAGAAGTTTATCGACATCCTTATATGTAAACCCGAGCTCTCCTTCATCGGTCTGTCCTTTCCAAAAACCTGCAGAGGGAATTTTATTTATTATAGAGGCAGGAATTTTTAAAAATTTGGCCAGTTGAATAACCTGGCATTTATACAAACCTCCTATCGGATTTAAGGCGCAGGCTATATCTCCGTAAATAGTACCGTAGCCTAAAAGAATCTCTGTCCTGTTGCTTGTTCCCAATACCAAAGCATTAAAATCAAAAGATAAATCATAAAGTATTGACATCCTCTCTCTGGCCATTTTGTTTCCCTGCCTAATCTTATTCTTTAAATTTACCCCCTCACCAAAACTTTTGGTGGGGGGGGTTGCCTTTTTAAAATAAGCATCTACCATATCGGTTATATCTATATATTTTGACCTTATGCCTAATTTTTTACATATATATTTTGCATCAGCAATATCTGCTTTTGGAGTAGTTTTATATGGCATAATGACCCCCAGCACATCGGATTGGCCCAATGCTTCAGCGGCTAAATATGCAGTAGTTGTTGAATCTAACCCGCCTGATAAACCTATTACTACTCTTTCAAAGCCCCTGTTATGCACATTGCCCATAATAAAATTCACCAGCTTTTTCTTTACTCTCTTGGGATTTATCTTAAGCCCTTTCATAAGTCTAGAGACGTTTCCAGTTTCAAAGGGGAAAGTGTCCCCTGAGGCGATTCTTTACGCTTTAGGGGACATTTTCCTCTTTGAAACTGGAAACGTCTCTTTCTGTTCACACTGCTATAATGCATATCCCGGCCTTATTAGCTTCTTTTATCATGGCATCTTTTTCTAAAATCAAGGTCTTCTCAGCTTCTATTGCCAAGACACAAGCAGCTGCTTTCTTCATCGACTCTATAGTATTTAATCCTACAGTTGGGACATCAAATCGCATATCCTGCTCAGGCTTTGAGGTCTTTACTACAACGCAGCCGGGGCTTAACCCCCCTGCCCGAATTATTGCTTCATCAGTCCCTTCTATTGCCTCTACAGCTATTACTGCCTTCTTCTTTATAATCACGGTCTGGCCTATATCCAGGCCTCCTACTGCCTTGGCTATTTTAAATCCAAAATCTATATCTTCTCTTTGGGAACGATTGGGGTTTCCCCTGGTATAAATGCCTCTTTTTGCCATAATACTTTTTAAAAATCTGGTTGAGTCTAAAAGCTGAATGCCTTCTTTTTTTAATCTATCCGCTATAGCCTTAAGTATCGTATCGTCTCCTCTATCTATTGCGCTCCTAAGGACATTACGCGTTACCTCATCCATCTTAAATGTTTGTTTAAAAATAGTGGTCTTTTTAATCTTACCGGCCATAATTGCGTATTTAAGGTTTTCTTTTTTTAATATCTCCAACAGTTTCTTTCCCTGGCCTAATTCTATCCGGTATATCTTATCAACATATCTTGACAGGTCTGAATCTATTTCATCTTTTACTGCTATAACAACTATGCCTATGTTCTGCCCTTTTGCAGCCCGGCATATAAAAACAGGGAATTTGCCATTTCCTGTTATCAAACCTATTCTTTTTATATCTTTAACATCAAGCACGGGCGATACCTCTTTTTGAGGAGTTTACGAATTTAATTAAATAAGAGACCTCTTTACACTCAGGGATTTCCTGTTTGATTTTAGCAATTGCGCTCTTGGTATTTAATTTCATAGAAAATAATATCTTAAACGCCTTTTTAATTCTTAATTTTATAGCAGGTTTTATGTCTGCTCTGTCTAAGCCAACCGAATTAATTCCATATATTTTCGCAGGATGCCCATCGGCCATAGAATAAGGAACTATATCCTGCACTACTTTAGAACATCCTCCTACTATAACCAATCTGCCCATCCTTACGAATTGATGAATCGCTGCTAAACCGCCTACGATAGCCTCATCTTCAACTTCTACATATCCTGCTAAGGTGGATGCATTTACCAGGGTTACATCATTTCCAACCTTGCAATTATGGGCAATATGGGCATAAGCCATAATAAGATTATCGTTTCCTATCAATGTCCTATCTTTGCTATCGGTGCTTAAATTTATAGTTACATATTCCCTTATTTTGTTTCTATCGCCTATTTTTAAAAGGGCCTGTCCACCTTTATATTTTTTATCCTGGGTAATACTGCCTATAACTGCGCCGGTAAAAATCTCGCAGTCTCCTCCTATAGTGGTACACCCGTCTATTAAGCAATTAGCCCCTATCTTTGTATTTTCACCAATGCTAACGTGCTCGCCAATTATAGTATGCGGGCCGACGGAGACATTCTTTGCTAATTTTGCTTTGGGGTGTATTATAGCAGTGTTATGCATCATCGTTTAGCCGTAGGAGCGGCCTCTGGCCGCGAATATTCACCGCCGGAGGCGGCCTCCTACGCCACCAGCGAAAACATAAGGTCTGCTTCGCAAACTATATTTCCATCAACAAAAGCCTTGCCATGGACCTGACCTGTCCTTGTCTTAAATCTTATAATTTCAATCTCAAGGCGCAATTTATCCCCAGGGGTTACTATCTTTCGAAATTTTGCATTATTAATAGACATAAAATAGGCAAGTTTACCTTTATTCTGCGGCTTACTCAGCATAAGTGCGCCGCCTGTTTGAGCTAAGGCCTCTACAATTAACACTCCAGGCATAATAGGCCTGCCCGGAAAATGGCCGGCGAAATAATACTCTGACTTTTTTACATTCTTTATACCGACCGCCTTTGTTTCTCCCATTTCTATTATCTCATCCACTAAAAGAAAAGGCTCCCGATGCGGCAATATTTGTTCAATTTGTTCTCTATTTAAAAGTGGCTT
>CAZMYR010000034.1:11634-19397 GCA_964570585.1 uncultured Planctomycetia bacterium
TGAGCCATCTCTAAATTAAGAGAATGGCCGCTCTTTATGCCTATTATGTGGGCTTTTAAAAAATGGCCTGAAAGAAAGATATCACCTATAAGATCAAGCATCTTATGCCGCAAAAATTCATCTTCAAATCTTAATTCCGTCGTTGTAAGGCCTTTTTCATCAATTACTACAGTGTTTTCCAAAGAAGCCCCCTTGCCAACGCCCTGTTTAATAAGCTCATCCGCTTCCTCTTTTAAACAAAATGTCCTGCTGGGAGCGATTTCTTTCTCGAAAATTTCAGAATTAATCCTGAAGTGGTTATACTGAGACCTTAATCCCGGATGATTGTAATCTAAGATATATGAAATGGTAAAATTTTTATCCGGTAAAATAACCAGCGAACTGTCTCTGTCCTCAAGCCAGAGCGGTTCTTTTATTAAAAGTTCTTTTCGCTGCGCATCCTGTTTCAATAGGCCTGCCTTTTTTAATGCCCTCACAATTCCATTTGCGCTTCCATCTAATCCGGGAACCTCAGGGCCATCCATTTCTACATAAATATTGTCTATGCCAAGCCCGAAGAAGGAGGCCATAAGGTGCTCTATAGTATGCACCTCCACGTCCTCTTTCCCTATTGAGGCTCTGCGCATCCTTAAGGATTCATCTAAAAGGTAAGTTATATTAGCAGGGATGAGTACCTTTTCGGGTAAGTCTGTTCTTATAAAATTTACACCACTATTTGGCGGGGCTGGCTTGAAGGTAATGTTTGCATTTTTGCCTGTATGTATTCCGACGCCCTTTAAGCTAACTTCATTTTTTATTGTGTTTTGATTCCTCATCATCTTTAAACACTTTCTTCTTTATTCTTTTTAATGTATTAAACAGCTCAGGTAGTTTACTTATGCATGCAAAAATCTTTCTCTGTTCAGAGATGGGCTTGGCAGGGGAGCCAAGAAGAACAGTATCTGATGGAAAAGACTTGGTTACGCCGGCTTGAGCTCCTACAATTACATTGTCTCCTAAATCTATATGCCCAACCAGCCCTGCCTGACCGGCCAATATTGTGTGTTTACCGAGATTGGTGCTGCCGGATATGCCTGCTTGAGCTACTATAATTGAATCGGGCCCTATCTGGACATTATGAGCTATCTGGACAAGGTTGTCTATCTTTGTGCCTTTGCCAATAAGAGTCTTTCCAAGTCTGGCCCTGTCTATTGTAACATTGGCTCCTATCTCAACATCATCTTCTATAACTACTATGCCTGCTTGAGGAATCTTATGATGGGCGCCTTCAACTTCAACATATCCAAAACCATCCGAGCCTATTACCGAACCGCTATGGATTATAACATTTTTACCTATTATCGAACCTTCCATTATGGTTACATTAGGATATATTAATGAGTTTTTTCCTATTTTTACATCTCTGCCTAAGTAACAGTTGGGATAAATAACAACCCCTTCTGCTATAGAAGTTCCATCTTCTATAACCGAACAAGCTCCTACAGAAACATTCTCACCAAGCTTGACATCTTTACTAATAACCGCTCTTTCATGCATTCCCGCAGGATGTTTTAAGTGCTGCGGCATGAACATGGATATTACTTTGGCGAAAGCTAAAGATGGATTTTCTGTCTGCACTATTACCCTGGAGGGGAATTTTATATCTTTTGAGGTTATAATTGCCGAGGCATAAGTCTTTTTAAGGAATGATTTATACTTTGGGTGGGTCAGAAAAGTGATATCGCCTTGTTGGGCTTCCTTTATGCCGCATACTCCGGTAATAATTATATTTTCATCACCAATAATTTTTCCGTTTATCGCTGATGCAATTTCTTTTAAAGTTTTTCCCATTTATTTTTTGTATTCAGAATTCAGTATCTTTAATATTTTATCCGTAAGGTCGTGTTGCTCTTGGCCATAAAGAAGGACCCTGTTATTCAATATCATAGTGTAACTATTCTTCTTGGCATATTTTTCTATAACTTGCTCTGTCTCTTTTAAAATCTTCCGCACCATTTCGTCTCTTTGCTGTCTTAGGCCGGTCCTGGTTTGTTGATCATATTCCTGAAGCTTTCTTATCTTTTCGTCAATCTGGGTTTGTTTTTCCCCTTTGGCCTTCTCGCTTAAAATATCAAGCTCGTCCTTCATCTTTCTTATCTGTTTAACTAATTTGTCTCTCTCTTCTTTTTTCTTATTATTCTGCTGCTCAAGAATCTTATCCTGGTCTTTTGTTTTATTATAGTTGTCAAATACACGAGCTACATCTACATAACCTATCTTTAATTCCGCAGCATAGGCTGGTGTAAGAACTGTCGAAAAGATAAATGCAAACAGCAAAACCGAACTACAAACTTTCATATTCATAATATCTCCTTCCCTCTTTAACCTGCAAGTGAGCTTTGGCATTGCGAGCGAGACATAAGAAATTTTTTGCCAAATGTCTTTTTAGGACTTATGGCGAGTGAGACGACGGAACTGACCGAACGAAGTAAGGGAATTCCGTCAAGCGAACGAGCCATAAGTTCAAAAAGACGGCAAAAAATTTCAGTCTCGCGAGCAATGTCAAAGCTCACTCCTAAAATCCTCTGGTCATGCTAAAGTGGAATCTTACCTTTTTCTCATCGCCGGGGTGGGCTTCGTCTAAAGGATAACCCATATCTACCTTGATGGGGCCTATCGGCGTATTTACCCTTACGCCTACACCTATTCCTGATTTAAAATCCCCGTCACCAATATCATCACTTTCAGCCCAGACATTGCCTACATCGTAAAAAGTGGCTACTTTAAAGTTTTTAAATACGGGGTAAGTCAACTCAATATTTCCCACAAGCATAGCCTCTCCGCCTATAGGATCGTCCGTATTAGTATCGCGCGGCCCTATGGACCTTTCCTTATACCCTCTTACCGTATTTGCGCCGCCAGCGAAAAAGCGTTCATATATCGGCACAGATTTGCTGTCATCATACTCATCAACCCATCCGCCACGGCCTTTTAGTTCAAGGACTAATTTCTTTTGGTAATTAAAATAGGCGCTGGCGCCGGAGCTTAGCTTAAGAAAATCTTTATCTCCGCCGATAAATCCGCCTCCGTTTTCAAACGTCCCTGATACTAAGTAACCTCTTATGGGGCTAAACCTGTTGTCCCTGGTATCTCTGGTTAATGTCAAGGCCAAGCTACTTAAGGTATTTTTACCTTCTTCGTCTTTTAGCGCGCTTGAGGCGTCATCGGGCACATCCGATATTTCTACCTCCTCCAGCGTATATTTAAGGTCTGCTCTATCATAGTCAGTAAATTCTTTACCTAATCGCAAAGCTCCGCCAAGATGCTCTTCATCATATCCATAACCAAGCGCAGATTTTCTCAAAGTCTGCAAATCGTAAAGGTCAAAACCAAAAGAAAGCGGATATCCAAATATCCATGGTTCGGTGAAACTTAACTCATAATTTCTTCTAATTGCGCCAAACGTGCCTCTTAAAATCAGATCTTGTCCGGCCCCGGTAAAAGTGGGGAAATTCATAATATCAAAATTCCTCTGCTGAACCTGCACAAAACCAACCAGTCTGTCTACAGAACTGTAGCCGCCGCCGAACGAGAATTCTCCGGTTTTTGCCTCTTTTACACTCACTGCCAAATCTTTCTTATCCGGTACAGAGGTAGGCTCAGTATCAAAGATTATCTCTTCGAAAAATCCCAAATTATAAAGCCTTTCTTTAGAACGCCGTAGTTTCTCCCCTTCATATTTATCTCCGGGATAAAGCCTGAGTTCTCTCCTTATAACCACATCTTTTGTCTTGGTGTTGCCGGTTATTCTTATCTTATTAACGTAAACAATCTCGCCTTCAGTTATAGCATAGGTTATATTAATAGATTGGGTCTTTTTGTCGAGTAACATCTCAGGGGCAACTTTGCAGTCCATATATCCTTTATCAAAATATAAGGTTTGAATCTTTATTACATCTGTCCTTAACTGCTGAGGGTTATAGGCATCGCCTTTTTTCCTCTTTAGCTCTTTAAAGATTTCGGAATCTTTAAAGATGTGATTGCCCTTTAAGGAAATCTCACCGGCTGTATACTTTAAGCCCTCTTTTATATTTATGGTAATATAAATTCCTTTTTCTGACTTTTTATATTCAACCCGGCTATCTGCCTCCGCATCTATATAACCATGGCTTTGATAAAATGCTTCTATTTTTTCTGTATCCTCCTCTAATGTGCTTTTATCCAATATGCCCGACCTAAACCAACCAGCCGTTCTTGTAGACATATGTTTAAGCAGTACTTTATCCCTAAAAGATTTATTGCCAAGGAATTCTATTTCCTTTATCCTGTATCTTATCTTCTCATCTATTATAATGTATACAGTGGCTCTGTTTTCATCATCGATTTCTGTCTTATAATCCACTTCGACAAGCGGAAATCCTTTTTTGCGATAGTAAGCCTTTAACTTCTTGGTATCGGAAGCTAATACTCTTTTGCTTAAGACATCTTCTAACTTCGTTTCTATCTCTTTTTTAAGGCGGGCTTCTGTAATAGATTCGTTGCCCTGGAAAATTATTTTCTTTATCACTGCTTTTTCTGCTACAGAGAAGATAACCCTCGTCCCTTCTTTATAATCTTCTAACTCAACGCCCACATCGGTAAAGAAGCCGGTGGCATATAATCTTTTTATGTCCTCGTTAAGTTGTTTCTGGATTAACTTTCTGCCGATGGCTGTTTTTATTTTCAAAAGGATGGTATCGGTGCTGACTGTGCGATTGCCGGAAATTACTACATCGGTGACTACCCGCTCTTTTATCTCTTCTTGAGCATTGACTGTTTGGATTATGAATAATAGAGATCCTAATGATAATATAATTATTAAAAAAAGTTTTTTATGCATATATACCCCTTAATTAATTTATCATAAATATTGGTGGCTGTAAACTGAAATCCATAATTTTGATTTTTGCTTTGTCATTTTGATATTTGATTTTTGGTATTTGAATTTTTTATACCTCTATTTCTTCTTCTGCGACTTCTCTTCCCTTGGAGAGATTTTCAAATCGGGTATATTCCTTAATAAATGCTAAGTTCAGAGTACCTACCGGGCCGTTTCTTTGTTTTGCTACTATAAGTTCTGCTAATCCCCTATTTTCCGGAGTTGGGTTGTAATACTCCTCCCGCAGCAGAAGCAAAACTACATCGGCATCCTGCTCTATTGCTCCTGATTCTCTTAAATCTGATAGCTGAGGCCTTCTGTCTGATCTTGACTCCACTGCCCGGGAAAGCTGGCTTATCCCAATAACAGGGACATTTAATTCTCTGGCCAGCGCTTTTAAAGAACGGGATATTTCCGATATTTCCTGTTGTCTATTTTCTGACCTCGAGGGGCCACGCATCAGTTGTAGATAATCCACAATTATAAGCTTTATGTTATACTGGTTTTTTAGTCTCCTGGACTTGGCCCTTAATTCCAAAATTGATATAGCCGGAGTATCATCTATGAATATGGGCGCTTCTGAAAGTTTGCTGGCTGCATTGGTTAGTTTTGGCCAATCGCTTTGCGATAAGAAACCCGTTCTTACTTTTTGCAAATCTACTTTTGCATGCGAACAAAGCATCCTCTGGGCTAATTGTCTTTTGGCCATTTCTAAACTAAACACAACAATTGGTATGCCTTCCTCAATGCCCGCATGTTGCGCAATGCAAGTAGATAACGCACTTTTGCCCATTGAGGGCCGGCCTGCTATAATTATTAAATCGGATGGCTGAAGCCCCGCTGTCATTATATCAAACTGATGAAAACCGGTTGGAATTCCAATGATACTCTCTTTTCTCTGATACATGCTATCGATTTCCTCTATACTATCCTTTATTACTTCAGATACAGGCACTGAAGAGACATCTGTCTTTTCTGTCATTATTCCAAATATCTGTCTTTCAGCCTTATCTAAAAGTTCATCAGCGCCGGTTTCTCCCTGATAAGATTCAGAGGCTATTCGGGTGCATGTAGTTATAAGAGCCCTTAATACATATCTTTCTCTCACTATTTTAGCGTAATGTTTTACATTAGCAGCAGTAGGTACGGCCTGGGTGAGACCGGTGATATACGAAGCGCCTCCAACCTTCTCCAGAGTATTGTTTCTCTTAAGTTCTTCAATAACCGTAATAAGGTCCACCGGCTTATTCTTGGCGTAAATAGATATAATGGCATTGAAAACCTGGCTGTGGTTTTCATTGTAAAAATAATTTTCTTCTAATAACTCTATTGCTTGAGAAATAGCGTTCTCTTCGAGTAACATCGAGCCCAATACCGCTATTTCCGCTTCAGCACTCTGCGGAGGCACCTTTTCTATAGACTCTTGTGCCATGTTATTAGCTCCTCGTAACAAACTGTTTTAAAAGTTTAAAAGGTTTTAAAGGTTAAAAGGTTCGGAACTTTTAAAACTTTTTTAACTTTTTTAACTTTTTCACCGTTTGATCACCCAGACCTTCAACTCCTGACTGATTTCAGGATGCAGTTTAACCTCAACATTATATATTCCTAACTTATGTATAGGTGTCTTAAGTATTATATCTTTTTTGTTAATTACAATACCTTCATGTTTAAGCGCTTCTGCTATGTCCTGCGCAGTCACAGCACCAAAAAGTTTATCATCTTCTCCTGCAGGCATGGTTATGGTGCAAGAGGTAGAAGATAGCTTTTTAGCAATTTGAGTTGCTTGCTGTTTAATCTTTTCTAATTTAAGCTGCTGTTTTTGCCTGGCCTTTTCTGCGATTTTTAAATTAGGGGTAGTGGCCTCAAGGGCTAAGGCGCGAGGAATAAGATAGTTTCTGGCATAACCATCTTTAACCTCTATTATCTGACCTGCTTTTCCAAGGTTTTCTATATCTTCGAGTAATATAAGCTTCATGTTGCTGGTTACTCCCTAGTATATGGCAGCAAAGAAATTGCCCTGGCCCGCCTTATGGCTTTGGCCAGTTGTCTTTGATGATATGAACAATTTCCGGATATTCGGCTGGGTAGAATTTTACCCTGCTCGGTTGTATATCTGGAAAGAAGACTGATATCTTTATAATCTATTTTTTCTACATTGTCTTTACAAAATCTACAAAACTTTTTAGTTACAAAAGCAAAAGGCCTACGTATTCTTTTTTTCTTCCTCATGTTTTTCTTCGCCATATTTCTACCTCGCTAAAACGGAACTTGGTCTTCTGAGCCGCCTTTATCATCTTTCGTCTGCCCTGGTGGGATATCGACATCAGGCACAATATCCAACGGCTCTTGTGTTTCATCCCTGGGGTGTTTTTCTACCCCAACAGCACCTTTACGAGCACCAAGAAACTGAACATTATTAGCTACAACCTCTACGGTGTTGCGCTTGGTACCATCCTGAGCTTGCCAGTTTCTGCTCTGAATGCGTCCTTCTACAAACGCTAAAGAACCCTTGTTTAAATACTCTCCGCAAACCTCAGCACGTTTTCCCCATACTACCACGCGCATAAATGTTACATCTTCCCTTTTTTCTCCGGACTGGGTAGTATAATTCCTATTTACTGCTACGGTAAATGTGGTTACTGCTAAACCACTGGGTGTATATCTTAATTCCGGATCACGGGTTAAGTTACCTATCAAGAATATCTTATTTAAATTTGCCATGTTGTCTCCTGTATAGAGACGTTTCCGGTTTCAAAGGGGAAAGTGTCCCCAGGACAGGGACGTTTCTGAAACCTAAGGGGGAAGTGTCCCCAGGGACGTTTCTGAAACCTAAGGGGAAAATGTCCCCTTTATGGGGACACTTTCC
>CAZMYR010000035.1:0-19328 GCA_964570585.1 uncultured Planctomycetia bacterium
CATAAGCCCCTAATCCCCGAAAAAGACCTCAAAAAACTTGAGGTCTTTTTTTGTTTGACTTGCCCTTATACCATTGCTATACTTAAAACACTATGGATTCAAGCAAGTTGAAAATAGCGGTTTTAGGTGATGGCGGCTGGGGTACTACGCTTTCCATACTATTATCCAAGAAGGGCTATAAGGTCTCATTGTGGAGTGCTTTCCCTGTTTATGCGCAAACCCTTAAAACAACGCGAGAAAATGTAAAATTCCTGCCCCAGTTTAAAATACCAGAAGCTGTATATATAACAAATAATATAAAAGAAGCAACTGATGCGGCCGGAATTGTGGTGGTCGCCATTCCTTCGCAGTTCGTTAGAAAAGTACTCAGTGGCTTAAAAGATGTAGATTTATCACAGCGCATAATATTAAGTGTAGTGAAAGGCATTGAAAAAAAGACCTTAAAACGAGTTTCAGAAATAATAAAAGAAAAGCTAAGTATTAATAAATTATGCGTTTTATCAGGCCCGACTATTGCATTAGAGGTGGCTAAAGAGATACCTGCATCAGCTGTTGTGGCCTCAGAAGATATAAATCTTGCAAAAGAAATACAAGATGTATTTATGATGGGGAGATTTAGAATTTACGCCAGCACAGATGTTATTGGGGTAGAGCTAGGAGGCAGTCTTAAAAATATCATTGCTATAGCTGCCGGAATATCTGACGGGTTAGGTTTTGGCACAAATGCAAAGGCAGCCCTGTTTACCAGAGGCCTTGTGGAGATGAAACGATTAGGTATAGCAATGGACGCAAAGGAAGAAACCTTTAACGGCTTAAGTGGAATTGGGGATCTTATGACTACCTGCGCAAGCCCTTATAGCCGAAACCGATATGTTGGTGAGGAAATAGCTAAAGGGAGGAAACTTACCGAGATAGTCCAGAAGATGGAGCAGATAGCAGAAGGAATTTACACCACGGAATCAACTTGTGAATTAGCCAAAAAATATAACGTTGAGATGCCAATAACAGAACAGGTTTATAAAGTCCTTTTTGAAAATAAAAATCCCTTAGAAGCTGTAACCGATTTAATGACCCGCGCAAAAAAAATAGAATGAATATCTAAATTTAAAGGCATGCCATATAGGGACAGACGATTTTAACTCTGTCCCTATTTTTATTGACTTACATATAAACTATTTGATATACTTAATTATTATTGTGTAAGTTGATTGCAAAATCGGGACGTAGCGCAGTTTGGCTAGCGCACTTGAATGGGGTTGGGATCTTAGCGAATCTTGTAACTTATTTAAAATAGCATAATTACATTATTTAACAAGTAGTTATGAGATTTTTTTGTTTGTGCCAGTTGCTGTGAAATGGTATCAGTCAGTACCCATACTGGACACTATTTGGACACAAAAAAAAGACCAAAAAAAGACTTGATTTTTTAAGTTAAATATGGCATATTTAAAGTGGAAGGAGAAATACGATGGAGCTAAAGAAGGAATACGAAGCATATAAAGCTAATTTTGATAGATTATTTGCAGAGCATCCTAATGAATTTGTATTGATTAAAGAAGATAAGATAATTGATACTTTTAAATCTTATGATGATGCTTTAAAGATTGGATTAGAAAAGCTTGGAAATATTCCATTTCTAATTAAAAAAATAGATAAAGAAGAAGATATGCATTTCTTTTTTCATGGAGTTGCTGCATAATGCCTTCCTTTACCATTTCAAGTCCAAATATTACTCGTAGTGGTTTATGTTGTGAAATAATAATTACGCCTTCTTTAAAAACGCAAATGATATTAAAACAGCAGGGGCAACAGATCCCATCCATTAAAGTTCTGGCATTGATAGATACTGGTGCTTCAGGTACAGCGGTTAGTGATAAAGTTGTACAGCATTTGCATCTTGTAGCAAGAGGTGTTACAAATATTTCTACGCCATCAACCGCTTCACACCCTGTTAATGTTTACGATGCTTCTCTTTCGTTGCCCAATCATGTAAGAATAGATAATATTCCAGTTATAGGGGCTAATTTATCGGCACAAAATATAGATTGTCTAATTGGTAGAGATATTTTAAAACATGCTGTTTTAATTTATAACGGTTATACTCAGACTTTTACACTTTCTTTTTGAGCTACCCCAACTTTAAAAATTTCCATTCTAAACTAAAAACAGAGCCCCGCCTACCAAATAAGCACGAAATTAACCCCAAACAAAAGATCAGCTTAGAATCAAAGAATTTTTTAAGAATCTCGCAAATGAGTTTTCTAAAAGATTCCTAAACTAAATCGTCCTAAAAACCTCTATTTTAGAACCCCATTCTAAGGTAAAATCTGCAGGCACGCCGCTGAATACCAATTAATTTTCTTCTAACTTTTTCGTCGAGCTCTCAGATAAAACCCAGCCTTAACTCAAGCAAAATTGTCATACAAAAATGCTATCCAAAGTAGTAAAATATAGCCATTATGTTTAGCTTAGAAACAACCCACAGGAATCAAACCCAAAAAACACAAGATTTTCTTAACCAAATCTGTGTTGATAGATTCATTTTCGATCTTGATAACAAAACTTCTGCAACTAAAGAATCATACAGAAGATGCCTGAATGCTTTCTTTGCCTGGGCAAATAGCAAGCCTTCATTTGAGCTATCAGAAAGAACCATCAAGGAATATAAACTCTACCTCCATGATAAAGGACTATCCCCATACAGCATATCATTATACCTTACCTCATTAAGACTTTTCCTTAATTATTATGTAAGCCAAGGCTTACTGGCTGAGAATCCTGCAAAAAACATTAAGAATCCAAAACTTTACAAAGGACATTCAAGGGATTCATTGAGCATAGAAGAAGCCCATAAGCTTCTAAATTCTATAGATAGAACGACTTTAATAGGCAAAAGAGACTATTGTATGATATATTTAATGCTTAAGACAGGCCTTCGTGAAATCGAGCTTTTTAGGGCAAATACGGGCGATTTAAGACCAAAAGATAACAGGATAGTCCTTTACATCCGCGGAAAAGGTTGCCTAGCAAAGAATGAGTTCGTAATTCTATCAGATGAGGTATATAATGCTATATTAGACTACAAAGATATAAAACAGTATAACAATTTTGATCCTCTTTTTACAGGTATAGGAAACAGATCAAAAGCAAGATTAACCACCCGTGCTATAAGGCAAAGGATAAACTGCTACCTTAAAAAAGCAGGAATAAAAAGACCTACTTTGACAGCTCATTCCTTGCGCCATACAGCAGCTTGTTTGGCATTGCATGCCGGAGCACCTCTTTTTGAGGTAAAACGTATGCTTAGACACCACCAGATTGCTACAACTATGGTATACCTCCATGAGGTAAACCGGGTGCAGAATGCCGCTGAAAACTACATAAAGCAAATATAGCCTATTACCGCTAATGGACAATTAGCGGTAATAGAAATTTTCTTTACCAATACAATACATAAGTGATATAATATACACAATTCTTTATATATCGTTCTTTACATAGGAACATAGACTTCCCTGTTTAACAAATCAACCGCTAGGAGGAATAGACTATGTCCTGAGCACGCAAGTGCTTGGGGCAGGCGGTCTTTCGCTTTTACCTAGCGGTTGGGTGTTAGACTTAAAAATGCTTGCCCCTTTTTTATTGAGGCAAGATATAAATGCTTTACACGCGGAGGATGTTATGGGTGTTATAGAATCGATAGTTGGCGTTATTGGTTTAATAATTCTTATAGCGGTTTTGGTAGCGGTTTTTACTATGAATTCTAACATTGAATCTATGCAGGGAACTTTAAAGTATATTGCAAAATATATTTCTTATAAGGAAATTTATTATTGCCCTTTATGTTTACAATTGTCTCGTGAGCCGACTAAATGCCCAAGATGTAAGCGGGAAATGGTAAAAAAATAACGGAGTTCTAAGATGAAGAAAATCATTTTTATTATCTGCCTTTGTTTTACAGTTTCTGGATGTGCAACAATGCCTGTAATGCCTGTGGCTTCGCCTTCATTGACACCAGAGCAAAAGAGAGAAGAGGAATTGCTTAAGTACATAGAAGAGAGACAGAAAGCAAGGACTATGAAGCAGAAAGCAAAGACTATGGCTGACCAAGAACTTCATAGTGCTATTAGATATGGGGAAAAAACAGATACATCTATTTACAGACAGGAACTAATAAGGCGAAACCCACTTTGGTCAACGGACACCAAATCTGAAATTTTATACGGTCTAATCTCTTTGGGCATGACCGAAAAACAGGTATTAGCAAGTCGGGGAAATCCAAGCAAAAGAAACCGTTCTGTCGGAAGTTGGGGCGTTCACGAACAATGGGTTTATAGAGAGCATAGCTATTTTGGAGATACCTATAAATATATTTATTTTGAAAATGGCATTCTAACCTCTTGGCAGGATTGAGCAGTATGAAGAAATGTCCATATTGTGCTGAAGAAATACAGAATGAAGCTATTAAATGTAAGCATTGCGGAGAATATTTGGATGAAGAAGTCAATTCCACAGACGGAGAGCACGCTCGTTTAACTATTATGGATGGAGTAAAGATTGGTGTTGGGATGTTTATTGTTTTTCCTTTGATTATAATGCTTATTACAGGAGTTATTATTGGAATTGTTGGCATTTTTGCACGATTTTTATCATTTGATATGCCGTCCATTATGGAGAAACTATATAAACTAATAGGGCCTGGCGGAATAATTATAGGTATAACCTTGTTGATTTTATTTTATTGTATCAGGTTTTTACAAAGAAAGACATAGATAAGGTATCGAGTCAGTTTCCTACGGAGAATATGATGAAAATATTAAGATTAATAATTTGCATTGCAGTGTGTTTTCAAGTTTTAAGCAATATGGTATATGCTGATACAATTTCTCTTGTAGAAAACATGAAAACAAAAGGTGCTATACACAAGATAGAAATTGAGTCAAACTCTGTTTGGGTTGATGACGAATTTTGGTATATGATGAACGCAGACCGAAAAGAAAAATTTATTTATACGATGTCAGATTATTTCAAACGAAAAAGAGGCTATGAAAGAGTAACTGTTTACTCTTGGCGAACTGGCAAGGTACTTGCCAAGACTACTTGGACAGGAATTAAATATTATTGACCATATTTGAATATTAAATGTATTATTCTATAGGAACAGAAAAATTAAGGGAAAAAGAAGGTTATATATTATTAATTATTAGGTAATAAAAAGGGAGGAGCGATAAGAAATGAAATACCGAAACATAGTATCAATCATCATTATAGCCATAGCCCTATCCGGCTGTGCTACGATGCAAACGAACTCTATTAAACGCGCTCAAAATCAAGGAATTCCCATCGTTGTTACCAAGATTTATCCGAGTTTTCCGAATTCTGCGGGCGGCGTGGATGCGCACGTAAACTTTGTCAATACATCACGTAAAACATTTAAATATGTAGTTTTTGAGGTTATACCCTACAACAGAGTCGGCGATGTTGCCCCATCGGAAATTGGTTATAAAAGCACAGCTCGGTTACAAGCAACGGGACCACACAAGCCTATGACTTCATTCTTTGAAAGTGTGTATAAAAGCGCGCTTGACATGGATGGGTATTGGGAGAATGTATGGTACAACTCCACAATTCGATGTATTGAAGTTCATAGTGTTGAGATTACTTACATGGATGGAAGTACAGAATGCTTTAGTGGTGCCGAAGTCTCAAAAGTGATAGCGGAAGGAGTAAAAAATTCATGCTCAGTCCAGTAGGGTTGCGTGCTGCCCAACCACTTTTTGTAAAAAAAGCACCCTTAGGCAATAGGGGAAAATAAGGCAAATTTATGATGAAAATGAGAGCGTACCAAAAGGACAATAAAGAAATTATGCCAAAAGAAGAACCAGTAACCACAGAGGAATAAAAGTATAGTTGCAATAAAGAAAAAATGCATTGATTTTAAATTTTTGAACAAAGTCTAGACTCTTCAATTCTTAACATATTCTTTTCTAAAGGCTGATTCCTTTCTTTTTCCCAATTCACAACTGTCATCTCATCCACGCCAAGACTCTTGGCTAGATCAGTCTGCTTTATACTATTCATAAAGCTGAGTAGTTTAATTGCATCTTGCAATCAGAACATATTTAAGAGCTTTCATTTTAATTAAAGATCTGATAATATATAATTGTAAACAAGAAAAGAGGTGGTAAAAAAGTGAAAAATATATGGAAATTTGTCGGCACAGACAAAAATAAAGAATTATTGGCTGATTCGAAAGTCCTAAAATTTATTAAGAATACAAAATGTATGTTTAAGAAAGAAGAGGTAAAAACACTGCTTATTACGAAAGAGAAATATAGCGACTATGGTCCTGATAGAACATATGTTAAACCAGATCATATATATTCATTGGACGGTAAAGTTAAAGCTCATATATTTTTTGATAAAGGGAATGAATATATAAACGTTAGTTTCCCTCTGAAATTTACACAGGAAAAACAAAGACATTGGCTAAAGGTTATAAGTAACTATTTTCGAGAATTAAAACATAAAGGGACTATTGACGAAACTAAATGGGCTTTATTTTTTCAATCCATTAAGATACCTTATGGTTCATATACAACAAGAAAACAAGACTTAATAGCTAGAAACAAATGGATAAAGAAAAAGCATAAACAACTTAAAAAGAATAAAAATTGGCCCCAACATATTCCAATATATGAGCAAATAGCCAAAGAATTAAAAGGGAGAAAGTTTGGAAATTTAGAGGTAACAGAAGAGCTTTCAAACAAAAGGATAAAATCTATAATTTATAGTAAATAAATTTATGGTTAAAGATATCTGCAGATATCTTTAGGATATCTTTTTTTAACGATTCGTATAAAATGGCACTTGTTAGACTTAAAGCTAGCAAGTGCTTTTTATTTGTGAAAAACAGAATGAAATTGATTGTATCACACCGAAAGATGTGAGAAAGAGGTGAATACAAGTCATGAAGCCTCAAATCCAAATATCAGAGATTGAAATTATTCCCATAGTCCCCAGAAGTGGTTTAATTGCCTTTGCTTCGTTGACCTACAACAGCCAATTGAGACTCAATAACCTTGCCATCCATACAAATTTATCAAATAGAGGCTTTAGAGTAACTTATCCACTTCAAACACTTCCTACGGGAAAGAAGTTATATGCATTCCATCCCATTAATAAGGCAATAGGCGATGCAATCACTGTTGCCATTTCAGAAGAATTCGAGAAGCTAATAAACAGAAATTTAAGAAACGAATGAAAAAATTACCTTATGACCAAAAGGCAGAAATAGCGATTTTAGGGGAGATAATTTCCGGCTCTTGCCTTTCTTATGCTAAAGGGTTAAAACCAGAGGATTTTTACGAGAACAAGCACAAGATTATCTTTAGAGCTATGCAGAACCTAGAAGAGAAAGGCGAGCAGATAACTCTTATAACTTTAGGTAGTTACTTAAAAAACAAGAATGATTTAGAAAAAACAGGAGGATATTCCTATCTTGCAGAATTATCTGCTCAGGCAATAGGAACTACTTCTATCCCTTCTCATATACGAATAATTAAAGAAGAGGCGATTAAAAGGCAAATTTTAGACAAAACGGCTAATATGGAAGAAGAGATAATAAGCAAAGAGTTAGCCTCTGTTATATCAGAAATGGGTAACTTTTACACAGGCCTTGCTCTTGCGCTTTGTGTTAAAAATACGGAGGATGAAATCTTAAGAACTCCACCTATATCATTACCCGAATTTTTAAAAAAAGATATACCATCTATAGAATATTATGTTGAAAGTGTATTACAGAAAGAAGGCCGGACAATGATAAGTGCTGCAACGAATACATGTAAATCATTTTTTCTTCAAAACCTAGCACTTGCCATCACAACCGGTAAGGATAAATTTCTGGATAAGTTTAGTGTTACGCAAGGGCGAGTGCTCTATTTAGATCTTGAAATGGGAGAGTCTGCTTTAAGCCAACGGTTCCAACCAATGTGTAAGAGCCTTAATGCAGAGAACCTTTTTATAAAATATTTATCGGGTTTTGATCTCTTAAATAATGTAAACAAGCATATGTTAGAAAAGTGGATTTCTGATCTTTCAATCGATGTCTTAATGATAGACCCAATTGGGGATGCCTGGGTTGGTGACGAAAAGGATAAACAAGAAGTTGCTAAATTAACTTCATATTTAGATATATTAAAAAACAAACATAATATTTCTATTGTTATTGCTCATCATTGGAGAAAAAAGACCAAAGGTTTTAAAAGTGGCGGAGAAATGGCTTCTGGTAGTTATCAATGGGGCGCTTGGTTAGATCATCACATTACACTTGCAGGCGATAAGCATAGCATAACCGTAAGCTGTGAAAAATCCAGAAATAGCGCTAGATTTACCCCCTTCATTATAAAGCTTGATGATAATTCCTTAACATTCCAATTTGTGAATGATTTTGAAAGAAAATTTACTGAAGAGACACTGATTAATGTATTTGACTCTTTTGGCGCTGAAAGGGTAAAAGTAGTCGATGCATGCAAAAGGGCGGAAGAGCAAAAGATATGCTCAGAAGATACTCTTAGGAAATTGATAAAAGAAAGTAAGGTATTTGAAGTCGATGATAGCCAAAAGGCCTATGTTATTTACAGAAAGGAAGACAAACAGAGCCAACAAGGTACCTTATTTAACACCGAATTATGCTAAAGAGGGTAAACCGTATGATTTCATGCTTGAAAATGTTATCTTCCGAAACATCCGAAAAGGGTGAACAACAATTGTCCAGTAAACAGGAGTGGGCAGGTAGAAAGCGCCCCACTCTCAAAAGGGGCGCTTTCCTGCCCCGATACTGTTAAAAGTATGATCTTCCGATTGTCCGGTTATATATAATAGGACGGATGATTTTCGGGCGGACGATTACTTCTGCTTTGTAAAGAATGTGAAAAGGAGGTTAATCCAATGGCTAAATGTGATAAATGTGGCAAGGAAGTAAAACTGCTATTGTGTGATGAGTGCACAGAAGAAGAGGTTAAGAAGAGAGAAGAATCAGAAGAATAACCTTGGAATAAAACAGTTGTTATATATGATGGATAAGCAATTTATTGGCGTTGAAGATTTGGCTAAATACTTGGATGTTAGCATTAACACACTTCGCTCTTGGGTGTGGCAGAGACAAATTCCTTATTTTAAAGTTGGGCGGTTGGTCAGATTTGATATGCAAGAGGTAGAAAATTGGCTTAAAGACAGAAAGGTTGATATAGTAAAATAGATATTGACAGATATTGACAGATATTATATAATCCATCCGTTATGGATAAGCGGTTTCAAATTAAGGATATTGAGACAATTTTGAATATAACGAGACGCACTTATTATCGTTGGGAAAAAGCAGGTAAAGTCCCAAAAGCTAAACGAGACCCAATGAGCAATAAGCGCTACTGGACGAAAGAAGATTTAAAAAAATTAAAAAAAATAACAATGAGGTGACAAATGGGCGTATATAAAAAGGGTGATGGTTGGTGTATAGATTATTACGTGAAAGGAAGACGTAAGAGAGAGAAAGTAGGGCCCAGTAAGAAACTCGCAGAGAATGTTCTCCGTAAAAGAAAAGTAGAGATTGCTGAGAATAGGTTTTTGGATATACGCAAGCAGGAGAAGGTTAAGTTTGAAGACTTTGCCAACACATTTTTAGAGCTCCATTCTAAACCTAATAAAAAATCATGGAAGTCAGATTTTCATAATTTAAAAAGGCTAAGGTCAACATTTGGCGGTAGATATTTATATGACATTACTCAAAAAGATATAGAGCAATATAAAGCCGAAAGGAAAGAAGAAGTTGCTGCCGCTACAGTAAATAGAGAACTGGCCACTTTAAAGACTATGTTTAACAAGGCCATTCAGTGGGGTATCTTAGAGTCCAGTCCTGCTAAACATGTTAAATTCTTTAAGGAAAATAATATTCGGTTAAGATATTTAGAAAAGGAAGAGATTAAGAAATTGATTAAAGCTTGCTCAGACCATTTGCGTCCTATAGTAACATTAGCATTGAATACAGGTATGAGAAGAGGAGAATTGCTTAGTTTAAAATGGCACGATATTGATTTCCAAAAGGGAATTATATATCTTTTAGATACAAAGAATGGTGATAGAAGAGAAATCCCATTAAATGATTTAGCGAAAAAGACTTTAGTTGGTGTTCGTAAGCATCCAGAGAGCCCATGTGTGTTTTGTAATAAGGATGGTAAGGCTTATCATGATGTTAGGAAATCTTTCTTTGCAGCTTTGAGAAAATGTGATATAATAAATTTTCACTTTCATGATTTACGACATACATTTGCAAGTCAGCTGGTTATGTCTGGTGTAGATTTAAATACTGTGAGAGAGCTAATGGGCCATAGAGACATTAAGATGACCTTGAGATATGCACATTTATCACCAGACCATAAACGCAGGGCAGTAGAGGTTCTTGGGCACCAGATGGACACTATTTGGACACAAAAGGTCGTTTTAGAAAAAGAAGAAAAATCAGAGGTTTTACAACCTGTTGAAATTAAATAAGTTGCAACGTCGGGACGTAGCGCAGTTTGGCTAGCGCACTTGAATGGGGTTCAAGGGGTCGCCGGTTCGAGTCCGGCCGTCCCGACCAGCGCTTTGGGTATTGTTCGCGAAACTAATTTTTTCCGCCGTACTTTTGGACTTATGACTCGTTCGTTTGGCGGAATTCACTAATGTGTTGATTATGGTTCAGTTCCGCCACTCACTCGTCATAAGTCCTAAAAGTACATTTGGCGAAAAAAATTAATTGTTTCGCTCACAACACCCAAAGCTTTTTGGTGTAAATTTTGCGAAGCAAAATTTATAGGAGAAAAAGATGCGAAAGGTAAATGTTGGACTGATCGGCTTTGGCACTGTAGGCAGTGGTGTAGCTGAAGCGTTAAAAGCAAAACACGGGTACATCAAAAGCAGATATAATTTAGATATTAGTTTAATCAAAATCTGCGATAAGGATATAATATCAAAACGGAAGGTTAAAGTGGATAGTTCATTATTAACTAAAAATCCCTATGATATTATTGATAATCCTGCAGTTGATATAGTGATTGAACTTATAGGGGGGATAGAAAAGGCCAAGGAATTTATACTGGCCGTTTTAAAAAAGAAGAAACACGTTGTTACTGCCAATAAAGCTCTTTTGTCAATAGCAAAAGATGAGCTTTTTCAAGTGGCAGAGAAAAACGGGGCCCAGCTGCGTTTTGAGGCAAGTGTTTGTAGCGGCATCCCTATTATAAAGGCTTTACACGAGGGATTGGCTGCTAATCGCATACAATCAATCTATGGGATAGTAAATGGCACTTGCAATTATATCCTTTCTGAAATGGATGAAAAAGGTATAGATTTTGCTACTGCCCTCAAACAGGCTCAAGACAAAGGTTATGCAGAAAGCGATCCATCTCTTGATATAAAAGGGCATGATTCAGCGCATAAGTTAGCAATTTTGGCTTCGTTGTGCTTTGGCATTGATGTAAAACCCAACGATATCTATACAGAGGGAATCACTGATATCTCAGCAGCTGATATAAAGTATGCATCAGGTTTTGGCTATGCCGTAAAACTCTTAGCAATAGCCAAAAAGATGGACCGGGAACTTGAAGTTAGGGTCCATCCTACTCTTGTACCGCGAAACTATCCGTTGGCATCGGTCAGCAGCAATTTTAATGGTGTATTAATAGAATCAGATATAGTTGGAGAAACCTTTTTCTATGGGCAGGGTTCAGGCGCGAAACCCACTGCAAGCGCTGTGATAAGCGATATAATTGACATATCGAATGATATTGTAAGTAAAAAGTTAGAAAAGTTCCCTATTATTGTTTATGATAAGCAGGTAGATAAAATTAAACCTAAGAAGGACTTTTACTGCAGTTATTATATAAGGTTTTCTGCTCTGGATAAACCCGGAGTCTTGGCGTCTATATCTAAGATACTCGCTGATTACAATATAAGCATTGCAAGTGTAAATCAAAAGGTAAGAAGTAAACAAAAAGTTGTACCGATCATTATGCTAACCCATAAAGCCAAAGAATTATCTGTCGCGGAAGCTTTAAAGAAGATAGACGCACTCGATGCAATAGGGAGAAAATCAGTAGTCATAAGGTCGGAAAGGTCAAGGATATAAATGGTTAAAAAAGTTCGAAAAGTTCAAAAAGTTAAAAAAGTTCCGAACCTTTAAAACCTTTAAAACCTTTAGAACCTTTTGAACTAAACTCGGAGATTATGTTATGCAATACAAAGGCGTAATCGAAAGATACAAAAAATACCTTCCTGTAACTAAAAAGACGCCGGTTATCACATTATTGGAGGGGAATACTCCTCTAATTCCATCTGTCTATTTAAGCCAGATTTTAGGGGAGGGATTCGAAATATATTTAAAATTTGAAGGGCTTAATCCTACCGGTTCTTTTAAAGACAGAGGTATGACAGTAGCAGTATCGAAAGCTGTTGAAGAAGGCTCAAAAGCGGTTATGTGCGCCTCGACCGGCAATACTTCTGCTTCGGCTGCGGCGTATGCAGCCCGTTGCAAAATAAGATGCATAGTCCTTATACCAAAAGGCGCTATTGCCTTGGGGAAATTGGCCCAGGCTTTAATTCATGGAGCCCGTGTTATTGCAATAGAGGGAAATTTTGACGACGCACTTAAATTAGCAAGAGAGATTACTCGGAAATATCCTATAACATTGGTAAATTCTATTAACCCAAACAGGATAGAAGGACAGAAAACCGCATCCTTTGAGATATGCGATGTATTGGAATGTGCGCCCGATTATCAATGTATGCCTGTTGGTAATGCGGGTAATATTACCGCCTACTGGAAGGGATATAAAGAATATAAAAAAGCAGGCAAGATAAAATCATTACCCAGGATGTGCGGTTTTCAGGCAGAGGGCGCTGCTCCTATTGTTCGTGGAAAAATAATCAAGAACCCTGAAACTATAGCCACTGCTATAAGAATAGGAAACCCGGCGAGTTGGAAAAAGGCGGAAGCTGCCAGAGATGAATCAGGCGGCCTTATAGATATGGTCAGCGATAAGGATATATTAAAGGCATATCAGATTTTGGCTGAAAAAGAAGGTATCTTTGTTGAGCCAGCCTCTGCATCCTCAGTCGCCGGGCTATTGAAATTATTCAACCAGGGTTATTTCAAACGCAATACGCAATACGCAATACGCAATACGAAAAAAATAGTCTGCATCCTAACCGGACACGGATTAAAGGACCCGGACAGGGCCATAAAGACTATAAAAGAGCCGGAGATTGTACCGGCAACAGTAGAAGCGGTTCTGAAGAAGATTGGATTATGAAATACATAATGCTTGTTGGCGACGGAATGTGCGACAGACCTGTCAAAGAACTTAAAGGCAAAACCCCTCTTCAGGTAGCTCGCATACCAAACATGAATACAATAGCTAAAGGAGGCCAGGTAGGTATTGCCGGCACTATTCCTGCGAACTTTGCCCCTGCTAGCGATGTAGCCAACCTGTCGCTTTTAGGATATGACCCGAATAAATATTATGCAGGTCGCGCGCCGTTAGAAGCGGCAAATATGAGTGTGGAGCTTAAAGAGCATGATGTCGCCTTTAGATGCAATTTAGTTACTGTTTCTGATGAAAAAATGGAGGATTATTCAGCAGGACATATTAAAGACAATGAGGCCTCCATTCTTATAGAATTTATTGATAAGAAATTAGGCACGAAGGCTATTAGGTTTTATCCAGGAGTAAGCTATCGCCATTTGACCGTTTTTAATACCAAGAAGTTAAGAATCCAAACAGATGATTTAATCAAGACAATTTGTACCCCTCCTCATGATATCTCCGGCCAAAGGATAGCAAGGTACCTACCAAGGGGTAAAATGAGCGGTTTCTTAACAGATTTGATGCTTAAGTCAAAAGATATTTTAGCATCTTGTGATATAAACAAAGTTAGGATAGACTTAGGAGAGAACCCTGCCAATATGATATGGCTGTGGGGTCAAGGCAAAAAATTAGATATGCCTTCTTTTAAAGAAAAATTTAATGTAACCGGCTCTATTATATCAGCGGTTAATTTAATTAAAGGGATCGGCAGGATAATCGGCTTAGAGCCGATAGAGGTTCCTGGCGCTACCGGCTATTACGATACCAATTTTAAAGGTAAGGCTGAATATGCAATAGATTCGCTAAAAAGGAAAGATTTTGTATTTGTGCATGTGGAAGCGCCGGATGAAGCGGGCCATAACGGAGATTTAAGGGCAAAGATTTCAGCTATTGAAAATTTCGATAGATTAGTTGTCGGCACTATACTGAAGCATTTTAAAAAGAGTAAGAAAGGTTTCAGGATTTTAGTTACGTCGGATCATGCCACTCCGATATCGGTAAGAACTCATACAAGAGATCCCATATTTTTTGCAGTCTATGGAAAAGGAATATCGAAAGATGAGGCAGATGCCTTCAATGAAGTTGCAGCAGGGAAAGCCAGCATTAAGCTAAAAGAGGGTTTTCGTATTATGGAGAAATTGCTGAAATGAATTCACTGTTGGTTGGAATTGTCGCGCTCCTTCTTCTCGGCCTGGGTTATAGATTTTATGGGAAAATAGCGGAAAAACTATGGGGAACGGATCCGGCAAGACCAACGCCAGCCGTAGAAACTCCGGATGGAGTGGATTATGTTCCGGCGAAACACTGGACAATTCTATTCGGGCACCATTTTGCCTCCATAGCGGGAGTGGGCCCGATTCTTGGCCCGGTCATCGCGGCTATGCTCTGGGGATGGCTGCCGGCTTTAATATGGATAGTTCTTGGTTCCATATTCCTTGGAGGAGTTCACGATTTTTCCACGCTAATGATCTCCATAAGGCATAAGGGCAGGTCAATAGCTGATGTTACGGAAAAAGTATTGAATTTCAGGTCAAAGATGATCTTTGCTGTTTTCATATTCTTAAGTTTGATATTGGTTATGGCTGTTTTTGCTGCGGTTACGGCCAAGACCCTGATGAATGAACCTAAGCTGGTCATTCCCACTTTCGGGCTCATCCTGGTGGCAATCCTGGTCGGTCTTATGATATATAAATGGAAGTGGAATCAAATAGTAGCCACAATTCTGGGAATAATTCTTCTGGTTTGCCTTTTAATTCTGGGTAATTATATTCCAATCTCTTTTAATGTAGCAAATCCCTTAACGCTGTGGGTCTTGATTCTACTTGTATATGCCTTCATCGCTTCAGTACTTCCCGTAAACATCCTGCTTCAACCCAGGGATTATTTATCTACTTTTATTTTGTTCTTTGGCCTATTTTTTGGCTATCTGGGATTAATCATTACTCACCCCGTGATACATACTCCGGCGTTTATCAGCTGGAGGGGTAACCAGGGCAATCTTTGGCCAATGCTCTGCGTGATTATTGCATGTGGAGCAATATCGGGTTTTCATTCTCTTATCGCCAGTGGCACCACTTCCAAGCAAATAGCTAATGAGAAAGATGCAAAAAAAATTGGATATGGAGGGATGATATTAGAAGGGGCCCTGGCGGTACTGGCATTGATGTGCGTAACGGCTGGATTATACTGGAGCGGCAAAATGGGGAAGGGAAGATTGGTTTATCCGGAGCTTATGAAGAGTGGTGACTGGATAGGCACTTTCTCCGCAGGCTTTGGCCAGATAACCAGGCCAATTTTCGGCGCTTCAGGGCCATTAATTGCTGCCATAATGTTAAATGCGTTTGTGATGACCACCCTCGATTCAGCAACCAGAATTAACAGATATATAACGGAAGAACTTTTTGGAGAAGGTTTAAAGATAAAGATATTCAGGAATCGCTATTTCTCCACGGCGATTATAATAGCTGTGACATTCTGGCTTGCATTGGGTAACTGGCAGGCAATCTGGCCTATCTTTGGTGCCTCAAATCAGTTAGTGGCAGCTCTGGTGTTAATGGTGGTATCCGCCTATTTGATAAGCGCCAAAAAACCGGGTAAATATACAATATATCCTGCTATTTTTATGCTTTTGACCACGGTTGTGGCACTAATCCATCAGATTGGTCGATTTTTTCCATCCGGGCAATTCCTGTTAGGAGTAATAGGCATTATCTTGCTTGTTTTAGCCATTTTTCTTAGTTGGGAAGCGTTAAGGTTTATGTGGCGGATAAAAACTGTGAAGAAATCCAGTCAATCAGGAGGAATGCACCGTTTCTGAAAGCAAAGCAGCAAATGTAGGGACGTTTCTGAAACCAAAGAGGGAAATGTCCCCGTAAAGGGGACACTTCCCCCTTAGTTTTCAGAAACGTCCCTGGGGACACTTGCCCCTTTGCTTTCAGAAACGGTGCTATACCAATATATGCGGAAATTGATTGTCCAAAAATATGGCGGAAGCAGCATCACCGATATTAAAAAAATAAAAAATGTTGCTAAAAGAGTCGTTAGTTATAAAAAGAAAGGCTATAAGTTGGTGGTAGTCGTTTCTGCATTGGGCGATACCACCGATGAACTATTAGGGCTTGCGCATAAAGTTACAAAATCGCCTTCCGAAAGAGAGCTTGATATGCTGATATCTACCGGGGAGCAGGTTTCGGTTGCGCTCTTGGCTATGGCTATTCATAAATTAGGTTACGAGGCCATATCTTTTACAGGTGCGCAGGTAGGCATAATAACCGATGCCTCTCACACTCGGGCCCGGATTCTAAATATAAATACAAAAAGGATAGAAGAGGAACTTAATAAAGGCAAAATTGTTATTGTTGCAGGGTTTCAGGGTGTGACTACAGATAGAGACATTACTACATTAGGCAGAGGCGGTTCGGATCTGACTAGTGTTGCTCTATCAAAAGCGTTGGGTGCCGAAACTTGTGAGATGTACACCGATGTAGAGGGGGTTTATACTGCGGATCCTAAAATAGCGCCCGGCGCAAGAAAGCTTTCCAAGATAAGTTACGAAGAGATGTTAGAATTGGCTTCTTTAGGAGCCCAGGTATTACAGCCGCGGTCAGTAGAAATGGCAAAAAAGTTTAATATTCCTATACATGTTCGTTCCAGTTTTTTAAACAAGAAAGGTACAATAATATCCAAGGAGGTTAAGGCAATGGAGGAAATAATTGTCAGCGGTGTAACCGTAAACAAAGACGAGGCCAAAATAACAATATGCGATGTCCCCGATAAGCCGGGTATTGCAGCCAGGATTTTTAAACGTTTAGCAGATAAGAATATAAACATAGATATGATAATTCAGAATATCAGCCGCACAGGAGCAACAGATATTTCATTTACGGTTCTTGGAAGAGATTTAAACCGGACTTTGACTACTGTCAGGGAGGCATCCAAGAAGGTGAAGGCTGAAGGTGTAACCTACAATAAAGGAATAGCCAAGGTATCAGTCATCGGCTTAGGGATGAAGAGCCACTCAGGCATTGCTGCGAGAATGTTTAATGCTCTAGCCAAAAATAAGATAAATATAGAGATGATATCCACCAGCGAAATAAAGATATCCTGTGTTATAAAAAAGCGCCATGCAAACAAGGCAGTAAGAGCAATACATAAAGAATTTGGTTTAGGAAAAAAGTAGGTGGTAAATATGAATCCCGCACCTTTTTATACGGATGTTGAAAAGGGACGGGATAAAAAAGGAAAAGGTGCGGGATGAACAATAAAATAGTGCTATACGATACTACGTTAAGGGATGGTGCCCAAACAGAAGGCATCTCTCTTAGCGTAATGGATAAATTGAGAATTGCCCAAAGGCTTGATAAGTTAGGCATTCAATACATTGAGGGTGGCTGGCCGGGTTCTAACCCGAAGGATATGGAATTTTTCAAAAAAATAAAAAGGAAAGCTTTAAAAAATTCAGCAATAACTGCTTTCGGTTCAACAAGAAGGCCGGGCAAATCAACAGGTAAAGACAAAAATGTAAGGACCCTGCTTGAATCAGGCTGTAAGGCCATTACCATTTTTGGCAAAAGCTCGGTATTACATGTAAGGGATATACTGCGCACCAGCAATGAAGAAAACCTGAAGATGATTTACGATACCGTAAAGTATCTTAAATCTAAAGAAAAAACTGTATTTTTTGACGCTGAGCACTTTTTTGACGGCTATTTGGGGAATCCCTCCTATGCCTTAAAGACGCTTATCGCAGCCCAGGATGCCGGAAGCGACACTATAATATTATGCGATACAAACGGCGGAACGCTAACCCATGATTTATCAAGGATAATATCGGAGATAAAGCCAAAGATATCTGTTCCGTTGGGCATCCATACTCATAACGATAATGCATTAGCAGTAGCAAATTCTTTAGCAGCCGTATCTTCCGGTTGCCAGCAGGTGCAAGGCACCATAAACGGCTATGGTGAACGCTGCGGCAATGCTGACTTATGCGCGATAATTGCAAATCTTAAAATAAAGATGGGTATAGATTGCGTCTCGGATTCGAAATTAAAAGAGCTGACCGAGGTATCGAGGTTTGTCGCAGAAGCCTGCAATATGAAACATCAGGATAATCAGCCGTTTGTCGGACAGAGCGCTTTTGCCCATAAAGGCGGTGTCCATATAAATGCGGTGATGAAAAATCCGCGTTCATATGAACATATAACGCCGGACCTCGTCGGCAATAAAAGAAGAGTGCTTGTTTCAGAATTATCCGGAAAAAGCACTATTCTTTTTAAGGCAAAAGAGATGGAGTTGGATTTAAAAGGCAAAGACCACAAGGCTAAAAAGATATTGAATCTGCTTCAGAATTTAGAACATAAAGGTTATCATTTTGAGGCAGCTGAAGGATCTTTTGAATTGTTGGTAAAAAGGGCCTTAAAAAAATATAAAGATTTTTTCAAACTGGAAGGTTATAGAGTCATTATTGAAAAGACCGAAGACGGAAAGGTTCGCTCTGCGGCAACTATTAAATTGAGAGTGAAAGATAAAGTAGAACATACTGCCAGCGAAGGAGATGGCCCTGTTAATGCCCTGGATAGGGCATTGAGAAAGGCACTCCTTGATTTTTACCCAACATTAGCAAAAATGCATCTGTCAGATTTTAGGGTGAGAGTCTTAGAAGAAAAGGCCGGGACAGCGGCAAAGGTGCGAGTGCTCATACAATCTCAAGATGCAAAAAAGTCCTGGTGGACAATCGGAGTCTCTGAAAATATTATAGAGGCCAGCTGGGATGCGCTGGTGGATAGCGTCGAGTATAAGTTGCTGAAAGGATAATTTTTGCATGCTTGCCTCCGCTTGTCGCTCGCTCAGGCAAACGCGGCCTTCGCTCGCTGTGGCAAAAATTGCTCACTTTTTTCGCGTTTGTTTTCGCAATTTTTGACAGTC
>CAZMYR010000036.1:0-18287 GCA_964570585.1 uncultured Planctomycetia bacterium
AAGTCAAATATAGCGGATATATGCAGTATGTGCGGCGAATTCTGCCCCATGAGGAAATAGAATGCACCGTTTCTGAAAGCAAAGGGGCAAGTGTCCCCCTTGCGGGCCCTGCATAATCGCGAAGCGATTAAGCAGGACTAGTCCTGTTGAAATCCTTTGGATTTCTACAGGGGACATTTGCTACTTTGCTTTCAGAAACGGTGCTATTCTTCAAATGAGTTTATTAGTAATTGGTTCGATGGCTCTTGATACTGTTGAGACTCCCTTTGGAAAGAATATTGATATATTAGGAGGCTCAGCAGTATATGCATCGGTTAGCGCCTCATACTTTACGGATGTGAAAATTATTAGTGTAGTCGGTAAGGATTTTCCAAAAAGATATATGGGGCTGCTTAAAAGTAGAGGCATAGACTTATCCGGTGTTCAGGTAAAAAAGGGTAAGTCTTTTAGATGGAAAGGGAAGTATGACTGGAATTTAAATTCGCCCCAAACTCTGGCAACTCACCTTAACGTCCTTTCGGATTTTAGGCCTGTATTATCAGATTTTGATAGAAAGTGCGATTTTATCTTTCTTGCCAACAATGATCCGGAACTTCAATTAGATATTATTTCGCAAGTATCCCCTGCTAAATTTATGGCAGCAGATACTATTGAATTCTGGATAAACAATAAAAGGTCAAAACTTATCAAGGTCTTAAAAGGGGTCGATATCTTTATAATAAATGAGAATGAAGCTCGCCTGTTGACAAAGGAGCCAAATCTCATCAAGGCTGCCAAGGCAATAATTTCCCTCGGCGCAAAGAAAGTGATTGTAAAAAAAGGCGAGCACGGCCTGCTCTATGTTACAAAGAGAAGTTTTTTTGCCACCCCCGCTTACCCTTTAGAAACCATATATGATCCTACAGGCGCAGGTGATAGTTTCGCCGGCGGTTTTTTAGGTTTCTTAGCGAGCGCAGCGAGTGCAAAGCCAAATGCTAAACATCTAAGCGAGGCCTCATATAGAAAAGCCCTAATATATGGAACCATAATGGCATCGTATAATGTAGAAGGCTTTAATTTAAAGGTATTGTCTGCTCTTAATCGACGGTTGATTGAGAAAAGGTATAAGGAATTTGAGAAGCTGGTGAGGTTTTGATAGATTCCGCAAAGCGGAATCTATAGTTGTAAGTTGTAAGTAGTAAGTTGTAAGAAATACTTAAAACCTATAACTTAAAACTGAATTTTGCGAAGCAAAATTCCTGCGGGCGTAATTCAGTGGTAGAATGAAAGCTTCCCAAGCTTTATACGCGAGTTCGATTCTCGTCGCCCGCTCCAAAAATAGGGGTCAGGTCTTGAATCTTGAAAAATTCGGAGGAGATTCCGTTAGCGAGACCATCAGAAATTACAAGGGGGATATTAAAAACTTAACGTAGTGGGAATATCATGAGACAATTAAGAAATAATCATGCTTTTGTTGATAGCCAGAATTTAAACCTTGCCATTCGGGAGTTAGGTTGGGCGCTTGATTTTAAGAGGTTCAGGAGATATTTGGCAGATAAATATGGCGTAAACAAAGCATTTATCTTTATCGGGTATATACCTACTAATGAGAGCTTATATACTTCCCTGCAGGAATATGGTTATATCCTAATTTTTAAGCCGACTTTATCTTTACCAGACGGAAGAGTAAAGGGTAATATAGATGCTGAATTAGTTCTCCACACAATGATAGAGTACCCCAACTATGATAAGGCAGTTATTGTTACTGGAGATGGGGACTTTCATTGTTTAATCGAATATCTTAAGAAACAAAATAAGTTAGAGAGACTCATTGTTCCTAACCGCTATAAGTTCTCTTCGCTTTTGAGGAAATTTGTACCGAATATGACCTTTATGAATGATTTAAGGGAAAAACTGGAATATAAACCCCGTTAGATAGAGCATCTTATCTAACGGGGTAAATAAAAAAAAGAGGCATTACCGCGGGACAAACCCTTTGGATAACCTCTCATCGTGATTCAATTAAAGTATACACTATTAAAGGCCACTTGTCAATAGAAAAGTAGTAAAGAAAAGTAGAAAAGTAGTAAAAGTAGTAAAAATTTTGAGTAATAGAGTAATAGAAAATAATCTGCTAACAGAAAGAGACGTTTCCAGTTTCAAAGAGGAAAATGTCCCCTAAAGTCCTGGGGACACCTTCCCCTTT
Source organism: uncultured Planctomycetia bacterium (assembly GCA_964570585.1). Taxonomy (GTDB): domain Bacteria; phylum Omnitrophota; class Gorgyraeia; order JABMRG01; family JAFGKX01. Next base: position 2,186 of record CAZMYR010000036.1, read on the forward strand.
GAAAACAGAAAGAGACGTTTCCAGTTTCAAAGAGGAAAATGTCCCCTAAGGTTCTGGGGACACTTTCCCCTTTGAAACCGGAAACGTCTCTATACTTATGATTAAACATATAACATTCCTAACAACTTTAGCCCTGATTTTATCCGGCTGTGCGAGCGTGCCGAAAGTAGCGACTGTGTATCCGCTTCCACGCCCTGCGACAGGGGGCGTTTATCATCGCATATCGGGTGGAGAGACACTTTGGCGCATAGGGAAATCTTATAATGTTGAAATAAGCAAAATTGCTCAAGTAAATAGACTCAAAGACCCTTCAAAAATCGTTACCGGACAGCTACTTTTTATACCCGGCGCAAAGAAAAAAATGAGGATTTCTGCACAGACCAGCACAGCTGTAAGTAAAACAGGATTTATTTGGCCGGTTAAAGGCAACATTGTTTCTTATTTTGGACAGAAAAGGCACAATATCGTTAATCGGGGCATCGATATATTATCATACGAAGGCGCATCGGTTGTTGCGTCTAAAAACGGCGTAGTTTCATTCTGTGGCGACAAAGTGAAAGGTTTTGGTAAGACTATTATCGTCGACCACGGCGATGGTTATTCAACGGTCTATGCCTATAATTCTCAAAATTTAGTTAAACCGGGCGATAGGGTAAATAGGAGTCAGGTTATTGCCAAAGTAGGCAAAAGTTCCCGGTCTGATAAACACACTCTTCACTTCGAAATCAGGAAAAGACAAAAACCCAAAAATCCATTTTATTATTTACCATGAAAAGAATTAATCAAAGAGGTGTGGGATGAATTTATTTAACAACCCTGTTCTCGGAAATAAATTCTTTGCCAGAGAAAGGGAACTCGATTTCCTGCATAGAAAAGTCGAGGACCTAAAGAATGGTTATAGGCATAATGTGGCTGTTTTGGGAAAAGGCTTAATCGGAAAAAGCTCTTTGCTTTTACATTTTCTGTCAGGTTTAGATACCGCCAATGTCGTCCCGGTATATTTAGATCTATCAACGTTGTCATTTGCCGGTTTTGTGGACCAGTTTATCGGCATGTTGCTACATTATAATTATAATGACCTCAAAGATGAGACCGGTGCTAATCTAGGCTCCCTCATAAACATTGCCTCATCTGATTTGCCACAAACCTGCAAAAAAATAAAAATTATCTATTCACATATGAAAACGGCTAATAAGGAAAGGGCGGTTTTCCAGGAACTTCTCGATTTGCCAGCCTGTTTTTCTAAAGAGAGTGGCAAATTTTGCCTGATAGTTTTTGATAATTTCAGTAAACTCACCGATTATAAATTTGGAGAACCATTTTCTGTTTTGGGCGAGAAGATTATGTTACAAAAGATGAGTTTATATATATTGTCGGAACGCCCTTATATTAATTTAAGAAATATATTTTCTCAGCAACTATCTTTACTTTTCGGAAAATTTCAAATGCTCGACCTTGAACCTTTCAGTTCACATGAATCATTGGCCTTCATAGATTCAAGAGTAAAAGATGTAAATCTTTCTGCTGAGCTTAAGGAATTTTTGGTTTATTTTAGCGGCGGCGAACCTTTTTATCTTGATATATTGACAGAGTTCATATCAATAAAAGCTAATGAGAAGAAGTTATTAGTGGCAACGCAAAAAGACCTCTCTCATTTTATATATGAATGCATCTATGCAAGATTTGCATCGGTTAATCAGTATTTTTCAAGGATTATTGAAAAATTTTCCGGAAACGGAGATTTAAAAGAGCCTATAAAAATTTTAAATGCGGTTATTCGAAAAAATAAAATAACGGGCATAATAGAAGATTCCAAATGCGCTAAGGCACAAATCCATAAATTATTAGAAAAATTTATAATGCAAAACATGGTAATCAAAAACGGCCCCCTATATGCAATTGAGGATGAAGTATTTAAAATGTGGCTTAGATTAAAAGAGATTGAAGCTGCCCCACAGCTTAAATTGGACCAAAGAGCCCATACAGAGAAGTTTGTTAATGAGATTAGACAACTTATTGAGACTTTTGGGAAAGAGCAGCAGAAATCAATCGATAATAAAATATTGAATTTAATCGCTGCTTTCGATAATGAAAAAGTGACTGTCGGCAAAGCAGCGCACATATTACCTGTATTCAAACATATACATACTGAATATACAACCTCACAAGATGCCCTTCTTTCAGGCCATGGTACTAAATTATGGATATTTTCGATATTTAAAAAAATGGCTGAGGAAGATGACATTTTAAATTTTATTGATTATTATAAGAAGCTAAAGCATAGGGTGGCAAGAAAAGTATTGATTATATTAAATGGTATTACTCCGGAAGCAAAACTTTTAGCTATGAAAGAACATATATGGATTTGGTCATCGGATAAATTAAACAGCCTGCTCAATCTTTATAGAAAAGGAAGAATAGTCCATTCCTAATGACAGGATTACCGGTTATAAAAGTAGTATCTAAGACATTGCCCGCAGCGTGGGAAGAGGCTGTTATTAAAACCTGGGAGCATGGTTTACAGATAAAGACAGAATATGATAAACCAGGCGATCCTCCCAGCAGGGATACAACTATGATTATGATAATAGAAGAGCCTATGTCAGAACCACGGATTCATAGAGCATTTCCGGGGGGTTTGGAAGACCTGGAAATATACAGGCAGGAAGTAATCAATGGCATACATGATGATTGGATAAATCCTGAAGAAGGAAAGTGGACATATACCTATCATCAAAGAATATTTTCATATCAGATCAATGGCGAAAAAATAGATCAGATGAATTATATCATAGATAAACTAAAAAAGAGAGAGTATTCTCGTCGGGCCCAGGCCATAACCTGGAATCCAAAATTAGACCCTTTAACGGATGATCCGCCGTGTTTACAGCGAATCTGGTTTAGAATATCAAGAGACAATGTTAACAAGCCTGTTTTGAATATGAATACTCATTGGCGCTCTAGAGACGCGTATAAAGCAGCATTTATGAATATTTTTGCCTTAACCGATATGCAGAGAGCGGTTGCAGAAAGGCTGACTAAGGAGATAGGGGAAAAGGTAAAAGTCGGCAGATACGTTGATATCACAGATAGCTTTCATATATATGGTAGTTATTATGGAGAATTCAAAAATTTCCTGGATACAGTTAAAAAAAGAACCTTTGAACAGAGAACCTGGGACAGTGAGTTTGCAGAACCATTTTTTAAAGAGGCAAGGAAGAGAGTAAGAGAGGAGCAAAAGACGTGAAGAAGATATGGGCGCCGTGGAGAAGCAAATATATATATCTAAGGAAGAGAAAAGGGTGTATATTTTGTAAAGCAGCTAAGGCAAAAAAGGATGAAAAGTATTTTGTTATTGAAAGAACCCCCCTTTGTTTTTCTATGCTAAATATATATCCTTACAACAACGGACACTTAATGGTTGCCCCATATCGTCATAAAACGTCTCTAATAGATTTTAGCCAGGAGGAACTATGCGATTTAATCCTTCTGGCTAAAAAGAGCCTTCGTTTAATCGAGAAGGTTCTAAAACCGGATGGTTACAATCTTGGTTTTAATATAGGTAAGATAGCAGGTGCCGGATTTGCCGGCCATCTTCATATGCATATCGTTCCTCGCTGGCAAGGGGATACCAATTTTATGCCTGTTTTAACTCAAACCAAGATAATGTCCGAATCATTGGATTCTTTATACAGGAGATTAAAGAGTGCTAAAATCTAACCAATATTACGAACATGAGGAGAAATTCTTAGCCCATTATGCCATGAAAAGCACCTTATCGAAGGGCAGAGTGCATAAGGAGAAAGAACATCCGTATCGGCCCATTTATCAGCGTGACAGAGAAAGGATCATACATTCAACTGCTTTTAGGCGACTGGAGTATAAGACCCAGGTTTTTGTAAATCATGAAGGAGATTATTATAGAACCAGATTAACCCACACCCTTGAAGTGGCCCAGATAGCCCGTTCTATAGCCCGGGCATTATGTTTAAACGAAGATTTGGCCGAAGCTATTGCTCTTGCTCATGATTTGGGCCATACCCCTTTCGGCCATTCAGGTGAAGAAGTATTATCCGAGATAATGAAAGAATACGGAGGATTTAATCATAATGTCCATGGCCTAAGAGTAGTCGATTATTTAGAGACCAGATATCCTAATTTTAGGGGCCTAAATCTCACCTGGGAAGTCAGGGAAGGGATTATAAAACATACCACCCCTTATGACTCCCCGGGGATAATTGCGGAGTTAAAACCGGAAATACCTCCTACTCTGGAGACCCAGGTGGTTAACGGAGCTGATGAGATTGCATTTGATAGCCACGACCTGGACGATGGCCTAACCAGCAATATTTTATCAGAAAGTGATTTAAAAAAAGTATCACTATGGAAGGAGACTTCTGCTAAAATAAGGAAAAAATACCATAATTTAAGTGAACAGGTTCGCCAATTTCAGATTATCAAAGAGATTATAAATACCCAGGTGACCGATTTGCTCGGTGCCACTGAGGCAAAGATTAAACAGCATAATATAAAATTAATAGAGGATGTAAGAAAGTTCCCCGGAAAGCTCGTTACATTTAGCGCATCGATGCAGAAGGAAAGGGAAAGTCTAAGAGATTTTTTATTTAAAAATCTATACCGGCATTACAGGGTTTTAAGAATGTCTAATAAAGCTCGCCGTTTTATAAAGGAATTATTTAAGGTATATATTTCTCAACCGGAACAGCTCCCGACCGGCTTCAGAGCAAGAATCAAGGCCGAAGGGTCTTATAAGGTTGTTTGCGATTATATTGCCGGTATGACAGACCGTTATGCATTAAACGAATACAAAAAACTTTTCCAGCCTTTCGAACGAGTGTAGTCAGAAATGAAAGATATAAAGATAGAATATAGGGACGAATTTCTTAAACGGTTTACCCAAAGTGAAATTTTTAAAGAGGAACAATCCTCTTTTAATAACATATTGGGAAGAGTGCAGTGGTGTTTGTTTTCGTCTGCAACGGGAAAATTGATTGACAAACAATTAAAAGAAATCGCAGTAACAGAGGCCCAAAAAAGAATCCTTTTGAATAAAAGATATAAAAAGCTATTATGTTCAAATATCAATAAGGTGAAAAGAATAAAGAAACCGGCGCTATTTAAAAACAACAATTTTCATAACGCTTGCCTGCCACTCGGAAGAGGGGACAATATTTATGGTTATTTAGTATTGAGCGGCCTTAGAAAAAGCCTTGGTAGCGAGTTGCTGGCATTATTGAGCAGTTTTACCAATTCTATAATTGAAGAGATTAGCAAAGAGATGGAACTGTCAAAGTTATATGAAGTTATAAGGCCAAGAGCAATTGCGCTTTCAACCATCCACACCATTCATAGGCTGATAAGCTCAACCCTGGACATTAACGAATTATTGCCAAGGATTGCCCGGCTGGCCCTTCAGGTATTAAGGGCTGAGCGGGCGGCGATATATATGTTAGAAAAAGAAACTTCTAAGTTAAAATGTGCCGCAGCAGTTGATTATACAAAGGCCAAAGATTTTTTTATGATTAGCCAAAGACACAGTCCTTTAGCCCAAAGAATCATTTCTACTGCCCGCTCAATATTAAGGAAGGATTTATTGGCTGTGCCGCTGATAGAAGAAGAGGATGTCATCGGCGTTATAGTGGTCAGAAATAAACTCGAAGAAAAAAGTTTCACTATGTTCGACCAGGAAATACTTATTACGTTAGCAGAACAGGCAGTGATAGCTATTAGAAACGCCAAACTTTACAAGGAGCAGCAGGATATAACAATAGGGAGTATAAAATCATTAGCATCGTTGCTGGATCTTAAATTACCGGGCGCCTACACTCACACCAATCTATTTGTTGAATTAATCTTAGCCTTGGGTAGTGAGATGGATCTTTCCCGGGAGGAGATGAGGGATCTGCATTATTCTGCATTATTGCCGGATTTAGGCATGCTGTTTATCCCTGAACAAATACTTAGAAAGACGACCCCTTTAGACAGGAAGGAACTTCGGCTTATAAAAAAGCATACCAAAAAAGCAGTAGAGATTACGCAATATCTAAGCGGTTTAAAGCCAACCATACCGATAATTTTGCATCATCACGAAAGATTCGACGGTAAAGGTTATCCTGATAGATTAAAAGGCGATAGGATACCCGTAGGAGCTAGAATCATGGCAGTGGGTGATGCATTTGAAGCAATGATACGCAGGCGTCCTCGCCGTAAACCACTCACACCCATAAGAGCAGTGTCTGAAATAGAATCGCAATCCGGTAAACAATTCGACCCAAAAGTAGTTGATGCCTTCATGGAACTTTTTAACGACGGTAGATTAGACAGTTTGGTCAAAGGTCACAAGCATGAGCTTAAAAAGATTTTTTAAATCGCCTATACATAGAAAGATAATCATCTTTTTTTATCAGAATCCTTCCAGCATTGACACCCCCCGCGGAGTAGCTACCTGGATCAATTACGATAGGCCAAAAGTAAACAAGGCATTAAAGGAGCTGACCAAACATAAGATACTCGATATCCACAAATCTGCCACCGCCACCGGCTACTCCTATACCAGAGATAAAAAAATAATAAGAGAGGTAGAAAAACAGCTGCAAAATATCTAATGGGCAAAATAGCAAAATCGTTAATAATAGCTATCGTCGTTATCCTGTTCGCATTTACCGCCGTTTTAAAAACTCCTTTAGTAAAATATCCGGTTTCTTTATGCATTTCCCGCTGTCTAAAATCAGATATATCGATAAAAAAATGCGGCTTTTCATTTACAAAAGGGATAAAGGCTTCCGATGTCGAGATTAAAAGTAAAAAAGGCCTTCATTGTATTATAAAAGATGCTGATGTACAGTTTGATTTCCTTTATTTGGCAAAAAAAGGACTGAGCTTTAATTATTCATTAAAATCAGTCAGATTTTCTTATCCGGCCTCTGAAGTTATAAATGGTATTGCTAGATTATTTGCTATTGAGCCGACTCGGTTATTGAAATTTGACACTGTCGATGGGATAGTTTACATTAAACCCGGTGAAATCCTCATAAAAGATTTAAATGCCACAGGGAAAGACATAAGCCTTTTTGTTAACGGCACAACAACAATGAATAAATATATCAATTATGCGCTTAAACTAATATTATCAGAAAGTCTCACTTCAAAAATTCCCGAAAATATACGTCAGTTTTTCTTCAAAAAAGAACAAGAACATTCCGTTGTAGAACTGAATTTAAGCGGCAATGTAAAAAAGCCCTCCATAAACTTCTCCACCCCCCTCTTCAAATTCCGCATAAAATAGAATAGAGACGTTTACAAAATCGTTCGGGAACCTGCCCTAAATTTGTTCGGGAACCTGTCCCCTAAAGGGGTAAGGGGTCTAAAATATTAAAGGATGGTCCGAGCATGTTTCTTTCCTTGTAACTACTCCAGATATATTCATGTGGACTTTTAACTAGCCCAGCCATTACAGGATTAAGTTCAATATAATTTATACAATCTATCAGATATTTGTCCTTTACAATAACCTTGCTTTTAAACCTCCCCTGCCAAAGATGCCCCACTTTTTGATACTTATTGTTAAAATATGCAACATAAGATGTATTTAGCCCATGCATGAACTTGGATAGATTTCTCCCATTCCCATCTACCTCCCCAACTATACGAACATGCTTAGGCATAAGGCAGTATCCATATAGCATAAATTTATACCTTTTTTTGTATTTTGCCAACGTATCCATATATTTATCCAGGTCCTCATTAGCCTTAAACACTACCTGTTTTTGGTTCCCTATTACCATAATATGGTAACAAGCCCCCTCTACTATTAATCTTGGTTCGTTTGGCATGATACACCTCCCCTTTTTTGATTTTTAAGCCTTCACTATATATAGACGATTTTTTAACCCAAATTATTTCAAAAAAATGAAAAAAAATCAAAAAAAATAGGACAGGTCCCCGATTGAAAATAGAGCAGGTCCCCGAACAAAACCAGAAACGTCCCTAGACCTTTGTCAATATTTTTGTTTACCCGCTGTCATTTATTATATATAATATAGTAGTTGAGTAGTTGGGGACGTTTCTAAAATCATTCGGGAACCTGCCATAAAATCATTCGGGCACCTGTCCACTAAAGGGCTTAAAAAATTCTCGAAGAGGGACAGGTTCCCGATTAAAAATAGGGCAGGTCCCCGAACAAAACCAGAAACGTCCCTATCACTAAAAAGGAAAGGTGAGAATATGCCTGATACATTTTTAATAACGTTGGTATTCATTGCCTTATGCACCATAATCGGAGCCTTTGTTAAAGGCCGCAGCAAAGACAGATGCCTCGTAGATTTTAAAAACTCACCAGTCACTTTGGAACTAAAGGACGGTAAATCAGTCTGGGGCAGACTCGATGTAGAACACACCGGAATTGAATTAATGTATGATTCAGATTATTTAGATGAAAAAGAGGGCCATTACGAAAAAAGTTATATACTTTATAAGAATGAATTTCCCAATATTGAGTTGATTGTCAGGTACCAGGACAAATTGAGCAAGGAAGAGAAAGCAAATCGAGAAAAGATGCTCAAAGAATATTACAAGCCAAAGGTTGGACATCGCATAAAGCGAAAATTGAAGAATTTCTTCAGCGTTGTAAGGGATGCGTTGGTTGAGGTATTTAACCTTTTTATGGGCCGTATCCGCACAGCTACACCTGCAGGCGCCGTTTTATCCGGCCAGGATAAATATGTCTCCCAAATACAGAAACAATTGATTCCTGGTGCCGGTACTGCCTTTGAGCCTATGCTGGAAAAATATATTGGCAAAAAGGTCGTTATAAAAATGTTGAGAAAAGAAAAGGCCGTAGAATATCCAGGCATATTGAAAGATTACACTACCGGTTTCATTGAAATTTTGGATGTAGAATACAAGGACAAACAACTAGCAGATATTATTGCATCGCGTCAATTGGCACTGGTTAGGCATTTAGGAAAATGATTAAAGAGGCTATGCTATATAAGAGTTCAGGCGACTCTAAAGTTGAATGCAATCTTTGCGCTCATCGTTGTCAAATCTTAGATTCTAAGTTTGGCTTTTGCGGTGTCCGGCAGAATAAAAAGGGGAAATTATATACCCATGTTTATGGTGAAGCGATAGCCTCTCATATAGATCCAATAGAGAAGAAGCCTTTATACCACTTTTTTCCTGGAACAACAGCATATTCAATAGCAACAATTGGTTGCAATTTTAGATGTCCGTTCTGCCAAAACTGGCAGATATCCCAGGCTACAAAAAGGGGTAGCCGTAACTCGGGTAGCTATGAACTAAAACCTGAGGAGGTTGTTAAAGAGGCAAAAAGGAATGGCGCAAAAAGCATATCCTATACATATACAGAACCAACCATATTTTTTGAATATGCTTATGATACAGCAAGGTTGGCTAAGAATGAAAATTTATATAATAGTTTTGTTACAAACGGCTTTATGACAGAAGAGGCCCTCAAGACGATTCAGCCTTATTTAGATGCCTGCAATGTAGACCTTAAGTTTTTCAATGACGAAACCTACAAGAAGATATGTCAGGGAAGATTACAACCTGTTCTGGATTCAATAAAATTGATGAAAAGGTTGAATATATGGGTTGAAGTAACCACATTAGTTGTGCCCGGCTTAAATGATTCTGATGAAGAATTAAGAAAAATAGCAGAATTTATAGCGAGCGTGGATAAAGGAATCCCCTGGCATATAAGCCGTTTTTATCCTGATTATAAATATACCGATGCTGTTCCGACGCCTCTTGAAACTCTAAGAAAAGCAGAGGGAATAGGAAAAGCGGCTGGTTTACGATATGTCTATTTAGGAAATGTAGCCGGCGAAGGCTCCGATACTTTTTGCTATAATTGCGGAGAAGTTCTAATAAAAAGAGCAATTTATTTTGTAGGGAAAAATCGTATAAAAGACGACAAATGCCCTAAATGCGGCAGTAAAATCGACGGAGTTTGGTCTTAAGATGAAATTGTCACCGAATGCTATGTATCTGTTGAAAAGGCGATATTTGTTAAAAGATAACAATAAAAATATTATCGAGACCCCTTCAGAATTATTCAGAAGAGTAGCTTATAATGTCTCGCAGGCTGAGAGAAATTTTAAATCCCCTTTTAAGGCTTCGGAAATCGAAGAGAAATTCTATCAGATGATGCATGATTTGGAGTTTTTGCCGAATTCACCCACACTTATGAATGCGGGCACCATACTCGGGCAGTTATCAGCATGCCATGTTTTGCCAGTAGAAGATTCTATAGAAGGTATTTTTGAGTCTCTTATGACTATGGCCAGGATACACAAAAGCGGCGGTGGAACCGGGTTTAGCTTCTCACATCTAAGGCCGAAAGGAGACATGATCTCTTCCACAAAAGGAGAGGCCTCCGGCCCCCTATCTTTTATGAATATTTATAATCAGGCTACAGGGGTAATAGTTCAAGGAGGAAGACGCCGCGGCGCAAATATGGGCATTTTACGCTGCGACCATCCGGATATAATGGAGTTTATAGAAGCCAAGAAAAAAGAAGGCAGTTTCGTCAATTTCAATCTGTCCGTAGGCGCAACCGATAAATTTATGGAGGCAGTAAAAAAGAATAAAGAGTTTGAGCTGGTAAATCCAAGAACCGGGAAAGAAGTCAGAAGAGTTAAAGCAAGGATTATTTTTAACTCAATCGCCAAGGCAGCCTGGCATAACGGAGACCCGGGATTGGTATTTCTGGACGAAATAAACAGAAAACACTCTTTACGAAAAATGGGCAAAATTGAAGCAATGAATCCATGCGGTGAACTTCCACTTTTGCCGTATGAGAGTTGTAATCTTGGTTCGATAAACTTGACAAAGGTTGTTAAACGCGATCATATAGATTGGAAAAAACTTAAAGAACTTGTTAGTTTGGGCATTAGATTTTTAGATGATGTAATCGAAGTCAATAGATTTCCACTATCGCAGATAAAAGAGATTACTTCATCGAACAGAAAAATCGGGCTCGGCATTATGGGATTTGCAGATATGCTCATCAGTTTAGGCATACCATATACGTCAAAGAAAGCTGTTGAGATTGCTAAAGCTATTATGAGTTTTATTCATAAGGAATCCTTGAATGCCTCACACAGATTGGCTAAAGAAAGGGGAGTCTTTAAGAATTATAAACATTCTATATACGTAAAGAAAAATTTTAAGATGCGCAACGCTACTGTTAATACAATTGCCCCCACAGGTTCTATTAGTATTATTGCCGGCTGCTCAAGCGGCATAGAGCCTATATTTGCAGTAACCTTCATTCGCAATGTCCTTTCCGGAACAAGGATGTTTGAAATAAATCCCTTATTCGAAAAATCGATAAAAGAAAAAGGCCTGTTTAATAAAGATTTAATAACTAAAGTTGCAAGGTCCGGTTCTATTCAAGATATAAAAGAAATACCCCCGGATATGCGAAGAGTATTTATTACTGCCTTTGATGTCCCGCCCAGGCAGCACCTTTTGATTCAGGCCACATTTCAGAAATATACGGATAATTCTGTTTCAAAGACCGTAAATTTAGCGAAAGATGCCACAGTCAAACACGTTAAAAATATTTATCTTCTGGCCCATAAGTTAAGGTGTAAAGGCATCGCCGTTTATAGATACGGCTCCAGAAGAAAACAGGTGCTTTCCTTTGAATCTGAATACCTCGGCAGTTGCGGAACCGAAGCTTGTTATGTGTAAAATATGAAAGGAGGGATGAGGATATGCCGCAGATAAAAGTTGAAAAGCCAACAGAATCAAAATTAAAACAGATGGACGTCTCAAGCTGGCCTATCTGGCAAAAGGAAGTATCCAGATTTGATTGGTATTATGATGACCAGGAAACATGCTATCTTCTGGAAGGCAAGGCAGAGGTTGAAACCAAAGACGGCAATAAGGTCTCTTTCGGCAAAGGCGACCTGGTAACTTTCACCAAAGGTTTAAATTGCATCTGGGATATAAAAGAACCTGTAAAAAAGCATTATAAATTCGGAGAATAATTTTGTGGAAATAAAGGACCATATCCAGCATATAAAGGATATAAAAGAGATATCTATAGCTATCGACAGATGGGAGGATATCTTTTCAGATTTTGACCCCAGCCCTTTAAGCCACAGAACTCTTTCAGAGGATTTCATCTATGAACTAAAAAAGCGGCATCGAGAAACAAAACGGGGCAGTTTTATGATAACTATTTATGCGCCATTAAGCCTTAAGGACGAGGAAAAAGAAAAAGTGGTAATTCAAAGGCTTAAGCAGTATTTTAGATTCAGGGCTACGCAGGCTAAAAAACAACTCGGCAGAATAAGAGCAAGAGGGATTACATTTGTTGTATTTGGCATATTCTCCCTGGGGCTATTAATTCTATTGACCTATTTTAAAGCATTTTCTGAGTTAGGGATTGAACTGATAGGAATTGCATTAATGCCATTAGGTTGGTTTGGAATTTGGGAAGGCTTCTCAAAGATAGTAGATACCTCTCCTATATTGCGGGTGGATGAAGATTTATTTATAAAACTCGCAAGAGCAAGTTACCGCTTCAAACACGTTGAATAAGAGGGAGCCCGGAAGGGGACACTCTGCTGCACAAAAAAGCTTCTGGAATATACATACTCTTTTTTGTGCTGCAGGGTGTCCCCTCTAACATCTAAAAAAATTACAGGAGTGTTAATATGAGATTAAGGGAAGTTTTAAAGTCGAAAATTCATATGGCGACGATTACCGAGACGGAATTAGAATATAGCGGAAGCATCGGGATTGATAAAACGCTTTTGGTTAAAACTGATATTGCTCCGGGGGAAAGGGTCCAGGTTTTAAATTTTAACAATGGACAGAGATTTGAAACCTATGTTATTGAGGAAGAGGAAAACTCTGGCATAATCGCCCTTTATGGGCCTGCGGCAAGATGCGGAAATGTCGGCGATAAAGTCTGCATTGTTTCATATCTTTTGATTACCGCTGATGAGATTGTGAAAATAAAGGAGAAAGTTATAATCCTGGATAAAAACAATAAGATAAAAACCGGAGAATGATTTTATGGAATGTAAGGTAAAAGATAACAAAGCAAGATGTAACTGCACATATGAACCCTGCGACAAAAAAGGCATCTGCTGCGAATGTATCCAATATCATTGGAGATTAGGAGAACTACCTGCTTGTTTTTTTCCCGATGATGTAGAAAAGACTTTTGACCGCAGTATAAAAAGATTCATCGCATGTTATAAATAGCATGGTCTATCTTATTGATAAAATCGTAGTTGGAGATCTTCAGACAAATTGTTATCTTCTGGCTGATGCAAAATCGAAACGCTGCACCATTATAGATCCGGGTGGCGATTCCCCACTGATCAAAGAACATCTTAAAAGCAAAAAAATTACCCCCTCTTTTATAATAAATACTCACGGCCACCCTGACCATATAATGTCCAACGGTGAGTTTGACCTACCTATATACATACATAAAGATGATGCAAAAGCTTTAGCGGGTCTACACCCGGATAAGCTTTTAAATGACGGTGATAAAATCCAATTGGAAAATCTTACCATAGATGTAATTCATACGCCTGGTCATACGCCCGGCAGCATTTGTCTTTTATGTGATGATCTACTCTTTTCCGGAGATACATTGTTTGCATCAGGCGTAGGCAGAACAGACCTGCCTGGCGGCAGTGAGAATCAGCTTATAAACTCAATAAAAAATAAGCTTTTCATATTAAATGGTGGAATAAAGGTTTATCCGGGGCATGGGCCTGAAACAACAATAGGTAAAGAAAAAGAGGGCAATTTATGGCTGTAGGAGAAAAGCAATGATAACAATAAAATTGGGCGACATAACCAATGAAGACGTTGAGGTAATTGTAAACGCAGCCAATACTGGCCTAAGAGGTGGAGGAGGTGTTGATGGAGCTATCCACCGGGCAGCAGGCCCTTCGGTTATGCAAGAGTGCAGGAAAATAGGCGAATGTAAGACCGGTGATGCGGTAATCACCAATGCCGGAAATTTGAAGGCCAAGAAAATCATTCATACTGTAGGACCAATATGGCACGGAGGAAATCAAGGCGAGCCAGACTTTTTAAAAAACGCTTATAAGAACAGTTTCTTATTGGCTAAAAAGCAAAATTTAAAATCAATAGCCTTCCCTGCTATAAGCACCGGTGTATATGGATACCCGATAGAAGAAGCGACAAAAATAGCCCTTGGTGGCGGAAGAAAATTTGAGAAAGATTTTGATGAGATAAGATATATCTGCTTTTCACAAAGAGATTTTGATGTGTATCAGCAGATTTGGTAAAAAGTAAAATGAATAAAGTAATCATGCATATAGATATGGATGCTTTCTTTGCCTCGGTTGAGGCAATGGATAACCCTTCCTTAAAAGGTAAACCAATAGCAGTCGTAGGCGCAAATGAACGCACTGTTTTAGTGAGCCCCTCTTATAAAGCAAGAAGCTTTGGGGTAAGAACAGGTATGACCAAAACCGCTGCTAAAAAACAGTGCCCCTTAATAAAGTTCGTTGTGGCAGATAGTGAGAAATATACGTTAGCATGCAGGGAGATAATAAAAATTCTTTACACATTCACACCTTATATAGAAGTATATTCAATAGACGAATTTTTCATAGATGTTACCAACAGCCACCATTTATTCGGAACACCGCAAGAAACTGCTATTATGATAAAAAATGCCATAAAAAATAAACTAGGTCTGCCTTGCACTATAGGAATATCCTATAATAAGCTATTAGCAAAAATAGCCGGCGATAATAATAAACCGGACGGCCTTTTTACAATAGACAACAAAAATAGAGACAGCGTAATCGGCCCGCTCGATGTGGCTTCTGTGTGGGGGATCGGGCCAAGCACATCTAAAAAATTGCACAATATGGGAATTAGAACATTGGGAGATTTAAAGAAGGTAAGTTATAATTTCCTGCAGGGGCGATTTGGCGCATATGGCGGCTCGCTGTACAATATGTCACGAGGGATAGGAGATGATGAGGTAGTAACTCCTGATAAAGAAGAAAGGGCAAAATCCATAGGCCACAGCATGACATTTAAAGAAGATACCAGGGACATAAACGTGTTAAAAGGGTATCTGCTCGAACTAAGCAGAAAAGTAGCAGAAAGGCTCAGGCGCGAAAATTTAGCAGGAAGATCCATCGCCTTAACAGTCAGATATAAAAGTTTTCAAACATTTACAAGGCAAAAGTCGATAGATGCATTTATCAATACTACCGGCCGGATATATAAACTGGCATGCAATATTTTAAAATCTATAGACCTTAAAGAGCCGGTGAGGCTTTTAGGGGTGAGTGTCTCAATCCTGAAGCAAAGCGATTATAAAGGTTTTCTTTTTAAAGAAGAGGAGAGAAAACATAAGCTTGATGCAGTGCTTGATGAGATAAGTTCTATATATGGCCATGAAGCAATAACATTTGCCTCTTTAGTAAAAGTGAAAAAACATAAAAGAATTATATCGCCGGCCTGGCGCCCGTCCGGCACAAGGAATTATTAAAAAATTGGTGCCTAACCGTTCCACAGAACTTACCCAAATATTCCATTAGGAACATTTGGCATCTGCTTCCTGCTTCAGCGACACATGACTCGTAGACCGCAGTAATTTTTGCGTTCCGCTGCCAGAGGTATCTCCACAGGCGTAACTTCCCCCAGAACTTGGGGTAGATATACCCTTTATGAAGAATGAACTTTCACTCCAGGTGTTTCGGTACGGGGACAGATAGGCAAGGTTTCTTGCAGCATTTATATGTCTGTCTATAGTAGTATCGCATATACCGCATATGAATATTTTCTCTGATAGATCCATCCTTTTTACCCTTGTTGCACCACATACATAACAAGTCTTTGTTGAAGGATAAAACCTTGGCGCCTTTATTAGCTCTGACCCATACCAAGTTGATTTGTAGTCAAGCATCCTTATAAATTGGCCCCATCCTGAGTCTTGGATGTGTCTTGATAGATGATGGTTCTTAAGCATGCCCTGTATATTAAGATCCTCAACTACTATTACTGACTTGGTTTTTGCCAGTTTAGTTGAGAGTTTGTG
>CAZMYR010000037.1:0-2000 GCA_964570585.1 uncultured Planctomycetia bacterium
CTTTTTCCGATGAGGAAATAGAGGGATTCCTTAAGAGTGAAAATATACCTTATGCAAAATTAGATATAAACGATATTCCAAATAAGGCTGCGCAGATTATTACAAACCAGAAAGTATTGGGCTGGTTTCAGGGCAGAATGGAGTTTGGGCCCAGGGCGTTGGGTTCAAGGAGCATACTTGGTGATCCAAGGTCATCAGAGATGCAATCGACAATAAATCTTAAGATAAAATTCAGAGAATCTTTTAGGCCATTTGCACCTACGGTTTTAGCTGAACATGCTTCAGAATATTTTAATATTAATTGCGAAAGCCCTTATATGCTTTTGGTAGCACCTGTGAAAAAAGAAAAACGCACACCCGCTACTGATCAAAATAGGCAACTTCGGGGTTTGGATAAACTTAGAATAAAACGCTCTGAAATACCCGCTATAACCCATGTTGATTACTCTGCCAGAGTACAAACAGTAAAAAGGAAAGATAACCCTTTATATTATGATATGCTCAATGCATTTTATAAACTGACTAATTGCCCCTTGGTAATAAACACCTCTTTTAATGTAAGGGGAGAACCGATTGTATGCACCCCGGAAGATGCCTATAAATGCTTTCTGCGCACAAATATGGATTATCTTATAATGGGCCCATTTTTGCTGGATAAAAAACAGCAGGAAGCTTCCGAAATTAAAGTAGGAGATTTAAGTGAAATTGCCGCAGATTAGCGCACTTTTTTATTGACAAAATATAAAATATCTGATATTTTATATTTATTGGATAAAAAATATCTAAAATAGGGGGTATAAGATGCTCTATCCCAGGCTAATAACAGAAAAAATCAAACAACGCTTATCAGACCAATCTATCATTATATTAGTTGGCGCCAGACAGGTAGGCAAGACAACTATATTAAAGCAGATAAACGAAATTTTAACCAAGCAGGAAAGGACAGAATTTGTAAATCTTGAAGATTTGGAATACGTGAGGCTACTTGATGAGACTCCAAAGAATCTCTTTAAAATAATAGCCCCTCCGCCGCAAAGAGGAAAAATCTATGTATTCATTGATGAGGTCCAATACCTTAAAAATCCCACAAATTTTTTAAAATATATTTATGATGAATATAAAGATAAAATAAAACTTATAGTTTCAGGCTCTTCGGCTTTTTATATTGATATGAAATTTAAGGACTCCCTGGCCGGTAGAAAATCTATATTCCATATAAACACCTTAAGCATACCTGAAGCGCTTATCTTTAAAGGGCTGGGTAAACTTGCCAAAGAGGTAGTTTCAAGAATGGCATATGAGAATATCTCATTACAAAATTTGCCCCTTATAAATAAAGAAGAAATAGAACGTTGTATACACCAGTATCTTATTTTTGGTGGTTACCCTCGTGTTGTATTAGTGGAAGATCCGGCCCGAAAAGAAGAGATTATAGAGGAGATAGCGCTTTCTTATATTAAAAAAGATGTATTAGAGGCGAATATTAGACGCACTGAAAAATTTTATGAGCTTTTTAAGGTATTAAGTTCCCAAGTAGGAAGCCTGCTTAATGTCAACGAGCTTTCCAATACCCTTAATATATCTCAAACATCCCTGAATAACTACCTCTATATAATGAGAAAGTCATTCCATATCGGCCTTATTAAACCATTGCATAAAAATTTAAGAAAAGAACTAACTAAGATGCCAAAGGTTTATTTTATGGATTTGGGCTTAAGAAATTTCTTTCTCAAGAATTTTAAACCGATTCAGGAAAGAGAAAAACCGGGGCCGCTTTATGAAAATTTTATATTCAGGCAATTTGTAGAGCAGGTTTCTGTGGATGATATTAAATTTTGGAGAACCCAGAGTGCAAACGAAGTAGATTTTATTATAAACAACAAAATTGCTTATGAAGTAAAATATAATATTGGTAATTTTTCGTTAGCGAAATATAGGATATTTTTGGATAATTACAAAAATTTTGTTTTTAACGCCATATACCATACAGGCACGCCAAA
>CAZMYR010000037.1:2100-17857 GCA_964570585.1 uncultured Planctomycetia bacterium
TTAAAAGGCAATACAAGGATTTATCCCTGGTTTTATATTGCTGGAGTGCTGAGTTTTTTCTTAGGGCTTTTTGTTCCTGTAGTGCTTAAGCCCGTATATTTTATATTTAATAGAATAACCCATGCAATTGGAAGTTTCATTACAGGTTTGGTTCTGGTCATCGTTTTCTACATCGTTTTGACTCCAATAGGCTTAATAGCAAGGCTATTTGGCAAGAATTTTTTAGATATAAATTGGAATAGGAAATCCGATACTTATTGGATTCCGAAAGAACCATTAGCAGGTGGAGTAGAAAAATACGAAAAACAGTTCTAAAAAATGTTACATGAGGTTACATATTAAGGTTACATAAAATTACATTAGGTTAAATGAGGTTACATAAGGTTGCATTTGTTAGTAACCTCAGGTAACCTTAATTAACCTCAGGTAACCCCATGTAACTTTAACTAACCTCATGTAACGTAAATGCGAGGAAATAGAGATGAGCAAATTATCCATATTTAAGGAGCTGTGGGATTTTTTAAGGGTACGTAAACGTTGGTGGCTTGCACCTATTATAATTATGCTTTTGTTATTAGGGCTTTTAATAATTTTCACCGAATCCTCAGCCGTAGCGCCGTTTATTTATACGCTGTTTTGAGTTTATTGAGTTCGTAGAGTTTGTTGAGTTGTACTCAAATAAGCCACATAAATTCCACAAACAGGTAAGGAGTTTTTATGAAACTACTGGTGACAGGCGGAGCCGGTTTTATAGGTTGCAATATTGCCAAGTTTTATCTTGAGCGCGGTGATAAAGTTGTTGTGCTTGATGACCTTTCACGGAGCGGTTCTGATAAAAATTTGGAATGGCTAAGGCAAATAGGCAAAATAGAGTTTATAAAGCAAGATATTACAAATTATGGTGGAGTCAAAATTGCTATAAACGCTCATAAAGATGTAGATATTATATATCATATGGCAGCTCAGGTGGCAGTAACAACTTCTGTTATAAAACCAAGGAGGGATTTTGAAATAAATGCAATAGGCACATTTAATTTATTAGAGGCTGTCCGCGAGCTTAAAATAAATCCAGTAATAGTATATGCATCTACGAACAAAGTATATGGAGAGATGGCCGATTTGGGTATTATAGAAAAGGCTGGCAAATACCAATATGCTGATTTAAAAACAGGAATCTCTGAAGAAAAGCAACTCGATTTTTATTCGCCATACGGCTGCTCCAAAGGTTGCGCTGACCAATATATGATTGATTATGCAAGGATTTATGGTCTGAAGGCAGTTGCTATGCGCAATTCGTGCATTTATGGCCCACGGCAATTCGGAATAGAAGATCAGGGATGGGTGGCGCATTTTATCATTTCTACGGTTTTAGATAGGCCTATAACAGTATATGGAGATGGAAGACAGGTTCGAGACATACTTTACATCGACGACCTTATTAAAGTTTTTACTCTTGCGTATAAAAATATCAAGCGTATTAAAGGTATGGCATTTAATATAGGCGGTGGCGTAGAAAATCAGATGTCCCTTCTTGAATTATTGTCTATGCTTGAGGATAAGCTCAAGAAAAAGATAAAGGTAAATTATGCAGATTGGCGCCCTGGCGACCAGAAAGTTTATGTAAGCGATATATCGAAAGTACAAAAACTATTAGGGTGGAAACCAAAGGTTTCTAAGGAAGAAGGGATTGACAGGCTGATTGAGTGGGTGAAAGAGAACAAGGAGATTTTTTCATGAGAATACTCGTTACTGGCGGCGCAGGATTTATTGGTTCGTATTTAGTTGATGAATTGGCAAAACGAGGACACAATGTGAAAATATATGACAACTTACAACCTCAAGTTCATGGTAAAGACAGAAAGCCCCCCAATTATTTAAACAAGGACGCAGAGTTTATAAATGCAGATATATTGGATAGGGAAGCATTTTATAAAGCATTAAAGGGTGTAGATATCTTATTTCATCAGGCGGCCCTGGTCGGAGTGGGACAATCTATGTATGAAATAGAAAAATACACAAAGACTAACGCTTTAGGAACAGCCGTAATGGTGGATGTAATAGCCAATGAAAAACACAATTTAAAGAAGATGTTAGTAGCCTCTTCTATGTCTATATACGGTGAAGGAAAGTATAGATGTAAAAACTGCGGCATTGTATATCCAAGATTGAGATCGGAGCAACAATTGAAACAAAAACAGTGGGAAATGCTGTGCCCTTCATGTAAGCAGACAGTAGAGGCAATAGGAACTGATGAAACAAAGCCTCTTTTTCCAACCTCTATATATGCTATTAATAAAAGAGATCAGGAGGAAATGTTTCTTGCAATAGGTAAGGCATATAAGATTCCTGCTGTAGCTTTAAGATACTTTAATGTTTACGGCCCAAGACAGGCATTATCCAATCCATATACAGGTGTATGCGCTATATTTGCTGCCAGAATTTTAAATAATCATAATCCGATTATATTTGAAGATGGATTACAAAGTAGGGATTTTATCCATATAAAAGATATTGTAAGGGCTAATATTTTGGCTATGGAAAAAAACGAAGCAAATTACGAAACATTTAATGTCGGAACTGGCATAGGAACCAGCGTACTAAAAATAGCGGATATCCTTATTAAAAAGCTTAATCCAGACAAGGGGTTAAAACCTGAAATTAGAAATGAATTTAGACAAGGCGATATCAGGCATTGCTTTGCTGATATAACAAGGATAGAAAAAACTCTGGGGTTTAAGGTTTCTGTAGATTTTGGAGAAGGAATAAATGATTTAATCGAATGGGTTAAAAAGCAAAGCTGCGAAGATAAAACAATGGAAGCGTTATCAGAATTAGAAAAAAGGGGATTAGCATAAAAGGTGGTGTTGTTATGGAACAGATGAAACTTACCAAAAAACAAAAAGCTGTATATGATTTCATCAAGCGCTATATAGAAGCTAACAGTATAGCTCCTTATATACGCGAGATACAGGATGCCTGCGGCATAGTTTCCTATAAGTCAGCGGTGGATAAGCTACTTGCGCTTGAGAAAAAAGGTTATATACAGCGCACCCTGAATAAGCATCGCAGTATTAGAGTAGTTTGAACCTACGCAGTGCTAACTACGTTAGCACTGCGTAGGTTAAGTGTTAAAATGCAAGAGACTCTTTTAAAAGATAAAGTATTTTGGCTGCTTCTCATATTTGCCTCAATATACGTCCTTGGCAATATTGGGACTGGTAGCCTTAGCACGTGGGATGAGGCGCTTTATGCAAATGTGGCAAGGGAAGTAGTGAATACCGGCAATTGGCTAGTATTGCATTATCGAGGCGAGGATTGGTTTGATAAACCACCTCTGTATATATGGATGACAGCTTGTTTTTATAAGGCCTTCGGTGTGAATGAATTTTCAACAAGATTAACAGCAGGACTTTTCGGCATAGCGACAATACTGTTACTATATGCATTTGTAAAAAGAATTAGCACCAGAAACGCAGCAATTTTAGCAAGTTTAATACTTTTGGCCCTGCCGCATTTTTTACATTTTTCAAAGTTAGGCATGATGGATGTCCCCATATCCTTTTTTACATTGATTATAATTTATCTTTTTTGGATAGGCCAGGAGAAACCACAATATCTGTTCTTCTCAGGAGTTTCTATAGGAATAGCATATCTTATGAAAGGGTTTGCTGCATTTTTGGCCCCTTTAATAATAACTGCTTATGCGATACTATCCGGACAATGGCGCCTGCTTTTTAAAAGGCAATTTGTCTTAGGAGCACTTATAGGTATTTCCTTAGCTTTTCTATGGCATATCCATTTGTATTTGCAATGCGGTCCAGAGGCAATAAAAGACTACTTTGGATTTCATATAATTGAAAGAGCGACTCAGGCTGTGCAATGCCATACAGGTGGCATAAATTTTTATCAAAAGGCAATATTTAATAAAAATAAACCCTGGTCTGTTATAGCGTATTTATCCTGTTTTTATATTTTATGGCAGTCAATAAAATATAGAGAAAAAAAAGCCATATTAATCTGCTGCTGGATAGCAGTTACTTATGCCTTATATACAGCAGTTAAGACAAAATTGCACTGGTATACCATGCCTATATATCCTGCATTGGCATTTTCATCAGGGATATTTCTGGAAAGATTTTTAAAAGGCAAGATATTTAAATCATCTTTAGTAATTATATTGATAGGTATGCTCATTCAGGTTCCGATATCTTGGGCGTTTAAATTAGATTTTACTCATGACGTTAAAAAAGTGGGAGATTATGCCAGAGAATTCCATGACAGGGGAGAAGATGTATATATAACCGAGTTAACCTATTCTGAAGTGTTCTATTGTAATTTTGCTCAGCCTTTAGGTAGAGACGCATACAATTCGATTATTGCAAGAGGCGAACGAGAAGCCTATTGCATAATTTTACCTGAGCACTTAAAAGAAACCTCCATAAAATATAATTTTAGTTATCAACCTATCTATGAATCAGACAGGCTTTCGCTATATAGGATAAGGTTTAAATGAGATACTCCTTGGTCATACCTGTAGCCCCAGAGAGAAATGTGGAAGTTGAAGACTCCATAGCCGGACTCGATTACCCCAAAGACCGGATAGAGGTTATTATAGAGAGAGGGACAAATCCCTCCAGAAACAGAAACAGGGGCGTGAAGGGTTCAAAAGGCGATATTATAGTGTTTTTGGACGATGAGGTGCATTTTGATAAAGATTTTCTTACAAAAGCAGACAGGTTTTTCCAGAATTACACAAATTATGATATCCTGGGAGGCCCGCAGCTTACACCGGAAAATGATACCTTCTTCGGTAAGATGTCCGGCATGGCGTTAGCATCCTTTTTCGGCACTTTTACTGTAAGCAACCGTTATAAAAAAGGAAGTATAAACTTAGAGGCTACAGAATTTGATATTACCTCTGCCAATTGTTTTATAAAAAGAGAGGTGTTCGAAAAAATAGGTTATCTGCATCTATTTTTGTATCCAGCAGAAGAAAGAGAGTTTTATTCACGGGCTCAGGCTGCCGGCTTTAAAATAGCCAAATCTCCAGGGGTTGCTGTATATCATCACCGCAGGTCCAATCTTTGGTCATTAGCAAAGCAAACTTTTGGTTATGGCGTAACAAGGCCGCAAAAGGAGATAATCGCAAGGGGGAAGTTATATTTAGAGCTAGAATTCATCTTAGCGGGGTTATTCTCTATATATGTAACGTTTTTGCCTTTGTTATTTACATTATGGAAGCTCTTTATTATTCCTTTTTTTGTTTACCTTCTTTTTATAATAGCAGGCACAATAGTAGAATCAATTACAAATAGAAGCTTAGCCGGTTTGATACTTTTTCCTGTGTTATTTTTTACAATACATTATTCTTACGGATGGGGCTTAGCAAGAGGTTTTATTAAAGCCTTATTTCTATGGAAGAATAGAAAAGGACGTCGATAACTAAATGCCTAATGCCAGAATGTACCTCTCAATTGTAATACCCGCATATAATGAGGAAGAAAGAATAGTGGCTACCTTATCTAAAATATACGATTTTTTAAAAACAAAAGAGTATGATTATGAGATTATAGTTGTAGACGATGGCAGCACTGATAAAACTGTTTTAGAAGTGCAACAAAGCGAATTATTTAAAGATAACAAGTCAGGCATCATAAAAAATTGGATAAACATGGGAAAGGGCTTTTCGGTAAAGAGGGGGATTTTAGCCAGTAGAGGAGACTATGTTTTATTCAGCGATGCAGATCTATCCACCCCTATCGAGGAAGCGGATAAACTATTTAGCTATATTAACAAAGGATACGATATAGTTATAGGTTCACGGAGCGTAAAGGACTCAGACGTCAAAATCCACCAGCCATGGCATAGGGAAAAAATGGGAAAAACTTTTAATCTTTTTGTTAAATTGTTGCTTATGAAGGATTTTAATGATACCCAATGCGGCTTTAAACTTTTTGGAGGTAATATTGCGAGAAAGTTAGCGCCGTTACTTAAGATCGATGGTTTTTGTTTTGATGCTGAAATGCTATATTTAGCAAAAATTAAAGGATACAAAATTAAAGAATTAGGGGTAGTTTGGAAAAATTCTCCACAGACTAAAGTAGAAGCAATAGGCAGTTCTATTAATATGTTTTTAGACCTTTTAAAAATCAAAGCCTTACGCAGATGAAGTTTTTCAAAAAACACTATCTAATCATACTCATTCTCGTTTCGGGTTTCACCTTACGCATATGCGGTATAGATTTTGGCCTGCCATATCAATTTCATCAGGATGAGCCGATTGTGGTAAACCATGCCCTTGCCTATGGCGCAGGTGATTTAAATCCACATTTTTTTAATATTCCGCCATTAACTTCTTACCAACTATTTTTATTTTATGGACTCTATTTTTTAATGGGCAAAATCGCTGGTGTTTTTAATGGCGCAGACGATTTTGCCATTAGTTTTTTTAAAGACCCAAGTGTTTTTTACCTCACAGGAAGAGTCGCGCTGGGCGTTGTGCCGGGTATACTTTGTGTATTTTTTGTGTATATTTTTGCAAAGAACATATTTTCAAAAAGAGTAGCTTTATTTTCTGCGCTAATAATGGCAGTTAGTTATTTAAATGTTATAAATTCTCATTATATTTATGTAGATATGCTTATGGTATCATTCATCTTGCTTACATATATTAGCCTTTTCAGAATGCTCGAGGTATCTTCTCTGAGAAAATATATAACGTCAGCAATATTTTTAGGATTGGCTGTAGGCACAAAGTACAATGCAGCATTGTTAGGTTTTCCATTTTTCTTAACTCATATATTTATTGTTTTAAAAGAAAAGAAACAATACAGCAGAATAATTTTTTCAAAAAACCTATGGCTGAGCTTTTTAGCTGCCATTTTTGTTTTTATATTGGTAAATCCCTTTGCGCCACTGGCTTTTAGAGAATTTTGGGCTTCATTTAGCCAGCAGGCATCTACTGCTTGGTATATGGGTTGGTGGCATCATTTGATATATTCATTGAAAGAAGGCGCCTCCTTACCAGTTTTGTTATTTGGGATAATTGGCTTGGTTGCCATTGCTTTGAAGGGAGGCAAAAGAGGTATTTTATTTATTTCTTTTCCGGCAGTTTTTTATTTAACATTGGTGTTCTATAGCCAGCCTTTCTCAAGGTACACTTTAGTGTTGATTCCATTTTTAGCGGTAGGCTCGGCTTATTTTTTCTTTGAGGTAATGTGGATTTATTGTAAAAGGCAAGTCTTAAAAATAGCTTTAGTTTCTACCTCACTTCTTTTACTTTTACCTGCCACTATTAAATCTGTCAAAGCAGATAAATTATTTTGCACAGAAGACACAAGGGTCATTTCAGCGGACTGGATTAGAGATAATGTGCCTCTCGGTTCAAAGATAGCTTGCGATAGCACCTTTTTTAAGCCCGCGTTTAAACAGCCCTATTCTCAGCTTAAAAATAAACAAGATGTAATAGGAAACCAGCCAGCAATGGTTAAGCTTAAAAAGAGAAAATTAGATTATATGCTAAGAGCTTCAGATGTGAAATATAAAGGATATCTACTTTACTTTTTAAGCAAAGACCCAGAGAGCCAGGGCCAATTTTTAAACACAACTCCTGCCATAGATTTTGATGTAAATGCTTTAAAAAGAAACAATATTGATTATGTAGTTATTAATTATACAATTACAAATGAGATAAAAGAGTCTTTTTTAAGACGATTAAAAAATGAGTCAATTTTAATAAGAACATTTAGTCCGTATTACAACGCAGAGGCAAGACTGCCCTATGATAGATTTGCGACTACCTGCCTCCCTATAGCATCAAAAGAAATATTCTCAAGAAAATATACGGGACCTATCTTGGAGATTTATAAGCTAAAATGATGAAGAAGCACTTAGGTTTTATTATATTTTTTACCACGATAATATTTCTATTTCTGGGAAGGCTTATATTTATGAAATCCGCTTTTTTAGGTGGAGATTATCTTGTCCAGCATTATCCTTGGAGCAAAATATACGCGGAATCTATAAAGAATCTTAGTTTCCCCTTTTGGATCCGCTATTTCCATGGTGGTTTTCCTCTTATGGCCGAAGGCCAAATTGGTGGTTTTTATCCTTTAAATATAATTATGTTTTTTGCCTTGCCTTTTAATGTTGCTTATAATTATTCTGTGGTTTTGCACTTTATTCTTGGTGGGATTTTTACTTATATTTATAGCCGTAAATTAGGTACTAGCCAATGGGGAGGGGCTTTAGCTGCGCTGCTTTTTTGTTTTGGCAGTGCATATGCTGGATGCTTTATGAACACAGCAGCCACAAGAACTGTTATATGGTTCCCTTTGGTGCTATTTCTATACGAGAAGCTTTTTGAAACCAGAAAAATTAAATATGTAGTATTTGCTGGATTTATTATTGGATTACAACTGTTAGGGGGGTATATACAGTTGGGTATATATTCTGTTATTTTTTATTTCATATATTTTATTTATGGTGGAATAAACAATAAGACACTAAATTTTAAAAGTTTTATATATTTTACACTTTCGATGGTTATTGCAGCTTTAATATTCCTGCCGCAATTTATAATTACATGGCATTTGGTTGAACATTCTTCGCGTTCAGGCGCAACATTGGGTTTTGCATTATGGAAATCTTTTTTACCACCCTGTTTTTTAAGTGCATTTTTCCCATATTGGACAGGTTTTCTTGGGCCTCAAATATATATAGGGGTGTTAAGTATATTGTTTTTAATTTATGGTATTGCACACATTAAAAGTTGTCCTCAAGTAAGACCACTTATTTTGATAGGGGTAGTGGCTATTTTTGTTGCACTTGGTAGATATAATCCGTTGTATGTAGCAATACTTAAGATAACTAGATTTTACAGCTTTAGAGTCCCTTCAAAATTTTTATTCTTTGCATTATTTACTGGTTCGGTGTTATCCGGTTTTGGTTTTTCAAAGTTTTTCGAGCAACCAGATAAAAAATTGATAAAATCCACATCCATAGCATTCTCTGCCATATTGGCCATTTCACTGTCTATATTTTTTATAGCCAAGGTATTTTTGTATTTATTTAAGGACAGGATAATACTGTTTCTGCAGGATTATGTCCTTAAGTATATCTTTGGTAAACCATATCATAGATATGACTTGCAGACATATATGGATAAGGCACATAGCGCCTATCGTTCATTGCTAAATGGCACAGACATGAGTAATATATTTGTTATTTCTTCAGTAATTATGCTGGTGGTCGGTTTAACCATAGGGATATATTTCTGTATTCAACCGAATAAAAGAAGATTTTTGAGATTGCCTGTTTTTGGCATTATATTTGTAGACATATTTATATATAGTTTCTGCGGTACAGGCTTTAGGGGAAATATAAAACCATTTGACTATCTGCGTCCTACGCATATTAAAATTTTAGAAGTCTTAAAATCTGATAAAGATATTTTTAGGATATTGCCATTTGATTTGACGGATAAGGATATCCCCTGCTGGGCAATGCCCAATGCAAACGCACTTTATGGCCTTGACAGTTTAGCAGCATATACACCTTTAGCAGAAAAGGATTATAAAAAAGCACTTTCACCTTTAGAAGTTGTAGATGATTCCTTAGGTTTACTCACTCCTGCTAATGAGGCATTGGTTGAGAAATATCAGTTATTGCGGCTTCTTAATGTAAAATATATACTAACATCGAGAAAGCTTGAATATAGATTTTTAAAGAAACTTGCGTCAGACGATAAACTTATCCTTTATTTATTAAAAGACTACCTGCCAAGGATATTTTTTACGTACAAGTTAGGTGGAGATATCCAGATAATGCCAACCGAATATTTGAAGGTTATAAAATACAGAAGCGGCTTTGCTAAAGTGGAGTTGTCCACAAAAAGAGGTGGCTTTTTAGTTTTCTCAGAAAATTATTACCCTGGATGGGATGCATTTGTTGATGGGATAAAACAGGAACCTTTAAGGGTTAAAGGTTTAATACAGGCTATAAAGATAAGTAAGGGAAGACATATTGCAGTTTTTAAATACAAACCCGATTTTGCCCTGTTGGAAGAATGAAAAACATAATTTTACCTATATTATTACTTTTTGTATTTATTGTGCTGGCGGTATCTAGTATGCTGCAGAAGTCGGGCACTTGTGATGAGATAGCTCACCATATCCCTGCAGGCGTTATTTTTTTAACCAAAGGCGACCTGAAAATGGATACATCTCAGCCACCCTTATCAAGATATATCGTTGCTGCTCCAGTGGTATTTTTGCTAAAGCCGCATATGCCTGACGATAGACAACAATGGAGAAGAGAAGACAGAGGTGCATTTGGCAGGGATTTTTTCTTTAAATACAATAACCAGGCCAGAAAGATGCTTTTTGTGAGCCGTTTAATAATAGTTTTAATTGGTGTATTGTGCGCAGTAGTATTATTTATATGGTCAAGGCAATTATATGGTGGATTGACCGCTTTATTAAGTTTATTTCTGTATTGTTTCTCGCCTAATATATTAGCCCATAGCCGCTTGGCGACCACAGATATGGTGGCAACCTTTTTCATACTGTTGAGTTTTTATACCTTCTGGCGTTTTGTTAATAATTCTAATACGAAGAATTTAATACTATCAGGTATATGCTTGGGGTTGGCTCAGCTTTCCAAATATTCTACACTAATTTTATATCCGATTTTCCTTATACTTTTTACAATAGCATTGCCTAAAATAGAAAGAATTAGAGGAAAAGAGATTTTTTTAAAAATATTATTGGTTTTTCTTATATCTATTATAGTTGTTTGGGCTGGCTATGGTTTTAGAGCAGAACCGATTTTGAAAGATACGCTGCGCGCAGAAGAAAAATTGGAATTCATCAATACAAAGGCAGAAGGCCTTTTGCCATTCTGGGATGCTAAACTTGAAAGTAAATTAGAGAATTTCTTAATAAGTTTTCCGATGCCTTTAGGAGAATATATAATAGGAGTTTTGGGTACATTGAGACACAGCTGTGAAGGGCATCCGACATATTTTTTAGGCAGGTGGTCCTCAAAAGGCAATATCCTATATTTTATAATAGCTTTTCTAATAAAAACACCTATACCTACATTACTATTTCTATTAACAGGCCTATTTATCTCCATTAAAAAGAAACTTTCGATAAATGAATATTTTTTAATTCTACCTGCATTTATATATTTTATGGTAGCATTACCTACCAATTTACAGATTGGACTCAGGCATATTTTACCCATTTATCCATTTTGCATTATAATAGCTGCAAGAAGTGTATATCTTTTACGTTATAGGTTTTTTAAATTTATTATCCCTGCATTTTGTCTATGGTATTTATTTTGTTCATTGAGTATATGGCCAAATTATTTAAGTTATTTTAATGAATTCATAGGCGGCCCAAGAAATGGCTGGAAGTATTTAAGGGATTCTAATATTGATTGGGGCCAGGATTTGCCAGCACTTTCAAAATATATGGCAGAAAACGATATAAAAGAAATAACACTTGAGTATTTCGGACAAGATAACCCTGCAGCATATGGTATAAATTTTAAGAAATTTAAAGAAAATGAATTGCAGCAACCCGAAGATAAGGTATATGCAATTAGTGCCCATTATTTAGAACATATTTACTGGAGCAAAAATTATGCGCCTGCTGTTACTGCCGGATATTCTATGTTCATTTATGATTTTAGAAAAAACTGATAAATACACATTAAAAATACCGCTGAGGGGCTAATGGATATTCAGAGGAAAAAATTTATTTTTGCAGTATCAGTATTTGCTGGGGGTTTTCTTTTTATACCCATTATAAACTGCTTACGCAATTATGTGCTTGATTATAATTATCCTCCACTTACAAAAGTAGTAAGATATCCTGCACTTGCCATATTTGTATTTTTATATTTTGGTTATTGGTTTTATCTAAAAATGCAAAGATACTATACCGATGTAAATAAAAGGTTTATTTATTTTGCAGGAATTGCACTACTTGGTCTTTTTCTTTGTTCTATATACCCTATTTTTTCTATTGACATATATGAGTATATAATGAGAGGCAGAATACTTGCAATATATCATTCTAATCCGTATATTCATCCGCCAAGTGATTTTAAACAGGACCCATATTACAATATAATCTTCTGGAAATATCATCCTATGATATATGGCCCTGTATGGGCTTATATTGTGGCATTTTTGGTAAAGATTGCCAAAAACAGTATTTTTTTAACCCAATTTTTCCTAAAGTTTGCGCTATTTATATTTCATGGGCTGATAGCGTTCTTTGTATACCAGATAGCAAAAGCCCTCCATTTTAAAAAGCCGTTTGTTATATCTCAGGCCTATTTATTGAATCCATTCGTTCTTATAACAACTTTGGTTGACGGCCATATGGAAGTAGTGATGATATTTTTCCTCATCAGCTCACTGTTTATGCTTTACAAGAGAAGGTTCTATATATCATTCTTGCTATTATCGCTTTCATTCTTAACAAAATATATAACAATATTATTTTTTCCTTTTTATATCATATATATGTACAGAAAAGTTGAGGATAAGAAAGACTTTTTCAAAAAGGCCCTTATATCATTTTTGGTGGTTGTTGCCGTAACAGTAGTTGTCTATAAACCCCTATGGGCGGGCCTTGAGACCTTCTCAGCCCTAACAATAGTGCGCACCGGTTTTGATACCAATACATTTCCTTATGTATCGTATAAAATATTTTCATTTATAATACCTGCTTTATCTAAAGAATTTTTTAGATATTGTTCATATGCTATTTTTGGCGTTATTTATCTTTTTTCTTTGGCTTTGTTTATAAAGACAGAAAACAAACAGTCCGCTTTGGTAACCTCAATTAATTTGATATTTTCAGGATACATCCTATTCGGGGCTTTTCAATTGGGAGCATGGTATTTGGTATGGCTTGTTCCGTTTATTTTACTTTCACGCATACCTTTAAAGTATTTGCTTGTCGGGCTTATAACCTTTGCTTCGCTTATTTCTTTCTGGAAGAGAATATCGTTTCTTATAATTTGTGTCCTTTTTATTTATGCAATAATACTACTGTTTACAAAAAAGGAGAAGATGCATTGGCAAATGAACGGATAGGCATATCTATTATTATTCCGTGTTTTAACGAAGTTGAAGGCATAGCCCATCTTGCTTCTAAACTTAAAGACCTTGAAGGGAAATTGGCCGAGTCCTATGAGCTTATCTTCGTAGATGATGGGAGTTCAGATTCTACATATGAAAGATTAGCCTATTTTTATAAGGATAGATTAGGTAGGGATGTAAAGATTATAAGACATTCTAAAAACAGAGGTATAGGCGCTGCTGTTAAAACAGGGATCTTAAATTCCAAAGGGTATTATATAGCGACAATCGATAGCGATTGCACATATCAACTGACTTATTTGCTTAACATGTTGGATATAGTTAAAAAGCAAAAAGCTGATATCATCGCTGCATCACCCTATCATCCGAAAGGTTTAACCTTCAATGTACCTGGTTACAGGCTGTTCTTAAGCAAAAATCTGACAAATCTATATAATGTTATATTAAGAAGCAAATTTTACACATATACAAGTATATTCAGGATTTATCGTGCAGAGGCTATAAAAGATGTGGATTTTAAATCAAGCGGGTTCCTATGTATAGCAGAGATGCTGATAAAAGCCCACAGAAAGGGATTCAAGATAATAGAATATCCAGCTACACTGACAGTGCGAAAATTCGGAAGTTCTAATGTAAAAATTCTAAGTGTGATAAAGGAACACTTATGTTTCATTTTTAAAATATTGCTAAAAAAGGGGGATATATGAATTTACCATCAGATTCTGATGCCAGTGGAAGGGATTTGGGGCAGCAAGAGATAGCATTATTAAAGGAGGTTATCGAATCCGGAACACTCAATGCCACAAAAGGGACAATGGTCAAGAGGCTTGTTAAGGAATTTGCTAAAGAATACGGTGTTCCATTTGCACATGCTACAACATCAGGGACTGCTTCTTTACATACTGCAATTGCAACCATAAATCCTGATCCTGGAGATGAAATTATCACGAGCCCTATAACCGACATGGGCACTATAACTCCTATACTATATCAGAATGCAATTCCTGTTTTTGCCGATGTGGATCCACTAAGACTTAACATCACTGCCCAGGCTATAGAGCCAAAAATTACAAAACGTACCAAAGCTATAATAGTTGTCCACTTGTTCGGTAAACCTGCTGATATGGGCCCTATTATGGCGCTTTCTAAAAAACATAATATTCCCGTAATAGAGGATTGCTGTCAGGCCTATTTTGCCCAGTACAAGGGTGAAAATGTAGGGACCATGGGCGATATAGGATGTTTTAGTCTGCAGCAGGGTAAACATATGACGACCGGAGAAGGAGGTATAATAATTACTAAAAACCCACAACTTGAAAGAAGAATAAGGCTCTTTATAGATAAGGCATGGGGATATGGTGACCCCCAGCCAGACCATTATTTTCTGGCTTTGAACTACAGGATGACAGATTTACAAGGAGCGGTAGCCTTGGCTCAACTAAGAAAGGTAAGAGGCGTTGTCCAGAGGCGTAGACAAACAGCTCAGATGCTAACGGAGCATTTGAAAGATACGCCAGGGATAACTTTACCGGAATCTAATGGAGATTATGTTCATGTATTCTGGAAGTATTCTTTAATTATAGACACCGATTTCTTCGGAGTAGATGTATTTGCCTTTTCTGTTATGCTTAAAGAAAAGGGTATTTTTTCAGCTCCCAGATATATCCAGAAGCCAGCGTTTATGTGCGAGGTATTAAAGGATAGAAGGACTTATGGAAAGAGCCATTGCCCATATGACTGCCCGAGAAGAAAAGGTGAAAAAAGGATAGTTTATGACGTCAATGATTATCCAGGCACTATGAAAGCCCTGACAAACATCTTGGTACTACCCTGGAATGAGTTCTATACCAGGGAGCACGTTGATTATATAGCGAAAAACATAAAGGAGGTTGTGGAGTTCTATCTGTCTAAAAAGGGGGAAAGGATATAATGGGAAAAGTCAAGATAGCAATTATAGGCTGCGGAAGGATATCCCAAGAACATTTACGAGCTTTTGCAAGAATAAAAAATGTAAAAATACAAGCTGTTACGGATAAAATATCAGAAAAGGCAAAAAGTGTTGCAGAGCAGTATAAGTGCAGCGCTTATACCGATTACAAAGATATGATAAAATCCGAGAGTTTAGATGCTGTGATCATATGTACTCCGCCTAATGGGCATTCAAAGATATCAATCTTTGCGATGTCCCGCGGACTTCATGTGTTATGCGAAAAACCTTTTGCTTTAGACAGAATTGAGGCAGAAAGGATGTGCAGTTATGCGAAAGAAAGAAGGCTGATACTGATGATGGCATCAAAATTCAGATTTGTCGATGATGTTGTAAAGGCAAAGGGTATAATAGAGTCAGGGTTGTTAGGGAAACTGGTATTATTTGAAAATGTTTTTTGCAGCAGAGTCGATATGACAAAACGCTGGAATTCAAAAAGAAGGATTTCTGGAGGCGGCGTCTTGATTGATAATGGAACGCATTCACTTGATATTGCCAGGTTTCTTTTAGGGCCTATTACTTTAATCCAAGCCCAGTTTGGCTGCCAGGTTCAGGATATACCTGTAGAGGATACGGCGCGTATATATTTCCAAACTAAATATAAGTTAATGGGCACTATAGACTTGAGCTGGAGTTTAAATAAGGAT
>CAZMYR010000038.1:0-4449 GCA_964570585.1 uncultured Planctomycetia bacterium
TGGATTTTGCCAAAGCTTAGTAAATTTCCAAAAGACCAAAGATTTTTATTAGGCGAGAGAATAGAAAATGCACTTTTAGATATCTTAGAACTTTTGATAGAGGCAAGTTTTTCAAAGTATAAATTAGATATTTTAAGGAGAGTAAATTTAAGATTAGAAAGGTTGAGATTTTTAGTAAGAATATCCGAGGATATGCACTTTATTAATATCAAGACTTATGAATTTTCAAGTCGCTCTATCAATGAGATTGGAAAGATGGTAGGGGGATGGGTAAAAGTAGTTAAAAAATAAAGGGGTCTATTGCCCCAAGCCAGAGTCTCTGTATTCATGGATACAGAGAGTGAGCGATTTTTAAGGAGTCCAGACCTATTCCTGGTCACACAGACCAAATAAAAAGCTTCTCTTCTTGCAGGTAGTAGCAAAAATTTGCGAAACTTGTGGGAGGGATGATATTAAAGATAAAAAGGGATAGGTCGAGAAAGCAGCCTTTTTTGGGCATACGCGGCGGCAGCTGGAACAATTCGTCGTCGAACTTGCGTGTGTCCGACCGTAACAACGCTGGCTGGACGAACACGAACCGCAACAACAATGTGGGGTTTCGACCTGCCAATACTCTTTTAGGGTGATAGACCCTGTTACTAAACCCCGTTAGAAATAGGAAGCCTTCGGCAACCGTTATATTGAATAATAGAAGGATTTCTAACGGGGTAAATGGCTAATGGCAAAAACATATAAAAATCTATTTGAGAAAATTGTAAGTTTTGAGAATCTCTTACTTGCTGCCTGTAGAGCGCAGAAAGGAAAAAGATTCAATCTAAATACTGGCAGATTTAACTTCTTTTTAGAAAAGGAATTATTTAAACTTCAGGAAGAACTAAAAAATAAGACTTACAAAACAGGTAAATATAGACAGTTCTTTGTGCACGACCCAAAGAAAAGACTCATCTCTGCTGCGCCTTATAGAGATAGAGTAATCCACCATGCCTTCTGTAATATTATTGAACCTATTTTTGATAAGACCTTTATTGATGACTCTTTTGCCTGCCAAATAGGTAAAGGGACCCATAGAGCCATTTTTAGATGCCAGAGTTTTTTGAGGAAAAATAGATATGCCTTACAATGTGATATTCAGAAATATTTCCCCAGCATAAATCATAATGTACTTTTTGATATTCTGACAAGAAAGATTAAAGACCAAAAGACGCTCTGGCTTGGTAAACTGATAATTGACTCTGCCAAAGGTTTGAAACTCCTGACTGATGAAGAGGCAAAAGATAACAATTTATACAACATAAACTCAACCGGTATGCCCATCGGCAATCTCACCAGCCAGTTCTTTGCCAATCTCTACCTCAATGAACTGGATTACTTTGTTAAATTTAATTTGCGGGAGAGATACTATATCCGCTATATGGATGATTTTCTGGTATTTCACAATGATAAAGTTCATCTAAGTAAGCTAAGGTCAGAAATTGCTCAATTCTTGGAAAGCCGACTTAAATTAAAACTTCATCCCAAAAAGTCAACTCTTTTTCCCATAAGACTGGGAGTAGCATTTTTAGGGTTTCGCTTATTTAAGGATTATCGCAGACTGAAAAAGGAAAATGTAAAGAGGTTTCTTAAGCGGATGAAAAAACTCCAAAAACTTTTTAGCGAAGGCCTTATTTCTACAAATGAAATTTCTAATTCCTTAAGGTGCTGGCTCGCCCATGCCTCTTATGGCAACACTTATAACTTAAGAAAGAAAATATTACCTAAGATAGATTTTGCCCGGAGGTCTTTAAGCAAAGGAAGAATGCAGTGAAGATAACCAAACTAGTTGTTTCTTTAACGATAATGGCAAGCTTAGCCATCTTTGCCTTCGCTTCTTCAGCAAGTGCCGCTGTGCCTACGGTGGAAAGTATATCCCCGGCTGGCGGACGTCTATCTGGAGGCACCTCAGTTACCATCACCGGAACAAACTTTGAAAGTGGGGCAACGGTAACCATTGGAGGAAACCCGGCTACAGATGTAGTGATAGTTCCAAGTACTGAGATAACCTGTAAGACTCCAGCATCGGCTACGACGGGAACAAAAGATGTTGTAGTTACCAATCCGGGTCCTGAAACCGGCACTTTAACAGATGGTTATATCTACGTTAATGACCAATGCGCAGGTGGCACAGGTGATGGGTGGAGTTATTCGGAATCTCCAGACCTTACAATGACAGGGCCTGACATCACCATCTCATCAGCCGCCAACCAGATCTTCGTTGTTAATCAGTCTACCACAGCCATCTCTACCATCACCATTACCGATAATACTGGCGCTATCACCGCTACCAACAACTTAAGAATCCGAATTCCTTCCACCTTCAATATGACCTGGAATACTGCAGATACTACTGCTACCATAGGAGGTGGAGCCTCAACCAAGGTCCCTACCGATGTTCTTCCATATGAAGACTCAAATAAGACTTTAGTGTTAAATGTTACTGAAAACTTTGCTGCTGGGGATGTCATAACTGTATCTGGCCTCTCCTTCGCCAATTTTAGCGCTGTCTCCCCAGGTGATAATTTAGAATTGGATATATATAATAGCGGTTTTGTCTATACTTCTGATGACAAGTATATCCAGATTAAATCATCTGCTTCTGGGCCATTTATCGGCGGCACAGGCGATGGGTGGGATTATTTTGAGAGTAGCGATTTTAAACTCGCCATTTCCAAGATTGCCTTTACCACTGCCGAGCAGACGATTATCCAGGATGCGGTTTCATCGATTATGACCATAGAGATCCAGGATGTAAACAGCCAGGCCGTAACTGTCCTCACCGATACTACTATAAATCTTAGCTCTTCTTCGGATGGCGGGAGTTTTTCCTTTAATTCATCACCCTGGCAGTCTATCACCAGCGTAACTATCTCCGCAGGCCAATCAAGTGGCAGTTTTTGTTATAAGGACTCTAATGTGGGAACTCCTACCATAACCGCAGCCGAGTCACCATCTGTGGGTTGGATTGATGCCACCCAGACAGTTACTGTACAGACCAAGACTACACAATTTACTCTATCTGCAAGTAGCCCGCAGGTTGCAGGCTCTTCATTTACTTTAACTATAACAGCCAAGGATACAGATGGTAATACCGACACAAGCTTTTCCGCTGCGGTCAATTTAACTGTCAATTATGTCTCGCCCGCATCAGGAAGCGGGACGCTTTCTGTAACTTCTGTATCTTCCTGGTCAGATGGAGTTTCCACTATTACAAACGAGACCTTCTCTGATTGTGGAACTATTACTATTACTGCAACCCACGCTGATTATTCCACCAAGGCTGGGACCTCATCCAACATAAATTTTAGACCTTATGATTTTACTGTAGTGGCCTCAGGTTTAGATACATCAGCTTCAAGTAGCGCTTATGCTCGTCATACGGTAAGCAAGCCCTTTACCTTAACTGTAACCGCAAGAAACGCCTCAGGTACAACCTGCCCCAATTATAAAGGCATAGCTAACTTAACCATCAATTATACCTCTCCCTCTACATCCCAGTCAGGTAGTTTAAGCACAAGTTCTCTAACCTCTACTTACTGGACAAATGGGGTGGCTACCCTTACTGACCAGACCTATAACAAATGGGGGACGATTACCATTACCTGTACAGATTCTACTTTAACCACACAAACAGGCACCTCAAGCAATATCATCTTTATCCCCAAAGATTTTTCTGTAACTTTGTCAGACCCACCTGCATCAAGGACTTATTATTATACCGATGAGGATTTCTCTGCAACAGTTACTGCACGCGATTACAATAATACAACCATCTCTAACTATGCAGGCACAATCTCATTTACTGGAAGCGACTTGACTGTGCCTTCAAATTATACCTTTACTACAGCTGATGCTGGCAACCATACATTTAGCGGCATAAATGGTTCAGACGAAACCTCAACAACTTTATCAGTTAAGGACACAATCTATACCAGCGTAACTGGCACCTCATCAACTATAACTCTAAAGGCAGGCACAATAAAAGTTATCTCAACCTCAGGCCCTGTGGGGAAGATCTCGGTTACGGTGAAGGTATTGGACTCTGGTGGAGATGTCTTAACCGAAGATGACTCAACCACATTTACCGTAACCTTGACAGAGTTTATGACGGATAACGACTCCTGCACCTCAACCGCCACATCAACTGCCGCCACTGTAACCGATGGGCAGGCTACTATCGTCCTGGAGGATACGGAGCCAGAGACGGTCACCGTTACCCCATCTTCAACTCCGACCTTGACCGCTGTCTCTGGCACGGTTAGGTTCGGAACCGTCTCAGGTAGTGGGGTGGGGATCCAACTCTGGAGGGAGCTGAGAGGGCCTGGCGTAGGGTATGAGGTGGAGGAGGAAGATTAAGTGTGTAAGTTTGTAAGTGTAAAGTGTGTAAGTGGAAAGTGTGTAAGTTTATAAGTGTGT
>CAZMYR010000038.1:4549-7745 GCA_964570585.1 uncultured Planctomycetia bacterium
CACGATTTGATGAGTTGGCGATCCTGGCTCGGATAAACAAGGTAGTTATCCCTATGCAGGATTACGATACGGTTGTGCGCCGGGTGGTTGAGGTCCTGGACGATGTCTTTAAACATGATGTGCTGGGATCGCTCTCGTTGGGTGAGGAAAGGCCAAGACTGATAGTGCATATAAGTTCAAAATTAAAAATTAAAAATGAAAAATTGTTGGAAGGTTTGGTTGATAATATTAAACAAAAGACCATCAAGTCTTTGCCAAAGGAGGACCGTGATACCTTCAATTGGGATGAACTTAAAGTTGAATCTCATTTATCTATCCCACGCAGTAAGTCTAAAATGCAAAACCCAAAAAACCCAACAAACCCCAAAAACCCAATAATGCATTTTACCATCGTTCACTCTAAAATCCGCGGTAAGGTTAAGGCGGTGGTGGCCCTGGGTTCAAGTGAAAAGGAGAGATTTAGGCGGTTTCCTGTCAAATCCTTAACTAGTATCTGTCGCCATGCAGGGATCATTATCGAGGATGCCCGGTTGTTCAGGGATCTAGGGGTTGAGCGAGACAAGCTCCGTTCCATTGTGGAGTCCGCTGCTGAGGGTATAATCGTTGCCGATGAGAATGGTGAGATCGTCCTTATCAACCCCCGCACGAAAGAAATCCTTGGGTTGGCTAAAGGAGTCGGCAGGATTCCTCGGGCGTTCTCAGATTTTATCATCTCCCCTTTGAGGGATGAGCTGATGAAGACCAACCGAGCGATGGCCTTCAGGGAGTTAGACCTACCCGGGCCGAAGAAGTTGTCGGTTAGGGTAGCTATGGCGCCGATGCGAGATGCTTTAGGCAAAAGGATGGGCTTTGTCTGCCTCTTTCAGGATATAACCAAGGAGAAAGAAATAGAACGGATGAAGTCTGAACTGGTCTCTACGGTCTCCCATGAGTTGAGGACACCCCTGGCGACTATGAAGGAGTTTGTCTCTATCCTCTCTGATGGCATCGCCGGCCCTGTAACGAATGATCAGAAGGAATATCTTACCATTGTAATGTCCAATATGAACCGTCTGGGTCGGATGATAAATGACCTTCTGGACGTATCAAAGTTAGAGGCGGGCAGGATGGAGTTGAAGAAGCGCCTCGTTGATATGGACCTTTTGATCAAAGACCAGGTCGCATCTTTTAAGGCGGAGGCAGAGAACAAAAAGGTTCTATTGGAGCCCCGGTTGCCCGCCAAATTGCCGCCAATGTATATCGACCCCGATAGGGTCACCCAGGTCATCGTTAACCTGATCGGAAATGCCATCAAGTTTACGCCTGAGGGTGGAAGGGTATTGGTCGCTGCCCGGGAGAATGAGGGTTCAGTTGCGGTGAGCGTCCAGGATACAGGGGTTGGGATCACAAAGGAGAACTTCTCTAAGATATTCGATAGGTTTCGGCAGATAGATAGAAAGCCCGGACCTGGGGCGAAGGGGACCGGCCTGGGTTTATCTATCTCAAAGGAATTTGTGGAGTTGCATAAGGGAAGGCTCTGGGTTGAGTCTGAAGTGGGAAAGGGCTCAAAGTTTACCTTTACCCTACCAAAGATAGAGGAGGAGGCTTACTTCTATGAATGCATAGCTGATGGAATAAAGCGTGCCAGGGATAGCGGCACGACGTTTTCTATCATTGTCTTCGAGCTCGTAGATAAAGAAAGGCTCGAAAAGAAGTTTGGCCAGGACGCTGTCTTAGGGCTGACGAAAGATTTAGAAGAGTTGCTCAAGGCCTCGGTCCGCAGGGCCTCCGATATGGTATTTCGGTTCAGAAAGAGCCAATTTGTGACGATTTTGTGTGGAAATGGGAAGGAAGACCTTGAGCCATTCAGCAGGCGGCTTAAAGGGATAATTGAGGCAAAAGAATTTAAAGTAAAAGAGCAGTTGATACGAATATCTGCCAGATGTAGCCTTGCCACCTATCCTGAAGATGCAGGGGCTGGGGAGGAACTTGTGGAGAAAGCGATTAGTTCGCTGAAGAAGAATAGAAGCGGATTGACGCTGATTTAAACGCTGATAAACGCTGATGGCGTAAATCCGCGTTTAGATCCGCGTCTATCAGCTTCTATAATAAGTGTGTAAGTTTATAAGTGTGTAAGTTATTGGAGTTTGTGGAGTTTGTTGGGTTTGTTGAGTTTTTTGAGTTTGTTGGGTTTTTTGAGTTCAACTCTATAAACTCAATAAACTCTATAAACTCAATTAACTAAAGATGGGAGAAGGTATGGCCAAGAAGAAGATTTTGGTTGTTGATGATGAACCGGAGATATGTGATTGTATAAGGGATTATTTAGAGGGCCGGGGTTTTGTTGTCACAACCGCCGGGGATGGAAGGGAGGCGATCGAGAAAGTAGGGACAGATAACCCCGATCTGGTTCTCCTCGATCTGGTGATGCCTGGTTCCTCGGGCCTGGATACATTGAAGGCGATAAAACGTATAAACGATAAGATAATAGTAATAATCATGACCGGGAGGGGTACGACCGAGACCGCCATAGAGTCTCTGCAATTGGGTGCATACGATCACATCGCCAAGCCATTCCAACTTGAAGAACTGCTTAAGTTAATCAAGGAAGCGTTTTCAAATATAGAAGCGGATTGACGCTGATTTAAACGCTGATAAACGCTGATGGCGTAAATCCGCGTAGATATCAGCGTCTATCAGCTTCTATAATAAGTTTATAAGTGTGTAAAGGAGAAGATATGGCGAAGAAGATATTAATCGTTGATGATGAGCCAGAGCTTCTAAGATCGCTCACTATAAGGTTTGGAGCGGCAGGCTATCAGACCATCACCGCATCTAATGGCATCGAGGGTATTGAAAGGCTAAAAGAGGCAAACCCAGATATTATAATACTCGACATCATGATGCCAGGCTTATCGGGTCTTGATACCTTAAAGGAGATGAAGAGAATCAGCTTCGCAACCCCTGTAATAATGCTGACCGCCTACGGGACGCCTAAGTCAGCTATCGAGGCGCTAACGCTCGGTGCATATGATCATCTCGCCAAGCCCTTTAATACCCAGACCTTATTAGAGATGGTCAAAAAGGCACTTTCTACAAGTGTGTAAGTTTATAAGTTTGTAAGTTTATAAGTAGAAAGGGAGGAAATAGTTTATAAGTTTATAAGTTTGTAAGTGTATAAGTAGAAAGGGAGGAAATAGTTTATAAGTTTATAAGT
>CAZMYR010000038.1:7845-17371 GCA_964570585.1 uncultured Planctomycetia bacterium
TAAGTTTGTAAGTGTATAAGTAGAAAGGGAGGAAATAGTTTATAAGTTTATAAGTTTGTAAGTGTATAAGTAGAAAGGGAGGAAATAGTTTATAAGTTTATAAGTAGAAAGGGAAGAAAGATGCAGGAATATCAATTTGATTTTGAAAGATTAGAAGTTTATCAACGAGCCTTAGAGTTTACTAATAAGGTATTTAGTCTTACTAAGGGTTTCCATCATACTATTCAATATTCATTAGGAGACCAGTTTAGAAGAGCGGCTTTATCTATTTGCAATAACATTGCTGAAGGTAGTGGCAAACAGACAAAGAATGCGAAAATTCAATTCTACGGGTATTCTATGGACTCTGCGAGAGAATGTATTCCAATGATTAGTTTGTCTTTTAAACAGAAACAGATAGATCAGAATAACTATGACTATTTTCGTGGGGAATGTAAAGAAATCTGTAATATGCTGGGAGGCTTAATCAGTGCCACCAGACGCTAAACTTACACACTTTACACTTATACACTTACACACTAAGGAAGGGTTTACCTTTATCGAGTTACTTATCACCTTGGCGGTGATCGCTATCTGTTTCCTTCCTTTGATGCGGATGTTCTCAGTCTCTTTAGAGCAGGCTTATGCAACATCCGATCTGACCTCTGCAAGGTATTTAGCCAAGGAAGGTATGGAGAAAGTAAAGAACTTAAATTTTACTGAGAAGCAGCTTAAGGAACTTGGCGATGTCTGGGATCCACCTTTAGATAAGCCCCCTTTAATGGTGAATGAAAGGAGATGGAGAATCTTAAGAAAGGTGATAGGTGGTACCGACCCTTTAGAAGTTCGTATTCAGGTATATCAATCGCATATGGCAAATGGCAAATGGCATATCGCAGATAAACCGGCTGTTGAGGTGGTTACACTTATTGAGGATCTTGAATGGACAACTTTAGAATGAGGTTTGTTGAGTTTGTTGAGTTCAACTCTATAAACCCAATAGACTCCATAAACTCAAAGAACTCAAAGAACGGACTAACTCTTATCGAACTCCTTGTTGCCATAGGCATTGCCACCATCTTAGCCGGCGTGGTGGTCTTTATGCTAAAGTCATCCCTGGATGCCTATAGTTTTGGACAGGAGGAGGCCCTGTTGCAGAAGGCGTTAGACGAATGCTTGGAAGAGATAAGTTCTGGTGGGTTTGCGACCTATGGGATAAAAGATTCCCTTGAGGTCTTGAGCGCGGGCTCGACCTTTATAACTTTTGTTCCTCTATGGGTAGATGATTCTCATATCCCAAGGCCTGAACACCAGCACTCAGAGCTCGTGAGGAAAAATCCATTTATCTTAAATCGCCCATTCAAGCCTGGCGCTGCTCTGCCGATAGGCGAGGTCAGGCTTCTGGATAAAAAAGCATATAGGCCTGTTTCCATCACCTTTATCTTGAGTCCACGTAAAGAGCCCCAAAAGTCAGATGATGAGGTAATATTCAACCATCCCATCCCCGCTGGTTCTAAGATTAGATTTGTATATCAGCCAGAGCCCACATACTTTCCTGATGTAGCGATGACGATTAAGTGGGGCCCTACTCAAAATCGCATCCTTCGATTGTATAATAATATCTCTTGGGTCATTCCAAAATATAATATCCCCGGCATTCTATTGAAGGACCTCGAGTTTAAGTATTTCGATAATACCAATACCGAAATCCTCCCCGAAAGACCAGGGGGCGCCATACCTTTTGAGCTTTTGCCTGCTATAACCGCGGTAAGGTTAAGTCTTAAGGCCCAGACAAAGGCAAAGACCAAAGAGGGCTTTACATTCGTAAATATTCGAAATACGAGAACTGCTGGAGTTGGAATAATCATTAGAGGAAATACCCGATTTAAGATCCCCGATTCAAAAGGCATCCGCACCTTTAGCCTCGCCAATATTATGGGACTGAAAGGTGGTGGCGTGATCGAGATTGAGGCGCGACCAAAGAAGGGTACGACCTGGAGGATTCGCCTGAATTTAGGTTTCGAAAATGATCAACATGTGATAGAAAGGTATTCAATAGATTATCCACCAGGAAGGACCGTCTATTCCGAACGTATCAATTTGACCACAGATTTACCGCTCAACTTCCTGACCCTTGGAAGAAATGGCCGTTATGACTATGATTGGGATAAGGATGTGAGTAACGTGGTGGAATTAAAAGGGGATGTGGAATTGGTGGTAACAAGGATGGATTGTGCTGGGGCGGCTTTATTTATCAGGCCATGATATATACAGTGTGTAAGTTTATAAGTGTGTAAGTGTGTAAGAAGGGAGAAAATGAATTTAAAAAATAAAAGAACTTATAAACTTTCCACTTACACACTTAAACACTTGTTTACACACTTTGCACTTAAAAACTTAAAAACTTGAGATGGGGGGAGATATGGCGAAGAAGATATTGGTAATTGACGATGAGACTGAACTTTTAAAGGCATTAACGATTAGGCTTGGGGCATCCGGCTACGAGGTTATAACCGCCCAGGATGGCCAAGAAGGCCTGGAAAAGGCGAGAAGTTCAAATCCCGATTTAATCGTCTTAGATATCTTGATGCCCAAGATGGATGGCTATGAGGTCTGCAGGCTCCTTAAGTTCGATGCCAAATATAAGTCCATTCCGATAATCATGCTCACCGCCAAGGTTCAGGATATCGATAAGGCGATGGGTAAAAAGGTCGGCGCCGACGACTACATCGCCAAGCCCTTCGAGACCCAGGACCTCATCGACAAAATCAAATCCTACCTCGG
This sequence comes from uncultured Planctomycetia bacterium, assembly GCA_964570585.1. Taxonomy (GTDB): domain Bacteria; phylum Omnitrophota; class Gorgyraeia; order JABMRG01; family JAFGKX01. Next base: position 10,609 of record CAZMYR010000038.1, read on the forward strand.
CGAATAATTGCGTTACCCATTAATAAATGTAGGGTGCTGTGGTGTTGAGGAAATTTTTATCGGGGATTGTTTTTCTTAGTGTTTTTATTATTCATTACAGATAATTTCTTTTTGCTATATTAATAATCGTGGTTCACTTTTCATCGGAAATGTGGACCTTTTTAATTCTTCAATAAAAAATATTTCCAATTGTTAAAAAAATCCTGCACTATAGTCCTTTTTATTTTACTTATCTTTATAATTCCCACCACATACACTTTTGCTTTAAGTCCTGACAATATAATAGTATTAGTTGACAAGAATTACTTTGAAAGAGTGAGGCAAGAGTTAGCAGCTGCCAGGGAGTCAATTTATGTTGAGATGTACCTGGTTAAGCTGGAAGAAGGGGCTGATGGTTATGTGTCTAAATTAGCCGAGGAGTTAATAAAGGCGCAAAGAAGAGGCGTTGAGGTTCGTGTGGTTTTAGAGGATGCAGCGTGGCATGATATGAATAAGAGTATTTATGATTTGTTTGTCGAGGAAGGGATAGACGTTAGTTTTGATGCACCGGATAAGGTGTTGCATTCTAAGGTGTTAGTTATTGATGGGAAAAAGACAGTTATCGGCAGTCACAATTGGTCGCATTATGCCCTGAGTTTGAATCACGAGACAGGGGTGTTGATTGAGTCAAAAGAAATAGCGCAGGCAATACTAAACGGGACGTATAAAGAAAACGAGCCGGATGTGGCCATTTTAGATGAGAATAATTATTTTAGTGAGTTGATAAATGCGATAAAGGGTGCGGATAATTCAATTTATATTGCAATGTATGATTACCAGCTTAATCCGGCAAGGAAGTATGAGGTTGTTTCTCATATTGCTCAGGAGTTGGTTGTAGCCAAAAGAAGGGGAGTTGACATCCATATAGTATTAGATCAGAATTTCAGCAGGCAAGAGAACAGGTTTGGACAGATGCGGAGTGTAATAGAGAAAAAGAATTTAGCGGCATTGAGGTTTTTGAAGAATGAAGGGATTGATGTTAGATTTGATACAGCTAACAAGGTGACGCACAGTAAGCTGGTAGTAATAGACAGGAAATTATTTATTGTCGGCAGTGAGAATTGGACAGAGCGGTCGCAGGAGAATGACGAGTTATCTGTTTTGGTCAAATCTAAAGCGGCTGCAGGGCAATTACTGGAGGTAATAAAAGGGATAGAAACCGAGCCGAGTAAATTGGGCCCGGAGGTTTATGACGATGGATACGTAATAGGGGTGCCGTGGACGTTTTTTACCGGCATCGGCTCAAAGATGTATACTAACCAGGCGTTTAAGGCAATAAATTTATATTTTTTGCTTCTCCGGGAGTGGGATGGGAATCCAGAAGCAAATGTAGAGTTAGATTATGAAAGGTTGACCAGATTATTAAGCGGTAAAGAAAGATTGGCTAAACCAGAGGGAAAAGAAGGCAGACGTTATCCCTTTGCCTATTTTAGAATGGTTAAAAGGGTATTGAGGGATTTGGATAACAAATATGCCTTGGTTAGATATGATAAAAGCAAGGACTGCGCGTATTTATTGAGCTTGGATGATAGGAATAAACCATTTGCAGAGCCGAAGACTGAATGTGCGCAGTTGCCCATTGCTTTTTGGGAGTATGGATGGAACAGGCGCTTGAGTATGAAGGCAAAGTACCTGTATTTTATCGGGCTGATTGAACGGCAGAGGTCTACAATAAAACCCTGGTGGTTTGATAGCCAGGAGAGATTGTCCGAAAGATACAGCATAAGCGTAAAGTCTATAGTGGGAGGTCTTTTGGAACTTCAAAGGCATAATCTGATAGAGATATACCGGTTTAGCCCCGAACCCGGCCAGCCGTATTGGCATCGGTGGTCAAATCAGTATTATATAAATGAATTGATACCCCTATCAGTTAGTCAACAATTATGGATGCAGTTACAGAAAAGATATGGTAAAAGAAACTTTAAAAGAGCCATAGGGTTGGCAAGGCAGTTAAATGAGCCAGATGATCCGGAGATTGTTGAGAGGTTTGTCCAGCTGATTGAGGAATATGGATACAAGGTTGTGAGATGCGCCAACAATATTACCGCCAAGTTACGCGTAGAAAATCCCAAGAGGCATATTGGGTATACAATTAGTATTTTGAAGGGGAAGAAAAAATAAAAAAAATTAAAAAAGTCCTTGACATATGTTTTAACATATGGTAAAATTACTCATGAAGATATAAAGGGGAAAGATAATGTCAGGTCAGGAAAAACTTAAGGAGATAAGGAAAAGAAAAGGGTGGAGCCAGGAACGATTGGCGAAAGAGTTAGGCGTTTCTTTCCAGACAGTCCACCGCTGGGAGACCGGTAAATTTGAGCCTTCTCAATTGGCTCAGGAGAAAATCGATAGACTTTTAGAAAAGGAAAAATAATATTTTTTTGGATATTTATGTTTAAACATATGATAAAAAAAGGCAGCAAACATATATTTTTTGCCTTATGATGTTTAAACATATGTTAAATTAGAGGAGGCGATACTTTGATAAGGATTAGTTTTGGCAGGCAAAATTTGGCAGGATGGGAAAAGAAAAAATATGCAGCGATTTTAAGTAAGATTATATTAAGGGCTATACAGTTTAATAGGGCTGCGGGAAATATGGGTAATTTTGTTAATATTGAGTTGGACATAAAATTTAAATGAAAGGAGAAAGTGAAATGGTGAAGATGCTAAGTCCGGAACAGGTGAGTGAAGTATTGCAGGTAAAGGTATCTACTATTTATCAATGGACGCACCAGAGGTTTATTCCACATGTTAAGGTTGGCAGATTTGTCAGATTTAATGAGGCAGAAATTTTAAAATGGTTATCCAGGAATGAACGCAAAGGAGATACAAGACTAAGAATTGCAGGATGAACAATTGATGAGATACAAGGTTAGGAAAAGATATGGCCACTATCTATAAAAGAGAAAATAACTGGTACCTGGATTACTACTATAAAGGAAGAAGATTCAAAAAGGCAATAGGCCATTCTAAGAAATTGGCCGAATTTGCCAAGAAGGATATTGAAGTCAAAATTGCCAGGAATGAATTAGGTTTTATTGAGGCGAAGAAGAAAATAGAGGATTTTATCTCTGAATATACCGATTATATCAAAGTGAATAAAAGATTCAAAACAGCGCAGCGTTATGTAGAGATAATCAATAATTTCAAGTTATTTCTCGAAAGCTATCCATACGTAGTTTTACTATCAGATATAAAAGGCCAGTTAATCGAAAAATATAAATCTGAAAGGATAAAGAAGATAAAACCGGTAACAGTAAATTATGAACTCAGGTTTCTTAAAGCGCTATTTGCTTATGCAATTAAGTATGGCTATTTAAAAAATAACCCATTGGCGCTTATAGAGACTTTTAAAGTAACTGCGAAATCACCAAGATTTTTTGATAAAGAGGAAACCAGGCTTATCATGGATAATTGTGGCAAAAGATTATATCCAATATTTACAACACTTCTTTATACCGGCATGAGAATGGGGGAGTTAAAGAATCTTGAATGGGATGATATAGATTTTAAAAATAGATTAATCAGGATAAGGGTAAAGTCTTTTTGGGAGCCAAAGAATAGTAAGCCCCGGGGGATACCGATTAATGATGAATTATTACAGGTATTAAAAGATATTAAAAGAAGAGCCAGATGGGTATTTTGTAATAAAAAGGGCAATCAATTAGGCCATCATTTGAGAGAGCATTTAGTCAGGTTGTGTGAAGACCTTGGCATAGAAAAAGCTAATATACATACCTTCCGGCACACATTTGCCAGCCACTTAGTTATGTCAGGAGTAGATTTGCCGACAATTCAAAGGTTGATGGGACATGCTGATATCGCGACTACTATGATTTACAGCCACTTGGCGCAAGAGCACTTAAAGGGCGCAGTAGAAAAGTTAAAATTTTGAAGCAAGCTTGAAAGAAAATAGCCATTTTGAGGTCGCAAATTGCGACCTCAAAAGTAAATTAACCCCAAAAAATAGAGATTGGTCAACACATAGTACCCCCCTAGGGGGGTACTATATATCTTACCATTTCTATTGGAGAATAATTTTCTACTTGACAACAATGTTCACTTATTGTATATTGTTCATTGATTAGTGAACATTAGAAAAGGAATGAACATTATGAAGTACAGTAATAAGATGAAAAACATTTTTGCCGACAAAGCTACTTTAGTCCTGAGAAAAATGGCAAGTCAACCTGGTAGACAATGGGTAGTGCGAGATTTTGTAGGCCCACAGGGGGTAAGTCTTGGAATGGCTCAAGGCGTGTTAGATGCGATGGAAAAGCTGGGTTATGTAGAAAGAGCAAGAAAAGGACCGGATAGCTATACCATATTGACTAATAAAGAAAAACTAATAAATGATTGGCTAAAAGAATATCGTTTCAGGTTAAACAAAATCGATACCTATTATACCGCAGATAAGAATATTTTGAAGACGATAAAGACTTGCTTGAATGATAAACAATATGCATTAACACTTCATACAGGTGCAAATTTAATAACTTCATTTGTAAAAACAGACCAAGTTTATTTATATTTCAACTCTCAGGATTGGGATGAGGATATTTTGGAAATAAGGCAAAAAATAGATTTAAAAGAGCTTGTTAGAGGCGGAAACTTTCATATTATTCACCCATATTACAAAAACAGTATATTTATTAATATTCAAAAAATTAAAGGTTATCCCACAGTTTCAAATTTGCAACTATATCTTGACTTGTATAATTTTCAACCTCGGGGCAGAGAGCACGCCGAATATCTTAAAAAACTCCTAGAGGAAAAAGGAAAGAATCTTGATTAATCTTGATAAAATTGAATCAATATTTTTTAGTGTTTTGGAAGATTTGAAAGATTATCTTTGCGATCTTACTCTCGTTGGTGGTTGGATGCCATATGTTTATTCCCGATTTCTATGGAAAAATCCTACAGTAAAATCAGTTACTACTGTTGATATTGACTTTGGTTTTGGGGAAGCCCCAACTAAGATTTATCCTAAGACAATTTTTGAGACACTTTCACCTTTAGACTATAAAGAACGTCATCCCAGAATGGATAGGATTTATCCAGTTGTATTATATAAAAAAGGGATAGTTCCAGTAGATTTCATTACCTTTTCAAATATCACAACCGATATTATAGAAAAGTTTGTTGGTAGGCAAATTAATATTAATAAGATTGACAAATTTGATTTTCTTTTAGAACATAGAATTTCTGTAGAAGTAAAGAATAAAAACCATAAGGGAATTTACAAAGTTTATTGTCCTAAGCCTTCAGCTTTTATGTATCATAAAGGAGTTACCTTTACTGACAGGGAAAATGAGCAGAAACAAGCGAAAGATCTTTATTACATGTATTTTATATTACGATATGCTCCAGAGTTAGATACTATTTTTAAAGAAATAGCACAATATGCGGAGAAAGGGTATTTCAAAAGCATTTCTAAGAATCTTAAGAAATGTTTCGAGAGAAAATCAAGCCAAGGCTGTCTTATGGTTGAGAAGGAAAATGGCCCGGATGAATATATTGATGATTTAAGACAGGATATATTTAAAAGATTTGATAAACTACGGGAAGTATTGTAGATTTTTGCAAAATGATAAAGTTTGGAATTAGGCAGTCATTTGACAGAATAGAACAAATTGAAGAAAGATATTCAAAGATAAAGGTGCCTGTTGAAGTAGCTCTACCTTATTACTGGGATATATATGAACCGATTAGGAGGCATTTGGCAGAGATTGTCGAAAAAATTAAATCCTATGGTACCGAGGTATTAAGCGTACACGCTGTTCAAGCGCCCATTACGGATGAGAAATTTAAAATATGGGGAAAAGAAATAGCGGATTTTGCGAAAGCACTTGGCGTAAGAACCATTACCCTGCATCCCAACAATGTTAATAAGGATAAGCAGGTGCAGGAGGAGGCACTCAGGAATTTAGAATATTTTACCAGCTTGTATAATAGCGAAGTTATTTTTTGTATTGAAACCTTTGGAGGCAAGCGAAGGGTGTTCACTCCCGATGAAACAGTTTCGTTTAATTTGCCGATGACACTGGATACGTCGCACATACGAGACGATGAAAAAATACGGAGCTTGCTCAAAAGTTACAAGCATAACATTTTGAATGTTCATCTTTCAGCTAGAAAAGAATCTAAACAGCATTTGCCAATAGATGATTTTTGTAAAGAGGTAGTAAAGTATCTTATCGAGAATAAACGGGAAGGGAATGTGATACTGGAGTATCTACCGGAATTTCACGGTCAGATGTTATCCGATTTAGAATCCCTTAAGGCAATGCAGTAAGTCGGATGTTAAGGAGATAGACGAATGGCGAAGAAGCCGAAGCAACCAAAATTTTATGAAAGAGCAATAAAGAATTGACCTGAAGATGGCCGGCCAAGAGAGAAGCTTTTTATGCACACGACATACGACCTTAACAAAATCAAATTTGCAACCGATGAGGCGACGTTTAAACGTGCGGTAGGTCTGTATGAGAGCGGTAAAGTAACGGAAGTAGAGCAGCTGGGAGGATATTATTCCGCTGTTCTTCTGGGAACAGAACCGTATCGTGTCTCCGTATCAGCTCGCAACTATAAACATGGCCATTGCACTTGTTACCTTGGAGAAAAAGACACGCTTTGTAAACATATGGTTGCGTTAGCACTTTATGCGGTTATGGAGGGGAAGCCGTTAAGCGATAAGGATAAACAGCTTTCTCATCACGCTGAG
>CAZMYR010000039.1:0-16181 GCA_964570585.1 uncultured Planctomycetia bacterium
AGAAATATTTAGAAAAATGAAAGGCACTAAAAATAGCTATTCTCGGTCAGTCTGTCAGGACCCGGCCCCATAACTCAGATTTGCCTTCTTTTTTAACTCAGCGAACCAGTTTTGAAAAGCCTTTTTCTTTTTTTCTTCAAGCAATTTTTTCTTAAATTCCTGCTTTTCTTTTTGGAAAATTTCAGCATCTATCGGCTTTAATTTATCCAATCTTATTATTGCATACCCTTTTTGCACCTTCACCGGCCCGGTGAATTCTCCCTCATTAATTGAAAAACAGGCTTTGCTAAATTCAAGGTTAACTCCTATATCTTTAATATAACTTTCTCTGGTAATATCTTTAAGATTAATTATATCAGTTTTTGCCTGTTTTGATAAATTTTCCAAAGTGTTTTTTCCCAGATTTAACAGCTCAAGATAATTTTCCGCCGACCCCTTAGCGAGCCCCTCCGCTTTATGGACAATTAAAGCAGATTGCACACCATCTTTTGCTTCTTCAAAAGGGGGAATAGATGGGGGAATTTTTTCTTTTAATTTTATTACATAAAATGCCCTTGTATCTTCAACTACATTATTTTTTCCTTCTTCGGAAAGGCCGAATGCAGCTATAGAAAATGGATATGAAAGCCCGATATTTCCAATGGCTTCGCCAAAAGAGAAAGGCCCCGTTTCTTTGATTTTTAAATTATATTTTTTAGCCAAGGCGTTAAAATCTTCACCTAAATTTAGATAATCGTTTATCTCCCGAGCCAATTGTTTTGTTTTTTCTTTTTTGTCTTCAGTCCCTTCTTTTTCCGGATAAGGTAAATTTATGTAATAGACATTTCGTTCCTCCGGCGCGCGAAATTGTTCTTTATGAGAATTATAGAAAGGCTCGAGTTCTGCCTCGTCTATTGCAACACCTTCTTTAAACGAATCGGTATTTATTAAAATATAGCTTATATCAGCTTTTTCATTTTTTCTCTTGTAGGCTTCTTTAACCCCTTCTTCCTTAATAGATATGTCTTTTTCTACGGAATCGACAACTTTAGAAATGATAATATCTTCTCTAACCGATTCTTCAAATTCTCTGGGGGTGGCGCCAAAGATATTTTGCACGATGTAATTGTAGGTCTTTTGATTAAAACTTCCTTCACTTTGAAAAAAAGGCATCTGGGCAATTCTTTCTACCACTTCTTTGTTGTCTGCCTTTATTCTTTTTTTCTTGGCGTAATATAGAAGAATCAATCTATCCCAGGCCTGCCCTTCTAAATTTAGGAATTTTTGCATTTTCGGTAATTTATCGCCATATACCATCTTGGCCCGATTAAAGACAGCATAATAGGCCCGGCTGTATTGCTGAGGAGGAATCTTTTCACCGAATATTATGCCGGCGTAATTGCGAGCAGTCCTTGTTGCGCTTCCGGCTCCCCAGATAACAAAGGAAACTACAAGAACCCACATTATAATCTGCACGACCCTTTTTTTTCTCAACGGCTTAAACATATCTCTCCTTATTCTTTTCTTTAGTTTACTGTTTGATAAAATCTTCTCGCTATGGTAGAATTATATCCATGCAGAGTAGTAATATCAAGGAAAAACTAGCGCAATGCGCAAGAGAACTTGTTTCCGAGGGCCTGGTGAAAGGGGCGAGCGGCAATATAAGCTTTAAAAAAGAAGGCCAAATTTATATTAAGAAAAGTGGTACCAATTTTAAAGAAGCAAAGCCACCTGATTTTGTATGTATAAACGATAAGAAACGAGTGAGCATTGAATGGAAACTGCACCAGGCCTGTTATAAAGCCAGACCAGGAATAAAGGCAGTAGTGCATACCCATCCTGTTGCTATTCTCGCCCTTGCTTCTATGGGAATTAAAATTAAACCCGTTACAATAGATTTTGCAGTTTATTTCAAAAATGGCCTAAAACATACAAAATTTGCATTACCAGGAAGTAAAAATTTAGCAGAGTTAACAGCCAATGCAATTAAAAATTATGATGGGGTTATTCTTAGCAACCACGGATTAGTCACTGTAGGGGCAAGCCTAAAGGAAGCTTCTTTGCGTTCAATTATAGCTGAAAGAGAAGCCAAAATAATCCTAGCGGCAAGGTTACTAAACCGTAGAATAAAAAACCTCACCAAATCCCAGCTTAAGTCCATTTGCAAACTATAAAGCTAACAAAGCATAATAATATGTATTTGACATATATTTAAAAAAAATGTATTATATTGAGACAGTTGTGCTATAGTCAAAACAAAAAGCGCAGATGAGGGAAGCGAATATGAAAAAAGAAAAAATTCTTAAGATAGGTTTGCCTAAGGGGAGTCTGCAAGAAGCGACTTTTAAGATTTTCCAAAAAGCAGGATTTAAGGTCAGTTTAACCACGACAAGGTCTTATTTTCCGTCGATTGACGACCCCCAGCTTGACCCGGTTTTATTAAGGGCCCAGGAGATGTCGCGATATGTCGAAGACGGAGCATTGGATTGTGGTATAACCGGCAACGATTGGATACAGGAGAATTCTTCCAGGATAAAGATTGTAGCAGACCTGGTATATGCAAAATATAGTTTAAAACCAGTTAAATGGGTCATAGCCGTACCTGAGGACTCAAACATAAAGACATTAAAAAACCTTAATGGCAAACGTATAGCGACAGAATTGGTAAATGTTACCAAAAAATTTCTTAATAAAAAAAATATAAAAGCAGAAGTAGAATTTAGCTGGGGGGCTACTGAGGTAAAAGTAGCAGCGGGCTTAGTAGATGCTATAGTTGAGCTAACCGAAACCGGCGCAAGCCTTAAAGCGAACAGATTGCGCATAATAGATACGGTGTGTACATCTACCACCCAGCTTATAGCTAATAAACAATCCTTCTCTGATGAATGGAAACGTTCAAAAATAGAAGCCTTGAGATTGTTACTTAAAGGGGCTATATTGGCAGAGACAAAGGTTGGCCTTAAGATGAATGTAGCTGCCAAGGACTTAAATAAGGCCCTTAAGGTTTTGCCTGCCATGAAAAAACCCACTGTTTCTCCGTTGGCAACCAAGGGCTGGTACGCTATAGATACTATAATATCAGAAGATGAAGTAAAAAAACTTATACCGAAATTAAAAAAAGCAGGTGCACAGGGAATAATTGAGTATCCGTTAAATAAGGTAATTTATTAAAATAGTTAAAAAGTTCTAAAAGTTAAAAAAGTTCAAAAAGTTTAGAACCTTTTAAACCTTTAGAACCTTTTAAACTTTTTAAACTACCGTGAACGAAGAGGAGACAGACACATGCCGTGTGGAAGAAAGAGAAAAAGGGCCAAGATAGCCAAGCACAAAAGAAAGAAGAGACTTCGAAGAGACAGACACAAGAAGAAAAATAGATAGATGCTAAACAGATTTTTAAGATTGACGATAGCAGTCTTTGTCATTGGTTTATTCTTAGCCCAGGGAGCAGAGGGTGTAAGTAGACATAATGCGGAAGCTGTAGGGAAGCCAGCTTCATTAATAGAAAATATAAAAAGGATATTAGGCTTTGATTTAGTAATAAGATTAGAAAAGGAAAAGGAGAGAGAACAGCTAACAAAGGAAAGTTCCTCTTACGCCCATTATACTATGGGCGTTGTATTTGATAACCAGAATCAACCGGAGCAAGCTAAGCACGAGTATTTAAAAGCCAAGGAGTTAACTCCTGACGAAAAACAGATATATTTAAGATTGACCTCTGTATGCATAAAATTAAATCAGGTCGATGAAGCCATAGAATATATTAATGAAGTAAAAAGATTAGACCCGGATGACGTAACCGGCTCATTTTTGCTGGCATTACTTTATATATCTAAAAAAGACTGGGCAAAAGCAACAGCCGAATATGAAAAGGTTATTAAAGCCCACCCCCATAATATTGCCGCCCTTTCTTCATTGGCCGATATATATGTAATTGAGGACAAACTTGAAGAAGCGGTTAGAATATATGAAAAGTTAATACAGGAAAGACCGGAAGTACCTCAGCTTTACTTTAATCTGGGGATTATATATATAAAATTAGATAAAAAGAAAAAAGCCATCGACAGCTTCAGGCGGGCAATAGAGATAGATAAATCTTATATAGATGCTTATATATTTTCATCCAGCATTTTAATAAAAGAGGATAAAAATAACGAAGCCCTCTCTGTCCTCAGGGAAGGGTTAGAACAAAATCATGAAAATGTACGGTTATTGTTCTTTTTAGGGAGTTGTTTGTATGAGATAGGCAATTATGCGCAAGCCTTAGAGTCTTATAATAAAATAATTGCCATTGAGCCGGATTATACAGAGGCCTATTTTTATTTAGGCATAACTTATGATAAAATGGGCAATCGCGCCGCTGTTAAAAGACAGATGCGCAAAGTCATCGAGCTTGAGGGGGACAATGATGCAGCACTAAATTATCTCGGTTACACATTGGCCTGCGACGGAGAAAATCTGGATGAGGCAATTGAACTTATAAATAGGGCCTTAAAGATAAAGCCTGAAAACGGGGCCTATATCGATAGCCTTGGATGGGCCTATTATAAAAAAGGCGAAATTGAAAAGGCTCTTGAGCTTCTTAAAAAGGCAGTAGAGCTTTATGGAGAAGACCCGGTAATATTTGACCATTTAGGGGATGCCTATTATGATTTAGGGAAAAAGAGTGAGGCCTTCGAGGCCTGGGAAAAATCATTAAAGATTGACCCGGAAGGAAAAAAGGTAAAAGAGAAACTCAGAAAAAAATGAAACAACACCCGGACATTAAAAAGCTCGAAAAGCAAGCTAAACAGATTAGAATAGATATCTTGAAGATGCTCACTGCTGCAGGCAGCGGCCATACCGGGGGTTCACTTTCCTGCGTGGAGATTATCTTAAGCTTATATGGCTATAAGTTACGCCATAACCCCAAAAGACCGCACTGGCCGGATAGGGATAGATTTATTCTTTCGAAAGGCCATGGTTGTCCAGCACTTTATGCTATTCTTGCTCATTTTGGATATTTTCCTAAAAAGGACCTTATGGGTTTGAGAAAACTTGGTTCACTGCTTCAAGGCCATCCCCAGCTTGGCCTGCCGGGCTTAGAATCCTCAACAGGCTCCCTGGGTATGGGTTTATCCATTGCTAACGGAATGGCTTTGGCAGCAAGATTGGATAAAAGAAAAGATGTCCGAGTATATTGCCTTCTGGGCGATGGTGAAATAGATGAAGGCCAGATATGGGAGGCGGCAATGACTGCTTCTCATTATAAACTGGATAATCTTTGCGGAATAGTAGATTTTAATAGATTACAGATAGATGGTTTTTTACGTGATATAAAAAATATAAAGCCGGTAGGAGAAAAATGGCGCTCTTTTGGCTGGGAAGTTTTTGAAGCAGATGGCCATGATTTTAAACAACTTATGGATGCTTATGATAAGGCACAAAACACAAAAGGAAAACCCAGTATTATCCTGGCTCATACAATAAAAGGCAAAGGCGTTTCTTTTATAGAAAATAAGGTAGAATGGCATGGCATAGCGCCGAAGCCGGAAGAACTCAAACAAGCACTGAAAGAACTGGAGTAAGACATGCTTATCCATAGAAAGATAAAATTGTTTTTCTTAGAGCATTGGGTAAAGGTCTTAATAATTGCAGCTGTAGTCATTCTTTTGGTAACGGCTGTTTATGGCTTGAGTACATTAGAGTCATTTTACAGACACATGACCCTTGCTACCTTGCCCCTTCAATTTCTTATGGTAGCTCTGAATGCGATGATATTTGTTTATATGTACATGACAGTATTCAGGGGCGGTTTTGCAAAAATGAGTAAAAAGGCAATCAGGGGCGAAAAGGTAAATATCCGTTTTTCAGACGTAATAGGGATAGATGAGGCCAAAAAAGAGGCATGGGAAGTGGTAGAATTGGTAAAAGACAGAAGGCGGCTTCAGCAAATAGGCGGAAAGGTAATAAGGGGGATTATGATGCTGGGCCCGCCCGGTTGCGGAAAGACCTATTTAGCCAAAGCCATAGCAACAGAATCAGGCATTCCTTTTATATCTATGTCAGCCAGCGAATTTACAGAAATCTTTGTAGGGGTAGGGGCAAGCAGAATGAGAAAACTTTTTAAAAAGGCCAGGCGCCTGGCAAGTGCCCATGGCGGCTGTATTATATTTATAGACGAGCTTGATGCTATAGGAAGAAGGCGCTCTTTTAGTTATTTAGGCGGGGGGATGGAGACAAATACTACTCAAAATGCGCTTCTTGTCGAGATGGACGGCTTAAAAGAAAAGGAAGAAAATGTTATCATTATAGGAGCGAGCAATGCTGCAGAGATTACCCTTGATCCGGCGCTGCTAAGACCGGGAAGGTTTGATAGAAAGGTCTATATAGACATACCTAATGTAGAAGGTAGAGAAAACTTGTTTAAATATTATCTTGGCAAGGTAAAGTATGATAAGTCGATAGATATTGGCAGGTTTGCCAGAAAGACCGTTCATAAGTCTCCCGCCGATATTATGAATATAGTAAAAGAGTCAGCATTGATAGCTACCCGCAACAAAAAGACAGAAGTAAGCCAGAAGGAATTGAGCGAAGCAATAGAAAGGATAGATTTAGGCATAAAACATGACAGGAAGATGACTAAGCATGAAAAAGAAATGACTGCCTTTCATGAGTCAGGCCACCTGGTGATGCTTTATCTTATTCATCCGACAGATGATGTGTTTAAGGCCTCAATAATATCCAGAGGCCCTGCCTTAGGCGTAGTTTATCATCAGCCAAGAGAAGAGCTTTATACCCACAGTAAAGAGAAACTCCTTGCAGATATCAAAGTAAATCTCGGCGGCTATATGGGCGAAAGAATAAAATTTGGCACGACTTCAAGCGGAGTAGCTAGCGATTTTCAGACAGCGATGAATTTAGCCCATACGATGGTATGGAAATTAGGAATGGGCGCGTCCAACCTTGTAGGCGATTATACAGTTGTTCCGAAGGAGCAGCTTTCAGAAGAAGTAAAACAAAAGTTAAACAATGAAACCCAGGCAATCCTGCAGAGTTGCTGTAAGGAAGTAGAAGAGGTACTTAAAAAAGAATGGAAGATAGTTGAGAGATTTACAAAAGAACTTTTAGAGAAAAAAGAATTGGAATATGACGAAATAGAGGCAATATTTAAAGAATACGGTAAAAAACACATCGAGGATGAAGCTTAATAAACCCCCCCTTCATTGGACACGAATTTCCACGAATTTAGAACGAATTACCACGAATAAAATTTGTGAAAATTCGTATTTTAATGTAATTTTTCAGTGCTTTCTAATCTGCTTTTTAGTTTCCTTTTCACAGGGGTGCGCTCCGACTTATCCCACTCAAGCAGATATGGTAGAAGGCGTAAAGCGTCTCTGCAAGGATGAATACGGAACCGAGGTAAAGGCAAAGATATCAGGCAAAACCATAGGGGTATATATGCCGATTAAGGGACTTTTTAATCTAAAAAATATGCAGCTTTCTAAGAAAGCCCTGGAGAAAGTTGACGGAGTTATGCTGAGTGTTTCAAGGGTAGCTTTAAGCGGAAGCAGAGAAATAGATTTTTATACAGTGGTGACTGCAGATGAGGATGTCCCAGGCGCAGAGGTAATCCTGACAAGGTATGTCATGGATTTGCGCAGATTTTACTTTAGAGATATATCCCGAGGCGAATTCGCTAAACGGATGGTAGTAGATGTCAGATTTAATCCCCAGGCCATAGTCGATAGATGGACTGGCGGATTTACCGTTGATGAGGAGAAATTGGAAGATTTTATCTGCCAACAGGCGTCCCGCAGGATAACGGATGAATTTAGCACAAAGAGCGATTTGGTCGGTAAGTTTAAAGTCGCCGAGTGTATAGGCAGACTTCAAAATAGGATTTTTGTATTCAATATAGATATTGCCAGAGAGGGCCTGCCGATGAGCGAGCTTATCCATGGGAAAGGCTGGCATGAAGATGTATTACTTATCTGCGGCAAAATTATATCCCAGGTCATATGGGCATATCGCTATAAAGATTTTGATAGAATCTCGATAGCAAATAAGTTTGACAATAAGATATTGGAGATAGAAAAAAAGGATATTAAGCGTTATAGGAAGAGGAAGATCGAGATAGAATAAAAGAAAGCACCGTTTGGAATCCCAAACGGTGCATTCTTAAGGAGAATACAATTGAACAAACAGGATAAAAGCGATTGGAAAGCTACCAGAGACGGATATGGTAAAGGCCTGGTTGAGTTAGGAGAAAAGAACAAGGATGTAGTGGTATTAACTGCTGACTTGACTATTTCAACCCGCGCAAATTGGTTTAAAGAAAAGTTCCCGGAGAGGCTTTTTACCTTCGGAGTGGCTGAACAGGATATGATTTCAACCGCAGCAGGCTTTGCTCTTTCAGGCAAGATACCTTTCTGTTGCAGCTTTGGGGTGTTTGCTTCCGGAAGGGCCTGGGAGCAGATGCGAACGTCGGTTGCTTATATGAATTTAAATATAAACATAGGAGGAACCCACTGCGGAATATCAGTAGGCCCCGACGGAGCTACTCATCAGGCCTTAGAAGAGATAACCCTTATGAGGGTGTTGCCAAATATGACTGTGATAGTGCCCTGCGATGCTGTAGAGGCTAGGAAAGCAACGATAACCTCTGCTTCCACTTCAGGGCCTGTTTATCTTAGGCTTAGCAGAGAGAAATTGCCTATTATTACGAAAGAGCAAGAACCATTTACGATTGGTAAGGCGAATGTCTTAAAAAAGGGCAAAGATGTGACTATAATTGCATGCGGCATTATGGTATATCAGTCATTGCTTGCAGGCGAGTTGTTAAAGAAAAAGGATATAGATGCTGCTATAATAGATTTACACACAATAAAGCCCATAGATATTGAAACAATCCTAAAGTCGGCATCGCAAACCAAAGCCGTAGTCACCTGCGAAGAACACTTAATTGCGGGCGGTGCGGGTTCGGCTATAGCAGAATCGCTGGCTGCGACACTGCCTGTTCCGATTGAGATGGTGGGAGTAAAGGATAGATTCGGTGAATCGGGCGACCCGTGGGTACTTATGGAGAAGTTTCATCTTATGCCAGAGGACATTGTTGCAGCATGTGAACGGGTTATTGAGAGAAAAAAGAAGGATTAAGATAAGGAACGTTCCTAAAACCAAAGAGGCAAATGTAAGACGATGAAATCCACCATTGTAAAAGCGCCTGCCAAGGTCAATCTTTATTTAGACGTTATTAATAAGCGAGGCGATGGTTATCATAATATAGAAACTATATATGAAAAAATAGACTTATGTGATTGGATAAAGGTATCTGTTATGCCCAGGGGCGTAAAACTCTTATGCGAGAATAATGCTTTATTAAATAATGTGAATAATACTGTCTATAGAGCAGCCAAACTTTTATGCGAAAGATATAATTTAAGGTGTGGTTTTAAAATCGAGCTCGATAAACGCATACCAATAGCTTCCGGCCTCGGAGGAGGCTCATCAGATGCTGCAGCCGTACTTTTATCCATATGTAATTTATTAAATATTAAAATAGAAAAACAGGCCCTATTAAAATTAGCTGCGGAAATAGGCGCAGATGTGCCGTTTTTTGCTTCGGGATATAACAGAGCCTTTGCTACGGGGATAGGGGAGAAATTATCGCCTTTAAAACAAAACCAAAATATGTATTTTCTATTAGTTGTGCCGGATATAAAGATATCTACGAAATCTGTCTACGCGTCATTGCGAGCTCGCAATGACGTGGATTATATCCCCGTCAATTTAAACTTGACAAAGAAAAGACGCGATGTTAGTATGTTGTGTCATAATTTAGAAAACTTGTCCCCATTTTCACGGGGACAAGTTTATAACATCAAAGACATATTGTTTAATAAACTGGAGGAAGTGGTTTTGCCTTCATACCCTGTGTTGCATGATATAAAGAAGGCATTAAAGAAAACAGGGGCTGAAGGCATTATTGTCTCGGGCAGCGGCTCGGCTGTTTATGGGGTATTTCAAAGCAGAAAGGGGGCGATGAGGGCAGAGAGCAAACTGATGAAAAAAGGGAATTGGCAACTTTTTTTAGCCAGGAATTGAAATATTAATAACAACTATGATAAAAAGGAGTGGAGCTCAATCATGGAAATTACAGAGGTAAAGATTTTTTTGAAAGAGTCTGAAGATAAGAAACTGAAAGCTTTTGCAACAATGACTTTTGACGATGCATTCGTAGTAAGGAATGTAAAAGTCATTAATGGAAACAAAGGTCTTTTTGTTGCCATGCCTTCACGCAAAATGAGGCAATCCTGCCCTAAGTGCGGATTTAAAAATGCTATAAGGAGCAGATTTTGCAATCAGTGCGGAGCAGCTATGGAGCCTCCTTTACCGCTACCGCCTGCCGAAGGTGAAAGTGGCGAAAGGTCAATTCGCCAATCAGAGCACAGGGATATTGCACATCCTATAAACTCTGAATTTAGAGATTACATCCAGAGAAAGGTTATAGAGGCTTACGAGAAAGAAAAATCAAAAGCAGTTACTGGAAGGGAAAGCCCACACAGAGAGTCAGAACCGCCACACGGGATAGAGGATATAGAATAGCAAAGAATAGCACCGTTTGGGAAAGCAAAGTAGCAAATGTCCCCTTTACGGGGACACTTGCCCCTTTGCTTTCCCAAACAGTGCATATACCACACATTGGCGGATTGTGTAGTGGTAGCACAACGGTTTTTGGAGCCGTTTGGGGTGGTTCGAATCCACCTCCGCCAGCCAACTTAAATTTTCCTAAAGGAAGACGGAATGCAAAAATGTTCTTTTTGCTCAAGAGATAAGGCCAAGGTCAATAAACTTTTTAGCGGGCCTGGCGTGTATATATGTGATTACTGTGTAAAGTTATGTAACCAGATTTTAGAAAAAGAGCAACAACAGCCTAAAAGGCTTAAGCCATTTCTGTTAAAAGAACTCCCAAAGCCGGTTGCTATTAAGAAGAAGTTAGACGAATATGTAATAGGACAGGAACGGGCCAAAAGACAGCTTTCGGTAGCTGTGTATAATCACTACAAAAGGATTACATCCAAAGCAGCTCCCTCTAATTTAGATGATGTTGAACTGGAAAAAGCCAATATTCTTCTGATAGGGCCAACCGGGAGTGGCAAGACATTACTGGCAAGGACCCTGGCCAGAATACTAAAAGTACCATTTGCCATCTGTGATGCTACCCCCCTTACTGAGGCCGGCTATGTAGGAGAGGATGTAGAGAATGTCCTTTTAAGACTCTTACAAAGTTGCGACTATGATGTAAATAAGGCCCGCTATGGTATAGTTTATATCGATGAGATAGACAAGATAGGAAAAACCCAGGAAAATGTCTCTATTACCAGGGATGTTTCCGGAGAGGGGGTTCAACAGGCGTTATTGAAAATATTAGAAGGCACAGTTGCCAATGTCCCACCTAAAGGCGGCAGAAAACACCCCCATGAAGAATACATAAAGTTGGACACAACCAATATATTATTTATATGCGGGGGCACATTTACTAGTCTGGATAAGATTATAAAAAAAAGAACAGGGAAACAATCTATAGGATTTCATCCCGAAGTGTCCGGACCCCGAAGAGATTCTAAAGAAGAAAACCTCATTCGGGATGCTACTTTAAAGGCCAATAGGCAGATAGAGCTCGGAGAAATTTTAAGGCAAATAGAGCCGGAGGATCTTTTAAAATTTGGTATGATACCGGAATTTATCGGCAGGTTTTCTACCATTTCTACACTTTACCCGCTTGATGAGGACGATTTAGTTAAAATCTTGACCGAACCCAAGAACGCCCTGGTAAAACAATATAAGAAATTTTTTGATATGGAAGGAGTAGAGTTAAAATTTGATAAAGGAACCCTAAAAGAGATAGCCAAAAAGGCCGCAAAGAAGCAAGCCGGCGCAAGGGGTTTGCGTTCGATCCTTGAAGAGATTATGCTGGAGATAATGTATGATTTACCATCCCGTAGCAATGTGGCCGGTTGTGTTATCGATAAAGAATGCATTATCAACAAAAATAAACCACAGTTAATATACAAAAAAGGCGCCAAAAAGGTAGCATGAAAACTACGAGATACGACGTACGACGTACGACGTACGGCATACGACATACGAGATACGATAACATAAGATGTATAATACTTGCTGCCGGATCAGGCACCAGGATGAATACAGAACTGCCTAAGCCTTTACACAAACTAGGCAATGAAATGATGTTAGAGCGGTTGATAAAGACTGTAAAGTCATCGGGCATAAACCACATAGTAGTAGTGGTTGGCTATGGCTCAGAGCAAGTTGAGGATATTCTAAAAAAATATAATATAAACACGATTAAACAAAGCAAACTGTTAGGCTCAGCCGATGCAGTAAAAGCGGCAAAGAGATATTTTACGAAATTTGCCGGTAGTCTTTTAGTTTTATATACAGATACACCATTGATTAGGAAGGCCACCCTTAAAGGACTTATAAATAGACATAGGCGTTCAGATGCTGCATGTACCTTGCTTACTACAGATGTTAATAGCCCTGCAGGATATGGCAGAGTCATCCGTGATTCCTCCGGGGACATTGTCAAAATTGTAGAAGAGAAAGATGCGACAGCCCGTGAGAAAGATATAACCCGGATTAATGTAGGGGCATATTGTTTTAAAAGGAAAGAGCTTTTTGACACATTGGCAAGGATAAAAAAGAGTCCCGAAAAGGGAGAGTTTTACCTTACAAATATAATAAAGCATTTTAGAGATAGAGGCATGCCAATAAATAGTTATGATAAATGTTCCGAAGAAGAAGCTTTGGGAATAAATTCACGAGCGGATTTAAGCGCTGCCGAGAAAATATTAAGGATGCGAAAAATAAGACAGCTTATGGAAGGGGGGGTTACCTTTATAGATCCTGAGACAGCATACATAGATGAAAAGGCAAAGATAGCTAAAGATACTGTCATTTATCCTTCAGTTTTTATACAAGGAGAAGTTATAATAGGAAAAAATTGCCGCATAGGGCCGTTAGCTAAGATAAGAGGAAAGACAGAGATAGATAGAAATTGCGTTATTGGAAATTTTGTTGAGGTTGTTCGTTCTAAAATAGGTGAAAATACCAAGGTAAAGCATCATGTTTATTTAGGAGATGCCTATGTAGGCAACGATGTAAACATAGGGGCAGGTGCGATTACCGCTAATTATGACGGTAAAAGAAAAAACAGAACCACCATTAAAAATCGAGCATTTATAGGAGTGGGCGCTATTCTTATCGCCCCGGTTAAAATAGGTGAGCAAGCAGTGGTAGGAGCTGGTAGCGTAGTTACTAAAAATAAAGATGTACCGGATAAAACAACAGTAATCGGTGTACCCGCAAGGGTATTGAGAGGAGTGAGGAAATGATGGCCGAAGATAAGCTCAAAGTTTTTACAGGTAATACGAATATTAAATTGGCAAAGGATATATGTAAATATCTAAATATAAAATTAGGAAAGGCACAAGTTTCAGAATTTAGCGACGGAGAAATAAGAGTCAAGATAAAAGAAAATGTTCGCGGGCAGGATGTGTTTGTAATTCAACCAACATCTACGCCGGTTAATAAGAGTTTAATGGAGCTGCTTATAATAATAGATGCTTTAAAAAGGGCCTCTGCCGATAGAATTACCGCAGTTATGCCATATTATGGGTATGCCAGACAAGACAGAAAGGACCAGCCAAGAGTTCCGATTAGCGCCAAGCTGGTAGCCAATCTGATAACAAATGCCGGTACAGATAGGGTCCTTACAGTGGATCTTCACGCCGGGCAGATACAGGGATTTTTTGATATACCCCTGGATAATTTATATGCAGTTAAGCTATTTGTCGATTATTTCAAAAAGAAGAAACTTAAAAACCTTGTAGTTGTCTCTCCGGATGTAGGCGGGATAAAGATGGCCAGAGCCTATTCCAAGAAGATGAAAGCAGGCCTTTCAATTGTGGATAAAAGAAGAAAAAACGATTCTGAATCGGAAGTTATGAATATACTCGGTGATGTCCAAGATAAAAATGTCGTTATAATAGATGATATGGTGGCAACCGCAGGCTCTTTGGTAGAGGCAGCAGCGGCAGTAAAAAAAGCAGGGGCTAGGAGGGTAATGGCTGCTGTAACCCATCCGATGCTATGCGGGCCGGCAATCACAAGAATAAGTGAGTCTTGCGTAGAAGAGTTGGTTGTAACCGATACCATACCTATACCCAGCGAAAAAAAGATTAACAAAATAAAGATACATTCCATAACCCCGCTTTTAGGAGAAGCAATACGCAGGATACATAGCGGTAGATCAGTAAGCGCCTTGTTTGAATAGGTTATTAGAGGTGGAGACATGGGAAAGATTACATTAAATGCGCAGATAAGAGAAGATATCGGTAAGAGCGCAAGCAGACGATTGCGAAACAATTATATGATACCGGCAGTTGTATATAAACAGGCAGAAAAGACTCTTCCTATACAGGTTAAAACAACCGATTTTATTCATATATTACACACTGCTGCCGGAGAGAATGTAATTATAACCTTAAAAATCGCACCATCGATGAAAACCAAATCCAGCAGCGCCATTAAGACCGTAATTATAAAAGAGATACAATACCATCCTACAAAGGAGAATATATTGCATATTGACTTTCAGGAAATATCTTTAACCGAGAAGATCACAGTCAAAGTTCCCATAGTATTAAAAGGTGAAGCGGTAGGAGTCAAGGCCGAAGGGGGTATCTTAGAGCAGATGACCAAAGAACTTGAGATAGAATGCCTGCCTACTAAGATACCGGAAAAAATAGAATTTAATATAGAGGCGATGAAGATAGGTGACATCGTTCATGTTAAAGAACTGAATATTCCAGCTGAAGTTAAGGTATTAGTTGATTCAGAGCAGGCAGTAGTCTCAGTTTCGCCGCCAAAGGCAGAAGAAGTCCCGGTTGCAGAAGAAGCAGAGGAAGCAATAGAAGAACCCGAGGTTATAACTGAAAAGAAGGCAGAAGAGAGAGAAGCCGAAGCAGCAGCAGAAGAAGTGAAGGAAAAGAAGGAAGGGAAGGGGACAAAGGGTTAAAAATAGAATAGCACCCTTTGGGAAAACAAAGGGGCAAGTGTAGGGACGTTTGCTACTTTGTTTTCCCAAAGGGTGCATATACCATGAAGATGATAGCTGGGTTAGGCAACCCCGGTAGAAAATATGTAAATACCAGGCACAATATAGGATTTCGCGTAACTGATAAATTAGTTTATAAATATAATGCCAGGTTTAAGAAAAAGCTCTTTAAAAAGGCAAGAGAGGCAAATTTGGAAATTTCCGGAAAAAGAACACTGATCTTGCAGCCTTTAACCTATATGAATCTTTCTGGCAGCTGCATTCGGCATGTTTATAAAAGATTAAGATTGAATTTGAAAGATTTATTGATCATATGCGATGATATAAATCTGCCAATCGGCAAAGTAAGAATTAGGCCTTCCGGCTCAGCAGGAGGGCACAACGGATTAGCATCTATTATAAACTGGTTAGGCACAGAAGAGTTCCCAAGGTTGAGAATAGGAATAAGGGCAGAAGAGCCCGTAGAAGACTTTTCCGAATATGTGCTTTCGGAGTTTTCAAAAGACCAGGATAAGATAATAGAGCATGTTATTGATAAAGCTGTTTTGGCTTGTGAGGGTTGGATTAAAGACGGGACAGAAGTAGCAATGAATAAGTTTAATGCACATTTGCGCAATAAGGAGAGTCCATGAAACAATACGAAGCATTAATCATTTTAAAACCGGAATTACAAGGTGATGCACTCAAAATCTCCTTTAATGAAATTCTCGATATAATTAAAAAATATCGATGCGATATTGAAAATGTTGATGAATGGGGGAGGAAACCTTTAGCTTATAATATTGCTAAAAATAGAGAAGGTACATATTTTTTGGTTAAATTTAAAGGAGAACCCGAAAGCATTAGCGAAATCAATAGGAGGTTTTCCTTAAATGAGAACATCCTCAGGGCCATGGTAACAGTCCGGCGCAAAAAGAAAACAGAAAGAGACGTTTCCAGTTTCAAAGAGGAAAATGTAGGGACGTTTCTGAAACCAAAGAGGGAAATGTAGGGACGTTTCTGAAACCAAAGAGGAAAGTGTCCCCATAAAGGGGACACTTCCCCCTTAGGTTTCAGAAACGTCCCTGGGGACACTTGCCCC
>CAZMYR010000040.1:0-14266 GCA_964570585.1 uncultured Planctomycetia bacterium
AAAGTGGTTAGAGATTGTAAATCTGGTTGTTCCAACTTTAAACGATGACTCTCAAGACATAAGAAGAATGTGTATGTGGATAAAGGAGAATCTGGGCAAAGAGACACCTTTGCATTTTTCACGTTTCTCGCCTTCTTATAAATTAATTCACCTACCGCCTACCCCTATCAGCACGCTGGAGAATGCATATAAAATCGCCAAAAAAGTTGGCTTAGACTACGTTACTATTGGAAATGTACCAGGCCATAAATATAATTCTACATATTGTCCTAAATGCCACAAACGCATAATCCACCGCTATCACTTTGAAGTGATGGATAACAAAGTAAAAGATGAAAAATGCCAATACTGCGGGCATCCAATTCCAGGGATATGGAAATAGAGTCCTATTTTTGAGAAAAATATGGACAGGTACAATTTTTTCTGCGGCCATTAAATGAAAAAAAGTCGCTGCTCCCGTTTTTTCAATAAATAATGGAAAAAGTTAATATAGTCATAATAGGCGCAGGGGTTGTAGGTTTAAGCGTTGCTGCTTTTGCCTCCCGTTTTAATGACCATGTCTATGTGCTTGAGCGACATGAGTCTTTTGGTCAAGAGACAAGTTCAAGAAACAGCGAAGTCATACATGCCGGCATATACTACCCAAAAGATTCCCTAAAAGCAAAGACCTGCGTTGAGGGAAATAGGCTTATCTATGAAACCTGTATAAAAAATGATATACCCTATAAAAAACTCGGAAAATTCATAGTAGCAACTAAGATAGAAGAAATCACAGATTTAGAGAGGCTCTTTGATAATACCAAAGAAAATAGTATAAAGGATATAGAATTATTGACCGAAAATAAAATAAGACAATTAGAGCCTAATATAAAAGCTAAAGCTGCCCTTTACTCAAAGACAACGGGTATTGTTGACACACACAGTTTAATGAGATATTACGCCTTTTTGGCCAAACAGAATAAAGCAAGCATTGCATATAAGACAGAGGTTAAGGATATAAGAAAAACAAATAATGGATATGAAGTTGTAGTATCTGATAGCAGCAACGAGGAGTTTAGCTTTTTAACAGAGGTTCTAATTAACTGCGCCGGATTAGAATCAGATACAATTGCAGCGATGGTTGGTATAGATATAGAAAAACAAAATTATCGATTGAAGTATTGCAAGGGCCAATATTTTAACATTGCAAGCAAAAAAAGCAAACTAATAAACAGATTAGTATATCCTGCACCGGTCAATATCGGAGGAGGCCTTGGTATACATGCAACCCCAAATTTAGCAGGTTCCGTTCGGTTAGGCCCTGATGATGAATATATAAAAAGAGAAAATGCCAACTATAGCGTTAATGAAAACGCAAAGACTGAATTCTGTGATTCAGCAATTAAGTTTTTGCCCTTTTTAGAGCCGGATGATTTAACACCGAATACTTCAGGAATAAGGCCGAAACTTCAAGGGCCAAATGAGGCCTTTAGGGATTTCCTCATAAAAGAAGAAAGGGATTTAGGCTTCCCGGGTTTTATAAACTTAATTGGAATTGAATCTCCCGGGTTGACCGCCGCCCCCTCCATTGCAAAAATCGTTGCGAATAAACTTACCATAAATAATAATTGCTAAATTAGTCTTTTTGTTATAATATAGTGGTTCATCCACACAAACAGATAAAGGAGGTGCTGTATGCGACAAAACAGGTTTTTTGTTTTGGTAACGGTTGTGTTTTTGGTATTTTCATTGCTGCCTGTAAATTATTTATATGGCGGCGAAAATGAGAATATCAAGGAATGGATTAACCGGTTGTCTGATAGAAAAGAAAGGGTGACAGCCAAAAATATGCTTATTAAAACGGAGGGGGCAGCTACAGCCGAATTAATAAATGCTTTAAAAGATGAACATGCAAAGTCTTCTGTAAAAGTTGACATAATTCAAATATTTGGAATTAACAAAACAGAAGAAGCGATACCGGTTCTTAAAGAATTGACAAACAGCCCTAAACCAAGATTCCGCTTAGCTTCAATAAAAGCCCTTGGAGCAATGACGAATAAAGATTTAGCTGATATTTTTAAGAAGGCGACAAAAGATTCTTATGGAGAGGTTAGATTAGAAGCTATGTCTGCTTTGATGAAACTAAAAGATAGAAGCGCTATTTCTAATTTTGTAGAGGCCCTTCCGGATAGATATGCAAGCATCCGGATGAAGGCGTTAGATGCGCTGGCATTGTTTAAAGATAAATCTGCAATACCGGCCTTAATCGAAAGGCTCAACGATACAAACACTTCTATTGTCTTAAAAACTATAGACATGCTATCTAATTTTAAAGATAAGCGCATCGTAGAAGCGCTGATAAAGAGATTAGATACAGGAAACAAACCTATAAAGATAAGAGCAATTGAAGCGCTTGCGAAGATTAAGGATGAATCTGCCCTGTCCCACCTTGAACCATTGTTAAACGATGAATATATAGGCGTGCGGCGAGCTGCAGAAGGCGCTGTTAGCGCTATTGAAGGATAGATCCCTCCGATGCTCCCATAAGGTCGCATCGTCCGGGACAAATTTTGCTACACAAAATTTGGAGGCGGTATGGCGAAAATCGAAGAAATAAAATTAGAAGATTTACAACCGCAGAAATTTATAGAAGAGAAGATAAAGGAAATCTCCTCTGTTGCCGGCGATGGTTTAGTTATTAACGCCTTCTCCGGCGGTGTCGATTCTTCGACTGTTACTATGTTAGGGCATAGGGCTTTAGGTGACAGGCTTAAGACATATTTTATAGAAAATGGCATAATGAGGCAGAATGAGCCGCAAAGGGTAGTTTCATTATTTAAAAAATTGGGTGTGTCCGTAGAAATGGTTGATGCCAAAAATGAGTTCTTTAATGCATTAAAAGGCCTGACAGATCCTGAACAGAAAAGAGAGGCTATTACTCAAGTTTTTTATAAAGATGTTTTTGGCCGGCTGGTAAGGGAAAGTGGGGCAAAATATCTTCTTCAGGGCACCAATTATACAGACGTAGAAGAGACTGTCGCAGGAGTTAAAAGGCAGCATAACATTCTTGAGCAATTAGGTATAGACACGCAACAACAATACGGATATAAGGTTATAGAACCTATAATACAACTTAGAAAACCGGCAGTTAGAGAAGTTGCGAAAGCTCTGGACCTACCGAAGGAAATATATAACAGGCCGCCATTCCCGGGGCCTGCCTTAGCAGCGCGAATAATAGGAGAAGTCACGCCAAAAAGAGTAGAGGTTGTAAGAGCTGCTACAAAGATTGTTGAAGAAGAATTATGCAATACAAAGGCATTTCAGTATATGGCAATCTTACATCAAGATAAAGTTACCGGTGTGCGAGATGGAAAGAGAGATTATGGCTTACAAATAGAACTAAGGTGCTGGGAAAGCAAAGATGCGGTAACAAGTTCACCGACCAGGCTTTCTTATGAGGTTTTAGAGAAATTGGCAGAAAGGATAACGACAGAAGTCCCGGGCATCGTAAGTGTTACTTATAACATAACCAAAAAACCGCCCTCAACCATGGAGGTTGTTTAGAAAATTGGAGGCAGAAAAATGAGTGGAATTTTCGGAGTAGTTTCTAAAGAAAATTGCGCAGAGACTTTATTCTACGGGGTAGATTATCATTCGCATTTAGGGACCGAATACGGCGGCATGGCAGTGCTGGGTGAGGACTTCATGCGTCAGATACACGACATAAGCCAGAGTCAGTTTAAGTCAAAATTCTACGAAGATTATAAAAGAATGAGGGGCAATAAAGGCATCGGAGTTATCAGTTCTCTTGATGAACAGCCGATTTATCTAAATTCTAAGTTCGGTCCTTTTTGCATAGTTACCAACGGACTTATTGAAAACACCGATGAATTAACGGAAGGGCTATTGAAACAAGGGATATCATTCAGCGAAGTGAGTAAGGCCGGGATTAATACAACCGAACTGATAGCCAAATTAATCAATCAGGGCAATGATTTAATAGACGGGATTGAACGGATGTTTGCCGTAATAGATGGTTCCTGCTCACTTTTGTTGCTAAACAGAGAGGGAGTTTATGCTGCCAGAGACAGGCTCGGATACACACCTGTTGTAATTGGCAAACGGGAGAACGATTGGGCAGTAACCTCCGAGACCAGCGCCTTTCCAAACTTGGAGTTTAAAACGGTAAAATACCTTGAACCCGGAGAGATAACTCTGCTTAATGAAACAGGTATAACCCAAAGGAAGCCGGGTGGGAATGTAAATCAAATCTGCGCATTCTCCTGGATATATTCCGGTTTCCCGGCCTCAAGTTATGAAGGGATAAATGTGGAGATAATAAGGGAAAGGTGCGGCCGCTATCTGGCCAGACGAGATCGGAACATAGAAGTAGACGTAGTTTCCGGAATCCCTGATTCAGGAATTGCCCATGCTTTAGGATACGCTATGGAGTCCGGTAAACCTTTCAGACGGCCTATAGTAAAATATACACCCGGATATGGCAGAAGTTACACCCCGCCGTCACAGGAGACCCGCAATTTGATAGCCAAGATGAAACTCATCCCTATAAAAGAAATTATTGAGGGCAACAGGATTGTGGTATGTGAGGATTCTATAGTCAGGGGAACTCAGCTCAGGAACTTCACTATAAAAAAACTATGGAACTGTGGTGCGAAAGAGGTTCACATAAGGGTTGCCTGTCCGCCTTTGATGTTCCCGTGCAAGTTTAATCTATCCACCCGCAGTATTCATGAACTCGCTGCTCGCAGGGCCATCCGTAACCTGGAAGGGAAAGACATAGAGGACGTATCAGAATATATCAATCACAATTCTGATAAATATAAAAAAATGGTGGAATGGATAGCCAAAGATTTAGGAGCCACTACCCTAAGATACCAGACAGTGGACGATATGATAAAGGCTATCAGTCTGCCTAAAGAGAATTTATGTCTCTATAGCTGGACAGGCGAACATCCAATAATAAATGGGGACACTCCTTATAACGCACTGCGTAACAAGGAATTACAACTAAATAATGGCTAAACCGACAACAACAAGAAGGCAAAAGAATATTCCAAAGTTGCTAAGAGAAAAAAAGCGAATGCATCGGAATAAACTCAAGGTTTATAAAAGCAAGAGACGATAAAAAATTGGTGCCAGGCACGAATTTTTACAAAATCCGTGCCTGGCACCAATTTTTTACTATGAAATCAAGTGTACACGCTATAACCTCTCTTTCTATAGGAGCATTGATGTGGCTTTTTACAAAGTCTCTATATGCCGGTATTCTATGCTTTATTTCCGGCTTTTTTATCGATATCGACCATATTATAGAATATGTAATACAATATGGCTGGAAGGATTTCAGTTTTAAGAGGTTTTTTCAGGTATGCGAACAAACCTGTAACCCCCCACACCAAAATCTTTGGTGTGAGGGTAAACAGGAAGGAAAGGATAGATTCCGAAAAATGCATCTCGTCTTTCATATAGGCGAGCTTGCTATTTTACTCTGGATAGTATCAATATATACAAAAAATATATACCTTTTTGCAATTGCTATAGGATATTCTATCCATTTAATTATGGATTGTATAGGAAACTCAGCACATCCTTATTATATTTTTGTAACGTTCCGCGCTATAAAAGATTTTGATACCGAGAAGCTCATTAGAAGAGAGTACTGAAATATTGTTTTTTATAAAATATAATTTTTAAGCAATCTCTAGAAAAGTAGAGAATTAGACATGCAAATCGATTCTTATTCCTTTGGCTCTATGACAGTTGATGGTAAAATATATGAAGCAGATTTAATCGTCTTTCCTGATAAAGTTAAGCCTAACTGGTGGCGCAAGGAAGGGCACTCTTTAGCTATAGAAGATTTAGATGAAGTTATAAATTATAAACCGGAAGTCTTAATAGTTGGCAAAGGTGCCTCAAGTTGCATGGAGATTCCTTCCTCCACCAAGAATCTACTCAAACAGAAGCAGATAGAGCTCATTAATGAAGATACAGAACTGGCCAGCCGGCTTTTTAATGAGCAGATTAAAAAAAGCAAAAGAGTAGTAGGCGCCTTCCATCTTACCTGTTAGCATCCACAAATAAAATAGTTACAAGGGGTGTCCCTAATTATGCTGCAGCGTGCTGAATAATATGGCGAAGAGAGGAGTAGCCATGCATGGAAAAAAATCTTAAAAACCATGTAATAAAATTGAGTAAGGAGATCGGCGAAAGAAATTACATCTATTATGATTCATTGAATAAAGCAGCCGATTATATTATAGAAGAATTTAAAGAATATGGATATACACCCAAAATACAAAGTTACTATATAGAGGGCAAAATATATAAAAATATTATAGCAGCAAAATCCGGAAATATAAAACCGCAAGAAACAGTAATAATCGGAGCGCATTATGATTCAGTAACCGGCTCTCCGGGCGGAAATGATAACGGAAGTGGAGTAAGTGCGCTTCTGGAACTATCTCGCCTTTGCTTAAAATCAGATACGGCAAGGACCATAAAATTTATGGCATTTGTGAATGAAGAACCGCCCTTTTACCTTTCAGGCGATATGGGTAGCAGAATTTACGCTATGGATGCCAAAAAAAGGGGCGAGGATATAAAGGCAATGATTTCACTGGAAACTATAGGGTATTATTCAGAGCAGCCGAATTCGCAGAGTTATCCTTTATTTTACAGCTTTTTTTATCCTGATAAAGCAAATTTCATAGCTGTAGTCGGCAATTTTAAATCACGCAGATTGGTCAAAAGAATAAAAAATGCATTTAAAAGAAATTCTGCATTTAATATCGAATCGGCAGTAGCCCCGGAGATTGTCCACGGGGTAAATTTTTCCGACCATGACTCATTCTGGAGATATGGATATGAGGCCTGTATGATAACCGATACGGCATTCTATAGATATCCCTATTATCATACTCAAGAGGATACCTATGAAAAGATTGTTTATGATAAGTTTGCTGAAGTTGTAAAGGGTTTATATTATGCCATGCTAGAGTTGGCGAAGTGATGGGGATGCAAGATATGATAGATATCGATGGGTCTGTTAAATCCGGTAGCGGTACAATTGTGCGCTATTGCCTTTCTCTGGCATCGATATTAAAGAAAGAGCTTCACATCAGGAATATCCGCGCAAAGAGAAAAAAGCCGGGCCTTCGGCCACAACATCTAAAGACTGCCCAGGCTTGCTGCCGGCTTACCGGGGGTTCAGTCCAAAAGGCAAAATTAGGCGCCTCAGAAATCATATTCTCACCGGGCGGCAAAATAAAAGGAGGCGAGTTTAGCTGGGACATAGGCACTGCAGGTTCTACTACCATGATGTCACTTTGCCTTTTGCCCATAGGTTGTTTTGCCGATAAGGAATCTAGTTATGCAATTTCAGGGGGACTATTTCAGGATTTTGCGCCTAACGCCTTTCATATAAAATATGTTCTTTCAAACCTTCTAAGAAGATTTTCTATTCAAGCTGATATAGAAATCATAAAGCCGGGTTATGTTCCTGCCGGCGGAGGGATTATAAAAGTCGATGTAAAACCGGTAGCAGGGAAATTAAAACCTTTGCGATTAACAGAACAAGGCAAAGTAACAAGTATAAAAGGCGTGGCTATATCTTCACATTTAAAAGAGAGGAAGGTCAGCCGGAGAATGGCAGATACATGTAATAAGGTATTGGCCGGAGCCGGATATAAAGCCGATATAGAAACCGTCGACGATAAATCTGCTAACCAAAGAGGAGCAGCATTATTTATATATGCGCTTACAGATAAAGGGTGTATAATAGGTTCAGATACGGCAGGTAAACTGGGCAGGACATCGGAATATATCGGTAAAACAGTTGCCAGGAATCTGCTGGAAGATATTAAATCCGGCGCTACAGTCGATCGTTTTATAGCTGATCAGCTGATTCTATATGCAGCTCTGGCTGACGGAGAGAGTGAATATATTATACCTCGTATGAGTCCCCATATAGATTCCAATCTCTGGTTGGCGGAAAAGATATTAGGCGCAAAAACATCGTTGGAAGGCAAGAGATTAAGAATAAAAGGGATAGGGGTCGAAAATAAAGTTGGCAGGGCTCTGAAAAAGTAATAAGAGAATAAAAGAAGACCTATGCCTGATAATCTTCCGGAAGAATATATGTATGGTGGTAGAGAATGCCCTTATTGCCATAAGCCTATATATGACAATGATGCATTAAGCTGTATCTATTGCGGTAGAAAATTACCGGTTGGTGACATAGGATTATTGAGCAAACTAAATACTCCGGAGGGAAGATTTTTCCTAGTTATATTAGTTTTACTCATAATAATCGGTTTTTTACTCTGGATAATTTTGTAACAATATCAAGGAAGGAGGCAAAAGATGAAGTTAACAAGTCCAGAATTTCAAAATAACAAACTTATTCCTAAAAAATTTACCTGTCAGGGAGATGATGTCAGCCCTCCGCTTATTATCGAAGATATTCCTGCCGAGGCCAAAAGCCTGGCATTAATAGTCGATGACCCGGATGCCACTACCGGGGCCTGGGTTCATTGGGTTGTTTTTGATATTCCTGTAGTTTCTAAAATCGAAGAAAACAGTATTCCCGGAAAGCAAGGGACTAATGATTTTGGCAGGAAAGACTATGGTGGCCCTTGCCCGCCATCTGGCACTCACCGTTATTTCTTTAAAATCTACGCCCTGGCTGAAAAACTCAATTTAGACGAAGGGATTAGAAAAGAAGATTTAGAAGAAATAATGCAGGAACATGTCCTGGAAAAAACTGAATTAATCGGCTTATACAAGAAACAATAGAATAGGCAAATAAAATGAAGTTAATATTTCTCGGGACAAATGGCTGGTTTAACACAAATACCGGAAATACAACCTGTATCTTTATAGAGACGGAAAAATTCTATATTATTTTCGATGCCGGAGACGGCCTTTATAAAATCGACAGATTTATAAAGGATAACAGGCCGATTTATATCTTCTTAAGCCATTTTCACCTTGACCACATTACAGGTTTTCACACTTTAAATAAATTTAAGTTTCCACAAGGAATGAAAATATACGGGCTTGAGGGAACAAATGAAATGTTAAATAAAGTTTTTTGCCCTCCTTTTTCAATAAATATAGATAAATTAGATTATAAAGTAGAAATATTTGAGCTGAAAGAAGGCAGGCACAATCTACCTTTTCCGGTAGAATGCAGGCCGCTCCGTCACGCTGCAGGGTGTTTTGGATACCGAATAGAGATTGATAAGGAAATTATCACATACTGCCCTGATACAGGACCCTGCGATAATGCAGTTAGATTGGCAAAAGATGCTGATTTCCTTATGTGCGAGTGTTCTTTAAAATCCGGAGTATATAGAGAAGACTGGCCCCATCTTAATCCGGAGACAGCTGCTAATATAGCAGTAGAGGCAAATGCTAAAAGGCTGGCGCTGATACATTTTAACCCGCACCTTTTTCCAACTTTAGAAGACAGAAGAATAGCAGAAGTTCAAGCAAAAAAGATATTCCCTGATACATTTATGTCTTTGGATGATATGGAAATTCAGGTTTAAAAAATTGGGACAGGTACTAATTTTTAGCTAGTAATTACGAAAAAAATGTACCTGTCCCAATTTTTAAAGGAGGTATCCATGAAGTACAAAAAAATACCAAACACAGATTTAAATGTTTCTGTTATATCCTTAGGGACATGGGTATTTGGCGGCGAAAATTGGGGAGGCGCGGAGGAGAAAGAATCCATCGATGCTGTTTTATCTGCCCTTGATTGTGGGGTGAACTTGATTGATACAGCCCCGATATATGGTTCTGGAACATCAGAAGAAATTATAGGCAAAGCCATAGAAGGCAAACGCGACAAAGTCATTATTGCAACCAAATGCGGGTTAATCGGCGAGGGGCAGAATATAAAAAATAACTTAAAGCCGGATTCAATTAAAACGGAATTAGAGCAATCCCTAAAAAGGCTTCAGGTCGATTATATTGACATATACCAGTGCCACTGGCCTGACCCTAACACTCCGATAGAAGAGACCATGACAGCAATGTCTAAATTAAAGAAAGAAGGTAAAATCAAATATATCGGTGTTTCTAATTTCGATTTAGAGTCGCTAAAGGAGATTTCGCATTTCGCTGATATTGCAACTCTGCAAAACCATTTCTCGCTTTTAGAGCGCTCAATGGAGAAGGATGCCATCCCGTACTGCAAGGAAAAAGGGATAGGGATTCTTACTTACGGTTCACTCGGCGGCGGAATATTATCCGGAAAATATAAGGAGCCAACAGCATTTGAAAGTTCCGATGCACGCAGCTTTTTCTATAAGTATTATGTCGGAGAAAAATTCAAAAAGACCTCAAAAATCGTTAATCTGTTAAATGAAATTTCAGTAAAAACGAACAGGCCTCCGAATCAAATCGCCCTTAACTGGATTTGGCAAAAGGAAGGTATTACAAGCGCTATAGTTGGTTGCAGAAACCCTGAGCAAGCCCGAATGAATGCCCTTTCAGCCACCTGGGAGCTTTCTGAGAAAGATATCAACAGGCTTAATATGTAAGTGCTTAAGACACTCTCAAGACTTATATTTTTATTCTCCTTTTTCATCATCCCTAATTCTGAAGGCTATAAAATCATAGCACAAAAAATATATAAAGCCATAAGGCCTTATACGCACAGCCCTCAGTAGGTAGAATATTCCAAAATCGGTTGCTTTTTGGGCTAACTTTTGATATAAATAGACTTACAGGATTCCATTCGGATATGTGTGATTATTTCAGTCGCGGTTCGAACCAATTATAATCACGTCCGCCGAAAAATAAAGATACGAAGCAGGTTTTTGTTGATGAAAAAAGGAGGTCTGCCGAGATGAAAAAGACATCTGATTATAATATAATAATCACTGAGTTAAAGGAAGATCCGATACGCAAGCTAAATATCGCCTTTGCCCTTATGTCTATAATACCGTTGCTAATTATGGTATATTTAGTAATTGGCAGATATCCCCTATATAAAATATTTATAGGTGCTAACGGATTCTTATGGCTGATCGCTATGATTTTATCGAGCTGCGGTTTTTTCATCACTTATATCCTGGTCAGAAAAATAATCGGTAGGATGCTTCTGTATTCTGCAGAATGCAAAAAATCAGAGGAGTTAAAGTCTGCTGTTATAGCAGAGATATCCCATGATTTCCGCACCCCCCTTACTACTATAAAAGTAAGCGTAGAGAGCCTGCTGAAGCAAACGGTTGGTAAACTTACTCAAATTCAGGCGAAAATGTTAAATATCTGTTTATCTACAGTTGGGAGACTAACTCAGTTTGTCAACATGGTTTTAGATATCTCTCGGATAAAGCTCACAAAGGTAGATATAAAAAGAGAGTTAGTTGACTTAAAGACGCTTGTTGAGGAGGAGCTTGATATAGTTAAACCCTTAGCCATGCAGAATAAACTAAAATTATTATATGAGGAGGGGGTTAAGCATATCAATCTCTGGGGCGATAAAAAGAAACTAAGGCAAGCGGTAGCAAATTTGTTATCCAATGCTATTAAATATACACCAGCCGGCGGCGAAATCCGTGTCGTAATCAATTCCGATGAAGAAACAGCAAAATTGGAGGTTGCCAATACAGGAAAAGGCATCGCTCAAGATAAAATAGATAAGATATTTGATAAATATTACCGCATTAAAGAATCTTCTAAGGATGGTGTTGGCCTGGGGCTGGCTATTGTAAAGGAAATAGTGCTACTGCATAAAGGCAGGATAGATGTGTTTAGCCAGCCAGGTAAAGAAACCAGGTTTTGTTTGCTTTTACCCCGCGATTTAAGGACAAAACAGAGAAAAATGCACACAAGATAATAATGAGCAAAAAGATATTAATAGTAGAGGATGACCTAAATTTAGGGGAGGTACTAAGGATTTTTTTGGAAAAATCAGGTTTTGAGGTAATTTCTTCTTCAGACGCCTACGGTGGGATTCAACTTGTCCATAAGGAGCGGCCAGATTTAGTCATCCTGGATATTACTATGCCGGCAGGAGGGGGTATCAGCGTGCTTCGCAAGCTAAAGCAATCTACTCATACCAAAAACATCCCAGTAATAATAACTTCAGGAACTGCTTCTAAAGACGCTGAGCAGGAAGCACTCCGGTTAGGAATAAAAGAGTATGTAAGAAAGCCGTACTCTCCTGAAGAGTTATTGGACAAAATAAATAAAATTCTTTAACAGGCATTTTAATTTTCCTTCGGCCTGCCTGTCGGCAGGCAGGGAAACCACACCACAAACACATAGGGAGGTGTAGCCATGGTGATATTGGTTAGGCTTTTTGGTATAGCTATTGTAGTTACGGGGATCATTTTTTCGGCAAACCCAAAGACGCTGAAGCAATATATAGCCTTTTGGAAGCAACAAAAAAGGCTTTATATCGGCGGTATTTTAAGCCTTTTATTCGGGGTTATCTTTTTGTTAGCTGCTTCACAGTGCAGGCTGGCAGGAGTCATTATTGTACTTGGAATCTGGGCCGTCATAAAGGGTGTACTTTTATTTGCGCTTGGTCAAAAAAAGCTAAATGCTTATCTTGGCTGGTGGTTAGGAAAACCACTTTCAATCGCCCGTTTCCTTGGCATTGTTGCCTTAGCTTTTGGCGTCTTGATTATTTATTCTGCTTAAGAAAATAAAAACTCCAATTACCGAAAACAGAAAGGAGGAATCATATGTTGATGATAATTATATTATTAATATTATCCGCAACTAGTTTTGGATTGGGTGCTTGGGTAATCGGCACAAACACAATAACAGCGGGCTTCCTTTTAATAGCAGCAGTTAATCTTGCAGTCGCAGCCGCTTTGATTCACACTTTACACCAAACGGTTGGAAAGGCCTAAAAAGAGAGTAGGGATAATAAACATTAGACAGATATTTTTCAAACTCTTTGCGAAAGCTACCTATTTCTAGAATACCATCTGAAATATGGCAATATTTCGATTCTAAATGCCATTGAAAATATGGTAATATTCCAATTATTTGTCTGTATTAAGAATATGATATGGCTATTCTGCGGTAATTAATATTATGCAATTTGGTGTAAGCAGGGCTAAACAAGACGCCTTAATGGCAAGGATGAAAAGGTTCGGAATCCGTGAAAAAGACCTTAAGGAGAAATTTATCCGTTCAAGCGGAAAAGGCGGGCAAAGAACCAATAAAGTATCTACTTGTGTTTACTTAAAACATAAACCCACCGGCATAGAGGTGAAATGCGAGAAAGAACGTCTCCAGGCCTTAAATAGATTTTTGGCCCGCAGGCGCCTTGTAAATAAGATTGAAGCCCTCATACTGGGAAGGCAATCGGGCGAACGGAAAAGGATAGAAAAGATAAGAAGGCAAAAACGCAAGCGGTCAAAGCGAGCAAAACAAAAGATGTTAAGGGGGAAGAAAAAAAGAGCCGAAAAGAAAAGAGGACGTAAAGGTTACCCGGAATTACATGAAGAATATTAACTATTTTACTGCAAGAAGGCGCTGAGACATAAATCGTCTATTTTAAAATCTACTTAAAATGGAAAATCCAATTAGAGAATTCAGGAAACTGCATAAATTTTATGGTGGTTTTGACTATCAGACCAAAGAGCTTGCTGAATACTTAAGCGTAAGCACAAGGACAGTCCAGCGCTGGATGAAAGGCAAAACTGCGCCATCTACTGACGAAATGAAAAAAATAAAGGCATATTTAATGGCGAAAAGAGCTTCCGGCAAAAGCAATGACAGATATCAGAAATCGGGACACTCCTTGTAACTGCATAAATACCGATGGGTTGTGAAAAAATATGTTCATAAAAAAGCCAAGCAGAGGTAAGGAGAAGTTAGGATGATACGCATAATACTCTTTTTTTTAGTATGTTATCTAATATACGCTTTTTACAAAATGATGCAGAAACCTCGGGAAGAACCTAAGATTAGGAATCTTGGAAAAGCCAAAATAGTCCCTAATAGTTCTTGTCCATCGCCAAAAACCTTTGTAGATTACATAGAAGGAAAAATAAAGGGGAAACAAAAGGAACAGATACGTAATCATATAGATAATTGCAAAGACTGCATGGATGCTTTACAGGCTGTATTTAATGTGCATACAGAAGAAGAGCTTAAGAAGATGAATGTACCTAAAGAGGTGATAGAGAAGACGAAGAAGGCGCCGAAGACCTGAATAAAAAGGGAATGATAAATAGGTGCCGTGCACCAGAGTGCCACCCTGCTAACTTAACATCTCAAAAACCCACCTCAC
>CAZMYR010000041.1:0-4140 GCA_964570585.1 uncultured Planctomycetia bacterium
ATTGCTTAAAGCATCGGTGACTTTCCAAAGCAGATCTCTTTCGTCATGTTGATAGGTGGTGGTGTTACTTTCCGCATCCTGAACTAAAATTCTGTTTCCATTGGCATCGTAACCGAATATAGTTGTGTTTCCTAATTCATCTGTGATTGATTTGAGTTGGTCTAAAATATCGTAGGAATATATAGTAGTCTGCCATGGATTAGAAGGATCGCGTGTCTCCTTTGAGACTCGCTCCAAATTTCCATTCCTATCATAGAAGTAGTCTGTTATATAGCTAAATGGAGCTGATGAGATAGTTTGAATAATCTGATTTAATTCATTATAGGCAAAACTTGTGGTATTTCCTCTTGGATCAGTTGTGCTGGTTACATTACCTACTGTATCGTAAGTCAGTTGTATCTCTGCCTCATCAGGAGAACCAAAGCCCATTATTATCTTCTTTAAATAGCCCGTATCAGGGCAGTATTCATATTTGGTTATGTTTCCATTTGGGTCAGTCACAATCTTAACCTGGCCGTATGCATTGTAACTAAAAATTGCCTCTGCGATAACTTCTCCTACAGCTGGGTATGTTATCTTTACGAGGTTTCCTTTAACATCATAATTATATGTAGTAATATTACCTTTTGGATCAGCTATGGTTTCTATATGGTTAAAGTTAGGCTCATAGGTAAAGGTAGTAACTATATCATTTAGGGAATCATCTATGTCTTCGGTATTTATCTGCTTTCTCCTTATTTCTAAGACATTTCCTTTATCATCGTAGGTATATTTAATCCAGTTTCCTTTGGGATAGATTATCTTGGTGCGCTCTCGATTTTCGTTATATTCATATCTGGTTTGAAAATATGAAGGGTCCTCTGCTCTCAGATAATTAGTATATTGTTTCTTAGTTTCCACCGTACCGTCGGGATTAAGTTTATATTCGGTCTTGAAGCCTTTGGGGTCAATCAAGGCAGTTAAATTAGATGTGTAGGTAAAATAATATGTACCCTGGCCGTAGGTGAGTTCTTTAACCCGGCTGTTTTCATCATAGACTAAAGAGATATAGGTTTGTCCTTTAGCATCAGTGATAGAAGTTAATCTATGCTGGCCATCATAGGTGTATGTTGTAGTCAGACCAGAAGGATAATCCTCGGTAGATGGAGTAGTAACATAGACTAAATTATCCTCTTGATTATATTCATAACTCGTGGTGCGGTCTGTGAAATCTCTAATCTGGGTAACTTTGTGCTGGTTGTTATAGCTGAAGTCAATTGAGCGATTAAGGCTGTCAGTGACTCGAGTTAAGACACCTGTTTCAGAATCGTATTCCAAACTGATTCTATTCTGATTGCGGTCAGTAATAGATTTTAGTTTACCGTCTAAGTCAAAGCTATAACTTAGGCCATGCTTATCCTGGATAAAATAGCCTTCTGCCTCTTTGACTAAGGTATCATAGCAACCAAAGGAAGCAGTATAGGAACCGTCAGGATTTTTCAAGAATTTATCCTTTGAGCCATTGGCGTTTCGTCTTAGAATATATGTCTGGCTACCATCAGAAACCTCAAGTAAAAAGATATTGTAACTATGGCTCCAGCCAATACCAAACGGGCCTTCATAGGTATCCAAACTATTATAGAAACGATTTATTTCTAAGGGTGAGCCTCTTGAAGGGATAAACAAATCCTGATTTTGATAGAAATAGTTGCCATTGGAGACATCGATAGGGTCAGCTACCTCTGTTTTGCCTCTCCTGTTGATGTCTCCCTGGTGAACATCTGTAGCGCCACCTCTTCCCCATTCAGCATAGGCAATTGTGCCGTCGTTCCAACAAGGAAGCTCAGCAAAGCTTGCCTGAGGAAAAAATAGATTAGCACTGAAGAAAAAAAGTACAAAGATAGATAAAATCTTTAAAAATTGCTTATTCATTTGCATTTGCAGAATTATTGTTTATGTTGATTTCTCTTATTCCAATGGCTGATGGCCCAGATTTATCCCAGAAGTTGATAATTAGTTTGTGTGGGCCATTTTCATATCTTGTGGTATCTAATGTATAAGTAAAAGAAACTTGAGCTGGCTTTTGTTCATTAAAGCCTGTGGTTTGATAAATTAATTGTTCATCTAAAAAGTATTCTACCAGGTATCTGTCCTTTTCTATTTTACTTGGAATAGGACTGATGTCAATAGATACTAATCCAGAAACATTCTCAGGTTCTATTCTTGGCCTTGGTATTGCCATAGTGGAAGTGCTCTTTTTTGGAAAAAGCAACTTTATAGTTAGCTGATTTTGAGATTTTCCTTCAGTTAAGGTGCTAAGAAAAAACAGGTTTATAAAAACTAAAATCCAAAAAATCCTTTTCTTCATCTCAACCACTCCTTGTATTCATCTCGTTAGAAATTCTGTTATACCAGTCGACATAGTGGTATTTCTAACGGGGTTAATAGAAAATCTCGGCATGAAAAGTATAACTTTCCGAATAATTTCCGTCTTTGTTGGCCTGAATTATTACTCTATAGAAATCATCAGGCACTAGTTTTCCCTCATTATTTTTACCGTCCCAGACAAAAGAATTGCTTCCTTGCGGACAGGGTTGATTATCTAACAGAGCTCGCACTAAATTACTTTCTGAGTCATAAATGTTTATCGTAACATTGGCATCCCTGGATAAATTAAGGGAAATTGTGCCTTGATGAGGAACATCTGTGCTATAAGGATTTACATAAGGGCTGAAGCGAATAGGATCGATATCTAAATTACTAATCACAGGTCTACCCCCAACAATCATAATAGTATCCTCATCCAGAGTATAACCCCAGATGGCGAAGGTAAAATTATCTCGGTCGACAAAATTACCTGCTTCGTCTCTACCATCCCAGAGAGTTTGGTGTTGTCCGCTGGAAACGGGCTCTTGATATTTTATTACCTTAACAGCTGGCCCAGAATATCTTCCATAGCGAACTTTAAGATTAATCTTAACAGATTGAGGAAGATTATAATTTAGAATGCAAAATTCATTAAGAAGTGGATTAAAATCTGTGGCGGATAAGCTAATGCTGTGAGAAATATTCCTACCTCCTGTTCCTCGAGGGTCATAAACAACCATAGGCGTCCCACTTGCACTATCTTCAATAATAAAGTAATATGCTCCATCAGGCACAATTTGACCTGAGTCATCTTTTCCGTCCCAAATCTCTGAATGAGTTCCTGCTGAACGAGTTTGATTTAAGATAAGGTTTCTTACTAAATCATCTTCGCTATCATATATATTAATGTTTAAAATACCTTCCCTGGCCATTTGATAAGTAATGGTAGTTGTTTCCCCTAAATAAGGATTAATTTCATCTGCAGAGATACGGATATCGGAAATAAATAGCATAGAAACATTTAAATAAACAGGGTCGGCTATATTTCCGGTTTTAGCTTGGGCGTTAATCTTCACGGTATATCGCCCTTCAGGAAGTTCTCCTTCCTGTTCATCCTTACCGTCCCAGACGTGGCTATAACTTCCGCTGGCAAAAAGTTGATGATTAACCAGTGTTTTTACTAAGGCCTCTTGTTGATTATAAACTTCGATTGTAACATATGAGTTTTCGGAGATATCATAGGAAATAGTGGTTGTTTCATCTATACCATCGCCATCTGGTGAAAAAGGATTAGGGGTTACTTTGGCATTAGTAATAAACGGTTTTTTATCAACCGTAACTAATGCAGTCTTTTGTTTATCAACACTTCCGCCATTTACTATTAATGTGTATTCTCCATTTGGAACTAAATTATTACTCTGGTTGCGGCCATTCCATTGTAAATTTATCAAACTGGTCTGGGGATCAG
Source organism: uncultured Planctomycetia bacterium (assembly GCA_964570585.1). Taxonomy (GTDB): domain Bacteria; phylum Omnitrophota; class Gorgyraeia; order JABMRG01; family JAFGKX01. The sequence goes on from CAZMYR010000041.1 coordinate 3,815, forward strand.
GGGTTAATACTCCATAAATAAGCTGCTTTATCAAATCTTGATTAGCATCGAAGGCTGCAATATTAAAGAATGCATGCGAAGTAGCTGTAAAGGAGATTTCGGCAATATCATCTAAAACACGATTTGGTCCAGGTTCATTAAAAACTTCTCCTGTATTAATATCCACCCATGTGCCACTTTCATCAGGCGAAAATGGGTTAGGAATAACTGTGAGATTATCAATATCCGGACCTTCATTATATATGCTTACATGGATATTGATGATTGTTTCATTTTCTGCTGTATCTCTTACCCATAACCTTATAACATAATCTCCATTAGCTAGA
>CAZMYR010000041.1:4240-13847 GCA_964570585.1 uncultured Planctomycetia bacterium
GGTAGCCTTTATTGTAACGGTATCGTAGTTACCATCGGCATTGGGGCTGAAGATGCCTGTGGAGATAGATTGACTGAATATAAGGAAATTATCTAATACAACAGGCACACCTGTTGTTGTTGTTATATTTTCTGCTGTATCTCTTACCCATAACCTTATAACATAATCTCCATTAGCTAGATTAGAGGTATCCCAGTTTGTTAAGGTTTTCTCTATTGGTGCTGGAGAATGGCTACAGATTATACCATCCCAGTGTGTAGGAGATGTGCCTTGGCCATAATATAGACACCACATGGAGAAGTTTTCATCATCGGCTGTGCCCCTTATTTCGACTGTGCCTGATAAGACCTCATCAGAGGTTGGAGTTGATATACTCCCTGTAGGTGGGGTGTTGTCTATCTTTGTTGTGACTGATACTTCTGGTGCATCAGCTCCTGTTATAGGCTCATTGGCATCTATGTAGCAGGTATATACACCATCTGATACAACAGTTGCTGATTCATCTTTACCATCCCAGATTTGCTCTATTTTGTTGTCAGAGGTCTGGCCGGTATAGGTTCTTATTAAGGTGCTTGATGAGTCCTTTATGGTAATGGTCCAATTGGCTTGTTTGTTGGTGGTAGCCTTTATTGTAACGGTATCGTAGTTACCATCGGCATTGGGGCTGAAGATGGTTGGGGAGACAGATTGATTAAATATAAACAAGGTTGTAAAGCTCATGGTTAATGTATATAAAGAGGTTGATGAGTTATTATTACCATTATCAAATATCCGGATGTAGTAGTCCCCAGGAGCAGGGAGTTCCCTTTCTAAGTTGATGCTGTTCCCATAACCTCCACTATATTTATAAGCAATTTGAGAGTGATCAGAATCATAAAGATAGACGTAGGCATCTATATTAGATGGAACATTAGTTAGAGAGATATATATCTTTCCTGATTGAGTTGTAATTATCTTGAAATAATCTTGATCTTCAACCGGATCTATAGTTCCTGTAATGGAAGAATTTAAATCTAAAGAATTAGCCGAGCTGAAATCACCATTAGGTTCAGTTTCAGTAATAATATGATAGTCAATGGCAGAGTTACATTTTACAAAATAACCCTTGCCTACCTCTATGTTAAAATTATTAAATGGTAAGGCATCTATATGGCCATCCCAGCCAGCGTTATACCATCTATCTATCTCCTGAGCTGTCCCTCCTTGCGAGTTTATGTCGTCTATTAAGGTTTGGGCTAGGTACCCAGGATTGGGCAAGGATATGAGTGTCCAGCCGGCATCTAATGGAATGGATGTTATATTAAGTTCAGTTCCTGTAACTGTCCAGGTGCTTGAGCTGTTGCATCTTACAAAGTAGCCTTTAGCTATTTCTATATCAAAGTCGTTAAAGGGCAGGTCTTTTATATGCCCACTCCAGCCAGCCTCATGCCATCTATCTACTTCCTGAGCGGTCCCTCCCTGGTTATTTATATCTTCTATTAAGGTAGAGACGGTATATGGTGCAGATGGGGTTGCTGGTAGGGCTATTAGGTTCCAGCCTGCCTGAAGTTCTATCTCTGCAGCTATACCTTTCAGAGGAAAGAGAAGTTGCAAGGCAATACAAGCTGCAGCTATTAATATTAAATTACCAAAATATTTTTTCATTGATAAAGTTTTTTAGTAAATTGAGGGGTCGGGGAGTTTTTCGTGTTTTTCGACCCCTCATCCTGAACGAGCGTTAGCGAGTGAAGGATCTCCTTATCTTATTATAAAGCCAACTCCTTACGATGATTTTGCACCTATATTTTTTGTAGTTGATTGCTGCTCATCTCCATAGCTGGCTGAGCTTGGTGCCTGAAATTGAAACCATAAGCCACGCTCTCCGGCTGCTTCAACATTAACGCCATTAAGAGTTAAACTTGTATCTCCAAATTGGGTATTGGTTGCCGACGAGGGAGTACCCATCGTGATGATGTCATCCGATAAAAATAGATCTGTTGGATCCCCATCAGAAGTTGGACCAAAGAATCCTTTTAATACATAAATTTCGTTGTCGGGTGACGAACCTGCTGTCCAGTCCGAGGGAGAACTGGGGCCTTCTATACTCAAGCTAAACGTCTCAGATATACTCCCGGTATTAGTTACAGTAAATAGGCCTGATTGACTGATGTCCTCCTCGGCTAAATTGTCAATCGCCCAAGTTGTTGGCTCAACAGAGATACCCAAGACTAGAATAGGGGTTGTCATAAAATTGGGAGATGAGCCATCGCCAGTATGATAGCGGTCATCTTCAACATTTACGCTGATAGTTCCTGCATTGAAGAATTTGTCTTTTTGAGAATATCCTGCATCATTAAAGATATCTACTTCGACATCGAGAACAGCTACAAATAAGATCATATCAGCAGCAGGGAAATCGCTTCCTGTATCAACAGTTTGAGAAGCGGTCCCATCACCTGCGCCCTGGGCATAAAGGATGAGATTGTCTCCTGAGCTTGAATAACTAAAATATGCGCTAAGGTCTTGAGTCCTTGCATTACCGAAATTTATGAACCAGTATCCAGAGGAATCGACTAAAGCAGACATCTCAGCAGAAAAACCTGCGCTTCCTGCTCCATTATTATCTTCCAACCTTATATAGACTATAGTTCCTTCTGCGTAGGTAACTCCATCTTCTTTAAACACCCGACCATAAACTGTATCTGAGTCTGGAAGACCTATTGTAGGACTAGTGGTGCAGGTGTAATGAGCTCCGCCATTATCATAAGTTACATCACCGGAAACGATATCAAAATAGTATAATGTAGTTGGGGATAAATTTTTTATTGTTACATAATGGGTATCGTCCACTGTTACCTTGCCACGGTCGTCATAACATACATTGCTCAAATTATGTGGATCTATTCCATAGATAACCTTGCATGTTTCGGATTTTGGAGAGACCCATGAAACGTTAAAAGTAACGTCTCTCACATTAGTTATCTTTATTCTGTGTATTTTTTTGATAATCTTTGATATCTTAGTTTTTGACCACGATTTTTGCACTTTTCGTTCATCTGCGATACATCTTCCAGTTAAAACCAATGCGACAATTAGAACTCCGAGTAAGAATAACGCTTCTAAACAAATTTTTTTATTAATCTTTCTCATCTGTTCTACCTTTATCTAAAATCATCTGAACCAATAAAAAACATGAATGTTGTTATGATATCTAATCTGAAATTGATTGAATTCTTAGCTTAATCATTCCGGTATTATCAGTATAATCAAAATCGCTTATCCAGAATCTCACTGTTTTATCTTCTTTGAGGGTAAATCTTAAATATGTCCCTGTGACATTTTGTTTAAGCGCTTCTTTTACCTGTTGCTCTGCTTCTGCCTGTGTATAAACTGGCGGGTCGGGTTCAAAATATATTGTTCCGATATTAGGCTCATCTTGACCACCTTTTACATCTGTTCCCGCTGCTACCCCGATTAACCAGCAATAATTAGGATTTATGGGATAAAAAAGCACAATAGCTCCGCCTTCAATTTCAACTATGTATTGGCCTTTTTCTAAATCGACTGTTACTCCTTCAGGATCTTCTGCAGGAATGGTGATGGTTTCTTCAAAGGCAAAAAGGGTGTTATAAGAGAATAATAGGATTAGTGTAATGCATGTTAATATATAGAGGCGTTTTTTTATGTTGCGGGATTGCTTCGTCCCTTCGGGACTCGCAATGACGGCATTTACCATGAATTTTACTGAATGCTTATTATTCATCTTGGCTTATAACCTTACCATCCTGAGTTACAAAATAAATTTCTCCTGCTGAGATTATTCTCCAGTATGGATAAAAAGGTGATTCTGAAGGACCATTTGGCTGCCAGATTAATTCGGCATTTAACCCTGCATTCTGTAGATGGGGATACTCTGATAACAGAAATTCTATCGCTTTATCTTTGCTTACCTGGATAAACCGCGTTGGTTCTTCTACCCATGAGGCTGCTTTAAAACTACCGTCTTTCGCATCAATAATAATTGCTGCATAAGTCAAAAACTGTCCCTTAACGTATTTATCAAATGGGATTAAATAATAGAAACTGTCTTTATCTGTGCGTCTTACCTTAACAAAACTTCTCACCTGGCTTCCATCGAAAGCTTTTCTAAAATCGTCATCTGTTAGAAGTGAAGAATCGACTATTTTCTTCCAATCAAGTTCAATGGGTGTTTGGTTTTTATCAAAAACTGAACGTAATAAATCATCAATCTGCTCGGAGAAAAGCACATTCTTACTTAATTTAGTGTCATTTTTAAGGCTTACCGCCAATGCAGCGTCATAAATATGCATTTTAGCGCTTTCTAATCTTTCATCAAACATAGATAAATTATATGAGGTATCTTTTGTTACGTCTTCGGCTATTTCTATTATTCTAAGAGTTTCCGCATTTACCTTCGGCTCTGCTAAATCAACTCTTGCATCGCTTTCTTCTTCAGGCGGTTCTGCTACCTGTAGATATTTTCCATCATGACGGTCAGCGGTTACAAGCGGGAGAAGATATGTTTCTTGTGCAGTTTGGGATGTTGCATATAAATCTTGTCCAATTCCATCAGAAGCTGGGTCTGTCAACCATAAGCCATATACTGTAAAATCTGGTGTATACCATGGATTTGTGTGAGGTTCTGGTACAGGGTTTTCATCTGTTGAAGCTCCGTTTACAACTATCCAATGATTATAGGTGCCATAAGCTGGAACTGCAGCAGGTGTATTGGGCCATGCTACAAGGTTTTCATCCATCCGCCAATAATCGATGGTTACAGGATAGGCCATCCAGTGTATAACATCTCTCAGGTATTCGGTGAAATCGTCGCTTTCAAAAGTCTCTATACCGAAATTATACCCTTTATATGCATCTCCATAGCCGTAAGGATCACTAGGATCATATGGGTCGAAATGACCGAGAGCGTAATCTATAGCATGTGGATCCATTTCTAAAAGTTCTGAATTTTCTTCATAATTGTATGGATGGCCGTAGTTATAGATTTCCTCTTGAGTTAACTCGTCTGCCACGCCGTTTCTTATATAGTTTAATATCATCTGGCAGGAAGCTGCGCCGCTGTAATAGTCTCCTACCTCATAATAAGGCATTTCTTTTAAGTGTAGTACCCATCCTAAAAATACTGTGATACTATCTTCTGCTTCGTTGCCGGCAATGTCTTGCGTTAAAGCCGTAATGCTATTTGGTCCTCCAATAATATCAACATCTGCAAGTAAAAAAGTTCCATCTGGTTCTATTACAGGATAAAAAATCTCTCCTCCTATGTCAATTTCAACATCTTCTATGCCCGAAAGCGCATCTTTTACTATTCCGGTAATTGTTATGGGGCTTTCACCAACTGCTGATTCATCCTCCGGGCTTAAAATACTAATAGATGGTGGGGTCTTGTCTAATTTAATCTCTGTAAGCATATTATGCGGCAATTCCTCATTATCAAATTCATCTATGCTCCAGCATTCTAAGGTGTTATTGTCCCCTTCTGCAGATATTAGTGGCTGGCCTGCCTCGCTCACGGTTTGCTCCGGGCCATCATTAATTTTATAATAGGTATCGCTTACATCGCTTTGTGTGTCGGTAGCGGTTAAAGTAATAACAAAATCTTCGTTATGCCATAAACCGTCATAATCATCTTGCGTCTCTGGAGGAGTGATATCGCCTATTATTAAGGCAGTTATGTAAATAGCGGCTGTGTCAGAGCCCGTAGCAAATGCGCTTGTGTGCGAAAAGATAAACACAAACATAACCCAAATTAGCAAAGTTTTATATAACTTATTTCTAATCATAATATTAATCCGAAGCTTTAGATTTCAACGTCTCTATCTTTATCCTTGGATGGCAGGCCAATGATATACCCTGCCCCATTTTTGGAATACTCTTAACGCGGATGCTTACTACCCAGAATTGGCCGTAATATTTCTCATCATCCGGGATGTTAAGATACATCTTAACTTCTCCTGTGCCATTAGCTTCTATTTCTATCTCGTTAGTCTCAAAATAGAGCCAATTTGCATCAGGGATATCATCGTAATCTTCCGGAACATTATTTATCTCAGATGATTTTAAGCTTGAGATAGTATAAATTTGGCTCTCTTCAAAATCGTTATATATCTTAAGAAATATACCATGTTCTTTTTGAAAATCATATAAAATTCCAACAGGTACATTCTTTAAAGTCACCTCTGAGGGGCCTACCCTCAATCCTGCTGCATAGATTAACAAAGTGGGCAGTACAATAATGCTTACGCAGAGAATACCTGCAAACAGATATTTTCTCCTGAACATAATTCACCTCTATCAAAAACCTTTGGCCTTACTAGCTAATATATTATATTGCCGGTGCTGTGCTTACTGTTATACTAGCAGCGCCATTTTCGTTTGCGCCAGTAATCGATGTTGGAGCCTTATACTTCATGTAAACTGCCAAGCTATCAGTAGGATCAACATTTTCACTTCTTTGACCTGGTGTGCCTGTTAAGGCATTATCAATGGTCAATGTCAATCCATGATCAGTTGCTGCGCATTTACCCCAGATAGCTATCTGGTCTTCACCTGCATCGGTGCCGAGTCCAAAATTACCGGTGCTTGCAGCGGACATTTGAAGAGTCTCAGTTACACTACCACTATTGGTGGCAGTGATTGTGCTTGAGTCCTTAGATTCCCCAGTGTTAATGGCACCTACTGCCCAGCTTCCAGCTGATAGACTTACACCCTGGACTCCAGAAACTGTCGCTGTTATTGTTATAGTCTGTTCTAGTGCAGCAAAAGCATCTGTTGTAACTGCTATAACGCATGCTGCAGTTGCAATTATTGCTATCGCTAACAATCTTTTCATCTATTTCACCTCCCTTCAATTTAATTTTTCAAAAATAATTTATTCTCCCTGACAACTCAATTCTATTGTCATCTTGTGTTCCTCATCAAAATGAATACCACTTACAGCTGTTGGTAAATCTAACCTAAAATAAAGATATATATCATTAGAGGGTGGGACTGATTGTCCGTTTTGTGAACCGAGCGAATAAGCAAATTTTGTGGTATCGGCTGTTTGAGAAGAAATAGTTATAACATCCTCACTTTCTCCCTCATTATAGTCAGAGGAACCGGGAATGTCGCTTGCACCACAGAAAATAGCAGTTAATACATAGGTATTTAAACCCGCGTTATCTTCTGTGGAATTATGTACCCATTCACCTTTATCGTCCTCATCTTGAATCCTTAAAGCAAAAGTTTGTAATCCGTCGCCGGAGTTGGTAACTTTTATCCTCTCTCCTTGTGACATTACCTGTTCCGGCGCCGGTATCTGAATTGGGACGGGTGTTATGCCCCAGCTATTTTTATCAATGGTAATGCCAAGCGTCTGAAGTACATCAGGTTTATTTATAGCTGTTGCCTCATTAATTGCCTTGGTTATATTCCCAGTTGCAAATTCTAATCCATCAGAAAATTCGAAATAATATGAACAATTATCGCTTCCCGGAGAATATGGAATAGTCGTTGCATAGGTATAAATTACTCCAGATGCATAATCGCTTCCGGTGGCTGTCATGTTATTTGCTTCGCCTGTGTCAGAATAATCTCCATCTCCGTTTTTATCTATATAAACTCTGTGCACTGCCGGTTGATCATTATTTGAATCTATGTATTTTATTCTGAATGTGAAATCGGTTGAGGCGTAGCCAGTTTCTAGTTCAAGGCCACCGCTCTCATAACCAGCTTCTCCTGTCCATTCAAGCACAGGTGCTGCATTTGGTTCAAGCGTCATAGGCGACGCAGAAGTGTCATCTTTTGTATCCACAATTTGTGAAGTAACTCCACCATTAGGACCTTTCACTTCAAGAATAAGACTATCTCCGCTTTTTGAATACTCAAAATATGAATCCAGGGTTTGTATCCTAACGTTACCAAGTCCATAAGACCAAAATCCTGTGCTTTCTACTAAGGACGAACATATTTGAGACTCACCAGTTGTACCCTCCCCATCATTATCCCTTAATTTAATATAGACAATTGCACCTTCCGCTGGTGTAGTACCATCACTCAAAAAAACCAGTCCATAGACAGTATCCGGCGACGGTGGGTCTAAAGTTGGTCCCGTTGTCATTGTATAATGCAGACCGCCTTCATCATAGGTAACACCTCCTGAGACTATATCATAGTAATAAGTCGTATTTGGAGAAAGATTAGTTACAGTCACATAGTGTGTAGTTCCTTCAAAAAATTCACCTCTTACATCATCCGCTGTATTACCAAGAGGGGATGTAGTTCCATAATTTATGTAACCAGCCTCTGTTGCATCAGTTATCCAGGAAGTGGTAAAGGTAGTATCTCTAACATTCGATATTGCAACATTCTTTGGCTGGTTTGCAAAAACATCATTCAAGTAGATAATATTGGAAATAAAAATAAGGAGTATCGGTGTTAAAAGGCCTAACTTAAATTTGTTTCTCTTAATTTTTCCCATAACCTTAAATCTTTTATTATATCATTGTGAATAGGGTCTCATGAATAGCATGAATAGGGTCAGCATGAATAGAGCATAAATAGGGTCACCAATTGATAATAAAAAACAGACAGTGCTGAATAGGGTCTTGAATCTTGACATTTTTGGTAGTTGGTAGTAGTTGGTAGAAAATTCAAATTTCAAGACCTGACCCTATTCCATTGTATTTTATTTCTGCAAATTTATTTTATAATAACATGCATTATATTACGCAGGGATGCTGTGGCAGGTTAGGTTTGGGTCTATTCGCTTAAGAAGGCCTTTTAAGACATTGCCCGGGCCTATTTCAAGGAATGTCTTTATTCCGTTCCGGGAAATTCTTAGAATCGATTCTTCCCAGTGGGTTGTGGTGCTTAGCTGGTCTATTAGATTCTGTTTTATGTCTTCAGGATTAGATGTGGAATTAGCAGTTACATTGCTTATAACAGGAATTTTTGGGGCAACGACAGCAACATTTTCTAAATCTTCGGCCAATCTATGCCCTGCTTCTGCCATAAGGGTTGAATGAAAAGCGCCGCTTACTTTGAGAAAAATCGTTCTTTTTGCGCCTTTACCAGAAGCAATATTGGCTGCTCTTTTTATACTTTCGGTAGTACCTGAAAGGACTACTTGTCCCGGAGAATTCAGGTTAGCCACTTCTGCGCCTGATTCATTAGCAATTTCTTCAACGCTATTGCGATCTAATCCAATAATTGATATCATGCCACCGGGGTTTTTCTCTGACGCTTCTTCCATATATTCACCACGTTTTCTTACTAATTTAACTGCGTCTGAGAAAAGCATACTGTTAGCAGCTACCAACGCTGTATATTCCCCCAGGCTTAAACCTAAAACAAGCTCCGGGGTAAATTCCGATTTTTGGGTAAGATGAACCCTTAATGCGGCTGCGCTGGCTACCATAATTGCTACCTGGCAGTTTCTGGTCTGGATAAGTTCTTTTTCCGGGCCCTCAAACATAAGTTTGCTTAAGCTGAAACTCAAAATTTCATCGGCTCTATCAATGGTTTTTTTAGCTATTTCGTAGTCCTCATATAAACCTTTAGCCATTCCGACATACTGGGCTCCCTGGCCGGGAAACATATACGCAAC
>CAZMYR010000042.1:0-10571 GCA_964570585.1 uncultured Planctomycetia bacterium
CTCAAAATACTCAACCTCCTGAGCTTTGATAGCCATTGTTGTAAATATTAACACCGCAAATACCATGAACCCTATAAACCTTTTTTTACCCATTGCGATTCCCTCCTTTCTGTTTTTTAAAAATTCTACTTTTGTATTTTAAAATTTTGCATGCTTGCCGAAGCGACTCCTAACAAAAGCGAAGAGCATTGTGAGCGAGGCATCAGAAATTTTTTGCCAAATGTCTTTTTAGGACTTATGGCGAGTGAGACGACGGAACTGACCGAACGAAGTGAGGGAATTCCGTCAAGCGAACGAACCATTAAGTCCAAAAAGACGGCAAAAAATTTCAGCCGAGCAAACAATGCTCGAGCTCACGGCAAGCATAGGCAAGTATGCAAAATTTACTCTTCCCTCCACAACTCCTTCATTACAAAATATGACTTGCGTAGCTGCCTTAAATAAGGGCTGTTTTTCCCATCGCCTTGTCCGCAGACACCAAACCACTCTTCATAAACCCAGCCGTCAGGAAAAGGCCCAGGCCACTGGGTATGCACATCGTGCAATGAGGGCTCATATGCCTTCCACCATTCATCAACAAATTCAAAAACAACTCCTCCTAAAGCATTGCCTTCGCCATACCCGTCGGCATTGCTCATTATGTCTAACCAGCAATTTTTCAGATATCGGGCCTGTTTTTCTTCTGCCTCCTGGCGGCTGTAAAGGTTAGAATATGCAGGGCATCCATATTCTGTAATAATAACCGGTTTATCCGCTTCGTCTTTTACGCACTTCCATAAATGGCCGAAGCCGCAATCTCCTCTATATGCATTTACACCGAATACATCCACATCCGGACAGTTTTTTGCAAAGATATCCAAAAAAAGCACTTCTCCGTTACAAATAGCAACTGGCCTTTTATAAGGGTCTAACTCTTTTATATACTTGGCTGCCCTGTTAACAAATTTATAATAACTTTCAGGGTCTTTTTTCGCATTATTGGCAACGCCGTAATTGTTTTCATTTCCCAAAACCCACATAAGAATGTAAGGTTCATTTTTATATTCTCCGACCATGCCTTTTACGCTTTTTAGCATGTTTTCTTGATGGATTGGATTGCTATAATCAGTCCCTTTATACCAGGATGCTCCGGAACCGACGGTATATGCGCCCAGGAAATCTCCCATAAGTGCCATTATCCCGTAATTTTCATAAAGGTCTTTAAGCAATGGTTTATTGGAGGCGTGGTGATATACTCTTATGGTATTGGCTCCCATCTGCCAGAAAAGATGAAAATCCCCTGTTGGCCCTTCATTTTTATCCTGCCGGTTATTTTTGTCTTTATCAATCCAGGAATCGTAAGGTCCGTCTATTTTTTTATTATTATTATAATCTGCCTGCATCCAATCTTCTAAAGTCCCTTCATCCGGACTTTGTCCAACTTTAGAAGGCGCATAAGCGATACTTTTTATTATATAGGGTACACCATTTACTAAAAGCTGCCAGCTTCTATTGCCGTATTGGAGGAGTTTTATATAGCCGGTGCCTGTGCTTTTTATAATTTCATAACCCCTTAAATTTTGCCTTTTAGGCTTAAGGCCTGAAGGTTTAACTTTTATGAGCTTGCCTGGATTTACTAAGAATATATCGTTTCTTATATTATCGTCGTAGCCGTTTTTTACTATTATACCGGCATTTATTAAGTCCATTCTTAGCTCAGGATGAGTCAGGCATATGTATTTTATCCTATCAATAGCCACCTGACCAACATACCAGGGGGTATTCCAATATGTCCGACTTATTGCTTGTGGAAAATGCACTACTATAGCATAATATGCCTTAATTGCATGTATTAGAAGGCCCGCTCTTTCAAGGGAAAGGGCTGTATAAAAAAGCCTAACTCCTCTTACTTCAGATGCTGTGGCCCATTTATAAAAATTTGCCTGATAGTCTTTTGTATTTACAAAATCCCAATGATTTCCTTTAAGTTTCCCCTGCTTTCTAAACTCTTTATACTGGGGATCTTTTAATATCGCGCTGGAATTAGGATAAATTCCTTCGCCTACAGCATGAATTAAACCCCCCTGCTTTTTTATTACATATTTGTAATCAGAGGTTCCTATGCCTTTAAATTCGCCATAACGGGTATAATTTACAATTTTTTCGGTGCCAGGATTGGCTAAAGGAAAGCTACCCTGCTGAGTTGTAGGTTTTGCGCAACCAGCAGTAAAAGCTATAAGCAATAACAATAACAACAATACAGACGTTTTGAATTTTGTTTGGGAAAGTGTCCCAAATCTGTTCGGGAAACTGTACCCTGAAAAGAGGGTACACTTTCCCGATTGAAAATAGGACACTTTCCCGAACAAATCTGAGACACTTTCCCGAATGATTTTGTAAACGTCTGTATTGTATTTACTCATAGTATCTCTCATTTATCTTCCTAATCTCATCCTTGGCTATCACTGCTGGTTTCCAGTACCAGCCTCTAGGGTCCCAGTATTGAGCAAAGGGATATTCGTCTATAAGAGTCTGATACGACTCTATTGCCTTTTGCCAATCCTTCTTGTATTTAAAAAATTCTCCTCTGATAAAATAGCAAGTTCCGACATCATTCATTTGCTGATACATATTTATGCCGGCTCTCTCAGGAAAATCGCTTAAAGCGCTGCCTTGTTTTTTAGCCTTATCAGCATATAATTCAATACATCTTTCAGTAAAAAGGAGGACCCCTTTTTCGTCTTTATGATTTAAGGCCTCCCACGCCTTTATAGTTAGGGTATCCGATGTGTCATCGCCAAAATCGTATTCTTTTGTCTCTCTTCTGCCAAGGTCCTTAATCTCCTGAGTAGCTGCCTTTTCTACTGTCGGGCCTACGCCTTCTGAAAAGCCCGGGGCAGTAGAAACCTTATCCTTAAAATAGCCTTTATGGAATTCCCTCACATCTCCTGCGGGCTTCCTGGCACAGCCGGAGACGGTGAAAATTGCTACTATAATAGTTGCTATTAACTGTTTCATTTTTTAACGCCTCAGGCGAAGAGCGTTGCGGAGCGAGACATCAGAAATTTTTTGCCAAATGTCCTTTTAGGGCTTACGAGGAGTGAGTGGCGGAACTGACTCGCTATTTCTCGGCTAAAGAATTCCGCCAAACGAACGAGTCGTAAGTCCAAAAGGACGGCAAAAAATTTCAGTCTCGTTCCGCAATGCTCTGAAGCACCTTCATCTCTTGACTGCGCCAGCAGCTATTCCTTTTATAATATATTTTTGCATGAAAAGATAAATTAAGATTATGGGTATTACGGTTATAGTGATACCGGACATAAGTAACGGATACTGGGTCATATGCGCTCCTCGAAAAACCATAAGCCCTCTTTGCAAAGGCATCATTGATTTTTCCTGAAGGATAAGCATAGCCAAGATATACTCATTCCACACATTCAATGCGTTAAAAATAACAACTACCGCAATCGCAGGCCGGGCGATAGGCAAAGCCATATGCCACCATATGCCTAAGCGGCTGCAACCGTCCACCTTCGCTGAGTCTTCCAAATCTTTGGGCATCTGGTCAAAAAACGTCTTAAGAAGAAAAATGCTTAATGAAAGCCCTACATTTATCAATGCCAGCACATATCCGATTCTTGGCAGGATCATGCCCTCAGTTAGATGCATTTTTTTTAACACTACAAATAAGGCCACAAATGAACCTGGTAAGGGAATCATCATTGCCGCTAAAAATATATAAAAGAAAAAGTTCTTGCCCGGAAATTGCAATCTGGAAAACGCATAGGCAGCCAAAGAAGCGATTAAAACTATGCCTATAACTACGACTGTGGTATAAAAGACGCTATTTAAAAAGTAAACTCCGAAATTGGCTTTTGTCCATGCAATATAAAAATTTTCCCAGTGGGGATGGCGCGGGAAAAGACTTAAATCGCTAAAGACCGTCTGCTGTGTCTTTAAAGCCGTGCCGAGCATCCACAACAAAGGAAAAATGCACGCTGCGGAAACAGCGATAAGAAAGCCATGCATTAAAAAACGGCAAGCGTATCTTTTAACAGTATATATACCGAATGTCTTTTTCATCAACCCCTCTGAACCCACCTTGAAATCCTCAACTGGCTAAATGACAACGCCAATAATATCAAACCGAATATTAGCGACTGTGCGCATGCAAACCCAAAATGGCCATCTTTCATAGAAGTTAAGATTCGCGTTACCGGAACCTCGGTAAAATAGCCGGGCCCACCGTGAGTCATAGCCAGAATCAACACAAATCCCTGCATGCTTCCTAAAATGGTAAGGATAACAACAAGCACTATAACCGGTATTAATATAGGAAAAGTTATCCGCCAGAATACCTGCCAGCTATCGGCGCCGTCTACTCTGGCTGCATCATAAAAGTTCCTTGGAATGCTCTGCAAGCCCGCCAACAATATTATAAACGCCCATCCAAAGCCTTTCCAACAATGCACTATTGCTACACATGTCAAAGGTGCCATTCTTACAAAAGCCATGGAAGCTTCATCTATAGTAGACCCTAACCAAGTATGTGCAAAATGGCCAAAGCCGATATTTGTAAGCCATTGATTCAAAAGGCCCCAGTTTCCGTCATAAATCCACCACCATACCAAGCCTACAACTATTGCAGAAAGAATAGGCGGGATAAAAAATATAACCCGGTATACGTTACCTGCCTTGATTGCCTTATCACAGGCCAAAGCTAACAAAAGGGCTAATATATTTTGAAATGTGAGCGCCCAAAGAGTAATATATCCGGCCTGACCCATCGACACCCACCACTTTGATGCGTCTCTAAAGATTATATTCCTAAAATGGGCAAAACCAACAAAGGCCGCCGGCTTAAATGCAATGCCGTCCCATTGGCTGAGGCTTAATTGAAAAACTTTAAAGAATGGATAGATATAGAATAGAGAAAATATTAATACGGCGGGTAGAATAAATAGATAATTTGCTGTTGTATATCTTGTTCTATTCATCAGTTAAAAAATCGTGCCTAGCACGACTTTTATTCCTTCATTACCCTTTCTTTAACCTTGGAAACCTCATCGGCTATCTGTTCCGGGGTTTTTACTCCTATTATTATAGCCTGTATTCCTTTGGTGAATGCCTCCAGCACCCTGGGGCTTTCCTGGACAGACAATATATTAGGGTGGGTAACATAATCCATATCATCAGCGAACTGCGCTAAGATCCCCGGTATATTCGCAAGGCTCTCTTTGTTAGAAGGAAGGTTCAGGGTCTTTTTTGATAAGAATATTTGTTGTTCTTTTTCGGTAAGCCATCTTAAGAAATTGATTGTCTCTTGCTTATTCTTAGAACGGCCATTAACCAAGAAAGAAGAGCCCGCGCCTCCCCAGATGGCCATAGGATATCGGTTGTTAACGGCCGGCGGCAGCATAGCACCGTATTCAAGGTCGGGGTTCATGTTTTTGTAAACATTTACGCACCAGGAACCATTAAAAGCGAAAGCGCATCTTCCATTGACAAAAAGTTGCTCTGCTGTCTTGTTTCCCATTATAACAATTCCGCTGAGTAAAAGCTTTTTTCTTGCCAGCTCATTGAATAATTTAAACACCGCAATCCAATCAGGGTCATTATATGGCACCTTACCCTTAATAGTATCTATTACTTTTTTCTCACCCATTATATTAAAGGCGTAGTTATGGGCAAAGCAGTCGAGCATCCAGGTTTCTCCCCAACCTCCGACTAAACCTTTAATGCCTGCCTGTTTTAATTTTTCCAGGGCGGCAATAAAATCCGGCCATGTTGTCGGCGGAAATCTCGGATCTAAGCCCGCCTGTTGAAAAAGGCGTTTATTATAAAGCATCTGTATATTCATAACATCTATAGGCGCACCGTATATGCCCGGTTTTACGCCGTATTTATTACCTGCTAGAAATTCATTTACCTCCAGCGCCTTCTTAAAAAATACATTCTTCCATGCCCCGTTATTATATTCCATATCAACGGTTAAATCCGCTATATGGCCTGCTTGAATAAAAGCCGCGAATATCCTTTTCTCACCTAAGATTCCATAAATATCCGGCAGCGCCTTGGCCTGTCCCGCAGCCATTATCTTTTGAGAATATGCATCTGACGGAGCATATAATTCGCATTTTATTTTAATGCCTGTAATCTGCTCATATTTTTTAGCAAGTTCATCAAGCGCCTCTTCCCTGTCAGTAAGCCAGTGCCACAGGACTATTTTTTTCTGTGGTTTTGTGACTTCAGATGCTTTTGCGCAACCGGAGAGAAATGCGAGCCCAATTACTGCGAATACTAATAGATATCTCCTCATTGCTATTCCTCTGTAGAGACGTTTCCAGTTTCAAAGGGGAAAGTGTCCCCAGGACTTTAGGGGACATTTTCCCCTTTGAAACTGGAAACGTCTCTTTCTTACGCTACTTCCACATCTCCTTCAAGGCATTATAGGCCTTCTTAGGGATTCTTTTATTCAGGCCGTTTTCGTCTTTCTCGGAAGAAAGAGAAATTATGCCGAACCATTCCTCGTTCATATTCATACCACCGGCTGCATGGATGTCAAAATAGTATGAACCATTAGACCAGCTGGCTTCTGTATTATGGACGGCCCAGGTAAAAGGATTGTCTGCCCGGTATTTCCACCATTCATCATTCCATTCAAAGACAGCCCCCCCAAGGCAGTTTTTCTCTCCTTTTCCTTTAAATGTATTATTTTCGAGCTCCGTCCATAGCTGTCTTAAAAACAACACCTGATTATCTTCATCCGGTTTTTGTAATAACGCATTATATGAATCGCACCCAAATTCTATCATAATGCACGGTTTGCCAAATCTTCTCTTCAGTTGCCTGAATAAAGAGCCGAAGGATTTACCTCTGTAGATAATTATTCCTACAAAGTCCATATCAGGACAGCACTCTTTTGCTACTTCTATAGCCCCTAATTCGCCGTTTCCAAAGCCAACCGGCCGGCTAGGATCTACCTTTTTTACTATCTTTGCCAGTTCATTCATAAATGTATAATATATCTTTGCCCTTGCTATTTTCCTGTCATAAGGATTGGTAATTTTATCCAGCGAAGGGGTAGACCAGGGATTTATCCTGCCGTCAAAGGAATAGTTTGCTTCATTGCCTAATACCCAGGTCAAAATGCCCGGTGTACCTTTGTATTCTTTAACCATCCTGTAAACTTCTCTTTTAATTCTCATCTGGAGGTCGGGGTCGGCATAATTTGCAGGAGGATAATCCCAGAAACCTAAGCCATGCCCAAGAATTGTCCGTATTTTAAAATTCTCATAAAGGTCTGTTATAACCCTTTTTACCTGGGCAGGGTTGCCGCCCGGCTCATAAACCCTGATGGTGTTTACGCCCATCTCTTTCATTAACCTGCCGTCTTTCATCCAGGGTTTTCGAGAATCACCCCACCAGTTATACAAATGGCTCTCATCCGTAGGAACAGGGCTATAGCATACTCCTCTTACAATAAAAGGCTTACCGTCTACTATGAGTTGATAGGTTTCTGCATCCGGTTTGTTAATATAAGTCATTCCTTTCTTAGAAAGCCTCATCAATATTACGCCGCTTATTACAAGAAGTGCTATAAGTATTACAATTAAAACCCCGATTATTATTTTTTTGGAAATTTGTGTAGATTTCTTTTCCTTAGCCATAGTAACTCCTCTGAATTTTAATTAGGGGCAATTTTAATTGGGGACAGACACCATTTAAAAATATATCTCTCATGTTTTAAATGGTCTCTGTCCCTAATTAAAATTCCCAATTAAAATTATTCGTACTTTATATCATCCAGATAAAAGACCATTCCTTCCGGATTATCGTCACCGCTGGCTGAGAAGCAAAAACCGCCGATTATGTGGGATAAATCCTGCCCGGTTAGATCTATTTCATACTGCTTCCATTCTTTTGTAAGCATAGCCGGACCGATTCCCGCTGAAGCAGTGTCTGAAAATTCACCGGTCATACCTCCTACTTTAAACTCAGCGATTATCTCTCCACCTTTTTCTCCTCTGGCCCAGAAGGTGAGCTTTTCTGCTCCCGTTAAATCAAAACCTGCTCTTTTATAGCCCCAGTTGTTAGCCGGATTCTGCCAGTACATGCCTATCCAGCCGGCTCCTTGCGAGCGTCTGGGAATATGCTCTATCCTTATACAGCTTGTGCCTGCATGAGGATTTTCCATCCACATATCATTGAATTTTATATCACCATAATCACCCATCCATCCGGATGGAATATAGTGGTTATTGGGAGAACGCCTATCAGTGTATACATCAAATACTCTGAACGCTTTTGCCGCAACCTTTGCGCCCGGGTCTTCTTCCAATTCCTCTATTACCACCTCTTCCTTTTTGGCGCAGCCGGTTAAGACAACCACAGATGCTATTACAAACACACAAATAACCGCTCCAAGCAAAATTAAACTCCTTTTCATCTTTTACCTCCAATTTTAACGAAGTTAACCCCTTCGACTTCGCTCAGGGTTAATCCTGAGTATATCGAAGGATTAAAATTGTCCCGAACTCCGGAATTTCGGGGGAGGGACTTTCCCCAAAGTGAAATACTATATTATCAAAATCTCCCCAATGGGTCAAGAATAATGTAAAATATCTATACTTATATAACCACCTCCTCACTTATGCCGCCTGAAGCGGGAAGAAACCGGAACTCCTTTATTTTTATGCGGCCTTCTCGAATAATAAATGGTGCTCATTTATCGACTGCGGCCTTGTGCTCGTTTCTGCCCTGGGCAATTCTCCTAATTCCATTCCCATAAACTCGGCAAAGTCTTCTAATGAAGGCCCTGCAAGTTTTGATGAGGTTATATACTCAAGTAACTTATGAACAAAATAAGGAGCTATTTTATCTCTATTTAATCTTTCCCCCGCTAATCTTTCTAAAAGGGCGAATTGTTGATGTTGTATGGTCTCCTTTCCTATGGTGATATTGGCAATGCAGCTTTGTCTCATTTTTTCATAATTTCGTCTCATAGCTTCTAAGTATTTATCTATTTGTGAAATATTTTGTGATGTTGGAGTTAAACCAAAAACTGCAATGAGAGAATCTTTATAGCGCTCGATAAAAGTTTTCTCTTGTGGTTGTTTTTGCTCAGGTTCGATATATTCTTTATAATATCTTATAAGTTCTAACAATCTTGCTTCAACTTTTATCAGCTTACCCTGCTTGCATAATTCATCTAAGAGCCCCCTAAGTTCGGCATTCGGGACTTCAAGCTGTATTTTCTTTTTAATATCTTCAAAGCTAAATTCTTTTTCTGGTTCAGAATTAATAGTATCAAGAATTTCTGCTTTAATTTCAACAATAGAAATCTGCTGGGCTTGGCTTTCGTCAAGCTTCATCTCTTCCAGCACCTCGCATGCCTTTGTATTGAATCTGCGTATGTCATCGCTTCTGCTTCTGTGGCCGATGGCTTCGTCAACGCCGCTGGACTCGGTAAGCTCCTCCTTCACCCACTTCGGCACGAGGCCCCTCTCGTCGAACCAGTTGTAAACAACCGCACGCGTAATATTCGCAGGCTCAAGCGTGCCGAGATAGGCGGATAATTCTCTCAAGGTCTCCTCGGTTACGTCAGCAGAATAGACAATTCCTTTGGCCAAGGCTCTCGCTTTCACGATATCTATTTTCATTACTTCTTCAAAATATGCAGCAAGCAAATCGCACGGATTATCTTTCATCAATAGATTTCTCTTTTCAGCTTCTGATACCGGTATGCCCAATCTCATCTTTAAGTCGAGCTCGTCTACCCCGAATTCTAAGGCAAGAGGATCAGTTGCTTGCTTGGTTACTACATCGTATGTCCTTCTCATAAGACCTTCTTCCATTCCTGTATGAACATTTCCTCTAAAGCTAAATAGATATATATTCTCTTCTTCCATAATCTGCTCTATTTCACTTCTTAGTAATTCATCCCTCTTATCGTCCGCTGGCTTTATGTAAACATAGCATTTCTCAATATTCTCCAGATGTTTATCAAAATCTCCTTTTATAAAATAATCAAAAGCTTCACTTTGATATTTCCTTGCATAAACTGCGCCAACCCAGCTTTCTATATTTCGTTCTTCTAAAACTATTTCGACATGATTTTCTTTGAGAAACTCAAAAAGTGCATACATAAAATCGGCCGTAGGTCTTGGGGAGATGACTTCGTATAGGTATGCAAGAGTTCTCTCTCCTCTTATTATTTGGCTAAACATTATCTCGGCAGCCTTATAATAACTCTGGAATTCCCTGCGAGCTTCATCAGGGTTTCTCTTATAAAAAGCTAAGAGTTCTTGGACGAATTTATCTTTATAATTATCGTCAGGGCCCCACTCCACTAAAAATTTGACCTTCTTACCGGCTTTCCTGGCAGCTCTGATTCTTCCTTTAAGATATTCTTTATGTTCCTCAAATCTTCCCTTTGTCGCATGTATCACATATATCATATCAAAGGAGTCGTTCTGCATCGGTTCGACGTCAGGGAATTGACCTTCAAACACGGGCTTGCCCACGGGTTCGTTACCATATTCGCCACCAGTGCCTCTCGCCGCGAGGATGTGGTCGGCGAAGCGGGGGCT
>CAZMYR010000042.1:10671-13679 GCA_964570585.1 uncultured Planctomycetia bacterium
TCCGGGTCTTCGTCTTTAGCTATGCTGAATAAGTCGATAAGGCCAAGTGGATCAGTGGACTTCATTCGCAGTATCTCGTTAGGTTCAGTTGCGCTGACACTGAGGGCTTGACTGAGTGCTCGCTCCAGCTTATAATTGAACACGAGGTGGCTGGTCTCATGGGCCCTGAGGCCTTCTTTTTCGCCCAGTCTCAGTGAACCATCTATTACAATTGTCCCTCCGCTGAATAAATAAGACCCGTCTCTTGCTGTTATGCCTAGTTGCTGACCAAATTCCGTATTGGCGAGATTTTGGAAGAATGGAGGTTGCACATAAACTACAGACTGTGGATCTTCATAAACAACAGGAATGTATTCCAAAGCATGGGCTACCATATCTTGCAAATCTTCATCTTCTGAATTATCCTCAAGAATATCAATGAGGTGCCGGAGCGCCAGTTTGGTGCCGGTAATCCTCAACGCATTCGCTGCAGCAAGTCTTTCCTGGATAGGCCTATCTGAACGTAGCGAAATCAAGATTTGTTCTACTATAAAGTCCTCCTTTGCCTGAAGTGCAGCGAGTTCAGTTGATAAATTTTCTCCTTCATCAATTGCCTGCTGGATACTTGCTTTCTGAACAGCAATATCAGACTGCATGATTCCCAGCAGCTCTCCGGCTATTTTATATGCAGTGGTTGGACCCGCGAACAAACTTACTAGATTCTTAACGATATTTTCATCATAATAGACTTCGGGAATAAGCTCTATTCCCATATTGCCCAGCGCCACGACGATTTCTTCTAACAACGACGGAACATATTCGCTCAACAGGGCAGAGTATAGCGTTTCTGCGCCTTCAGAGCCCATTTGAGCAAAGTTGGCATAGGCCGCTCTTCTCACTTCAGGGTCGGGATTCCATTGCATAGTTTCTACGGTATAATCGGCTATGTAATCTAATATGTCATGAGTCTCGCCTAAAGTCCTATTTCTTAACTCTTCGTCTGTCTCATCAAGTACGCCTGATGGAATTCCTTCTCTCACGACATGGAAGATGAGTATTGGCTTGGTCGGATGCGGTACTGCTAAGATGTTTGTGCGAGAGTCCCGGAAATGGACTATATCACGGTTCCATCCCGTCAGCTGAGGCTGGCTTATTTCGAACATTTGGGCAAATCCGATACTGATTGACCCAGAGGGTGGATTAGTAAAAAGCGCATGTAGCGCAGCATCTCTAAGCTCTTCGTTTTCGAAGGAGATGCTCTTATAATCGTGCGCGATACCCAAAGTATGGGCCGTTTCTGGTTCAAATTCATTATGGCTCAGTCTGCCGACCATACTATCGGCAGCGTCCCGCCTGATTTCAGGCTCAGCCTCTGGATGTAGTGCTATTCTATAGTCACGCAGCTTCTTTAAGCCTAAGTCTGATATGAAACCCTCATAATCCTTTTCTAGTTCCGTATCAGCAAAACCTCCAATTTGTCCGAATTCAGCAGATTGTATCAGATCATCCATATCCAAGAATCTATTGGCATAATAGAGCACAGCAAAAACAACGCTTGCAGTTCCAACTGTAAGTTTGCCTTGTTCAAGTAACTCGTAAGCACGGGATACAAAATCCCCTATCGCCACTTTCGCCTGCACCTTAAATGCAGGCAGCGCTGTCTCCATCTTCTCCACAGCTTCCAGCATAAACCACCAGCCTACGAGTTCGCGGATGTCATCTACGATATCCTCATAAATCTCTTCTCTTCCGTAATAAGGAGCAGGGTTGAAACTGAATCGCTTAAAATAACCGTGATAACCTATTCCACTTCTAATATGTCCGACATCGAGTTCAACCGGGTCGAATCCTAACCTTATGCTATCATCGAATATGCATTGTCCGATTTCACGTAATACAAGGACTGGATTTAATTCGACATGCAATGGTGCAGCCAGGTTTATGTCTAATACCCTGGCGATGTAGTTTTCATCGAAACACTCTTCAGAAAGCTGGTATTCCGCCCTATTTAGAGGCGTATTAAGTACTGTAACAGAGAATACCCTACGGGTACTGTCCTTGTTGAATGAAAAGTCTATTCTATCTATCTTCTTGCCAATGCCCATTTCAGCCAATACCGCATAGACATCTTCCAATAATGGAGGAACGTGTTCGGACACTTCTAATGTGAATCGCAAGAAATTCTCGAGCTCTTCTTCCATATCTGGTCGTACCAGGGTTAGGCTGGCATCTGTATATTTGATATGTTCGTAAATATTTTCTGCATATGCGGGATCTATTCTTATATGTTTATCTTTGAGTTTCTCTTCGTTCCATTTCTCGAGCATCTTATTGAAATTCTCGAGTGAGTCGAATATTTCCGATTTATCGGTATACTCCTGTTCTTGCATATATCTAATTAAAAATGCTCTTACTTCATTCATTCCGCTCTCCTGGGCGAGGGTCGGGAAAAGGGCAGGATTGAGGCGGCTCTCCTCGAGCAGACGCTCCACTTGGATGAGGAAGCGTATAACTTCAGGAATATTTGAAAGTGAATACTCGCTTACCGGCGCCATGCTATCCTTATCTACAACATAGTCAGCCAAGGTCTCTATTATAACCGGCCTTACCAGCACAAGGATTGCGGAGCCGTTGTCATTGCCGAAGTTAGCATCGTTGCGGATTATGAGTTCATACTCTACACCGTCAATTTCGAGCATTTGTCTATCATTGGAGATAAGGACATCGCCTGTTAAATATCGCTGCTCAAGTGGACCTTTAAGCTTAACGCTTTCTATTCCAACAACCGGAACTTCGTATGTAAGCCTACCTACTTTTATTGTTACCGTGCCATCGCCGATAGTTACATCGGATGTAGGAATGTCTATTGCCCCTATACTTGACTTGTGGTAATTATAGGCATAGGCAACAACAGACGGCCAGACGGACGTCCAAGTAACATTCCTTTTCATGTATCCACTAAAAACACGGTCTCTATCATTTATAATCGCATCCTCTAATTGCAGTATAAAGTCCTCATCCTCCCTTAA
>CAZMYR010000043.1:0-13587 GCA_964570585.1 uncultured Planctomycetia bacterium
TTTCTTTTGCGCAGGAGGAAATTGCGCCTGGGGGAACTATAGAAACTATTGAAACTGCAGAGCCGGAACAAGCCCCAGCAGAAATTCCACCGGCAGAAAGCCCTCAACCAAAACCCCCAATAGCTCCGGATACAATATTATGGATAGAGGACAGTCTTCCGGAAGGTGTGATGCAAACCGGAGAATGGGCTTGGGTGCAAGATATTAAATTCAGCGGTGATAGTTGCCATACCGACGGAATAAAAAAGGGTTTACATTCCCATTCTTTTAAAACAGCTGTTGCCGTTGAATTGAAAGACGATTCGGTTATTGAACAATTTGTTTATCTTGACCCTGATAATCCTCCGAGAGGAATCATGCTAAAACTTATTGCCCTTAACGGAAAAGATGTAGACCTTTATTGGGAGGCAGAAGAGGAAGTTTTTGTTGATACAGTAGAATATATGGAAGCGTGGTATATGGGATTTTTACCAGAAACAGGCAGCTGGCAAAAACTGGTCATAAAGATGCATGAGTTAGAAATAGCTCCATTGGAACTTATCGGCATTTCATTTATTAGCTATGACGGAAGGGCATATTGGGATAGGACGTTGATTAAAAATACTAAACACTAAACAAACTCAAATGTCAAAATCCAAAACTCAAAACTGCGGTTTAGAACATTTGGGTTTAGAGTTTTTCCCTATTAGATTGACAATCCAATTAACCAAGTGCTATAATTAGCACAATAACAGGGGGGTATACGATGAAATGGGATATTTTTAAAATAGGTTTAATATTATTTATAGCATCAGTGTTTATCACAGGATGTGCTGTGGGTTTCTACAGAGGCAGGCCCAGCGACAAAGCCAAAATAGAAGAGCTAACAGACCGACTCCAGCAATTACGAGAAGCAAAATCAATGCTTGAGGCAAGATTAAAAAGAGAGATTGGCGAAAAGCAGGTTAAACTGGAGATGGCAGAGAGAGGTCTGGTCATAACACTTGTAGCTGAGGTTCTGTTTGATTCGGGCAAAGCAGAAATGCGCCCTGAAGGAAAGGCTATCCTGGATAAAATTGCCCCTATATTAAGACGTGAAACACCAAGGAATGAAATTGGTATAGAAGGACATACGGATAATGTGCCAATAAAGTATTCCGGATATAAATCAAATTGGGAATTATCAACTGCCAGAGCAACAGAAGTATTGCACTATATATTAAATAAAGGTAAGCTCGATCCAAAAAACCTTTCGGCAACAGGTTACGGCAAGTACAGGCCTGTTGAGCCCAATGATACTAAAGAGAGCCGCCAGAAAAATAGAAGAGTAGAGATAATTATAGAGCCAATAGGAAAAGCTGAGGTAGGCATTAAAGAACCCTCTTACGGTGAGGAGTACATAAAGTAAGTTATAAGTTATAAGTTATAAGTTATAAGTTAAGATAGGAGCCCTGCCTGCCGGCAGGTAGGCGCCTCTGGCATCGGGTATTGATAGCCAGAATTGGCTCCTCTTTTTATTTATGGATAGAGATAATCTTCCGCAACATATAGCCATTATTATGGATGGTAACGGCAGATGGGCCAAGAGGCGACATTTGCCAAAAGTCATAGGCCATCGCTATGGCGCAAGAACTGTTGATAGAATAACCTCCCATTGTGCCAGGTTAGGAGTAAAGGTCTTAACCCTGTATAGTTTCTCAACTGAGAACTGGAAAAGGCCCGTTAAAGAGATAGACGCACTTATGAATCTGCTTTGTGAATATCTGAATAAAAAACTTGCAAAACTTAATAATAACAATATTAGATTAAATGCAATAGGCGATATCCAGGGCCTTCCGGAACATGTCAGGAAAAAATTGACAGAGGTGATAAATAAGACTTCTAAAAATACAGGGATGGTTTTAACCCTGGCTTTAAACTATGGTGCTCGGGAAGAGATAGTCACAGCCTGTAAGAAGTTGACAAAATTGGTGGAGTCTGAGAAATTGAATACAGAAGACATAAATGAATCTGTATTTTCTGACCAGCTTTATACAAAAGATTTGCCGGACCCGGATTTGTTGATAAGGACTAGCGGTGAGTTGAGAGTGAGCAATTTCTTGCTATGGCAAATATCCTATACAGAATTTGTAGCAACTAAAGCTTTGTGGCCGGATTTTAAGGTGGCAGATTTAGAGAAAGCTATAGTGGAATATCAAAACAGAAAAAGGCGTTTTGGCGGCAGATTATGAAGCAGCGAATACTTATAGCATCAATATGGATTTTGGCTATATGGGCAGTCATATTTTTATTGCCTACCTGGTGTTTTACAACAGTTGTTACTCTTATCATAGCAATGGCTATGTTTGAATTTTTTAGTATGATCCAGAAAAAACACCTGCCGGCCTATAGATATTTTGGCATCACAATCGGGTGCCTTATAGCAGTTTCTACCCATTTTAAATTCCACCCAACGGAAGGATGGGAGTTTTTATTAATAACCGCTATGTGTTTGGCAGTTTTTCTTTTACAGTTTACCAAGCGCAAAACGGATAATGCTACCAGCGGGGTAGCCATTACCATTTTTGCTATATTTTATATAGGTTGGTTCTTTTCATTTTTGGTTAAGATAGGAATCTCTGATTTGATAGTACCGGATGGACGGATGATGATTGCATTTTTGCTCATTGTAACCAAATCCGGCGATATCGGGGCATACTTTTTTGGAAAACATTTCGGCGCACACCAGCTGATTCCAAGAATAAGTCCTAAAAAATCAGTTGAAGGAGCAATAGGCGGCTTTTTGTCTTCATTCCTAAGCGCCTTTTTATGCGCAAGGTTAATGCCTCAAATAGAATTTATTCATATAGCAATATTAGGAATTTTGTTAGGGATACTGGGCCAGATTGGAGATTTGTCGGAATCTCTGATAAAAAGAGATTGTTTGGTTAAAGACTCAAGCGCGGTATTCGCCGGTTTGGGCGGAATGCTCGATTTAATAGACAGTCTATTATTTACTTCTCCTATATTCTATTTCTACATGAGGTTCTTAAGTTAGTGAAAACAGTGGCGATATTAGGCTCTACCGGTTCCATCGGTATAAATGCACTAAAAGTGCTGGAGTCCCTTAAAGGCAGTTTTAGGGTAGAGGCACTTTCCACTTTCGAAAATACAAAACTATTAGCCGAGCAAATCAGACGGTTTAAACCAAAGGCAGTAACAGTTGTAAATCCTAAAAAGGTATCTGATTTAAAAAAGAGAGTTTCCGTTTCAAATATCAAAGTATTTTCGACACCGATAGGCCTTGAGATACTGGCAGAGTCAAAGAGGGTCGATATAGTGGTAATGGCTATATCAGGCGCCGGTGCTCTTTCCCCGCTTTTAGCTGCAATAAGGGCAAATAAGAAGATTTGCCTGGCCAATAAAGAAGCATTGATTATGGCCGGTAATATAATTATGCGCATGGCTGATAGATATAAGGCGCCTATAATTCCGGTGGATAGCGAACACAGCGCTATCTTTCAGTGTCTTCGCCAAAGCCATGATGGAGCGTCTTTAAACAGGATATACTTAACAGGCTCCGGAGGGCCGTTAAGAAATATTCCGAAAGCTAGATTTTCGACGCTTTCTATGTCTTCTATATTAAAGCATCCTAAATGGAATATGGGGCCTAAAATAACCGTTGATTCAGCCACCCTTATGAACAAAGGTTTGGAAGTAATAGAAGCAAAGCATCTTTTTAAAATTGCTGCAAATAAAATAAAGGTGCTCATTCATCCGGAAGCTGTAATTCACTCTATGGTTGAATTTAGCGATGGAACGATTTTAGCGCAAATGGCCGCTGCTGATATGAGATTGCCTATCCAGTATGCCCTCACTTTCCCTGAAAGGGCTACTAATGCGTTGGTTACGCTGGATTTTAACAGAATAGGACAGTTAAATTTTTGCCAGCCGAAACCTGACAAATTTCCCTGCCTTTATCTTGCCAATGTTGCATGTAAATTAGGCGGCACTTATCCTGCAGTATTAAGTGCCGCTGATGAAGAATCTGTTTATGCATATCTTAATAAAAAAATAAAATTTACGGATATACCTAAAATAATAGAAAAGGTTTTGCTAAAACATCGATATATAGCAGAGCCTGTCCTTGCCGATATCTTTGCTGCGGATGGATGGGCCCGTGAAAAAGCAAAGGCATTAATGCCATGGTAACCTTTTTATCAGTTTTAATAGTTTTTAGTATTCTGATTTTAATCCATGAAACAGGCCATTTTTTAATGGCGAGAAGAATGGGTGTGCGAATTGAAAGATTTTCCTTCGGGTTCGGCCCTAAACTTTTATCTTTCAAAAAAGGCGAAACGGAATATTTAGTTTGCGCTATCCCTTTAGGCGGTTATGTAAAAATGGCCGGTGATGAACCGACCGAAACAAGAAAAGGTAAAGAATGGGAGTATTTGTCAAAGCCTCCGATTAAAAGATTTGGCATAGTTGTATCCGGGCCTTTGACAAATTACCTGCTGGCCTTTTTGCTTTTCTCCTTGGTATTTGTTATGGGCACTCCTGTAATTACTACAGAGGCAGGAAAGGTAATGAAAGACTTCCCTGCTTATTCAGCCGGGGTAAAAGAAAAAGATATAATAATTTCTATTGACGGAAAAAACATAAATTATTGGGAAGATTTGCTTTTAGAAGTTTCCAAGGCTACTTCTGGTAAACAGATGGATATCGTTGTTTTAAGAAAGGATGAGCCGGTTAGTATAAAATTAATTCCAAAGGTGATAGAGACAAAAAATATTTTTGGTCAGCATATAAAAGTAGGCCGCCTTGGTATAATCTCTGCAGGTAAAATTGTTACGGTTAAAACCAATGTATTAAAGGCATTATATCTTGGCGGAAAAAAGACTTTTCTTTTAACAGGTTTTACCTATAAAGCACTCTGGCATATAATAACAGGGGGGATGCCAATAAGAGAAACCTTAGCAGGACCAGTACGCATTGTTACGGAAATAGGTAAGGCAGCCAAACGTGGTATTATAGATCTACTCCATTTAACAGCTCTTATAAATTTGGCCATTGCAATTTTTAACCTTTTACCTATTCCTATTTTAGACGGCGGGCATATTATATTTTTAGGATTGGAGAAAATAAGAGGCAAAAGATTAGACCCTAAGGTAGAACAGGTTGTAACTAACATCGGGCTTACTTTACTGATTACACTTATCATTTTTGTTACATGGAATGATATTTTAAATCTTATAAAATGATGCGGAGAAAAACCAGACAAATAAAGATAGGTAATGTAAAAGTAGGCGGAGGTGCGCCTGTATCTGTTCAATCTATGACAAAGACAGATACAAAAGATGTTAAGGCTACAGTTGAGCAAATTAAGAGATTACAAAATTTAGGTTGTCAAATAATAAGGGTGGCAATTAAAGATAGCCTATCTGCGCAGGCAATAGGAAAAATAAAATCGAAAATAAAGATACCGCTTGTAGCCGATATTCATTTTGATTACAAGCATGCCTTAGAATCAGCAAATTCAGGTTGCGATGCCGTTCGTCTTAATCCCGGCAACATAAAAAAGAAAGAGCATGTTTTAAAAGTGATAGAAGTTTGCAAAGGCAGAAAAATTCCTATAAGAATAGGTTTAAATTCAGGCTCTGCCGGTGCCGGCGTATCCACAGCAGGAGGGTTAGTCAATCTTGCAAAGAATTATTTAAAGATTTTTGAAAGAGAAAAATTTCATGATATAATAATATCGCTTAAAGCTTCGGATGTTAATACAACTATAGAAGCATATAGGAAGATGGCAAGGTTTTGCAATTATCCGTTTCATTTAGGAGTTACTGCGACGGGCACAGGATATGGGGGGATTGTTAAATCAGCGGTTGGAATAGGCGCTCTTTTGGCAGAAGGAATAGGAGATACTATAAGGGTTTCCTTAACGGCTAATCCGGAGGAAGAGGTCAAAATTGCGAAATATATTTTACAATCTCTGGGGTTAAGGAGGTTCTATCTGGATGTAATTTCCTGCCCTACTTGCGGCCGGTGCCAGGTTGATCTGATAAAAATTGTAGATAATTTTAATAAAAGACTTACAACTTACAACTTAAAACTTAAAACTGCGCAATCTTCAAAGAAGATTGCGCTAATGGGCTGTGAGGTGAACGGCCCTGGCGAAGCAAAAGATGCGGATATAGGAATTGCATTCGGTAAAAATTCAGGCATTTTGTTTAGGAAAGGAAGGATTACGAAGAAAATAAAAGCAAAAAACGCTGTAAAGGAGATTATTAAATTAATATGAGATGGACCCAGGCATTGATTCCGACATTAAAAGAAACTCCTGCTGAAGCGGAGGCAATTAGCCATAAGTTAATGGTACGGGCCGGATTGATTAGAAAACTTTCTGCCGGCGCGTATTCATACTTGCCTTTGGGTTTTAGGGTGTTAAAGAAGGTGGAAAATATTGTGCGGGAAGAGATGGATTCAACCGGGGCGCAGGAGATGCTTATGCCTGCAATACAACCGCCTGATTTATGGAAGAAAACTGGAAGATATAATGAATTAGGCGAGGATATGATTAAATTCAAGGACCGTTCGGGCCGGGAGATGGTTTTAGGTCCAACCCATGAAGAAGTAATTACAGATATTGCCAGGGCCGAAATACGTTCTTATAGAGATATGCCGAAGATTTTATATCAGATCCAGACTAAGTTCAGAGATGAGGCCCGTCCCCGCTTCGGTGTAGTGCGCTCAAAAGAATTTATCATGAAAGACGCTTATAGTTTTGACGCGGATAAACAGGGCCTGGACAGAAGTTATGATAAGATGTATAAAGCCTATAGCAGGATTTTTAAACGTTGCGGCCTGGATTTTATAATCGTTAAAGCAGACCCCGGCGTAATGGGCGGTAGTGAATCAGCAGAATTTTTGGTTTTGGCTGAGGCAGGCGAAGATATCATAGTTGTTTGTAATTGTGGATTTGCTTCGTCTTTGGATTTAGCAGAATGTGTTGTATCAGAAACCAGAAACCAGAAACCAGAAACTAGAACTGAAAAAATTCAAGAAGTGGATACGCCGGGAATAACAACAGTAGATAAGGTAAGCAAGTTACTTGGCGTAAAACCGCAACAGCTAATAAAGACTTTGATTTATTTAGCTGATGATAAATCCATAGTAATACTTATAAGAGGTGACCACGATTTAAATGAGGCTAAATTGAGGAAAATTTTAAAATGCGCCAAATTAACTTTAGCAGATGAATCAACTGTAGAGAAAGTAACGGGTGCGCCTTTAGGTTTTTCAGGGCCTGTAGGGCTTAAAGGTATGAGAATAATAGCGGATGAGGCTGTCAAGGGAATAACAAATGGAATTACCGGAGCAAACAAAAAGGATAAACACCTCATGAATGTGTGTGAGGCAAGAGATTTTAAGGCAGAAGATTACCTGGATTTAAGAACCATAAAAGATGAAGATTTATGTCCAAAATGTAAAAAGAGAAAGGTAAGCCTAAAACGTGCTATAGAACTAGGTCATGTATTCAAACTAGGAACAAGGTATACAAAGGCCTTGGACGCCAATTACCTGGATAAAAATGGTAAAGAGCGTCCTATTATAATGGGATGCTACGGCATAGGTATAAACCGCATAATGGCAGCGGTAATTGAAAAATACAACGATGATAAGGGTATTATCTGGCCAAAGGCTATCAGCCCTTATGACGCAATAATTATTGCGCTTAATATAAAGAAGGAAAAGATATCATCCGCTGCTAATAAAATTTATACACAGCTTGAGGATGAAAATGTAAGTTGCCTTTTAGATGACAGAGACGTCTCTCCCGGCGTTAAATTCAACGACGCTGATCTTATAGGAATACCTTTGCAAATCATAATTGGCCCCAATACTATAAAGAGCGACAAGCTGGAAATAAAGGAACGTGGAGAAAAGACTAAGAAAAAGGTCAAACTTTCCCAAGCCGTCAAATCTGTCATGTCATACCTTTAGATATGTATCCAGTTCTATTTAAAATCGGCCCAATCACTATTTATACCTATGGGGTTATGGTTGCTTTAGGGTTTATTATTGGGTTGTATCTTGCAGCAAGAGAGGCAAAAAGAGAAAATATAAGTTCAGATAATATAATAAATTTATTCTTCTGGATTGTTGTACCTGGTTTTATTGGAGCAAGGATAGTTTATATATTTACCGAATGGGAATATTTTTTAAGGTATCCGTTAAGAATATTCCTTGCCAATGAAGGCTTCGTTTTTTACGGAGGATTTATCGCTGCTTTTTTGGGAGCCTTCTGGTATGTTAACAGGCAAAAAATTAATGTGTGGAAAACAGCGGATGTTATTGCTCCATCTATAGCTATAGGTCATGCAATAGGCAGGTTGGGTTGCTTTTTTTACGGTTGTTGTTATGGCAAACCGACGAATAGCTGGATAGGCATTCTTTTTCCGCCGGAAAGTCCTGCAGGGCAGCTTGGCGTGCCAGTGATACCTACCCAACTTATTTCATCTTTTGTCCTATTAGTTATTTTTTTCATTTTAGTTATCGCAAGAAGATATAGGAAATTTTTTGGCCAGATTTTTTGGCTTTATGTCCTTTTATATGCAGCAGTGCGCTTTGTAATAGAGTTTTTCCGGGGCGATCCAAGAGGCCATATCTGGATATTTTCAACATCTCAATTTATCGCAATTTTTATGGCCATAGCTGCAATAGCAATGTTGTCGTCATTGCGAGGAACGAAGTGACGAAGCCCTGCATAATCGCGAAGCGATTAAGCAGGACTAGTCCTGCTTAAATCCTTTGGATTTCTACAGGGCAATCTCAAAAAGCATACCAATCACCTATTCGCATGAACAAGCAAAAGATTTTGTGTGCTTATCTCCGCTTGTCGCTCACAAAAAGGATTTTTCGCCTTTGGCGAAAGACACTTTTTGCTCGCTGTGGCAAAAATTGCTCACTGCTTGTCGGGTTTTCACAATTTTTGACAGTCGCTCCGATAAACACACAAAATCTTCATGCTATCGCTGCTCATAGATGGTTGCTATGCTTTTAGATAGGTTTGTGGTGTTAAACCATAGCAGTTACCTATGAGCAACAATTAGAATTTTTAGTATTTTATGAACGAAGTTTAAGCGAAGTTCCCTGAAGGGAACTGAGCGAAGAAAAATTTATGTTCGAGCCCGAACACATTGTACCCTTCGGGGCACAGGTAAGATGTGAGGGCGAGTTAAATTTTTCCGAGTGAATAAAATATGTGTCCCGAACCTTCGGGACAAAAATTCTAGTTGCGAATAGGTGACTGCTATAGTTTAGTGGGAACGAAATGGCAAAGAAAAATTACAAATATATTTATGGCCCTGTGCCGTCCTGGAGATTGGGTTCCTCCTTAGGAATAGACCCTCTCTCAGAAAAGGTAAAAATATGCGATTTTGATTGCATCTATTGCCAGATTGGTAAAACAAAAACATTTGCCAAGGAGAGAAGAGTGTTTGTACCTACCGCAAAAATTATAGAAGAGATAAAGTCTATACCCGCTATAAGAATAGATTATATTACCTTTTCAGGCAGGGGAGAACCAACCTTAGCCAAAAATTTAGGCCGGATGATAAAAGCAATTAAGAAAATAAGAAAAGAAAAAATAGCAGTTTTAACCAATTCCTCCCTAATATATAGAGAAGACGTTCAAAAGGATTTATTATTAGCGGATTTTGTAATGGCTAAACTTGATGTGCATTCACAGGATCAATTCATTATGATTAATCAGCCGATGAAGGCAATGAAACTCAAAATAATCATAAAAGGGATAAAGGGGTTTAAGGCCAAGTTTCGCGGTAAATTGGCATTACAGATTATGTTTATTGATGAAAATAAAAAATATGCAAAACTGATATCAGAAATTGCAAGAAAGATCAATCCAGACGAAGTCCAGCTTAATACCCCTTTAAGGCCCAGTGGTGTAAGACCTTTACCCAGAAAAGAACTTGCAGCAATAAAGCAATATTTCAAAGGCATGAATTGCATTTCTGTATATGAAAGCGAAAAGAAAAAGGTTAAGCCAATCAGCAAAAAAGAAACATTAAGACGGAGAGGCAAGATAGAATGATTAAAGATAATGTCCGGAATATATTAAACGAATTGCCGGATACAGTAGAATTGGTGGCTGCTGCCAAAGGTAGAAGCCCACAAGAAATTTTGGATGCCGTTGAGGCCGGCGTTAAAATTATTGGCCAGAATTATGTCCAAGAAGCACAAAAGGCCTTTGAAGTTATTAAAAGTATGGCAAAGCAGCATTTTATAGGGCATTTGCAAAAAAACAAGGTAAGAAAAGCGGTTAAAATATTTGATATGATAGAAACTGTTGATTCTATTAAAATAGCCGAGGAAATTGATAAAGCGTCTGCTCAGATACACAAAATAATGCAGGTGCTAATAGAGATAAACAGCGGGAAAGAACAACAAAAATTCGGTGTATTTCCGGAAGAGACAGAGCAGCTTGTAAGAAGATTATCACAACTAAAAAATATAAAAATAATGGGACTTATGACTATGGGGCCTATGTTTGGAGATCCTGAAGAGGCACGCCGGTATTTTATAGAAACAAGGAAGATATTTGATAAGATTAAGACGTTGAATATACCAAATGCTGATATGAAATACCTTTCAATGGGCATGAG
The DNA here is from genome assembly GCA_964570585.1 of uncultured Planctomycetia bacterium. Taxonomy (GTDB): domain Bacteria; phylum Omnitrophota; class Gorgyraeia; order JABMRG01; family JAFGKX01. Next base: position 10,647 of record CAZMYR010000043.1, read on the forward strand.
CAATTCTTACAAAGTCGCTATCTCCGAAGGGGCGAATGTCGTAAGGATAGGCACAAAAATTTTCGGAGAACGGAAAAGATGAAAATTGCGGAAAGAAAAAACATAGCAATTGAAGCGGCTATAAAATCGGGTAAAATATTGCTTAAGAATTTTCGAAGGCCTATCACGACTAAATTTAAAGGAGATAAAAGCCTGGTTACAAATATTGATCTAAAAGTAGAAGATGCAATTGTAAAATTAATTAAAGGACATTTTGCCGAAGACAGCATTTTATCCGAAGAAAACCGATATCTGCGTCGCGGCGCTGAATTTAGATGGATAATAGATCCTTTAGACGGGACACATAATTATATTCACGGCATAGATGCGTTCGGAACCTCTATCGCTTTAGAATTTGAAGGAGAAGTTGTTTTCGGAATTATATGTATGCCTGTGCCAAATGAACTTTATACAGCAGGAAAAGGAGAAGGCGCTTATCGTAACGGTAAAAAAATAAGTGTATCTAAAAGAGAGCTTAACCAAAGCACGCTTATTTATGATAGTAGCATTAGATATAACAAAAAACCAATGCTTGTAACCCTGGAGAGACTTGTTGATAAGGTTTTCAATGTGAGGATGTTCGGCTCTACAGCTCGCCATTTATCTGATATAGCTGAAGGTAAAGTGGAAGTTGATGTAGAATTTAATGACAAGGTCTGGGATTTTGCCGCCGGCCTTTTGCTTGTAGAAGAGGCAGGCGGAAAATCGACAGATTTTCAAGGCAATAAATGGAATACAAAAACAAAAGGCTATGTAGCCTCAAACGGTATAGTTCATGATGATATTTTGAGGTTAATAAAATGAGTGGCAGAATTTACGATGTTATCATAATCGGTGGTGGGCCGGCTGGCTTAAGCGCAGGAATATATACTTCAAGAGAAAGAATTTCGACGCTTTTGCTAGAAAAAGGGATGTGCGGAGGTTTACTTGCAAATACTGATTTGATAGAAAATTACCCAGGTTTTCCAAATGGCATAAAAGGAATGGATTTGGTGAATAAATTTAAAGAGCAGGCTCTGAGATTTGGCACGGAGGTTGTTGAATTAAAAGAAGTCAAAAGAGTCAAGCCTGTTGACGGTAGTATAATGGTAAAGACAGACAAAGAAGAATATGCTTCTCACGCATTAATAGCGGCCTCTGGTACTATGCCGAGAAAATTAAATATCCCCGGTGAAGAAGAATATACAGGTAAAGGTATATCCTATTGTGCAGTCTGTGATGGCCCGTTATTTAAAGGCAAGGACATAATAGTCGTAGGCGGTGGAGATGCCGCTTGTGAGGAGGCGTTATTTTTGACAAAATTTGCAAATAAGGTAATCCTGATTCATCGCCGTTATGAATTGCGTGCTGCAAAGATATTGCAGGAAAGTTTGCACAGGAACAAAAAAATAGAACATTTACTAAACCACAAGCTTATTTCTATAACCGGAGATAAAACAGTTAACTCTGTTATTGCCGAAGACAGCCATACCAAAAAACAGACAAAGCTCGAGGTTTCGGGCGTGTTTATATACGTAGGGTTCTTGCCCAATTCTAAATTTTTAGAAGGCATTGTCAAGCTGGATGAAGATGGCTATATTATAACCAACGAGAAGATGCAGACATCGATGCCGGGTGTATTTGCGGCAGGCGATATACGTTCGAAAAAAATTCGCCAGATTGTGACTGCCTGCGCAGAAGGCACAATAGCAGCAATGTCAGTAAGAGATTATCTAAAAAGGGAAAGGTAAAAATTACTTTTCCGAAGCAAAAATAGAAGGCAGGTGGGTAATACGAAAAAGAAAAAAAGAATTGCGATTCTTACAGGCGGAGGAGATTGCCCCGGCATAAATGCGGTCATACGAGCTGTGGCAAAGAAGGCCATCTCTGAAAAAGATATGACGGTTATTGGCATAAAAGATGGCTATGTAGGGCTTGTCCATAATTGGCACAGAAAACTTACATATAATAATGTTTCGGGAATACTCACCTTAGGAGGCACAATACTAGGCACATCTAAAAAAGCAAACCCGTATAGGTATGCTACAAAAAAGGGCAAAAAATTAACGTTTAAAGATTTGTCCAATCTCGCCATCAAAAATTTAAAAAGGCTTGATTTAACTTCTCTGGTATGCATTGGAGGGGATGGAACCTTAGGTATAGCTTATAGGCTTTTTAAGGATGGGGTGCCTGTTGTTGGGGTGCCCAAGACCATAGACAATGATATAAGAGGGACGGATATAACCTTTGGTTTTGATACTGCGGTGCAGATTGCTGTAGAAGGCATTGACAGAATTCACAGCACGGCCCAATCCCATCACCGGATTATGATTGTAGAGGTTATGGGCCATAAGGCCGGATGGCTTGCCCTCCACTCCGGAGTAGCTTCTGGAGGAGATATTATTCTTGTTCCCGAGATTCCTTATGATATAGATATAATAGCAGAAAAGGTAAAGGAAAGACACAGGAAAGGGAAAAGATTCAGCATCGTGGTAGTTGCAGAGGGGGCAAAACCTAAAGGCGGCAAGGTTGTGATACAAAGGCTGGTGAAAGAAAGCGCAGACCCCGTTCGGCTGGGCGGAATTGGTTTTGTTCTCGGAGAGCAGATAGAAAAGATAACAGGACTTGAAACTCGCACCGTAGTAATGGGGCATCTTCAAAGAGGCGGGACCCCCACTCCCTTTGACAGAATTCTGGCAACGCGATTGGGAACCAGAGCCGTTGATATGATAGAAAATAAAGAATTCGGGTATATGGTGGGAGTCAAGAAAGATTCGCTCATCAAGGTTTCTTTAAAGAAGGTAGCCGGAGGCCCCAGGACAGTTCCTTTAAATCATCCCTTAATAAAGTCCGCCCTCTCGGTAGGAACCTGTTTTGGATGTTGATTAAAAAGGAGTATTTCAGCAACCTCAAGAAATTTACT
>CAZMYR010000044.1:0-13456 GCA_964570585.1 uncultured Planctomycetia bacterium
ACGCTTCATTATTATACCAGACAATGGCTTTGTGTAAAGTATAATTTTGGCTTGTTTTCCATGTTGGGGAAGGTTATTTAACTTTTTGATTAAGGTTAGGGATGATTTTGTGGGCTGTTCTTTTTTATCTACGCCCCTTCTTTAATGTCAGCCTGTCAAGGCCCCTTTCCCGGTTCTGGCTTCTCCCGCTTCAGGGGAGGGGAAAGTTATCTATGCAGCAGATTTTATTGCGATATCAATGGTATTGGTTTTGATTATAGTATTTGCTGATGGCGATTTCAGTGTTTTTTTTCGTTGAGCTACATTTAAAATCTGTATATACTCAAGCGTATCTTTTTCTGATAGATGAAGACCTGAAGCATTGTTTATCATTGCCTGTGCTTGTTCCATAACCCTGGCAAAATCTTCTGCAGTCTCTGCTTTGTTAAATTGTTCCTGCAATTTTGAAGGTCTGATTCTTTGTATCTGTCCGGGTTTTGATGGTTGTTCAGGTTCGTTTTCACCGCTGGCTTGTTCTGTTAGGCTCGACCCGATCTCTGATAGAAGTCTTTGTTTGCTATGTTTACCGCCTTTTGTGATAATGTTGTAAGGCCCAAGGACATGGCGGACACGTTCTTGGCTTAGTTTCTGACCCGTCTCAGTCTCAGCCATACGAGCTAACTGCTTTAAACTAAAAGTAACTTTTTCTCCAGTATGCGCTTTACCATACTTACGTAGCCATTTGGTTGCACGACCAGGGGGAGCCCCTACTTTTCCTTTCATGTCTTCTTTGGCCCCAACCCCTTCTTTATTGAGATTTTTGGACACGGTTGATAGAGAAATAGCATAATGCTTAGCCAACTTATTTTGAGTATGAGGAAGCAGTCGACCGGGGTGTTTTCTTTTATAGTTTTTAACATAAGCGAGGAATCTTTTGGTTTTATTAGAAACAGCTCGTCCTCTACGAGTTTTCTGGGTGCCAATTGATTGTTTTTCCACTTCCCAAGATTTCAAAGCATCCGGGTTTGTATCATCGATAAGGCCACGTAAGGCAAAGCGCAATAATGCCGCAGGGCTATCCACCTTTAACAGATAATCCCTTGGTTTACCCATAAGTACCCTTAAGCCGCCAACCTCGCGAAAGAAAGAAACCTGGCCTCCATGGGGATATTTTTCCGTATCCTTGGGTTTATAGTTAATAACATATTTGCGGTAAAGCTCAGCCATAGTCTTTATATCATTGGTTTCCCTTGCTTGTCTAAAGCCTGGGATGGTATCCATTGCTTGGAAGATGTGGTAGCGGCCATTATCTGGGTCATTCCAATAGTCGAGCTCAACCTCAAGGGGATCTAAGGCGTTAGGGTTGGTTAAATCAATCAGGCCTGGTAAGGCAAAGCGCAGTAATGCAGCAGGACTACCTGTTTTTGCTAAATAATCCCTTGGTTTACCACCCATAAGCCCCCTTAAGCCGCCGACCTCACAGAAGAAAGCAAACTGGCCTCCATAAGGATATTTTTCCGTATCCTTGGGTTTATAGTTAATAACATATTTGCGGTAAAGCCCGGCCATAGTCTTTATATCATTGGCCGCTCTTGCTTGTCTAAGGCCTGGAATGGTATCTAAGGCCTGTAAGATGTGGTAGCGGCCATTATCTGGGTCATTCCAATAGTCGAGCTCAACCTCAAGGGGATCCAGGGCGTCCGGGTTAATTAAATCAATAAGGCCGCGTAAGGCAAAGCGCAATAATGCAGCAGGGCTATCCACCTTTAATAGATAATCCCGGGGATGAACCATAAGTCCCTTTAAGCCACCAACCTCACAGAAGAAAGTATGCTGGCCGCCTTCATCGTATTTTTCCGTATCCTTGGGTTTATAGTTAATCACGTGCTGGCGATAAAGTTCAGCCATAGTCTTTATATCGTTGGCTGCTCTTGCCTGTCTAAAGCCTGGGATGGTATCTAAAGTAACAAAAATCATATTTTTTGCGGTTATAGGATTAGTCCAGAATCCTTTTGGTAAGCGGCGAAGATGCTCTTCTACTTTTAATCTCCTCCATTCCACTGCTTTTTCATAAGTTATGCCTCCTACCGCTGCTATCTCAACCTCTTTTTTGGCCAACCATTGTCTCACTGCCTCTATTTGCCCTGCATTGTCTGTGCACACAGTGAAATTAAGCGATTTTTGAGTGGTTGATTCTGCTTTAAGCGCCCTGAGCATATCTTCTCTGATTCTTGAAGTAAGAAGCATGCCGGTTGGACCTGCTCTTTTTGCAGCCACTGCCGCTGCGAAATATTCGTTACCGCTCTTGACCAGATATGGGCTGCCAGAGTCACCCCCAAGCGATACGCCTCCCAGTAATATCGCCGCATCTCCTATGGCAACCAAGAGTCCCGTAGATACAGTGGCTCTGAGACCACTCACCAAGGTAGCCACCCTTCCTTGTTCAAATTTAGACAACATCTTAACTGGCGCAAGGTATCTATCTTGGCGATTAACAAAGGCCGCTCTTTCTTTTACTTCTTTCTTTCCAATCGCTAGTATAGCCCAGTCTGCTGTATCAGGTAAAACGTTCTGATACCTTACCACTACCGATGCCTCACCAATCATTTCTCCTGTGTGGGTTTTAAGTACAACCGATTTATCTTGACCAACTACATGAGAATTAGTGAAAACAAGGTAATAATCCTTTGTCTGGCCAGCTACAAAGCCGCTACCCCTATCCTTGTCATCGCTATGACCATAAACCCCCACAATACTTCTTAGGAATCTTGCTTTAGCTTTTTTCTGCTTAACTTCCTGCTCTATTGCCTGCCTTGCCTGTTCTGTCCCTTGTAACATATCAGCTACTTCTCGTGTGGTTGTGCTTATCTGTTTTACATCGTCTTGAGTAGAGAGTACTTTAAGGATAAATCTTGCATGAATACCGCCTTCGCTTACCTTTTCTTCAAGGGTCCTAACCAGTAAGCTAATCTCAGAAGCAATATCTTTATGGTTTAGTCTCTGAGCTCGTTCTTTAACATCTTCTCGCGCCACGATTGCGCTAAGGATACAGTCAAGATAGCTCTCTAGTTCTTTTTCTTCTTTAAAGGTTTTAATAAACAGGCTAAGCTCAGTGGCTATATCTTTCTGGTTTAATCTTTGGAGTATCTGTTTAATATCTTCCCGAATGATGATTGGGCTTAAGATGCACATTATAGGCTTAATATCCAACCCCAACTCTTTAAGAGTTAAAATAAGTGAGTTAAGCTTAGGGGCGATATCTTTATGGCTTAGTCTTTGGAATGTCTGTTTAACATCATATTGGGGAACAAGCGCTAATGTTGCACTGATAATTCTCTCGATTCTTCGCAGGATCCCGTAAATAAAAAGACCTTCTATCCCTGCTTGAGCCAAGGTCTTAGTCAGAGATTCAAAAGCTGGAGCCAGTTCTTTAACCTTGTCTTGAGGGATATCTTGAAGGATGCTTTCTATAAGAATATCAGAGGCCCCTGCTTCTTTAAGGGCTGCTTTGAAAGATTCAAGTTCAGCAGCCATGGCTTTACATGGCTCCACCTTTCTGCTTTCGGCATACGAACAGCGCGAAGCTACAGGCCTTAAGGCGTGTAGCTTAAGATTGGGGGCAAAGGAAATGCGGTTTAGTTCTGTGTTTTCAATAAAAAAACAGAATATGATTAATATTGTTATTATTTTTTTTATCATTATCTTTGCCATGGGAAAACAAACCCCTAAATGCAATTTGCCAAGAGGTTTTGTTTCTTATTTATATGTTTTTAAATGCTATTAATATTATAATAAATATTTTTGCATGTGTCAATAAAATTCGTTATTTCGCCATTTTGGTAGATGTATAATAAGGTGCGTTCTTTAAAATAAAAGTGGACTCCAAAAATGAAGTCCACTTATTTTTGAAACAGCCCCAAAGAATTAATTCTTTGGGGTTAACCGTTCCATGCGGCGACCCCAACCGGACGCTTTCAATTCTGACAAATTATCTCTGCGGTTAACCTTCATCGATAAACTTAATGATGTCTTCTGCAGGTCGTGCGGCGAATTTAATTGTATCTTTTGCTTCATACCCAGTGATATCTCTTAAAATTCCATAAACCGCCTTGTTGCGCCTGCGGCGCATTTGATTAAATCTGTCGAGATCGCTTTGATAATCTTTGCCTAAGGCCTTTCTTAAAAACAAAATTACTGAGACATGCTTTGCTTCTCCGGTGGGCCGGAATCCTTTTGTATGCATAAGGGCGATACCTGCTTCTAATATGGAATTATAAGCGATATTAAACGCCCAGCAAATATCGGTATTTAATATATCTTGGGCTGTCTTGATATCAGATCTTGCTGCTCCCAACATACTTTTAATCTCTTCGGTCGTAACTTGATAGTTTTCTATCAATTTTTTCTTCTGGAGGTCTTCAAAGTTCATTCAGTTCACCAATTAAAATAATCTTTTTATTTTTTAAGATATCCGCTGCAAAGGCCTTTTTCTCATCGAGTGCCTTTTCCCACTCTTTGGGGCTAAATGTGACTACCGAAATCTCTCTTTTTAATTTTTCTTCGAGCTGTGCAGTTACTCTGCTTAAAGCGGTTAAATTTATCTTGCCAATAATACATATATCAATATCAGAACCAAGCCTTTCCTTATCTTTTGCCACTGAACCATAAATAAAGACGCATTTTATATTTTTTAGATTCTTAAGGCCCTGGCGTAAAGCTTCTCCTATTGCTTCGGTCTTTAGTATGATGTTTTTTATTTCAGGATAAATCGGGCTTTTTTTGTTCAGCAAATAGAATTTTATATTGGCTTCTCTTTGTGAATTTAAAATACCTGCTCTTTCTAATTTGTGAAGGGCAAGCTGCACCGGGCGGGGCGAGCTTCCTATAAGCACGCAAAGTTGACGCAAGTAGAACCTGTCTTTCGGATTAGTAACAAATACCGAAAGTAAACTTCTTATGGTCTTTGAAAATAGTATCGATTCTCTCATTATTGTATCATATTATGATACAAATGTATCACATTAAGATACGTTTGTCAACCCTGTCATTGCCACGAAAGCGGGGAGCATGGCGACCCCAACCGGATTTGAACCGGTGTCAAGGGCTCGAAAAGCCCTTGTCCTAGGCCAGGCTAGACGATGGGGTCGCAATAGAAATTCAAAATTCAAAATTCAAAATTATCATTCTTCCTTAACAACGCTGGCAACCGCAGAAACCGTATCTTTATCCTTTAATGATATCAATCTTACGCCCTGCGTAGAGCGCCCTATTGTTCTTATATCTTTTACAGGGGTTCGCACCATCATCCCTTGCTGGGTAATTATCATAATCTCATCGCCGTCTTTGACGGTTTTAATCCCGACAACAGGTCCGTTCTTTGCGGAAACCTTTATGTTGATGATGCCTTTACCGCCCCGGCTCTGGGTTCTGTATTCTGAAAGCGCGCTCCTTTTACCATATCCCTTTTTTGTTACTGTTAATATCGTCGCCTCTTTTCTTGCTGCCTCCATTCCAATAACAGAATCCTTGCCTCTTAAAGAAATCCCTTTCACTCCTCGCGCTGTTCTGCCCATCTCTCTTACATCTGTCTCTTTAAGGTGCAAGCCCTTGCCTCCTTCGGAAGCGAGCACAATCTCCTGCTTGCCGTCCGTTAATAGCACATGCGTAAGTATGTCGTCTTTAGCAAGGCTAATTGCTATTATGCCTGCTTTTCGCGGGTTGGAAAAGGCGGATAAATTTACTCTCTTAATACAGCCTTTTTGGGTGGCCATGGTAAGATAGAGGTTTTCATCAAACTTTCGCACAGGTACAAATGCAGTTATATTTTCTCCCTTGTCTAGTTGTAGAAGGTTTATTGTCGCCTTACCTTTTGAGGCCCTTCCGGCTTGAGGTATCTCGTGCACTTTAAGCCAATAGGCCTTGCCTTTATCTGTAAAAAAGAGCATGTATTCATGGGTAGAGGCTATAAATAGATGTTCTATAAAGTCCTCTTCTTTTAACCCTGCAGCTGTTATGCCTTTGCCTCCCCGCTGTTGCTTCCTGTAAGAACTAACCGGAAGCCTTTTTATATAACCGGTGTGGCTTATTGTAATTACTACGTCCTCTTCTTTTATTAAATCTTCTATTTCAAGTTCTTCTTCGGCTGCAACAATTCCCGTTCTTCTTTCGTCTGAGTATTTATTTTTAATGGCAAGCAACTCGCTTTTTACAATCTCCGATATCTTTTTTTCGCTCTTTAAAACAGATTGATAATATTCGATTCTTTTAATAAGCTCAAGATATTCAGCTTCTATTTTGGAGCGCTCTAACGCAGTAAGTCTTTGGAGCTGCATCTCCAAAATTGCCTGGGCCTGTTTTTCGGTGAGGCCAAAATTTTTAACCAGAGCATTTTTTGCATCCTGGACGCTTTTGGAGGTTTTTATTGTCTTGATGATCTTGTCTATATATTTTAAGGCTATCTTTAAGCCCTCGAGTATGTGAGCCCGGGCCCGGGCCTTTGCCAATTCAAATTTGGTGCGCCTTGTTACTACTTCTTTTCTGTGGTCGGTGTAAACATCTATAAGCTGGCGTAGATTTAACAACCTCGGCTGATTTCTTACCAGGGCAAGCATAATTATGCCAAAGGTGGTTGCAAGTTGAGTGTGTTTATAAAGCTGATTCAAAATCAGCTTGGATGGATAATCCCGCCTTATATCTATTACAATGCGCATGCCCTCTCTGTCCGACTCGTCCCTTATGTCAGCGATACCTTCTATTTTTCTTTCATCGACCAGGGAGGCTATCGAGGCAATAATGTTTGCTTTGTTTGTCTGGTATGGCAGTTCTGTTATCACTATGGATTCCCTGCCATTTTTTTGCGTCTCTATATTAGCTTTGGCATGCAATTTTAATGCGCCCCTGCCGGTAAGATAGGCCTTCTTTATAGCATCTCTGCCGCATATTAAAGCCCCGGTAGGAAAATCAGGCCCGGTTATAATCTTCATCAGGTCGTTTGTTGAAACATCAGGATTGTCTATGACCTTTACAATACCTTCTATTATCTCCCCTAAGTTGTGTGGCGGAACATTAGTAGCCATACCCACGGCTATGCCGCTTGAGCCATTTATTAAAAGATTTGGCAAAGCAGAAGGAAGAACCGTCGGTTCTTTAAGGGTATCATCAAAGTTGGGCATAAAATCCACCGTGTTTTTGTCAATGTCTTTCAGCATCTCTTCGGCAATAGCTGCCATCCGCGCCTCTGTATAGCGCATGGCAGCTGCAGGGTCACCGTCAACGCTGCCAAAATTACCTTGCCCGTCGATTAAAGGATAGCGCAAGGAAAAATCCTGAACCATTCTTACAAGAGCGTCATATACAGCCATATCACCGTGAGGATGATATTTTCCGAGGGCATCGCCTGTTATCCGGGCGCATTTCTTATGTGGCTTATTATGCTGCAGGGCTAAATCATTCATCGTATATAGTATTCGTCGGTGCACGGGCTTTAAGCCGTCCCTTGCATCGGGCAGGGCCCTGCCGGCAATAACACTCATAGCATAGGTGATATAGGAGTCTTTTATCTCCTCTTCGATATATCTTGGTTCTATGCGTTCGCCTTTTGTGTACATATACAGTTTAAAAAGTTATAAAGGTCCAAAAGGTTATAAAAGTTAAAAGTGTTTGTTGCTTAATTTTTGGAACCTTTCAAACTTTTTAAACTTTTTGAACTTTTGAACTGTTTTTATATGTCCAATCGTTTAACTTCCGGGGCGTGCTTTTCAATAAATTCTCTTCTGGGCTGGACAGCATCGCCCATTAAAATCGTAAACATCTCATCTGCCCCAACCGCATCCTCAAGAGTAACTTTTAAAAGCGTCCGGCGTGAAGGGTCCATGGTGGTTGTCCAGAGCTGCCCAGGGTTCATTTCCCCCAACCCTTTATATCTCTGGATAATCACTCCCTTTCTGCCTCTTTTTCTTGTCTCCTCTAACAGGCCCTCTAAGCTATATACAGGATATGTGGCCTCGTCTGTCTTTATTTTAAATAATGGCCTTTTCTTCTTCTCCTTGACCCTGCTTAACTGTGTTTCTTCTTCAACTAAATCATCTATGGAAAGGCTCAGTTTCTTTAATTTTTCTATCTCTTTTTCTATCTCCGGCGTTTCAAAGAATTCCACAATCTCAGACTCGCTTATTTCCTCCTTCTTCAGCAACCTTGCTAGCTCTTTATCATTATGAAGGAAATGGGCATCTCCCTCCACTTTTACCATAGAAATAGGTAGTTTTTTGGTCTTTGGATGTCTATTTTTGATAAAATCTATGGTTTTTACTCCCCTTCTCTCTATGGCTGATAAAAGCGTTTTTAGCTCTATTATGGCCCTTAGCCCTTCCTTTAGCTGCTTTTCAGTAAGTACTTTATTGTCTTTGGCTTGCACAACCCTAACTCCTTCTGTGCCCATATCCAGCATTGCCTCTCTCATCTCTCCTTCTGTTTGAAGATACTCCTCTGTTTTGCCTCTCTTTATCCTATAAAGTGGGGGCTGGGCAATGTAGACATGGCCCGTTTCAACCAGCTTGGGCATCTGTCTATACAGTAGGGTTAATATTAATGTCCGTATGTGGGAGCCGTCACTATCGCTATCTGCCATAATTATAATTTTATAATATCGAAGTTTTGAAATATCAAATTCCTCTCCTACGCCACAGCCTAAGGCGGTGATAATGGTTCTTATCTCCTCGTTAGCAAGCGCCTTATCAAGCCTGGCTTTCTCTACGTTTAAGATCTTGCCCTTAAGGGGCAATATGGCCTGGAACCTCCTGTCTCTTCCTTGTTTGCTGCTGCCGGCGGCGCTATCGCCTTCAACAAGATATAGTTCGCATAGGGATGGGTCTTTTTCAGAGCAGTCAGCTAACTTCCCTGGTAGGCCAGCCGTCTCAAGCGCTCCTTTTCTCCTGGTGAGCTCTCTTGCCCTTCTAGCAGCTTCCCGGGCCCTTGTTGCCAGCACTGCCTTTTGTATTATTTTATTTGCTATCGACGGATTTTCTTCAAAAAAACCGCTTAAGCTCTCATTAACCACGGAGGCGGTTAGGCCTTCTATTTCGGTATTGCCCAATTTTGTCTTGGTCTGTCCTTCAAATTGCGGGTCGGGTAATTTTACGCTGATTACAGCGGTTAGCCCTTCCCGGATATCATCGCCGGAAAGCGAGGCCCCCGGTTCTTTTAACAGATTTTTGCTTTTGCAATAATAGTTTGCCGCCCTGGTAAGCGCCGATTTAAAACCGCTTAAATGAGTGCCCCCTTCTGTTGTGTTTATGTTGTTTGCGAAACTAAATATAGTCTCTGCGTAACTATCGTTATATTGCAGGGCTACTTCTATCGTAACCATGTCTTTTTCTTTTTCCACATAAATTACTTTTTTATGAAGAGGGTTTTTGTTCCTGTTTAAATGCTCTACTAAAGAGACAATGCCGCCCTTAAATTTAAACTCTAACTGTTTATCTGTCCTTTCGTCATTAAGAGTAATCTCCACGCCTTTATTTAAAAAAGCGAGTTCTCTTATTCTGGTGGTTAGGGTTTCAAAGCTACAAGAGAGGTCTTCGCCGAATATCTCCGGGTCCGGCCTAAAGGTTACTTTGGTTCCGGTGTTTTTCGCTTTGCCGACCGTTGTCAATTTGCTGGCGGGTTTACCCCTTTTATATCTTTGATGGTAAATATTTCCATCGCGGCGAATCTCGACTTCCAGCCATTCACTTAAGGCATTTACAACACTTACTCCTACGCCGTGTAAGCCGCCTGCTACTTTATACATTCTATGGTCAAATTTGCCTCCGGCGTGCAGCGTGGTCATAACCACCTCTACGGCGGGTTTTTTCTGGGTCTTGTGTATGCCCACTGGTATACCCCTGCCATTATCTGCCACTGTGACACTGTTGTCGGCGTGCACAATAACGTCTATGCCGGTGCAATACCCGGCCATCGCTTCGTCCACAGAATTGTCCGTCACCTCCCAGACAAGGTGGTGCAACCCTCTTGCCCCGGTGTCTCCGATATACATCGCCGGGCGTCTTCGCACAGCTTCAATGCCTTCTAACACCTGAATGGTTGTGGCGTCATATTTCTGTTCTGGCTTAATCTGTGGCGGCATCCCTTTCCTTTTCGCTTTTGGCGCTGGTTTTTTCTTTGGTTTCTTTTTCATGTTATTTTTGGTTTTTGATTTTTTAGGATTTCTCCCGCCCTAAACCTTATTCTTTGTATGTTTTGCCCCTTAAGCTTAAGCAGCCTGTCTATTTTCTTCAACAGAACCGTTTCTTTTAAACGCAAATGGTACATCCAGACCGTGCTATCTACGTTTACCAGAAGGGTTTTGTCTTTTAGGGCAGCGGGGCTTGTGTGTTTTGCCGCTTTAGGGCCTGCTGCCTTATGCCAGGCAGATAATATATCGCTTTTGCTCGGGCCGGTTGAGTTTATTTTGTCTATGCCCTCGAAAACCTCTTTTATCGCCTGGCTGATGTGGGGGGTGGTTGGCTTTCTCATTTAATTCTAATTTTGCCCCGCCCTTTTAAGGGCGGGCGGGATTGAATTTCTATGCTATCTGCATCGGTAAAACAATATATAAATAGTCATCGCCGTCTCTAACCACTGCCGGTTTTTCTGGCCCTGAAAATTCTATATTTAACTGCTCCTGTTTTATGTTCTTTAATCCGTCTAAAAGATAATTGGGGTTAAACCCCATAAAAAATCCCCCTCCCGTATATTTACAATCAAGCTCCTCTTTTGCTTCGCCAATATTCGGGGCGCGCTTTGAAACAACAACCTTGTCTTTAACAATGTCCAGCCTGATCGCCTGTGAGTCCGGCGTGGTTAGAAGCGACACCCTTTTGATTGCAAGTAAAAATTTATCCTTATCTATCGTTAATTTGCCTTCGCTTGGCTTTGGTATGGCCTGTTCATAGTTCGGGAACTCTCCCTCTATTAATCTTGATATAATTACGCTGTTGTTTAACACAAACATAACCTGGTTTTCATCAAAGGCTATGGTTGCGTCCCCCTCATTTAAGATTGTTCTATTTACTTCTTGTATCGCTTTTGTCGGCACCACCGCTTTTATGTTTGTGCCCTTTGGCAGGCTCATGCCTTTTTTAATAATTGCCAACATCCTTCCGTCCGTGGCCACTAATGTTATTTCGTTTTCCTTTAATACAAACAGTATCCCGTTTAAGATATATCTTGTTTCGTCGTGGCTTACCGCAAAAAATGTCATCGCCAGCACCTCTTTTAAAATATTTTGGGGCAGGGTTATTTTGTTTTTATTTATTGGGTTTGGTAGTTTGGGAAATTCCTCTTTTGGGATACCCATTATTTTAAAAAAGGTGTTTTCGCATTCTATGTTTACCGCATAATTCTTTTTTGTTGTAATTGTTATGGCCGCCTCGGGTAATTCTTTTACTATGTCTGTAAATTTTTTTGCGGGAACCGTAATTGCGCCTTCTTCAATTATTTCCACGCTTACGTTGGTGGTGATACCAACATCCAGGTCTGTGGCTACTAACTCTAAATATTTTTCTTTTGTTTGGATTAATATGTTTGATAATATGGGTAGGGTGTTTTTGGTTGTTATTACCCCTACTACCTGCTGTAACCCTTTTATTAAATTTTCCTTTTTTGTTTTTATTATCATTTCAACGACTCCTATTATATTAAGATACTATAGAATAGTATTATTAGTAAAAACTGTTAATATGTGGATAATTCCATAATTAACTGCAATTTTTTATATTATGAACAATCCCATCTATAGATTGCTTAACCCTTTCATTACCATTAATTTCTTTTTTTATCTTTTCATGCGCGTGCAATACGGTGGTATGATCCCTGCCGCCAAACACACTGCCTATTTCAGGAAAAGACATATCTGTCAACTCCCTTGCTAAATACATTGCGACCTGCCGCGGGAAAGCAATAGACTTTGTTCTTTTTTTTGTTTTCATATCAGAAAACCCAACATTAAAATATCCAGACACAACCCTTTGTATGCATTCAACGGTTATTTCTTTGGTTTCTTCCACTATTAGTTCTTTCAACACATCCTTAGCCATATCTATATCTATCTTTTTACCAACCAAAGACGAAAAAGCCACCACGCGTATTAGGGCCCCCTCCAATTCCCTAATGTTTGTTTTTATCCTTTCGGCAATATGTGTAATAATATCATCGGGGACGCTTATCACTTCCCTTTCAGATTTTTTCTTTAAAATCGCTACCCTGGTTTCAAAATCAGGCGGCTGTATATCAACAACCAGGCCCCACTCAAAACGGGATATCAATCTTTTCTCTAAACCATGAATCTCTTTTGGCGGGCGGTCGCTTGAAACAACAATTTGTTTGTGGGCATCGTATAAAGTATTAAAGGTGTGAAAAAATTCTTCCTGGGTAGCCTCCTTGCCCGCAATAAAATGGATATCGTCTATTAAAAGAACATCTTGCCCCCTATATTTCTCCCGGAATTTTAGTGTGGTTCTGTTCTGGATGGCGCTAATCAGTTGATTGGTAAATTTCTCACTAGAGATATACACAACTTTGAGACGGGGAGAGATTTTAATGATATGCTGGCCAATCGCCTGCATAAGGTGGGTTTTACCCAACCCTACACCCCCATAAACGAACAAAGGATTATACGACTTTGCCGGTGACTCTGCTACCGCCACAGAGGCCGCCTGGGCGAAACGATTGCCGGGCCCGACAACAAATTCTCCGAAGCTATACCTGGGGTTAAAGCGCACCTCGGGCTGTGCAAACTTTTCGAACGGTTTAGTAAAAAAACTTAAACCTCTCTTCTCTTTTTGTTTGGCCTCTTCCGTTATGCCGCTGCGGGCCGCGGTTATCTCCAATCCTATCGGCCTGCCCACCGTTTCATCCGTTGCCTTTTTTATTATCTCATAATAATGTTCCGTAAGCCAGGTCTTAAAAAAGATATTGGGGGCTTCTATAATAAGCATATTACCAGAGAACGAAACCTGTTTTATCGGGAGAAACCAGGTTTCATAGCTTTGGGCGCTTACCTCTTTTTTTATGTTTTTAAGCGTAACTTCCCAGAGATTATCCATTTTTATGAGGGCGCTGAAATTTTCCTTTTTACGCTAATTAGCACGAATTTGTGAAAATTCGCGTTTATTTGATATCCACAGCTTATCCACAGCAAAAAGCTTGCCCTCGTGAAACTTGCCCCCGCCCCACGAAAGCGGGGATGCGGGGGCGGAACCGCTTTATGAGCATGGCGGCCCGCAAAATGAAATTTTGCAAAGCAAATTTTCATCATGAGCCTGCCACGCGATGCGAAGCATTTTACGTGGCGCCCCGTAAAATTCGCTTTGCTCATTGCGGAGCAGGCACATGTTCACCGAAGGTGACTTTACGTGCCGCATATTATAACAAAACAAAAATTCTTTTTCAAGAGAAATTTACCGACGAAGGACCCAACTTGTTTCTGGTAATTTTTTCT
>CAZMYR010000045.1:0-4311 GCA_964570585.1 uncultured Planctomycetia bacterium
TCGTCAGTATATCCTATTACCTGGCCAAGGGAGTTATAGGTTATGTTGGTTCTGTTGGTGTAGGTGAACTTATAAAAGCCTGCGCCTGGTTCATAATAAAATCCTGGGCCTGTTTCGTACCTGGTTTGTTTATATCCTATTATCCTGCCTTTGATATCATAGGTCATATTGTCCATTAAGATAATAGTGGTAAGGTCTGGTGCATCATCTGAAACTATGATCTCCCTATATTCTATTATCTGGCCTAAGGTGTTATAAACAATAAAATCTCTGGTAGTGGTAGTGGTCTTATCAAGGCCTGGACCTGTCTCATGCTTGGTCTGGTCATATGTATTTACTCTGCCTTTTAGGTCATAGAATAGGTCTGACATAGTAATAGAGGTAATAAGCCCTGGTGCATCATCTGAGGATATCTTATCCTGGTAAGAGATTACCCGGCCAAGGGAGATATAGGTAATGCTGGTTCTTTCTATATTAGTGGTCTTATCAAGGCCTGGCCCTGTTTCATGCCTGGTCTGGTTATATGCTATTACCCTGCCTTTGGAATCATAGGCCATATTTGACAGAGCAAGGGTGGTTAAAAGGACAGGTGTATCATCTGAGGTTATATCGTCAGTATATCCTATTACCTGGCCAAGGGAGTTATAGGTTATGTTGGTTCTGTCTGTAGTAGTAGTCTTATCAAGGCTGGGCGCAACTTCATATTTTTGCTGCTTATATGATACTATTCTACCTTTAGCATCATAGCCTATATCAGACATGGTAATAGCAGTGGTAATATCCGGGGTATAGCTTGAAGATATTACCTCCGTATAAGAGACTATCTGAGCCAATCTATTGTAGGCAATATTGCTTCTTTCTGTAGTAGTGATATTATCAGCAAGGCCGTGGGTATATTCTTCTTTTCTTATCTGTGAATAATTGCTCAATCTACCCCTTAGGTCATAGGTCACGTCTAACATAGTAATGGTGGTGGTAAGGACAGGGAGGTCATCTGATACTATGATATCGTTATATCCTGTAATCTGGCCTAAGGAGGGGTTGTAGGTAATATTGGTTCTGGTTATGGTAGTGGTCTTATCAAGGTTGGGTCCTGTTTCATGCCTGGTCTGGTTGTAGGATATTACCCTGCCTTTAATATCGTATTTAATATCGGACATGGTAAGGGTTGTATCTAACTCCGGCGCATCATCTGAGACTATCGTATCAACATAACCTGTAATCTGGTTGTATTCATTGTAAATGATCTGGTTTCTATTTGTAGTAGTAGTCTTGTTTAGGCCTGTTCCGACTTCCTCTTTTACCTGGTCATACGCTTTTAATCTGCCTATCACATCATATTCCATATTGGACATTGTGATAGTCGTTGTAAGAGCAGGTGCATCGGTTGAGTTTACAATCTCTATATATCCTTTTATCTGCCCCAGGTCATTGTATTCCACAATGGTCCTGTGCGTGGTTGTGGTCTTATCGAGTATAGCCCAACGCCTTCCATCCCAAAGCGCACCCTTCTCATTCCTATCCTGGTCATATTCCCTCATCCTGCCCAACTCATCATACATTATATTGGCCATGGTGATTGTAATCGTGAGCGCAGATGCATCGTTTGAATTTATCCTATCTTCGTACTCTCTTACCTGGCCTGTCACGCCATCATAGACCGTATATGTCCGTTGAGTGGTTGTGGTCTTCTCCAGACTCAGGTCATCGCTGTATTCCCTCTTCTGTTCTATATAGCCTATCTTCCTGTCGAAATCGTCATATGATATACCGCTCAATGTATATGTATAATTGATAAATGGGGTGGATGGGCCTGCATATGGCTCTGTATATTCCTTGACATTCTCAATATAGCCTATAAGTCTGCCGTCATCGCTGTAGGTGGTAGCTGTCCTGATGGTCTCAGCAGTTACATCATAAGCATCATATCCGGGGAGATTATACTTGTGCAGTCTGCTTTCAAGCCTGAGCATTCTCTTCTTTTCATCAAACTCTATAGCTTGAACTGTCTTTACAGATTCTATACCCGGAGTAGATGAACTCCAGGCAGTCTCGCGATAAGAAAGTAAGGTTCCTATATTCGAATCATAGAGCATGTCCTCCTTAGTTGTCTTGGTGGTGATATTAAAGCGCCCTTCGCAGGCCTGATTGAGCTGTTCATAGTAAGAAACCATCTGATTATTGGGGTTGTACTTAATATTGCTAACTTCGGTATGGGTAACAACACCTTGCTGGGCATTATCGGAAAGGGTATCGAGTTTATAGCTTAATAGCTGGCCGAAATTATTATAGGCCATATCATATTTTCTACTTACTAATGTCCTGGATGTGCCGTCTATAACCTGCTGCTGGCTATGGTCATAACTAATTATATTGTCTGTTCCCCATTCATAGCGGAGGCTTAAGCTTGCAATTATAGTCTTGTAATCGTGGGCATCTGAATTCAAGACCTCAGAATAGCCTGTTGTCCTTCTCTTGTAATCATAGCTAATATCCGATTTATAGACCTCCTCAGTCAGATCAATGCCTCCACCAAAATAGTGATTGGTATCTACAAAGCTGGTTATTAGGCCATCCGAATAGGTAACAGATTCTCTAATTGTGGTTAAAGTAACGGCCGGGGAGCTTGAATCAACTACTGTCTCCTGATATGAGATTTGCTGGTTTAATTCGTTGTAATCGGTATATACCCGCTCTATCTCTATAGTATTGTTAATTACGCCTTCGCGGATTCTTTCTTCACAATAGGCATCAACCAGCATACGGTCATTTACTGATTTATAGGTTGCATCCCTGCGAATATTTGTATCGGTCTGCTTTAGGATACCGGATTTATAAATCTGCTTTACAATATTAAACTCTGATACCTGCTTGATGGCATCGTATCTTAAATCTTGAGCAGTCTCTACTGTCCTTACATCCGGCCTTATTGAGTCGGTTCTTTCTTTATAATACCCTGTCTGCATACCGAGACTATTATAGGAAATACTATTTATTAATATATCTATAGTATTGCGGATTATCCTATCCTGATCTTCTACCACGATGTGGTCATTGTAAGCTGTTATCCTTCCTGCTGAATCATACTCCATATCAGACCTGCTTAATTGCTCTGCCTCAAACAAACCTCCAGAATTATCTAAGTAATCGGTCGTTTCTTGATATGAAATGAGCTGATGCAGCTGGTTATATTCCATATTGTGTCTTTGGGTTTCTAATATATAGGCAGTGGGAGCATCTTCTCGGACTACCCTTCCGGCAGAGTCGTATTCTTTGCGTAAATCATACGAAGCCATCAGGCCTTTTCCGTTATAGATAATATTGGATAATGAAGACTCCTCTCTTCTGTCCTGACTATCGATAGTTGTTTCATCATAAGATGTCATAAGTCCTAAATCGGAATAGGCTATATTATATCTGCTAAGGCTTGAGAAATCGTTTAAGGGCACCTGAGGATTATCCGGGTCAACTCCGGCCTCGGTAATCTGCTCGTCATAAGAGGATATTCTTCCGTTATCATAGCTGTTAATAATGGCATGAACATTTGTGGTCTTATTGATAGCGGCGGTGTCGTCTGTTATAATAATTTCCCGCTCAGCCACTTGATGGAGACTATCATAGCCAAGGATTTCAGTCTCCTGAGTATGTCTGCGGTCTAATGCACCGCTAAATTGTCTATCATGCTCGTGTGCAAATACCTTTGAATAGACAAGGCGGCCTGATTTATCATATTGTATGTTAATATTATCTCCAGTATCCGTGTCGATGGTGGACTCTTCTGTAACCTTGTCTCCGTCTATGGTCTTCCTCTGCTGGCTTATTATCAGTTCCAATTCAGAATAACCAAGATTTACAATAAGGTCATATTCATGGTTTAAGGTTGTTTCGAAAGAAGTTCCTGTCTCGACTATGTGGTTTGCTATGTAGCAGACTCTTCCTTCGGTATCATACCTCATTGGTTCTATGGTAGCCTCAGTGGTAGTCTTTGCCCTATCCGTAATCATACGTCTCTGCTGTATTGCCTGATGAAGGGAGTTGTATGCGGTTATATCTGTGGTAACCTGATAGTTATGGTCTAAGCCAGGACCAGACTCATGGATATCCAGGGCTGAATGGATTAGTCTTGCCTTTTCATCATATCTCATCGCATCCTGGGTCTGCTCAGTTATAGTCTTATCTAAGTCCTGGGTAATCCTGGTCTGTAATATTACCAGGCCTAAGTCTGAATAGCCAAGAGAGGTGGCAACAGTAAAGGCATGGTCTAAGGTGGTTCCTGCGTCCTGGCCAGACTCATGGATTTGGTTTTTGATA
>CAZMYR010000045.1:4411-13245 GCA_964570585.1 uncultured Planctomycetia bacterium
TGGTCTTGTCCTCGTCAACGGTGGTTCTTATCTGGGAGATTACCAGGTCTAAGTCTGAATAGCCAAGAGAGGTGGCAACATCAAAGTTATGGTCTAAGGTGGTTCCTGCGTCCTGGCCAGACTCATGGATTTGGTTTTTGATATATATTATTCTGTTCTGGTCATCATACTCAATCTTTATGGTCTCTTCAGCTGTGGTCTTTGCACCATCAACTATTACTCTTCTTTGCTGTGCGGCCTGATGGATTGGGTTGTAGGCTCTTATATCTGTTGTAACTGTATAGCTATGGTCTAGGTTAAGGCCAGACTCATGGATATGGATTACAGAGCGGACCAGCCTGCCCTTTAAATCATAAAGGATATTATTAACGGTGCTTTCTATGGTGGTCTTGTTCTCATCTACGGTGGTCCTTCTCTGGCCTATTACCAGATGCAGGTCTGAATACTCAAGCTCGGCCTTGGCTGTATAGGTATGGTCTAAGGAGCTTCCGGCTGCGCTGCCTACTTCATGAATCCGGTTATGGATTAAGCAGACTCTTCCTTTATCATCATACTGAATAGGCTCTAGGGTGACTTCTTGGGTGGTCTTTTCCTTGTCAATGATGATTCTTTCCTGCTGTATTGTTTGATGGAGTGAGTTATACTCTGAGATATCGGTTATGGTGGTATAGCTGTGGTCTAAACCTGGACCGAGCTCCTGGATTCTGATGTTTGAATGTATCAGTCGGCCTTTTTCATCATATAAGAGGTTATCTAAGGTGGCCTCGGTGGTGGTCTTGTCCTCGTCAACGGTGGTTCTTATCTGGGAGATTACCAGGTCTAAGTCTGAATAGCCAAGAGAGGTGGCAACATCAAAGTTATGGTCTAAGGTGGTTCCTGCGTCCTGGCCAGACTCATGGATTTGGTTTTTGATATATATTATTCTGTTCTGGTCATCATACTCAATAGGTTCTATGGTGTTCTCAACGCTGACCTTGGCTCCATCAATGATGGCTCTTCTCTGGCTGATGGCCTGATGGAGTGGGTTGTACTGAGCTATATCGGTAATAACCCGATACTGATGGTCTAAGCCTGGGCCAGACTCATGGATATTCAGGTTGGAATAGATTAGGCGGCCTGAAGTATCATATCTCAATAACTCCTGAGTCTGCTCTTTAGTGGTCTTATCTTCATCCTGGGTGGTTCTTATCTGGGAGGTAACCAGATGCAGGTCTGAATAGTCAAGTTCGGTCTTAACTGTATAGAGATGGTCTAGGGTTGTGCCTCTATCTTGGCCGGTCTCATGAATCCGGTTATGGATTAAGCAGATTCTTCCTTTATCATCATACTCAATAGGTTCTATGCTGACTTCACGGGTGGTCTTTTCCTTGTCGATGATGGTCCGTTGCTGCCGGATGGCCTGATGGATAGGGTTGTAGTCTCTAAGATGGGTTATTACTGTATAGATACGGTTTAGGTTCAGGCCGAACTCATGGATATTTATATTGGAATAGATAAGCCTTTCTTTATTATCATATTTCATCGGTTCCTGGGTTGTCTCTATGGTAGTCTTATCCTCATCTACGGTCGTTCTGGTCTGGTTCACTACCAGGTCTAATCCTGAATAAGCAAGGTCGGTAAAGGTGTAGAAGGTGTGATTAAGAGAAGTTCCGTCTGCTGTGCCTGTTTCAGTAATCCGGTTGGCTATATGTTTGACTCTTCCCTTTATATCATACTCTATATCCTCTGTCGTAGTCTCTACTGTAGTCTTTGCTTCATCCTGGATAGTGCGGATTTGACGGATGGCCTGGCTGAGGTTATTATAGGCGGTTATATTTGTGGCCACGGTGTAGGTATGGTTTAAACTTTCGCCAGCATCAGAGATGCTACTCTCATTTATTGTATCATTGGTATAAATAACCCTCTCATAATTATCATATATAATATCTTCTATGGACTCTTTGACGGTCTTTTTATCTTCATCAATAACGGTCTCCCGCACCCTAATGGTTTGGCCAAGCTCATTCCATGCTAAGTGTTCTGACTTTATATAATATGAGTGTTTCAGCTCATTGCCGTATTTGTCACTACCTGTTTTAGTAATATGGTTTTCAATCTCAACAATATACCCGGCCTTTCTGTCATAGGTTATGCTTACCGACTCTTCTTTGGTGTTCTCATAATCCAAAGACTCTGTTATATCATAATAAGATGAAAGCTGGCCATAAAGGTTATACCTGATATCTTGCCTGCTAATCTTCTTTAATATATCAAGCTCAAGGTCGCTACCTTCGGTGTTATATTCCCTTACCAGCTCTACTGAGTTCTTTATCCTTCCCAACGTATCATATTCTAAAGAAATCATAGACCTGTCAGTGATAAGCAGGGTGCTGTCCGAAGATGTGGTCGTTTCGTCAAATGAGACTATACGGTTTTTACTATCATATGTAATATTGGCTCTGTCTACAGATAGCTCCCTGTCTACAAACTCACCGCTACTTCCTGTACCGCTCTTATGGATGGTCTGCTGATAAGAGTTGACCCGGCCAAATGAGTCAAGTTCCATCTCCATAACAATTTCGATATCGAGCGCCGGTGAAATACTGGAGTTTCTTACCTCGCGATAGGAACTCACAAACCCATCGCTATTATATTCTGTATTCAGCCTATGTAGTGTAATTACCTCATCTGAGGCTACATTTGAGGTTATGGTTTCGCGATAGGAATCGACTAAATTGCCATATATGCCGTCTTTATACTGGATATCCTCTCTTACTATGACAGTTAATCTGTCCAGCCCCTCTGGAGAATCACAGGTCTCAGGGTCGTATCCTGTCTCATGAACTGTCATCGTATAAGATTCTTCTCTATTAAATTCATCATAACTAATACCCTCAATTTTTGTGTAGGTGGTCAGATTCTCCGAGGCATTGGAGCGAACTCTTCTTTCCAGGCCGCTTACCATGGCCATAAGGTTATAGCGCATATTCCAAACCTTAGTTTTTACCTCCTCATCAAGCCCATCTGTTCTGGTGGTTTGCTCATAAGAGCTTAACAGACCTAAGCTGTTATAGGTCATATTTTCTCTTTTGGAATCACTATATATAACAACTATGTCTCCCTGGATGTGGCTGGCCCGGTGTATAGCCTTTAGCTGTCCATCGATATCATAGGTAAGGCCATCGGCATCTACCTCTTCCTTCAGCTGGGTGGCGTTGTTATAGGTAAGCTCATGGTATGAGTCCATCTGGTCAAAGCCGTTGTATTGCATATTATTTCTTAAGAAGGTGGCGGTATAATCCTCAGGCCCTTCCCCTATTCTTCTACGGGATATCTGTTTATATACTACAAGCTGGTTCATTGCATTGTATGCCATCTGGCTCATATTCACTATTTCGGTTAATTCCGGTTTATCCTCCAAGTTAATTTCATCAATATAACCTCTTATTCTGCCTGATAAATCATATCTTATCTGTGCCCGGGTTGTATATACAGTATAATCCAGCACTGTGCCATCATCGGGCGCTGTGCCATAGATGCGAGCACTTTCATTATAACCCGTGATTTTCCTGAAGGCATTGTAGGCAATATCGGTTACAGTAACGTCTCTTTCCGGCGAGATGCGTTCGCCTGTTCCAGCGGTTTCATACCTGAGCTCCTGGTAGGATTTCTCAAGATGGCCTTCATATTCTGTGCTAATTCTTGTTGTTATTATCTGCTTATCTAAGACTAACTCATCGGTTTTATTATCATAACCTTCTAAGAATGTTGTATCGGTATAGGAGTAAAGGCCGCGATTACTATCTGATGTTGCGCCAGACCTTATAATTGTTTTTGTAAAAGTGCTTACAGGCTCACCAATAAAATAAGCCGGATATTCACCCGGTGTATGCGCGGGCTTTTCAAAGGCATAGGTTATGGCTGTATCATTGAAGCTCATCATTTGCCCGTAGGGAGTATAGACTATATCCTTTACTTCATGCTCGCGAGTCATATATTCCTGCGGATACCTGGACGTTTCTGTATAATGTTTTACTCTTCCTGCATAGTCGAATTTAAGCACATCCCATATAACTGTTGTTAAATTACCCCATTCATCTACTATTAAATCACGATAATGATTCATTCTGCCGGCTTTATCATATCTTATGGTTCCGCGTTCATCTTCCTCTTCCTCAAGAGGTTCTCCGGAACGATATCTTAGGAGTATAGCGCCGGTATCATCAATTAACTTTTCAGTAAAGGAGGCCCGTTTTCCTAAGATGTTGTATCTTATGTTGTATAGATATCTACTCTGGGTTTTGCCTGTTTCAGCATCTGTTTCTATGTAGGTTTCACTCTTTAATTGACCGAGGTTATTATAGGAACCGTACCAGTCAACTTCTATGGTAGTTCCTATGGCTGTATCTAATACTGTTTTATGATATTCTATGAGGCGGTCTTTACCATCATAGGTGCCTTCCCAATCAGTTATGGTTTGATTTCCCATTGGGTCTGTTACGACCTCATGATAGGATATCATTTGACCTTCATCGGATGGATAGGTTATCCAGCGTTCTGTTGTTATTTTTACTTTATTTGCATCGGTGAATTCTTCTTTATAATATGTTAACCTTGCCCCTTCTTCCTTGTCCTCATAGGTTCCCCACCATTCTTTTTCATAATCTCCTGTGGCTTCTCTATGACCGGTCTCTATGTAATGGGTAGCTCTGTTGTGGGAATCCCAGGCATCGATGGTTCTTGAGAAAGAATAGTAAGCGGCTTGATTTGGGTCTATATCAGTTAAGGTGAGTTTGTAACCTTTTTCATCAAATATGGTGCCTTCAAAATCTGTATACCCTTCTTCTTCAAAATATAGAAGTTTATGTCCGTCATAGCGGGCATTGTGCCAGTAGCTTACAGAACCTGCGTCTATTTTAATTTCGCCTGTTACGGGTTCTGAATGGATACGATAAAATGAGGTCAAATTGCCCTGTTCATCATATTCTGAGCCTGCTATATGGTCGGTTATGGTGTTTCCATCCTCATCTGTATAGGTATCTGTGTAGGAGGTAACATTGCCGGCTGGGCCTGTAATTATGTCGGTGCGGGTTACAGTCCTGGATATGCCATTCTTTAATATATTATCCACCATCACTAGCACGGTGTCTTTAGTCTCAGGCCTCTCTATATCTATTCCCTCTATCAAGGTGATATTGCCCTGTGAATCCCTCTGGATATTTACCGCTTCTGCTGTAATTGTCCCGTCATCAGCTATATTAAATATATAAGTTTTATCCTGCTCACCTTCCTTAAATGAGAATATGTCTGCTACAATTAATGCCTTCTGGGTAAGTATGTTTGAGGAGGTATCAAATAAGGCCATGGTATCCTTTGCATAGCCTTCGGCAACAGTAGCAAAATCTTCCTCTTTGCTTGTCTGACCATAATTGGAGGCAAAATCAGCTACTTGTTTTGAGAAGGCATTAAAAAGGGCAAATCTTGCTCTTTTAACAGTATTTAATATGGTATTTTTGGTAAAATCTACCAGGTGGGCAACTTCATGGAATATGGTGGCAGCCCATTTCTGGATGGAGTATTTTACAGCATCTTCAACTGTCCTGGCTATCAGGCTGGCTGTGGTTAAGAAACTGTCTATTGAATATTTAACCCTTGCCCTTACTAAATCCTTCAGGTTCCAGAAGAAGTTAATCTCACCTTCCTTAGTGGCCTCAGCCATAACACCCTTCTCAGGCTGATTATCAACTCCTAAAAAGCTAAGACCTTTTATAAGCTCAATCATCGGCTTGGGAAGGACCTTAAATACATTATCTAAAAGCCACAAACCTATTTGCGAAAATGCACCGAATATGTCAATGCCATAGGTTTGTTTTATGGATTCTGGTGTTATGTTTTCATCCCGGGAGAGTTTTTTAATTTGCTCTTCTATCTTTTGCTCTACCTCATCCGGTAATTCGCCTTCTTCCGGAAGTTCTAAGCCGGTATCCTGATACCACCTGTTTAATGAAATTATTGCCGCCTGTAGAGGAGTAAGAAGTATAGCAAATACTATATCAAAAATATTTATGGGGTTTCTATCAACACCATTTATAGAGGTCCGCAGATGAGCTTGGTCAGATTGTATGTCCAATTCATTTTCGACATTGACATCTGCATCTTCTAAATCAGGCGAATAATGAATATCGCAGTTTATCAATAGGCCTTCTGAATAGGCCTTCTCAAACCTTTCATAAGCGTGGGTTACCGCCGTGCCCGCATACTGGCTGTTTGAGTAGGTGGTGGTTGTTGTCGAGTCAATAACCTGGTTATAGCTATCGAAATTCTTTGATTCTGTTACAGTCTTTACTGCTCCAGAAAGGTCAAAGCTCTGAGATATTCTCTCGCTGTGTGAAATATAGGCCTTATTATTGCTTTCCTTTATGGAATATGTATTAGAAACCGTATTAAACGAGAGGGCTTCCCCATCTTCATTATAATTATAGCTATAAAAATGTAATATTTTGCCCCTGCTATCATCATCTGCCGATGAATAATAAGAAGCGGAATATGATGTTATAACACCAGGGTCAGATTTATTTATCTGGCGGGAATAATACATAACATATTCATCAGGCTCATCATGCGATGCCTGTTTTATCTGCCAGGTAAGTATATCCTGATTATGTATAATGCCGGATTCATCTGCAGGCAGGTTTGTTTCATCGAGATTTCTAGCAGTTATTATATTATCTACATATGATGTTACGTCTGCATCAGTGTTTGAAGTATCATAAAGGGCTATTTTCTCAGGATTTGAAACTGCCAGTTTCAACGAGGATGTTAAAAGGGCGCTATTAGCCGTTAATATATCGGCTTCGTCTTCATATAATGAAACTGATATTGTTACGCCTCCTTCTTTGTCTGTGTCAAAGCTGTAAGAGGAGATACGTTTTGAGCCCTCGTATTCATTTATGGTAAGGGCTACCCTTTCATCTGGTGAGCTGTCTTGATAATGTCGGATGGTTTCTGAACGGATGAGTTTCGAACCGCGGTAAGTATTGGTTTTGGTATCAGTATGAACAAGGATGTCATTTACATAATATTTGGTTACTTGTTCCTTTATCCTGTATCCGCTTCGTTTCGTTATCTCTGTTTCGTATCTTTTGGTATAGGTTGCAGTTATATCGGTTTCGCTTATTGAAGTTATACCCTCAGGAAGCTCTCCAGCAAGAACGCCTTCTGCTTCTATTGTGGTTTTTACTTTATAGCTTTTACCTTCGTATATTCTCCGGGTCTTTCTAACCTCGCCTGTTTCATCTATTGAATATGCAGTAGATATTTTGTTGCCATCCTGTTCAGTATTGAATGTAGCGGCAATTTCCCAGGAATTGTTGTAATGATGGTTTAAAGTAACCGAAGATTCAAATTTGCCTTTTTCATCATATTTGGATACAGATTCTGTATATTCATTTTCATTATAGGTACCGTCTTCTAATTTCGAAAGGCGATTTGAATAACGCTCTCCTATCTTATCACCGTCGTAGGCATTTTCTGCCAAGGAGACAACTTTATCATTTCCATCAACGGCTCCGTCATTATTCACATCAAAGTCAACCCCAAAGCCTACCGGGTTTCCATTAAGGATGCAGGTTGTGTAACTTCTCGATAGTCTGCCTTCGTCATTGTATTCATTATGAGTTGCCTCCAGCGCCTCATATTCTATTGCTTCTTGAGCATCGTATCTTTTCCTGGTAACTGTCTTACTCTCTAACTTACCTTCTAATTTTTCATTGCTGTCATCATAGTATTGGTATGCGGTAATTTCTTCTTGCCTTGTTCCGTCTGAGTTATAGGTTATTTTTGAATGATAAGCTATTTTTCTATCCTGGCCTGCTGAGGTTAATTCACCATCTCCATTTATATCCTCCCCATCATCCAAAGTACCATCTCCATTTATATCCTCCCCATCATCCAAAGTACCATTTTCATTTAAATCCTCCCCATCATCCAAAGTACCATTTTCATTTAAATCCTCATTATAAACTGTAATATCGACTGTCACTGTGCCGTCTGCGCTTAAGTTCTCTTTTTCGGCCCAGGCAAGCTTGCCTTCATCGGTATAGGCTCTCTCTTCATGAGAGTAGCTTTGCTCCAAAAGTGTTCCGGTCTTATCATGCTTCTGATATTCAGTGCGTGAATATATAAGTTTCCCATTTTCATTGTAGCGCTTTGCGGTTTCCTTTATTGCTGTGGTTTCAAGGTGCGCGTCTAAATTGTCTACTCCGGATAATGAGATATCAAAAAGAATATCGCCAGGTGCAATATTTACTACTATTTGCTTATTAACATCATCCCATATGCTGGTTGCCAAATAAGCAAACGTGCCACTGCGCTTCTGTATCTCTAATTGGTTTATGATATTTTCTGCGTCTTCCTTTGAAAAATGATAAGCAGCGGTGGTAGTCTTTGTATCTGTTACATAGCGGGTTGGTTTACCGTTTTTATCAAGAGCATACACCTTTTCAGTCACGGTCTCGGTTATATCGCCTTCTTCTGACACTGATATAGCTATTGTCTTTACTATGCTTCCTTTCTCATTATAGATGTTGTGGGTAGAGCGATAAGAAACTGCATCAAAGGTTAGTACAGCTTTATCAAATTCATCTATGTAAAGCAGGTCATCATCTAATGAACCTATGACAGCGGTCTTCTGGACTTCTAAGGCAGTGACAATATCAGATACTGATGTTGTATCTTTATCGGTTATGCTGTATGTGTTGGTTAATGTGGAAGAGAGGACCCTTCTGCCTCTTCCGTCTATCTCTTGATAAGTGTATTCATTTATGGTTTCATTTACCTCGCCGTTTTCTGGTACT
>CAZMYR010000046.1:0-12591 GCA_964570585.1 uncultured Planctomycetia bacterium
TTGGAACCTAAAACGGTACTTCCAAAAGCGCTTAGACAAGGAGCAATAAATGCCGACATACAAATATACAGCGAAAAATAAAGATGGCAAGACTATAGGCGGTAACGTTAATACGGCGAATAAAGAAGACGCGCTGGAGATACTAAGGAAAGAAGAGCTTATACCCATTTCTATACAAGAGGTTAAAAAAGGCATAAATATAAGCATAGGCGGAAAAAAGAAGGTAAAATCAGATGATGTGGCTATTTTCTCAAGACAGCTCGCTACTATGGTAGAATCCGGTATCCCTGCAGTTGGCGCATTGGACGCATTAGCTCAACAGATGGAAAACAAGACCTTCCAGGAAATCATCGGTAAAGTTAGAGACGATGTTGAGGCAGGCTCAAGTTTTTCTCTGGCTTTATCAAAACACCCCCGTGTATTTAGCCCCCTGTATATAAATATGGTTAAGGCAGGGGAATCGAGCGGCAAGTTAGATGAAATTTTGGCCCGCCTGGCAACATACCTTGAAAAGATAAATTCTTTACAGCGTAAGGTAAAATCGAGCCTGGTATATCCCGCCGTTGTCGTATTTATCGCAATCTCTATTACGACATTTCTATTAGTAAAAGTGGTCCCTACATTCAAAGGGATATTTGATATATTAGGCGGAGAATTGCCCCTGCCTACCCGTATATTATTGATTGTTAGTGATTTTTTAAGATACTATTTCCTGTTAGGTATAGGCGGTCTAATCTTATTTATTTTTATTTTATTAAAATATATAAAAACAGAAAGAGGAGGATATCAGTTTGACGCATTTTTGCTTAAGATGCCTATCTTCGGCCCTATTTTCAGGAAGTTTAGCATAGCTAAATTTAGCAGGACATTATCCAGCCTGGTTCGCAGCGGTGTCCCGATTTTAGTAAGCCTGGATATAGTGGGAAAGACCTGTGGAAATAAGGTCTTAGAAAAGGCGATAGTGCAGGCTGCGAAAGCCATTAAAGACGGCAAAAGCATTGCCGAGCCTTTAGGGGAGAGCAAGGTCCTGCCTCCTATGGCCGTCAGGATGATTTCGGTAGGGGAGCAGACAGGTGAACTTGAAAAGATGTTGATTAAAATAGCAGACTTTTATGACGAACAGGTAGATGCCGCAGCCAGTTCTTTAATCAGCATTATAGAACCCGTAATTATATTATTTTTAGGAGTAGTTGTAGGCGGAATTGTGCTGGCAATATTTATGCCTATATTCAAAATTACTGAAATTATCGGCCATTAATCTCTATGCAGTAAATAGAAAAGGGGTGGCGTCATAAAACGCAACCCCTTTTCTATTAGTTCTACCCAAGATGCCTTTTAATTAGTCTATAGGTGTCATATTATTAGTATAGACAGCCTCAGTAGTAATGTAAGGGCAGGCGGCGGTATCTATTGCCTTTACCTCTCCTGCGTAACTCCAGTAAGCAAACGTCCTGGTTCCAGTCGTATGATAGGCTGTAGGTACGCAAGAAATCATAGGGACAGCGTTAGTCGGGTCAGCCGCAGGCGCTACCATTGCGTAGTTATACCGATAGCCCTGAACTGTCGGGTTGGCACCAGTATATTTGCTTGCAATGTAAGGCGGAGTTGCAGTAGCCAACTCAGTAAAAGAGGGTGTGGCTCCTGCTGCACCAAGAGCAGTATAGCCTGGCCAACGCTTAGGTGTTTGCACGCTGTAAAATGAATCGCTCGCAGTGGCAACCGTCCTTAAAGAAGCTGAAGCTGCGCCTTCGTTGGCATTATGCCTTGCCCTTAGTAGATTGGGAACAGCAATCGCCGCTAATAAAGCTATAATGGCTACAACAATCATGATTTCCACCAAGGTAAAACCTTTATGATTTAATCTTATCATCTTATTTCACCATCCTTTTTTCCTAAATGGATTACCCTGGATGCCACTCTGGAGAATCTGACGCTAAAAAATTATCTATAAAATCCTATCGCTTTCCCCTTTACGACAACTCAGTGTGATAAAGCATACTTGCCTTACCATTTAAAGTATAGCACAATTTATTAGCTTTGTCAAGGGCCGCTGGGGTGGAGACAGACACTATTTTTACAACGGAGTGGAGCCAGGAGCGGAGCCTTAAGGCTCCGCTCCTGGCTATAATAGTGCACCTTGACAAAGTCATCTTGATATGCTAAACTTAAAAAAGAAAAGAAGGTTTTGTAAAGAACTATAAAACGTCCCATTCAGGGAAGAAAGGAGTAAGATAAGATGAAGCGGTTAGGAAAAAAAGGTTTTACACTTGTTGAAATTATGATAGTTGTAGCTATTATTGCTCTCTTGGCTGCAATAGCTATTCCTAATCTGTTACGTGCCAGGCATAATGCTAATGAAACAGCTGCAATAGCTTCTTTAAGGACGATAAGCACAGCAATGGAAAGCTGGCGTGCTACCCAGACGCCTGCTACTTATGCAGGTGCAAGCCTCGTAAATTTAGCAAGTGCAACTCCACCCTACATCGATGGAGCCTTAGGAGCTACAGACCCAAGCATAAAGCAAGGGTATACATTCACTTTAACAATAATTGCTGGTACGGGTAACCAGCAGTATACCTGCGCGGCGCACCCAACAGTCTATCACACAACCGGAACTAGGGCCTTCATGGTTGATGAATCAGGTGTAATAAGGGCAGGAGATGTTGGTAGCAGCGTCGACCTTGCTAAAGGAGCAGGTTCTGTAATAGAGTAATTAAAGCATCTAGTTTAAGAAGATAAAGGCCCCTATAAAAATATCGGGGCCTTTTCATTACTGGTGTTGAATGTTCACAAAATTCTTATTTTTTAATTCTTATTTTTTAAATTGACATTTATGTTAAAATAATTTACACTTATAACTAGTATGAAGAAGGCATTTACTCTTGTCGAAATAATGGTAGTAGTAGGGGTTATTGCTATTTTGGCAACTCTTGCTATACCAATGATGTTGCGCAATCGGATAGTTTCCCATGAGACCCTTGCCATAGCTTCTTGCAGGACTATTGTATCTGCCTGCCAGAGTTACTATTCTATAAATCTACCTCATGGATATCCCCCAGATTTACAAAGCTTAGGTGGAAGCGTAGGAGGTGTTCCAGCTTACATTGATGATGTTTTATCAACGCCTCCATATGAAAGAACGGGTTATAGGTTTATATATCAATATATAGATGAAGAATCTTTTAAGTTGTATGCAGAGCCTATTCATCCCGGCAGAACCGGAAACAGGTATTTTTACACTGATGAAACAGGAAGGATTACCGCAAAAGAAGGAGGCAGGGCCGGTCCTAGTGACCCTGCGGTATAGCAATGAAGTACATAATATGAAAAAGATTGGAGATTTCACCTAAGTTAAAAACCATGCGAAGGCAGGAGAAAAAAAGTTATAGTTTTCTAAAATGCCCCCGCTCCCCCCTACATGCAAAAACGGGACTTACCCTGGTTGAGCTTACTCTCGGTGTTGCTATATTTGCCCTGGCTGCGTGTGGATTTTTAAGCTCATTTATATCGTGTGCTACATTCGCAGAATCTGCTGGCAATATCACACTCATAACAAACCGTGCAAGGGAGGAGATGGAAGATTCTGTTCGGCGTACTAATTTTGACAGCTTAGTTAGTTATTCAAAACTTCCTCCCGGCGTCCCGATAGGAACGAGTTTAGTTTGTTATGTGCAAAGTATCAATAATGACTTGAAACAAGTAAGAATAGTTATGAGTTGCATGGAAAAATCAAACCGTATTATGGGTGAAGACAAAAATCTTAACGGAGTTCTCGATGGCGGTGAGGATAGAAACGGTGACGGAAGATTGAGTTCGCCATGCGAGCTAATTACTTTTGTCCCAAGGAAGGAATAGATGCATAATTTCATCTTTTCTAGATATAGAGCATTTACACTCGTAGAAATTATGGTAGTAATAGCTATCTTTACTATTGTTATCGGAGCTTTTTATGCAATTATGGCGAGCGGAAGGATGGGCTGGTATTCTGGAGATACCAGGATAGAACTTCAGGAGGACCTAAGGCAGGCGATGGATACGATGACATATGAGCTTTCCGCATCTGCCCCTACAGACACCGCCGGTAACCCTATCGTGACTATAGGCGGAGGGGGGAGTTTTATTACCTTCCAGGTCCCTGTTGATGGGAACGCTAGCGGGAGCTGGGAAGATACCGATGGAGATGGACAGGATGATTTTTATCTGGAGGATACTCTGGACCCCTTAAATAATGATAATATTCGCTGGGGCGCTTACTTAAGAGGAGAGAACCGCATAGTTGCCTCTGGTGCAAGGGCAGGTAGACGGATAAGATATATATTAGTTGGTGATGAATTAAAGCGCCGCATTTTTAATGCAGCCGGTACGGTCGTAGAGGATTTTCTTCTTGCGGACGATGCACAAAATCTGAATTTTGTTAGACCTGCTAGCAATGTTATCGTAATAACTGTTGACGCTAGAAAGCTTACTATCGGCAGGCACCCTATAAATTATTCTTTGTCAACAACAGTATATTTAAAAAGTAAGGAATGATAAGATGAAAATTATCAGTAACAGAAAAGGAATTGCTCTTATTGCGGTATATATAATGATAGCGGTTTTGCTAGTTTTTGCAGGAGCCTATTTTTGGCGCAGTTTCAATGAGTTCAGGTTTGCTGAAAGACAGAGAGATGAAACCAAGGCATATTATATTGCGCAGGCGGGAATAAATGAAGTGGTTATTGGTATATATCAAGCCTTCAGAAATTCCGCCGACTGGCAAAATAACAGGAATATAATAGCCTTTCAGTCATGGTTTGCAAACCGAGCAACGCTTCTTAACAATTATACCTTCCCCGCAAATGTTGCTCTCGATGGAGGACGATATAGCGTTATATTACCGTCACAGACCGCAAGAAGTCCTATTATGCATACTAGCGAGGGGATATTACTTAAACTTATAGGGATAGGCGAGGTATTCTCCCGGGGCGGCACCATCCGCAAGGTAGTGGCTGTGACCATATCCTATGACATGGAGCCTTCGCCGATATTTAATTATGCCTATTTTATAAATAATTTCGGATGGATGTGGGGCGGGGGAATAACTATAAACGGTGATGTGCGTTCAAACGGTAATTTTTCCTTTAGAGGCAACCCTACTATCAATGGAGATATATATGCGGCTACAAATCCGGATTTAGGGGCAGCTGGCATAATCACAGGAAACAACATGAACTGGGATATACCGCAGTATTATAGGCATGTATCTGATAGGGCGCGTCCTACCGACCCAACAGACCCTGCTGATGCACAAGGGACAGTTTACGAGGGTGGCTATAATGGAACAAGCAATAGATATGAACACCAGGAGGTTCTGGATATGCCCCGTCTTGGAAGTTTAACAACATATAGACAGTTAGCGATTAGTGAAAATGGCCAAGTTACTCAAGGCGGAGTGGTATTAGTCGACAATGTCTATAATGGTGACGGGCCTGATGGGATAGCTGGAACACCTGATGACGGATGTATGGTTTTAACCGGCACTGCGGCAAATCCTGTAGTGATTAATGGGCCAGTGGTGGTTGATGGCGATGTTATTATAAAAGGAGTGGTAAGCGGGCAGGGTACTATATATTCTGGTAGAAATGTCCATATAATTGGTGATATAACATACGATGCTCCTCCATCCTGGCCAAAACCAGACCCTACCCCGGATACCACAGCCCAGGTAAACACCACTAAGGATTTCATTGGTTTAGCATCTAAAGGAAACGTGATTATTGGAGATTATACAAGAAATGACTGGCAGAGAACCCTCGCAAGATATCTTAGTCCACCTTTTACGCAGGGTTATGAGGTAGACGCAAGCGATGCCCCATTAGGTTATGACTCAGACGGGAACCCAGGGAACGGCTACTGGTTTAATGGTAACTATACTGCATTCGATGGCGATTTTACCGATCCAAATTATTCAGGTAAAGATAATGGGGCTGGCGGTTCAGAGCAACGCAGATTTTTCGAATCTTCTTTATCGGATTCTTATATACATAGTATCGCTGCACCATCAAATCAGATAAGAAATGTAGATGGGGCAATCTATAACAACCACGCCTTTTCAGGTAGGGTTGGCTGTTTTACCATAAACGGCACGATTGTTTCAAGGGACGAAGCGATAGTATACAGCGGTAGCATTACAATGAATTATGACGTAAGAGCGTTTGGCACAGGTATTGAGAATATTGACATTTATCTACCGCACGATTTAACTTTGCCGGAAACGAGAACAACTCAGAGCGGTTAACTTAATATAAACCTGTTAGACTTCTAATCCGCCAATGTCTAATGGGACAAAAATGAGATTTTATTTAAAATGGCGACTGTAATAATAAATATAAAATGAAAACATTTAAAAGGAGTTTAATGAGCATGAAGAAGCCAATATATCTTATTTTAGCGGTTTTTGTTATTATGTGTAATAGTGCGGTCTCTTTTGCGACAATGGATGAGAGTGTTTCGCCAGAAGATACTATAGACTCTATTGTATATGAAAGAGAAAAGGCGAAACAGGAGTACGATGTATATAAATTGCAGAAAGAGACCCAGAAGAAAGCTCCTATCCGGGTTGAGGCTCCGATAGTTTCTGAAAAAGATACAGTTTTTACCAGCCGCAAAAAGGGTATAATAATCGGCATAGGCTCCGTTATTGTCGCTATAATTTTAAGTCTAAGGTTATATCAACTCTCTAAGAAGAAAAAAAGCACTTAGGACTAAAACTAATAAAAAAGAGGTTTAAGCTATTGATGGCAGCCCTTTTTAAGAAAAAAGAGCAATTGAATGTAGGTATCGATATCGGCGTAGCTTTTCTAAAGGCTGTAGCAATTGACAAGAGCAAAACACCCCCTGAGTTGACTGCATTTTCTTACCAACCTTTGACAAAAGATATAATTGCCGCTGTAAAAAAAGCAACAACAAAATTGGGAATTTCAAATATCAGCGTCAGTACTTCTATATCCGGCCCTTCTGTTATTGTCAGGATTGTGGAGATGCCAAGTATGAGTGAGAGAGAATTAAAAAGCGCAGTGAAATTTGAAGCTGAAAAATACATACCTTATAAATTAGATGAGGTCATAACAGATTTTGTAAAGCTCGAGGAATTATCCGGAGGAAAGATAAGTGTCCTGTTAGTAGCGGCAAAGAAATCAGTTGTAAATAATCGCATCGAATTGCTATCAGGGGCAGGGCTGACTCTGCGGGCAATCGATATCGATTCTTTCGCTATTATGAACGCCTTCTTAAATTCTCAAAAAGAAAGCGAAGATATAACTTGCGCCCTTATTGATATAGGCGCCAAAATAACCAATATAAATATTGTTAAAGGTGAACAATCATATTTAACAAGGGATATACAGATAGCAGGTAACGATATAACTGTTGCCATAGCTGAGAAATTAAATCTTGAGAAAGACAAAGCCGAGACATTAAAAATTAATCCGGCTGACCGTAAAAATGAAATAGCCCCTATAATAAAAGGTGTGTTTTATAATCTTTTGAATGAAATAAGGCTTTCATTCGACTTTTATGAAAATCGTTACGGGAAAAATGTACAGAAGGTCTATGTTAGCGGAGGCTCAAGCAGATTAGAAGGGATATCCGATTTTATGAAAGATATAATCAGCGGCGATATTGTTTTTTGGGACCCTTTTAGCAATATCAATATGGGCCCAAAAGTAGATACAGCTGTTTTAGAACCCATAAAGTCGTCTTTTGCGGTTGCAGTAGGATTGGGATTAAGGGAAAGTTAGATGGATTTATGATAGAGATAAACTTACTTCCGGAAGAGTTAAAGAAGCAGCCGAAGAAAAAGGAGCTCCCCCAAATCAGCATATCTGAGCTGCCTTTGCGACGTATAGCAATAATAGCAATCGTTGCATTTGTAGTTTTGCAGTTATTAGCGGCAACGGCACTCTTTTTTAAAAGAAATTCGCTCAAAAGACTAAACAGGCGCCTTGAGGAATTAGAACCAAGGTATAAGATAGCCCAATCCCATAAGGCGGACATGCAACTATTAAACGGTAAATTATCCGCTATAAATGAATTAACCTCAAAGAGCATTTTATGGTCTAAGAAGATGTCAGATTTAAGCGCAGCAATTACCGAAGGGGTGTGGCTAAGCGAGCTTTCGCTGCACGATGAAAAAGGACCAAAAAATGAGCAGGCCATGCTATTAAAAGGTAGTGTCTTTTCATATACTGAAGGGGAGGAAGCAGCAATAATAGGCAGTTTTATCAATTCATTAAAATACAATAAAGGATTTTTTGAGGATTTCAAGGATATAAAGTTAGAATCCAGCCGAATGAGAAGCATTGCAGAGTTAGAAGTTATGGATTTTTCTATAATTTGCTATTTTAAAGGCGGGAGAAGTTATTTTGATAAACATAAAAGATAATATCATTAAGAATCAGAAACTTATTTTATATGGAATCATTGGTTTGTGCGTACTTGTAGCAGATTTCTATTTTGTAATCAAACCGGTTATTGGGGGTTTAATAAAAACACTTCCTGAGGTAAACGCTAAGGCATCTCGCGTGAATATAATGGATGTTGATGTAGCAAGTATTCCTCGTTACGAAAACCAGATAAAAAAATCAAAACAGAAACTGGCCGGATATAAGAGAAAATTTTCCACAAAAGAGGAGATATCCCCCCTATTAAAGAATCTATCTGATACAGCCAAGGCTTGCGGAGTTAAAATCGAAAGTATAAACCCTCTGCAAAGCATAGAGCGAGGCAAAGCAAAAATTCCCGGTGCGTATCGTAAATTTCCGATATTTTTAAGCGCTGTTTCAGGATATCATTCATTTGGTCTTTTTCTAAACAAGCTCGAAAACGGAGATACTTTTATGAGGGTAACTGATTTAAAAATTTCAGGCAATGCTTCAAGAATTAGCAACCATAAATTCGACGTAGTAATCGTTACTTATATACTGAGCACCCCAGAGGAAACAGAGGAGCAACCCTCGCAATGATGAGATACGCTATATTATTGTTATGTCTTTTTGTTTCATTGCTAAGTTTCGATTTTTGTGTTTATGCCAATAGCACCGATGTTGCCAAAGTAGACGTAGATTTATTTAAATATGACGCTGCAGGCAGAAGGGACCCATTTGTGCTTTTGGTAACTAAAGAAGGCAAGATTGCATTTGGCTATGGAACGATAAGATCTATTGAAGATATAAGGCTTGAAGGAATAGTTTATGACCCCAGTGGCGATTCTATAGCAGTTATTAATGGTATGGTATTGAAGGAAAATGATACCATTGGTAACATAAAATTGATAAAGATTGAAACCGGTAAAGTAAGTCTTCTCTTTAACCAAACCAAGCATGTTATTCGTTTAGCGGAATAACAAAAAGGAACTTTGCCATGTGTAAAAAAATTTGTAATAATATAATAGTTTATTTTGCAATTATTTCCTTAATATTCGCCGCTGTGCCGCTATCCTTTGCCCAGGAAATGGCGCCAGAGACTATGCCAGAGCCGCCGGAAGAAATACCTGCAGAACCTCCGGAGCCTGCGGAGAAAGTGACTACGCCGGGTAATGTAACCATAGACTTTAAGGATGCGGATATTCTCAATGTCCTGCGTATCCTTTCAATAAAAAGCGGAGTTAATATAGTTGCCGGTAAAGATGTTGAAGGTACGGTTACCATACGATTAGTCGATGTTCCTTGGGAGAAGGCCCTGGATGTAGTATTAAAGACCTATGGTTTTGCTTATGAACGTGAAGAGAACATCATAAGAGTAGCAACAGTTGAAAATTTGGGGCAGGAGCCATTAAAGACAGAGGTTTTTAGCATAAGCTATGCAAAGGCAGAAGAGGTAGTAGAGTCTATAAAAGAAATGATAAGCGCACGGGGGAGCATTAGGGCGGATAAAAGGTCAAATACACTCATAGTCACTGATATACCAACAAACATTTATAAAATTGAGCAGGTAGTAACTAGATTGGATGAATCAACTCCACAGGTTTATATAGAAGCACGAGTAATTGAGGCAACCCTGGATGACGATGAAAAATTGGGCATTGACTGGGATGTTAAGGTTACTGCCGATGGTTCTACAATTCCAACAACATTGCCGTTTCACAAGGACCTAACGCATATGCCTTATTTAGACAACAGGATAGATACATCATTTCCTGCCTTTCCTATAGACACAACCGCAACTTGGGCCTTCGGTACACTCAATTTTAAGCAATTCCAGGCAGTTTTGTGGATGCTTAATGAAAGAACCGATACCAAGATAGTATCTAATCCCAGGATGGTCACACTGAATAATCAAGAAGCAACTATACATATAGGTGACACTTTATATACTCCTGAATGGTCAGAGTCTGCAACTACTGGAACTCCGGTTTTCTCTGGTATAACAAAGACAGACCTGGCTACAGGGATAAAATTGAAAGTAACTCCCCATGTTAATTCAAAAGAAGAGATTGTAGTAGACCTTGAACCGGAAGTAAGTACATTTCCCGATTCAGCAACGACGTTATTAACCACAGACTCGGGTACTGTAAATGCCTGGAAAGTTTCAATACGAACTGCTAAAACCCAGGTTATGGTAAAAGACGGCGAAACCATTGCTATAGGGGGGCTTTTAAAGGAAACAACGGTCAAGACTAGGCGTAAAGTTCCATTTTTAGGAGATATACCGCTCTTAGGATATCTGTTTAGATATTCAGAAGATACTATAGATACAAGGGACCTTTTAATATTTGTTACTGTAAAATTGATTGAAACTAAAGAAGACGCTGAGCCCTTGTTTAAAGACATTACCAAGAGACATGATGAATTTGAACATGCGGCTGAAACCATGGGGCATCAATGGGAGCCGGATACGCCAATTGGCTCTGGGAAAAGCAAGAAAAAATCAACAAGGCTTATTGTTGAATAGGTCATAAAAATCTCAAAAGTTTTTAAATAACGGTAGGGCACACATTAGTGTGCCCTAATAAATAATATGGTGATGGTATAAAAATGAGAAAGGAAATCCTTATAAACGTAGAAGCCGGCGAAAGAAGAATAGCAATTGTAGTTGAAAACAAATTGGACGATTACTTTGTTGATAGATTAGAGCAAGAAGCTATAGTAGGCAATATATATAAAGGTGGAGTAAATTCGGTAGTTCCTGCCATAGGAGCAGCCTTTATAGACTATGGAGCAGCAAAAAACGGTTTTTTATATGTTACGGATGTAATGGAGGCAATGCCAGAGTGTGTTGAAGGCGAAATAATCTATGAAGCAGAAGCCCCCCCTGCCGGCAGGAAGGAAAGAAGGAGAAAAGGCCCTTTAAAAATTCAAGATTTGTTAAAAACCGGACAAGAAGTTTTAGTGCAAGTAGTCAAGGAGGAGATTGGAACAAAGGGCGCCAGATTGACAACAAATATATCTCTGCCGGGAAGGTATCTGGTATTTATGCCCAATTCCAGCAAAATAGGCATATCCAGAAAAATCCGCGATGACAAAGAAAGAAAAAGAATCAAAGATACCTTAAAGACTTTCAGGCTACCCAAAGGGGCGGGCTTAATAGCCAGAACAGCTGCGGAAGGCAGCGCTGAAAGAGACTTAGCCAGAGACGCAAAATTCCTTACTAAACAGTGGGCTCGAATTAAGGTTGCTTCAAGAAAAAAAAGCGTGCCTTCCCAATTATGGCATGAATTAGACATAACTTCTAAAATAATGCGGGATATGCTAACTGAAGAGGTAGATAAAATAATAATAGATGAAAAGGGAGAATTTAGAAGAATAAAACGCATAGTGGCCAACTTCTCTCCAAAGTTTAGGTCTCGTATAGAACTATACAAAGATGATGAACCGCTTTTTGAAAAATACGGGATAGAAAAAGATATAGACAGAATCTTTCACAGAAAAATCTTCATTAAATGCGGAGGGTATATTACTATTGAGCAGACAGAGGGAATGATAGCCATTGACGTAAATACGGGCAGATTCACAAAAAAGAAAAATCCGGAAGAGACAATATACAGAGCCAACGTGGAAGCAGCAGCAGAGACAGCCAGGCAATTACGCCTAAGAGACATAGGCGGAATCGTTGTCATAGATTTTATTGATATGCTCGATGAGCAGCATCGTAAAGATGTATTTAATACATTACAGAAAGAACTTAGAAAAGACAGAGCAAGGACTCATATAGCCTCTGTTTCTGAACTGGACATTGTTGAACTGACCAGGCAAAGGACTTATAAGAGCATAGAGAGCGCATCATATCAAACTTGTCCCTATTGTGAAGGAAGAGGCCGTATAAAATCAGCAGAGACAGTCTCAATATTAGCTGTTCGTAAATTAAAGAATTTCTTAAAAAAGACCTGCCTGCAGGCAGGCAGACAAAACAGGCAGCCTGTTGAAATTGTGCTTCATCCTGACGTTGCGACAAAATTAAGAAAGGATGAGTCAGGTTTCTTACGTAACCTTCAGAGGAAATTCAGGACCAAGATAACAGTCTTGGAAAACAACCGTTTCCACTTTGAGGATATAGAGACAAAGAGAGTATA
This sequence comes from uncultured Planctomycetia bacterium, assembly GCA_964570585.1. Taxonomy (GTDB): domain Bacteria; phylum Omnitrophota; class Gorgyraeia; order JABMRG01; family JAFGKX01. The sequence continues at coordinate 12,548 of CAZMYR010000046.1, forward strand.
AAACACTTGATTTTTAAATGGTAATTTGATATACTTAGTTTTCT
>CAZMYR010000047.1:0-12429 GCA_964570585.1 uncultured Planctomycetia bacterium
GTTTATTGAAGAGGCGCTGAAGAGCTTTGGCTTGACATTTCTCAATAATTTTACTTGACAGCAGTTATAGTATATGCTATAGTTATTACAAATGTCCAATACTCCTTCGGGGCAAAAGTAAATTGGGCAACCATAATGTAGCTTGCTGATTTATCGGCAGAATGGACGGAGAAGCAAATGCTGATTTTCCCGCGAGAGATTGTGAAAAGATATAATATCTCTTATCAGACCTTGAATTACTATACCAGCCTTGGTCTTTTGGTAGTTAGAAAAAGAAGAGGTAACGGTAGGCTGTATGATGAGGAAGAGGTTGAGAAAAGGTTAAAGAGGACTGCTGAATTAAAAGACGAGGGTTATCCGTTAAGGATTATCTGTAAAATGCTATGAAATTCGTCGTGCGTCGTGCGTAAGAGATTTGACGCAATACGCAAATTGGCATTGGAGTGTTTTAAAATGAGTTATTATAAGGTATTAGGATTAGAAAAAGAGCCTTTTTCCACCAGCCCAGACCCGGATTTCTTCTATCAATCCAGAGAACACAAGACGGCGCTGACTAATATAATGATTGAGATTAGGCTAAGGCGGGGCTTAAGCATTGTCTTGGGCGATGTGGGAACCGGCAAAACCACCCTCAGTAGAAAGCTTTATCAGCTCTTGAATGCCCGCAAAAATATTGACTTCTATATGATTCTTGACCCTACCTATGATACAGAGTACCTTTTTCTATTGTCACTGGTAAAGACATTTGGCATTGAGATTAATCTCACCAGCCCCAGCATTCTCGACCTTAAAGAAGAGATCAAGCGCTTCCTTTTTCAGAAAGGGGTCAATGAGAATAGAATCATTGTCTTGCTTATCGATGAGGCCCAAAAGCTCAATCCGATGTCCTTAGAGGTCCTGCGCATACTTTTAAACTACGAGACCAACGAATTTAAGTTGCTGCAACTTGTGCTGCTGGGACAGATGGAGGTTCTCCCCCAACTAACCAGTACTAAAAATTTGATGGACAGGGTCAGTTTGAAATATACGCTTGGGCCCTTTGACGAAGAAGAGACCAGGGGGATGATTGAATTTCGCATCAGGCAGGCGGGCTATGATGGCGGGGAGAAATTATTTCTGGAGGAGGCCTTTAAAGAGATATATGAAGCTACCAAAGGTTATCCCCGGCGCATTGCTATGTTATGCCACAGGGCTCTCAAGACCTTAGTGATGAAAAATAAGCCGGTGATAGACGCGCTAATTATAAAAGAGATTGTTAATTCTGAGGCAAAACTGGGATGGCAAAGAGAAGACTTACTCCAGAAGAACAAATATTAGATTTAATCGAAAAAGGAGGAAAGCCTGAAGGCGCCACTAGATTTAAGCGGAAAAGGAAATTTTCCTTAGGGTTTAGCTTTCTGAAGAATCAGTGGTTGTCTTTAGCCAAGGGAATAAAGGAGGGTTTTGCCAGGATAAAGACGGGTTTAAGTGAACCAAACCTTAAACTTCTGGGTAAAGTCTTTCTTGTTATCTCGATTATTCTTTTATGTTATTCAATAGTGGAGTTTGTTTTTGGTCGTCCTGATATAAAAGGGATTTACGGCAGGAGGCGGACAATAAAAGAAAAAGAGCCGGAAGAAACAACAGTGCTTCAGGCCCGCCCCTTTTTGCATTACTTGGAGATGGCCCGCCGCAGAAACATCTTTAGCCCGATAGTGCTCAAAGAAGCGCCAAAACCGGAAGATAAAAGAAAACAAGTTCAAAAAATGGCCGAGGACTTAAACCTGGTAGGAATATCCTGGGGTAAAGAGCCGGTGGCGATGATTGAGGATAAAACGGCAAAAAAGACATATTTTCTTAAAAAGGGAGATATGATTAACAAATTTAAGATAGATGACATCTCAGAGGACAAAGCCATCTTGAGTTATGAAAAACAGAAAGTCGAGCTGATGTAAATGTACCTGTCATTGCGGGGAGCCGAAGGCAGTCCCCGCTCCGGGGTTCGCAATGACGGTAAGCAGAATAGAGGTGAGCCCGGCTATGAAGAGAGCGATTTCGATAGTGTTAGCATTGTTTGTTGGCGGCATAGCGATAGTGTTTGCCCAACCTGAAAGTGGGCCCACGGATTCGGTGCAAACCATTGAGTCCGTAGAAAGCGATGAGTCTCTGCCTCCTGTGCAAACCATCGAATCTGTAGAGACCACCGAATCTGTAGAGACCGAAGGGGCCGAAGAATCTTCAGAGTCCGAAGAGCCTGAGGAACCCTCGGAATCTCCGCAGGTTGAGCAAGACCGTTCCAGCATAGAAGAGGGATTGGCCAAAAAGATTTCCCTGGATTTGCGGGGCATGGATATAGTAGATACTATAAAGTTTTTATCGATGAAAGGTAACTTAAACATCGTGACCAGTAAAAATGTTTCCGGCAGGATAACGCTATTTTTAAAAGATGTAGCTATCGGCGATGCGCTGGAAGTAATTCTGCTTACCAATAAACTGGCCTGCGAAAGAAAGAAAAATATAATCACCATCTTGACCGAGACCGAATATCAGGAGCTTTACGGAAGAAAATATATCGACAAAAGAGAAGCCAGGACGTTCAAACTTAAATACGCTCTACCTTCAAAAGTGGGAGCAGCCTTAGATAGCATAAAAAGTTCTATCGGTAAGATTATCATGGATGATGCCACCGGCACAATAATCCTTATCGACACCCCCGAGAAGATAGAGGAGATGGAAGAAACTGCGCTTGGCCTTGATAAGGGGCTGGTGGAAAAGGAAATATCCACCACTACCCAGGTATTTGAGCTGGAGTATGCCGATGCCGCGACTATCGAAGAAAAGGTATCGGCAATGTTAACTGAGGGCGTAGGTTCGGTCCGCTCGGATGAGCGAACAAACAGGATATTGGCGCAGGACCTTCCTAATAAGCTCAAAGAGATTGCCGCGATGGTTAAAGCCTTTGATGCCAAGACCAAAGAGGTAGTGATTGAGGCCAAGATTGTGGAGATAACCTTAAACGATGAATTTGCTATGGGCGTAAATTGGGAAAGGATATTTACTAGAGCCACAAAAAATGTGCAGCTTGTCGGGAGCTTTCCGATTAGTTATCCCACAGGGACAACAGGCCAGTATGGTAGTATTTCTGTAGGAACATGGAAGCCGGGATATTATACCGATGAAGGAACGGCCAACCAAGCCTGGAATGCGGGAAGTATGGATGCCAACCAGAGCAGCCAGGCCTTGAGTTTCTTGAAGTCGGTTGGCAAAGTAAAAATTATCTCATCCCCTCATATCGCTGTTTGTAATAATGAAGAGGCGCAGATTATGGTGGGCACACGCCAGCCCTATGCCACCAGCACAATCTCCCAGAGCGAGACGACCGCCACAACTTCCTGGAGCGCAGAATTTGTAGATGTAGGCATAACCCTTACCGTTACCCCCACTATTAATAAAAGCGGTTTTATAAAAATGCATATCAAGCCGGAGGTAAGCACACTGACCGGTTGGTTTGAGATAACCGATGCGGACGGTATTGCGCAAATCCGCCTGCCCGAGGTGGATACATCTAATGCCGAGACGGATGTTTTAGTTCAGGACGGCCGCACGATTATCATTGCCGGACTGATTAAGGACACCGAGTATAAGCGTAGAAAGAGGCTTCCTGTTCTGGGGGATATTCCTCTTTTGGGAGCCCTGTTTGGCTCCACATCTACCGGAACCAAGGGAAAAGAGTTGGTTATATTCCTTACTCCCCGGATCATCTCAGGAGGCAAAGACATACTCTATGTGGAAGAATCCGAAAAAGCGAGGAAGCCGAAGAAAGAATGAACAGGTTTAGGCTAATAGCAAATATTATTATCTGTGTTGTCTTGCTCATCGGTTGCACAGGGTTGGTTTTTTGGAGCCGCACAATTTACAAGACTGAGAAACTTAAAGCAAAACAGTTAGAAGAGGACTTCCAAGAGACAGCCTTAATATTAAAGGAGACCAACGCTCAGCTCAAAAAGCAAACTCAGCAAAATTCATCTTTAACTGAAAAAAATAAAGGTTTAAATAATGAGATAGTTTCGCTCAAAGAAAGCATCGCCGGCATTCAAAAGACAAAAGATACGCTGGATAAACAGAGCCAAAGATTATCTTTGCAGAAGGAAAGACTAAGAGGTATGCTGGCTCAGACCATGTTCTTGGCTAAGGAGCAAATTAGTCTTAAAGAAAAAGATTTTAAGGAAAAGCTTGAGGCTGAGGAAGAAAAGTTTCGACTGCAGAACAAGGCGCTGAGCAAACAAATAGAGTCACAGGGGGTAATGCTTAAGAAGTTAGGCAAAAAGAATGAGGAGGCTCTCGCCCTGTTAAAGAAGAACGAAGAGATGATAGCGGAGCTGCAGAAGGATAAACTAAGCATCAACTTACAACAGGCGCAGCTTGAACTTGAAGAAAAGCAGGCTAACTTAAATGAGATGATTGAGCAGAGCGAAATGCTTGTTGAGGAGTTCAACAAAAATAAAACAGAGAAAGACCAGATTGCCAATCAATTAAAAAATACCCAGGAGGAACTAAAAAGGCAGACCGCGAAGTTCCATTATAACCTGGGGCTGGTTTATGACCAGAGCCGGCGGTATAAAGAGGCAGTGGCCGAATACGAGAAGGCCCTGGAGATAATCTGGGATGACCCGGATATTCACTATAACTTAGCTATTCTTTACGATGAGCACGTCCTTGATAAAAGAAAGGCCCTCAAGCATTATCAGACCTATCTTAAGCTATGCCCAGGAGCGCTGGATGCCGCTGAAGTAGCATTCTGGATTGAAAACGTTAAGCGAGAATTGAAGTTTCAGTAGATTGTAGTTCGTCGTGCGTATTGCGCAATACGCACGACGCAATACAAACTATAAGGCATGCAGAGTGAAGAGACATTCCATAGATTGGAAACTCGCAGGCGGATTTAGCGCCCTTCTTTTTCTCATAGTCGCTATCGGCCTGATAGGGATTCTTCAGATTCAGTCTTTAAGCAAGACCGTAGATGAATTAGGCCGACGCTATTTTCCTATTCAGAACGCGGCCCTGGAGATGCGCATCAATAACAGTCTCTACGCTATGGGCATTCGCAATTATATATTCTGGCGCAGCGCAAAATATCTTGAGGCCGCCCGGAGCGCGCCAAATCAAGAAGCGATTAATTCTGCTCTTAGAACGTTTGACCGAAGCCTGGAGGCTTATTCATCTTTTGCTCAATCAACCGAACAGAAGCAGTGGGTTGGGGAGATTAAGGCCTTGCAGCAAGAGTTGTGCGCAATAGGAGAAAGGATTATTAACTTAGTTGACCGCATTGAAGATAGTTCCAGTTCTAAAAGAGGAGAATTAGAGGGCGCGGTAAATAAGCTGTTAATGACGTTTGAGAACAAGTTGTACCGAATAGACGACTTTCTCGACGTAACTGTGCAGAAGGCCAATTTAGTAGCGGTAAGAATTCAGCTCCTGGAAGCAGAGCGGGCCCGCAAGCGGGCAATAATGCTTTTGGGTTGGTCGGCAATCTTTTGCTTAGGGATAGGGGCTGAGACTGCCTGGTTTGTTTACCGAAACCGCCGGCGAGAAAGAGAAAGACGAGAGGAATTAGTCCGTCGGATGATTAAGATTGAAGAAGAGGAACGGGAGAACTTATCTTTTCAGGTGCACGACCAGATGGGCCAGGACTTGAGCGGGCTGAGAATCTATTTAGATGTGATTGATAAGAAGTTGCCCAATAAGGTTGAGGAGGCAAAAAAAGATATTGAACAGGGCAAGAACATTCTCTCTGACTTGCTCGAGAAAAGCCATAATATCGCCGAGCTTCTACGACCGCCGGCCCTGGATGAAGTAGGCCTGGTAGACACTATTAATAGTCTTATCATGCAATATAGACAGATGAGCGGGATTAACATTACCTATCAAAAGCCAAAGAGGGAGCCAAGACTATCGGGTGAGTATTCATTGCTCCTTTATCGGGTAGCCCAGGAGGGATTGACCAATGTGGTCAAACACGCCTACGCCAAAAATGTGCGGGTTGAGTTAGAGCTGAAAAATAGAGTTGTTCAACTTTCTATCCGGGATGACGGGAGAGGGTTTGACTACGTAAATCTTTTACAGCGGCCCTCTCGGCGAAGGACCGACCGATTAAAATTAGGTTTTTTAGGTCTTAAAGAGCGCGTTGAGCTTCTCGGCGGCTCGATGCATATTAAAACCGCCCCTGGCCGCGGAACGCGTCTGACCGTCCAACTGCCGGTAGCATAACTTGTGTAATGTGTAAAGTGTAATGTAGGATGAAACTCTAAATCCTAAACTCTAAATCCTAAACAATATCAAATGACCAAAATACAAAATTCAAAACAATACGACTTAGAAGAGAGAACACTTAAATTTGCAAAACAACTAAACAATATCAAATGACTAAAACCCCAATGACCAAAACTTTGGTTTAGAAATTAGAACATTTGAATTTTGATATTATTTAGTATTTAGTATTTCGGATTTAGGATTTAATTGTTACACATAGAACATTACACAAATGTCTTATTCGATTTTAATAGCCGACGATCATGATATTATAAGGGCCGGGATAAAAAATATCCTCCGTGACCAGCCTGATTATAATGTAGTGGCCGAGGCCACAGATGGCGAGGAAGTCGTAACCAAGGTAGAGGAGCACAAGCCCGATATTCTCCTCTTAGATATTTCTATGCCGAAAATCAGCGGCCTGGATGTAATTGAACAGATTCACTATATCTCACCAGAGACAAAGATCCTAATTATCACTGTCCATAAGGCAAACGCTTATGTAATGAAGGCCTTCAAAGCGGGTGCAAAGGGTTATCTCCATAAAGAAAATGCTGGAGAAGACCTTCTGCCTGCCCTCCGTAAGATAGCCGCCGGCCAGATTTATTTAAGTTCATCGATTTCTTCTTCTCTGGTAGAAAGGGTCTTAAGAAAGCCAGAGGAAAAAATCCATGAAGAAACCCTTCTTACGTCCCGCGAACAAGAGGTATTACGTCTGGTTGCTGAAGGGAAAGCAGCAAAAGAGATAGCTAATATACTTTTTATCAGTTCCAGGACAGTTGAAAATTACAAAAACACCCTTCTTAAGAAACTCGGCTTGCACAGAACAAGTGACCTTATCAAATACGCCATTAAACACAAGATAGTGGATATTGATGAATATTAATGGGAGAAGGACGATGAAGTCAATTGTTAGTTTTATCTTGCTGGGTATTGTAGCAAGTTTGTTGTTTATTTCGGATGCAGAGGCGATTGGTTTGGGGGTTGAGCCAGGAGAGATTAACCTAAGCAACGTCCCTTTAGATAAGAAATATCAGGCATCGATTTCCTGCCTGTTTACTTTCTTAGTAAAGACATTGAGAAAAATAAGAAGTTCGCCGAACTTAGGAAATCAAATTTAATTCAGCCTCTTGCGGGGAACTATTATCTCTGTTCCTCCATCAGGCAAAGCGGCATCTTTATTAAGCGCAAAAGAAGGCCACATACCTTGGAGGTCTTCTGTATGAGTCAGTGCCCTTTTAGCGCCAGGGCCTTAAATAGTATAATTGCCGCCAAAAAAGATGGACGCTTGCCCCAAGATTTCCAGCTTGATTGCCATTATATTGCCAGGTTAGTTGCGCCTTATAAGCCCTGCGGTGAGTCCGAAGACCTGCTAAAATTTAGCAGCCTCCACGGACCGGCTGAGGTAGAAGAAGACATAAGGCAGTTATGTATCCAGAAATATGAGCCGGATAAGTTTTGCGATTACCTTTTATTAAGGAATAGGGCTCTCAAAAGCGCAGATTGGGAAACACCGGCTAAACAGGCATCGATAGACATTGAGGCGCTCAAAAGATGTAGCCAGAATAACGAAGGAAAAGAACTGCTCAAAGAGGACATAAAAAAGGCAAAAGAGCTCGGAATATCCGCCTCGCCCACCTTTCTTTATGAAAATAGAATACTGATTATGGATTTTGAGCTGTTAAAGGAACTACCGGACCTTGAAAATCTGGAACTTAGCCACTAAGTCACGAAGTCGCAAAGAACAGATATGAATTTTGAACCCCAAAGAAAGCATAAAGGGGTTATGCGCACGCACCCTTATAGCATTATAGGTAATTTATGCAAGAAAATAGAGTAGTTTTACGGATAGATAAAGCTCTACATATATGGCATACTTACTTATAGAGATTCATAGAAATGTGCTCACTTCGTTCGCGAAATTTATTGAAATTAAGGGAGTTAGAAAAGGGGAAGAGATAATGAAAATCCTAAAGATTTTATTAGTCCTGTTGATAATGCAATTTCTTATGGGCCAGGCAGCGGTTTATTCTGAAACTATCTATACCAAAGAGGATGAGGAGATACAGGCTAAAATAACAGAGGTAACCGAGAGCGCAGTCTGGTATGAGCTCACTTCAGGAGATATGACCGAATATATTGGGATAGATAAAGCTGATGTGGTGAAGATATTGAAAGATGATGGAACTGTATACAGTTATCCAATTAAAGAAGAGAAGGAAGAAAATGCAAGGTAAAAGGGTGAAAGAGAAAAAGAGATTGTCCGGGAAAGGGAGGATAGCGCTGCTCGCGACTATCTCTCTTTTAGTAGGACTTTCTCTCTCTTTTGGCATTAAGAATATCAGCTCTTATGAAGGGCAGACGAGCGAGGTGGTAATCTTCAGGTCTCCTTTGGTCTGGAGCATAGACCCAGGAGGGGATTATCTATTACCTCAGTTAGGAGAGGGGGCCCACGAGCTCAGCGATGCTATCCCCACCGATGGCCAGATAAAGCATATAAGCGCAAACTGGGAGTTTAAAGGCAAAGTAAGTTTAGAGGTTTCCGCTAACAACGGCCAAAATTTCACGCCTGTAGTCAATGGCGTGCCTCTGGATTTAGCCCATGGTCCAGAGTCCACAGTCCATAGTGGAAATAAGCTTAAGTGGAAAGCAACCATTGGCCCAGATAGTGAACTTAGTGAGATAAGGATTGCTTATACCGATACCTCAAACGTAGTTGGCACCTTCGGCGAGCCTGAGCTTTCCGGATTCAAGTTTAGAAAGCCTCTTTTTATAACTAATAGCGGTGATGAAGACTTGTTTAATTATCAACTCAAGATAAAAGTAGGAGAATCAACCGGCTCAGCTACATATGATGTGCATTGTGAGGGGAATATTGAGGCAGATTTCAAAGATGTCCGTTTTACCTGTGCAGACGAAGAAACGCTCCTGCCATATTACTTAGAGAATATTACCGGTTCTTACCCAAATCGGGTAGCGACCTACCGGGTGAAGATTCCTCAAATTCCCCTGGATGGAGTGAATATCTATATTTATTACGGAAATTCTGCGGCAGAGAGTTTATCCAACGGTGATGATGTCTTTGACTTCTTTGATGATTTTAGCGAGGAACTGGATTCCGCCAAATGGGAGTCCACCGCCAGCCTGAGGGGAGAATGTAGCGTGAGTAATTCTTTCCTTAAGTTGGACGCCGCAAGAATTACTTCTAAAGATTACCAGATGGAAGATGGAATAATTGAATACCGGGCAAAGGCAACGGCGGGTTATGAGGTTCGGGCAGTTATAAGGGAGAAAAAAGAAGACCCCAATCTTATTCAACTTGTCTACTCTTCAACTCATGCAGGTGCTGAGCATTCTATAGCAATCGGTAATATTGTAAAGGCAAATGCAGCCAAACCTATTTTGCCTGGTGTCTTTTATGATTGCCGCGTTATTGCGAAAGGGGAAGAGATTACCTTTGAGAGATACGTAATACGTAATACGCAATACGCAATACGCGATGCAGAGATAACTTATAAAGATGCAGGTGGCTTGACCAGGGGCTATATCGGACTTGAGGTAGGAGGCATAGGAGATGGAGATAGCATCGCTTACTATGATTGGTTGAGAGCGCGTAAATATACAAATCCCGAACCTTCTATTGGCGGGTCAGGAGATGAGAAAGAGGTTAATTTAGCTGAGTTCTTAAATACCACTCTGGCTGATAATGGAAATGTAATTCTACGCAATACGCGCGACGCAATACGCAATACGCAATATGTTACTCCATTGATTTCTACCGCCTGCAATATTAGCGCGATTACACCGTCATGGAAAGTTACGAACTACGAACTACGAACTACGAACTACGAACTATCAATGGATATCTCTACAGATGGAGGGTTGACCTGGAGGAGTGGGTATAAGAGTGGAAAGACTTATACTGCACCCGATGACTTTAGTGTTGGCAGAGAATTAAGGTTGAGGGTCAATTTCCCCGCTAATACTCTTACGGGCACAAGTACGCACGACGCAATACGCAATACGCAATACGAAATTAAGGAACTCAAGCTGGAATATTCCGTTGCTCCCATAGTAACCTCAGCCAATGTCCATTGCTCTGGAGCTACCGGTGAAGGAGGCCTATATCAGCTTGGAGATACCATAGTAGTTAAGTGGGATAATTCTCCAAGAGGAGATAACAACCTGGATATCATTTCGGTTAGCTGTAACTTTAAGGCGTTTGGAGGCGAGGTCAGAGCTAAGATGCATGATGATGGCCCAGAAGGCGGCTACGGAGATAAAAAGGCAGGGGATGACATTTATACTGTTCGATATGAATTGCCTGAAGGTATAAATACAACTGCAAATATCTTTGTTACAGCCGGTAACAGCTGTGGTTTGACCACAAGAGACGGACATATACTTACGGTAGATACCGGTGGAGAAGAAATAGAAATTAGCAAAGAAGAAGAGGCAGAAATTAGCAAAGAAGAAGAGGCAGAGAAAGAAGAAGAGGAAGAAAAGATAGAAAAAGGAAATCTTAAGAGGCGATATAAGATTAAGTTCGGTGAAGATGAGGCTGAGGTCGGTGATTTTAAGACCGAAGATTTCAGACCCTATGTAAAGATGAAGAAATGGGGCGAGGAATGTTATTTTAGCGTAGAACTTCCTGATGCCCGGATAGAAAGAGAGGATAAATCCATAGGAAGGGAACTTAACAAGATAAAATGGGACTCTCCGCGGCTAGAGAGTCATTTCTATAAAAAACCACCTGAAGAAATTACTAAAGAGGTTACCAGGAAGGTTACCAAAAGGCATAGATTTTTCCCATGGATAAAGGAAACTGCAGAAGAAAAATCTGCGCATAAATTCATCCAGAATGAGAATGGAGCCTTGGAGTTTGAGCTGATCTTAAAAGAAAGACCTGCATCAAATGTTATTAGTTTTCCAATAGAAACAAAAGGATTGAAGTTCTATTACCAGCCTCCTTTACATCCAGAACATCCCACCTGGGCAGATACAAATGGAGATGGAAATCCTGACTCATTTAGCCCAGAAAATGTTGTTGGTTCTTATGCTGTTTATCATGAAAGTAAACTGAATGGAAAGTATGGCACGGGCAAGGCCTTCCATATTTACCGGCCGAAGATTATCGATGCAAATGGAGATTGGGTCTGGGGCGATTTGCATATTGCTCGGGAAAACAAGCTGATGCAGATTACGATTGACCCGGATTGGTTAGCTCAGGCTGCTTATCCGGTAGTAATTGATCCGCTTATTGGATACAGTGGTATAGGAAGTAACACTTATCAATGCGTGACTTACCATGCATACGGCAATTCTTATACACCTGTCACTGATATCACAGTAAATGCGATAACAGGATATTTTAGGAATGCGGATAGCATGGCTCATCATGTGAAATTTGCCATTTATGAAAAGGTATCGTACAGGATATACGACCTTGTGGGCTGGGCTGAGGAGATGACGGTACCGGCTTCAGAGGAGGGTTGGTACACTGCTGAGCTTGTTTTCGCTCTATCGCTTACACCTGGAGGGGAGTATTGGTTGATGTTTAGAGCCGATAGTGGGTGGGGAGATTATAGGCCTGAGTACCTCTACTATTTTACTGATTATACTTCGGAGGTTGTCCTAACGATACCGGTTTATTACAAGGAATCTTGGCCAGAGCAAGCGGAGTACCACTGGGGTGGTAACAAAACGTATTCTATATTCGCCAGCAGTCCACCTTCAGCACCCACAAAACCGGATTTAGCTACTGCTGTTGATAGTGGATGGTCAAACACTGATAATATCACCAACAAGACTTCAGGGCTTACCTTTAGCGGTGATGCCCAGGCCAATGCGGATATCATCCTTTACCGTGCAGGCAGCACGCAAATAGGCACAGGTACTGCCAACTCATCAGGTGACTGGAGTATCGATGCCAGCTTATCCGCAGGCACACACCCCATCACTGCCAGGGCGCAAGATATAGCAGGCAACACCTCCAGCGTTTCACCGGCCTTATCAGTAACCGTGGATACTACTGCTCCTTCAGCACCCACAAAACCGGATTTATCCTCATCCGACGATACAGGAAAGTCAAACACTGATAATATCACCAACAAGACTTCAGGGCTTACCTTTAGCGGTGAT
>CAZMYR010000048.1:0-8692 GCA_964570585.1 uncultured Planctomycetia bacterium
CGCGGCCTTCGCTCGCTGTGGCAAAAATTGCTCACTTATTTCGCGTTTGTTTTCGCAATTTTTGACAGTCGCTCCGGCAAACATGCAAAAATTATTTTTAGCAAGGTGAAATGTGAAGGAATTAAGTAAAGTATATAATCCCAAAGAGGTTGAGCAAAAGATATACGATTATTGGGAGAAAAAAGGTTTATTTAAAGTCTCGATTAATCCGGATAAAAAGCCATATTGCATAGTTATACCGCCTCCTAACATAACCGGCATTCTTCATATGGGCCATGCGCTAAATAATACCATTCAGGATATATTAATGCGATTTAAAAGAATGCAGGGTTACGAAGCTTTATGGATGCCGGGTACAGACCATGCCGGTATAGCAACCCAGAATGTAGTCGAGAGAGAACTGGCAAAAAAGGTGCTAAAACGGCAGGACTTAGGCAGGGAGAAATTCTTAGAAGAAGTGTGGAAATGGAAAGAAGAATATGGCAGCACCATAATTAAGCAACTCAAAAAACTCGGGGCTTCATGTGATTGGGATAGAGAAAGATTTACAATGGATGAAGGACTTTCAAACGCTGTTCTTGAAGTATTTATCAGGCTTTATAATAAAGGCCTTATATATAGAGGAAATTACATCATCAACTGGTGTCCGCGTTGCCAGACTGCATTGTCTGATGAAGAGGCCCCCCATCGTGAGATGGACGGATATCTATACTACATAAGATACCCCTTAAAAAATCAAAAATCAAAAATCAAAAATCAAAATTATATTACGGTAGCGACTACAAGACCGGAGACAATGTTGGGCGATGTAGCAGTTGCTGTTAATCCTAAGGATAAACTATTTAAAGAACATGTAGGAAAAACTTTGATTTTACCACTTCTTGAAAGAGAAATAAAAATTATAGAGGATGAGTTTGTTGACCCTGAATTTGGAACAGGTGCTGTAAAAGTAACTCCTGCGCATGATCCAAACGATTTTGAAATGGGTAAGAGGCATAATCTTACCCCAGTAAATATTATGCATCCGGATGGTACATTAAATAATAATGCAGGCGACTATGAAGGGATGGATAGGTTTGAAGCGCGGGAGGCCATTCTCGAAGACTTAAAAGCGAAAGGCCTTCTGGAAAAAGTTATACCTCATCAACATGCAGTCGGGCATTGTTACCGCTGCCATACTATAATAGAGCCTTATCTTTCCAAACAATGGTTTGTCAAGATGAAACCGCTGGCTAAACCAGCGATAGAAGCTGTCAAGAAAGGCAAAATAAAATTTTATCCAAAAAGATGGACCAAAGTTTATCTTGAATGGATGTATAATATAAAAGACTGGTGCATAAGCAGACAGATCTGGTGGGGACACAGAATTCCTGTCTTTTACTGCGTAGACTGCCAAAAAAAGACAGGAATCCGAAATCCGAAATCCGAAATCCGAAATCCGAAAACAGAACTGGGCGTGATTGTCTCGAAAACTAAGCCGGGAAAATGTCCGGAATGTGGCGGAACTAATATTGTTCAGGATGAAGATGTTTTAGATACCTGGTTTTCATCGTGGCTGTGGCCTTTTTCTACGTTCGGCTGGCCATTTGATTCGTCGTACGTCGTACGTCGGACGTCGTACGATAAAGATAAAAATGCAAAAACTGATACGCAATACGCAATACGCAATACGCAATACGAAGAATTCGAATACTTTTATCCTACAGACTGTTTAGCTACTGCGCAGGAGATTATCTTCTTCTGGGTTGCCAGGATGATTATGGCAGGAATGCAATTTGCCGGTGATATCCCATTTAGAGATGTTTATATTCACGGAACCGTAAGGGATAAAACAGGCACAAAGATGTCGAAATCATTGGGCAATATTATAGACCCTTTAGAAATAATAGATATTTATGGTGCCGATGCTTTACGGTTTAGTTTAATTTCAATAACTGCTGTTGGCCAGGATGTATTTTTATCTAAAGAGAAATTTGAACTGGGAAGAAATTTTGCTAACAAAATCTGGAATGTTTCCAGATTTTTGTTGATGAATCTGAAAGAAAAGGTAGGAGCTGATCTGGGCGCTGCGTATAAACAGTTTAAGCTTACTATAGCTGATAAGTGGATACTGAGCCAGCTTTACAGGACTCTAATAGTATATACAAAGGCATTAGAAAATTATAAATTTAATGAAGCCGCTAATCTCTTATACGATTTCATCTGGCATAAATATTGTGACTGGTATGTTGAAATTGCCAAATTAGACATCAACAGCCAGAAGACTCAGATTATCTTGTATAAGGTTTTGGAGAAATCTTTGCGAATGCTGCATCCTTTTATGCCTTTTATAACAGAACAAATCTGGTCCAAGCTCAATGAAGAAAAATCTATCATGATATCGTCTATTCCTCATGTTCAAAAACAGATGATAAACGAAGAATCAGAAAAAACTATGCAGTCTTTAATAGATATAATAGTTTCAATCAGAAATGTAAGAGCAGAGATGAACATCCCCAGCAAGGAGGAAATAGATGTAATTATATCAGCTCACAGTGAAAAGCTAAAAGAAAAACTTCTTGACCTGGAAAGTTATATAAAGACTCTGGCTAAAGTAAAAAATATTACAGCAGTGGTCAGAGCGAAACGTCCAAAACAGGCAGCTTCTTGTGTCCTTGATAAGTTTGATGTATTCCTCCCGCTTAAAGGAATTATAAATATTAAAGCAGAAAAGGCCAGACTCAATAAACAACTTAAAATACAAGAATCCGTGATCAGTGCGTTAAATGCAAAACTTAAAAACAGAGATTTCTTAAAAAAAGCACCCGAGGCAGTAGTAATAGGAGAAAAAGAAAAGGCCCAAATTACCAAGGCAAAGTTAGAGAAACTAAAGGAAAGCCTTAAAAATCTTACCTAATGAGCCCGCGCATTCGTTTACATAAAGCAATAGCACAGGCAGGTATTGCATCTCGCAGAAAGGCAGAAAAACTCATTGCTTCCGGCAAAGTTAGAGTAAACGGCAAAATAGTTAAAAAACAGGGCGTCATTGTTGAGCCTTCCACAGATACAATTGAAGTTCTTGGTGGGAAAATTCCACCTTTTGCAAAAAGAAAGTATTATTTCCTGCTGAATAAACCAGTCGGCTATGTTACAACTACGAAGGACCCACACCGTAGAAAAACCGTAATGGAACTTGTTCCCGATATAAAAGGGTTATTTCCTGTAGGAAGGCTTGATAAAAACACTGCCGGCTTATTAGTCATAACTAACGATGGAGAACTGACATATAGGCTGACCCATCCAAAATTTGAAATAGAGAAAGTATATAACGCAGAAGTAAATGGTGATATAACTGAATCTGAGCTAAAAAAATTAGAAAAAGGTGTGTTCGTTGATGGGAAACGTACTTCACCTTGTAAGATAAAAATTTTAAACAAAACAACCGTTCAACTCAATATCCACGAGGGCAGAAAAAGGCAGGTCAGGAGAATGTTTGAGGCAATAGGACATAGAGTATTGAAACTTGACCGCATAGAATATGCAGGAATAAAACCAGATATTAAAAGAGGGAATTTTAGAAGGCTTAAGCCCTCAGAAGTAAAAAGTTTATATAAAAGAGTAGGTTTAAAATGATTATCAAACCAAAAACAAAACGCATTATAGAGCAGGCCCTAAAGGAAGACATAGGCACAGGCGATATTACTACCGGTTCGATTATAGAAAAGAAACAACAGGGCAAGTTTCTAATATTATCTAACCAGCCCTGCATAGTATGTGGCATGGCCCTTGCTGAGGCTTGTTTTACGATAACTGATAAAGATGTCCTTTTTCGGCCTATGGTCAGAGACGGTGCTTATGTATCTAAAGGCAAAATTGTAGCTCATATAGAGGGCCGCTGTTATGGAGTTCTCATTGTTGAGAGGACTGCTTTAAATTTTGTAGGGTGGCTCTCCGGCATTTCAACTTTAACCAATAAATTTGTTAATGCCGTAAAAAATTACAAAGCCCAAATTATGGATACCAGAAAGACTATACCGACGCTAAGATACCTGCAAAAATATGCAGTAAAAATAGGCGGAGGCAAGAATCACAGAATGGGGTTGTATGATCAGATATTGATAAAGGATAATCATTTGGTAACTATCAGAAACCAGAAGTTGAGGGCTGGATATATAAAAGAAGCAATTGAAAAAGCAAGGAAATATAGACCCAAGAACAAAAAGATAGAAATAGAGGTAAAAAATTTGGGCGAATTTAAAAAAGCCTTAAGCCTGAATCCCGATATTATTATGCTCGATAATATGAAAATAAACGACATAAAAGAAGCTGTGCAATTGCGCGATGCATATAGGATAGAAAAACAAGACGTCGGTTTTAAGACCTTATTAGAGGTTTCCGGAAATGTAAATTTGGACAATGTCGCAAGGATTGCCCAAACCGGAGTGGATAGAATATCCATCGGTGCGCTTACCCATTCCGCACCAGCAATCGACTTCTCTTTAAAAGCGGAATGAAAAAATTCAAGCTAAAAAGCAAATTTAAGGCCTGTGGAGACCAGCCACAGGCTATCGAATCTTTAAGCGAGGGGTTGATTAAAGGTAAAAAATATCAGACCTTGCTCGGTGTAACGGGCTCGGGCAAAACTTTTAGTGTGGCGAGTGCAATAGAAAAAGTAAATAAACCCACCCTGGTAATATCACACAATAAGCTTCTTGCTGCGCAGTTGTTCAGCGAATTTAAAGAATTCTTTCCTGAAAATGCCGTTGAATATTTTGTGAGCTATTACGATTATTATCAACCGGAGGCTTACATCCCTCAAACCGATACCTATATAGAAAAAGATGCCTCTATAAATGAAGAATTGGATAGGCTGAGATTATCTGCAACTACTTCTATTATGTCAAGGAACGATGTAATTGTTGTAGCCAGTGTCTCTTGCATTTATAATTTAGGCTCCCCATCGGAATACAAAAAGATGCTGGTGTTTTTAGAGCTGGAAAGTGAGATTTCTCGCGACAGACTTCTTAAGCAATTAGTGGGTATATATTATAAGCGTAATGACATCGATTTTAGAAGAGGCACATTCAGGGTAAGGGGAGATGTGGTGGAAATATTCCCTGCGTATGCCCGGAATGCCATAAGGGTAGAATTATTTAATGATGTTATTGAAAAGTTGGCACTTGTAAATCCTATTACAGGAAATATTATACAGCCTTTAGAAAGGATTGCCATTTATCCTGCCAAACATTTTGTCACAAGTGAAGATAAGATTAACAACGCCCTAAAAAGTATTGAGGAGGAATTGGAAGAAAGGCTTGCGGAACTTAAAAAACAAAACAAACTCTTGGAGGTTCAGCGCCTTGAATCGCGCACCAGATACGATATGGAGATGTTAAAAGAGGTAGGTTATTGTCACGGAGTTGAAAACTACTCAAGGCATCTCTCCGGAAGACCTTCAGGTTCAAGGCCTTATACATTAATAGATTATTTTAGTGATGAGTTTTTAATAGTTGTAGATGAGTCCCATGTTACAGTGCCGCAATTCCGGGGAATGTATGAAGGAGACCACTCCAGAAAAGAGACCCTTGTTAAATATGGGTTCAGGCTGCCTTCTTGCCTGGATAATCGGCCGTTAAAGTTTGATGAATTCGAATCTTTAATAAATCAGGTTATTTTTGTATCAGCAACGCCTGCCCATTATGAGATTGGAAAGAGCAAAGAAGTGGTTGAGCAAATTATACGGCCGACAGGATTAGTAGACCCGGAGGTTTTAGTAAAACCAAGCAAGGGCCAGATCGATAATATAATCCATTTAGTCAAAGAGCGCGCAAAGAGAAAAGAGAGGGTATTAATTACGACCTTGACCAAGAGAATGGCGGAGGATCTGTCCGCCTATTTAAATGAAATGGGCTTAAACGTTAAATACCTCCATTCTGAAATTGGCGCTATTGAACGTGTCGAAATTTTGCGAGATTTGCGTTTGGGGAAATTCGATTGTTTAGTCGGCATAAATCTATTGAGAGAAGGATTGGATTTACCAGAGGTTTCTCTGGTGTGCGTGTTAGACGCTGACAAGGAGGGCTTCTTGCGTTCAGCAACTTCTCTTATACAAGTTGCTGGCCGAGCTGCGAGAAACATAAACGGCCAGGTTATCCTTTATGCGGATACAATGACAAAATCTATGGAAGCGGCGCTGGATGAGACCAACCGCAGGAGAAAGAAACAACTCGATTTTAATAAGAAGATGCATATTACCCCTCGTTCCATTAATAAAGCTATAAAAGAAGGCATAGAAAAATGGCATGAGGCCAAAGAGACAGTGGCTGAATTTGCCGGAGAAGACCAGACCGGGCATGAACTTCGCGAGATAATTTCAGATTTACAAAGGGAGATGCAACTGGCAGCCCGCAATCTGCAATTTGAAAAAGCAGCATATTTCCGCGACCAGCTTAACAAGTTAAAAAGTTCCAAAAGTTCCAAAAGTTTAAAAGGTTGAAGAGGAGCACACAATGCCTACCTTTAAAAAATTTGAGGATATAAAAAGTTGGCAGTTAGCGAGAGATCTAGTAAGATTAATATATAATCTAACCAAGAAAGAAAAATTTAATAAAGATTATAACTTTGTTAATCAAATTCGTAGATCGGCTGTATCTATTATGGCTAATATCGCAGAGGGTTTTGAAAGATATAGCAAAAAAGAGTTTATCCAATTTTTAGTAGTAGCTAAAGGATCAGCAGGAGAGACCAGAAACCATCTTTACATCGCATTAGATTCGGGTTATATTACGAAAGAAGAATTCAAAAAAGCAAGGGAGGCATGTGAAGTTGTTTCCCGGCATATTTGGAATTTGATAGATTATTTAAAGAAAGATAAATAGCTTGAACTTTTAAAACTTTTTAAACCTTTAGAACTTTTTAAACTATCCGTTATGGATGAGAAGATACTCAATATATTCAGAAAAGCCCCAGGCCATTATATCTCCGGTGAGGAGATAAGCCAGAAATTAGGAATTTCTAGAGCGGCTATATGGAAACATATAGAAAAATTGCGCCAGAGGGGATATGATTTTGTGGCTGTGCCTCATTTAGGATATAGGCTTTCTACTGTCCCGGATAGGCTTTTTCCGGAAGAGATAAAATTTGGACTTAATACAAAAATAATCGGCAAAAGAATAGTATATTACGACATTATAGATTCTACAAATGCAAAATGTTACGAATTGGCAGAGAAAAATTACCCACAGGGAACTACAGTAGTTGCAGAAGGGCAGACTAAAGGGAAAGGGAGGCTTTCCAGGCCGTGGATATCTCCAAGATATAAGGGAATATATTTTTCGATTATTTTAAAACCTGATATATTGCCGATGCAGGTACCAAAGATAACTTTATTGGTTGCAGTTAGTGCAGTCTCTGCTATAAGGAAACTTGCCCAATTACAAACATTGATAAGATGGCCTAATGATGTGCTGATTAACGGAAGGAAGGTTTGCGGCATTCTTACAGAGATGAATGCAGAAGTTGATAGGGTTAATTTTATAATATTAGGCATAGGTATTAATGTTACCTCTAATCGCTCAAGCTTGCCAAAAGGGGCCACTTCCTTATTTGCGGAGGGTGCAAGGGGTATATCCAGATGTCAACTTTTAAGGGAGTTGTTGATGGACTTGGAATCTAATTATCTTTCCTTTAAAAGAGAAGGCTTTGCCCCGATTGTGCAAGAATGGCGGAATTTCTCGGCTATATTAGGAAACAGGGTTAAGATAATATCCCATAGTGAAAAATTAGAGGGCCAAGCAACGGGTATCGATTCCGACGGCGCTTTAATAATAAGATTGGATAACGGATTTCAGGAGAAAATACTTGCAGGGGATGTGGAATTGCTAAGATGAAGTGTTTGTTAGCTGTAGATATTGGAAATACATCGGTTACTTTTGGTATATTTAAAAAGAGCAAATTGACTAAAGTTTTTAAAGTAACTACCGCACTAAATGTTAAAGATACAAAAAACCAACTAAAAAAGAATATAGACGGGTATATTGATAAAGTAGATAGTACTATTATATGTAGTGTTGTGCCCAAAAAAACTATTTATTTACAGCAGATTTTAGAGCAACTTTTTAGAATAAGAGCAAAAGTTGTTGGCAAAGATATAAAGGTTCCAATAAGAAACCTCTATAAAAAGCCACATCAGGTGGGCAGAGATAGATTGGTCAACGCTTATGCATGCAAGTATCTTTATGGCGCGCCTGCTGTTATTGTTGATTTTGGTACTGCAATGACATTTGATTACATCAATAAAAAAGGCCAATATGCAGGGGGTATAATAGCTCCGGGAATTGAAATTTCCCTTGATGCGCTTTTTAAAAAAACTGCCCTGCTGCCTAAGGTAAAGATGAAAGCGCCTGGGGCATTTTTAGGTAAAAGCACAGCTGATAGCATAAGAAGCGGGACCTGTTATGGACTTTCTTATATGTGCGACGCATTAATACAGGATTTCAAAAGAAGATATGCAAAAGACCTAAAAGTAATTGCAACCGGCGGCCTAGCCATTTTTTTTAAAAAAAGATGCAAACACATCGATATTGTCGACAAGAATCTAACCCTAAAGGGCCTAAAACTGCTTTATGGAAAACAAAATTGAAGATTTTTTTAGTTGCATAATAGGTTAGGTTATGATATATGTATTAATGACTATAAATGATTCTATTATTTA
>CAZMYR010000048.1:8792-12089 GCA_964570585.1 uncultured Planctomycetia bacterium
AAGAGTTTTACACTTGTGGAAATCCTAACCACTATAGTTATAATTGCAATTCTTGCCACTATCACCATGGGGGGTTACAAACAGTTCATAGATAAAGCCCGCCAGAAAGTATGTGAGAGCAATTTAAAAATCTCAGTAACGGCAATGAGGTTCCATGCCGAAAAACGCGGAGTTTTTCCGGCAACGTTAGGCGATTTAGATAGTGAAGATATTTATAAAGCCTATGCTCAAACTATGAAAGACAGTGACTGGTTTACAAGATTTTCTTATTCTGTGGTAAGGTTCACCCGTGCTAAAAATGTATATGCTGCAGTTGAAAATTTAAAAGATTTAGTAAAACCCGGCGGATTGCCCGTTACTGCTGATATATTCCATTGCCCCGCAGATAAAACACCTCAAAACGCCTCTTATGGAATAAATGAGGGTTTGGTTGGGATTGATTTCGCAGGTAAAAGCTGGGAGGAGGCAATAGCAGCTGAAATTGGAGACCAACCAATAGTTGCTGACTGTGACAGCTATAGTTTTTCCAAGCCAGAAGAGGAGTTGTCATACAGGCATTATAAGAATTTAGGATTTGAAAGAATGGCCCAGGGAATAGGGGTAGATGAATGTATTCAACGTAGATCTAAAGGTGGATCTAAAGGTGGATGTAAAGGTGGATCTAAAGGTGGATATGGACATTAAAATGATGATAATGGCGATAATGATTAAAGAGCATTTAAAGAATTATATAATAAATAAGAAAACCTGAATTTGATGTTAAGGTTTTTCAAAGAAAAAGATTTTTATAATCCATTTATAATATGGCTTCTAGTTATTTGTTGGTATTTAATTTTCGCTCTCCATTTTTTTAGCGGTTTATCCCTCAAAGTTCAGGATATTTTCACATCTCACTCATTTTACCTATTCTACCACCCCCCCCAAGAAACAGAAAATATTGTACTAGTGACTATCGATGAAGCTTCTCGTGCTCACCTTGATCTTAAATGGCCCTGGAAAAGAAGCGTTACTGCCCAATTGATTCGCGACATTGCGTCTTTTTCACCAAAGGTCATCGGGCTAGATATTATATTTTCCGGCAAATCACAAAAAGCTGAGGATGAAGAGCTTATCTCAGCGTTTAAGAGTTATCCCAACATCATATTGGGTTATGTGCTAAGAAAGAGAGCCATCGAATTGCCTTATTCGGGATTTTTGGAAGCAGTAAAAAGTATTGGCTTTGTAAATAAACCCTTGGACGAAAACGGTATTTTAAAGAATACCAGTATTTTTCAAATTGACGAAGATGAAAACATCCATTTTTCTATAGACATAGAGATGATAGCTGGTTATTCTGACATTGCTCGTGAGGCGTTTAAAATAAATAAAAATGGGATTAGCTTAGGCGATAAATTATTTATCCCTTCACAAAATGGTATCACCCCCATCAATTATTTAGTACACTATAATGATTTTACCGCTATACCAGCCTATCAAGTTCTAGAAAAGAGAATCGATCCCGCCATACTCAAAGATAAAATAGTATTAGTCGGTTCAACCGATCCTTTGACTCACGATGAGTATTTGACCCCATTAGGGATTTTCCCAGCAATTTCTATTATGGGTAATTCGATAGTTACGATGTTGAGCAGAAGATTTATATACGATGTTCCTTCGTGGCAAAATTTACTTATCATAGTTTTTCTGGGGGTGTCGATTCTTTCTATCAGTAAGAAGATGCCATTTGGACTATCCACATTTTTTACTTTTGTAATCTTATCTGCGAGCTTTGTGGCTTTTGTGTTTTTAAGATCAAGAGACATTCAGTTTGATTACTTAACCATTTTCTTTTTAACCGCATCTTCTTACCTGATTCCAAACATATATAAATACACATATTATATTTATATGCGAAACAAACTAAAAAATTTAGCCATAATAGAGCCTTCAACAGGCTTTTACAATAAGCAGTTTTTCCTATTAATGCTGGGTGAAGAATTACTGAAGAAATCAAAAAGCATGGCCTTTTTAGCAGTTGTTATTATTAATTACAGGGATATAATTTTGGATTTAAATTTCGAAGAATCAAAATTATTAATAAAAAAATTGGCCGAGTATTTAAAAGCCAATTTTGAAAAGGCCTATAAAAGAATATTTTTGGGGCGGATCTCGCAAGATGTAATCGTTGTAGCCATACAGAACCAAAATAAGCTACAGATAGAAGAGACCTTTAAGGACATATTGAATAAGCTTAATAATATCGAACTAAAAGTAAATGAAAAAATAAAAAGGGTTTCGCTCGGTGGCATTCTAATCTTTAAACCTAAAAATAAAAAAGTCCAATGCAATGACATGATTAATAGTATAGAATCGATGCTTAAGGAACTTAGAAGAGAACCTCAGAAGGATTTCTTATCAACAGTGCTTGAAGAAAGCGCATTAGAAACAGGGGAGGAACCAATAACGAAAGATATCATGGATTTTTTTGCCGATGAGCTGACCGAAAGAAACAAAGAGCTTGAGAAGACTTTGGAAAAGCTGTTAATGTCAAAAAAAGAAACAGAGCAGGCCTATTTTGAAACAATCCGTTCTTTAATAAAAGCTTTAGAAGAAAAAGATGTTTATACAGAGGGGCATTCTGAAAGAGTGGCTAATTATGCTAAGAAAATAGCCCAGCATTGCGGATTAGACGAGAATGAGTGCAAATTAATATATAAGGCATCTTTATTGCACGATATCGGCAAAATAGGTATTCCGGATTATATCTTGCACAAAAAGGGTAAACTAACCGAAGAAGAAATTAATTTAATCAGACATCATGAAATAATAAGTGTAGAAATTCTCAAACCTATAAAGGCATTTGGAGATTTATTACCTATCGTTTTACATCACCATGAAGATTTTGATGGAGGAGGGTATCCGCATGGGTTAATGGGCGAGATGATACCAAAGGAAGCACGCATATTAGCTGTAGCTGATGCCTTTGATGCCATAACCTGCGGAAGAGGATACAAAAAAGGTAAAAGCCTATCCGATGGTATGAATGAACTAGAAACTCTGAAAGGGAAAAAGTATGATCCCGTATATGTTGACGCGCTCAAAGAGATTTTAAAAAAATGAAAAAAGATGCCATTCTATAAAGTGCCACCGAAAGGAACCCCAGAGGACAATCTCACATCAATACATCAAAAACCCATTCCACTGCAACTATAATCACACAGATTATACAAATAGATTAAATTTTCCCCTGTTGAAGATTTTGCTGTTATAAAATAGTGAAATGTCCTGTTTATTAACAAGTGAAATGTCCGCTTTCAA
>CAZMYR010000049.1:0-12070 GCA_964570585.1 uncultured Planctomycetia bacterium
AGTAAAATTATTGAGAAATGTCAAGCCAAAGCTCTTCAGCGCCTCTTCAATAAACCTTTTATCTAAAGTCGCGTCATCGTTAAGACAAAGAATAAAATCTCCTTTGCCCATTTCTATCCCCTTATTAAGCGATTCGCAGTAAAATAAATTCTTCCGGCTCTGGTATAAATTAACATCTGGATAACGCCTTAAGATATCGTGACTAAACTCCTGATTAAGCGAGTTATCGATTACCGTGACCTCTAATTTCGGATGAGTCTGTTTTCTTATAGAGTCCAGGCAAGAATCAATATGTCCATTTGTTCCGGCAGTGACAACAACGATACTTACCAATTGATTTGACATCTTATCCCTTCCGGCTACAGTTGTCTTAAAACATCAATAACGCGGCTACTGCGGTCAAACCTGAGCACATAACAAGGTATTTCGCTAGCAATTATATCCACAAGACCCAATATTTTCTGCCACCACTCGGCAGTTACAAAAGGTCTTATTATACACCCTATCAGCTGTTTTATTATCTCTTTCTTGTCATTTAACGGCATAAGGCAATTATCGTTCGACTTTTCTAAGAATAATATTGCACTTAAGGCAGCGGAATTCGCAGATACCTCTGGTACATCACCGTGGCTCCAGGTGCCGTAGATTTTAAAACCATCTGAATGTTTTCTTATAATCATCCGGTCATCGCAAAGGAGTTCTGCCTTATCTTTCAGCATTGCCGCTAGGGTAGATTTACCTGCTTCAGAATGGCCGGTAAAAAGTAAACCTTTACCCTCAAATATTACTCCGCAGGAATGCAAGTAACAACCTTGCCTATCCGCCAAAATGCGCGCCAATAATATCTGGTCGGTAGGGAAAATGGTTAAAGAGTGCAGATTGCCCTTAAGAAATGTTTCTTCTTTGTCATTATAAATTCTGGCGCGGGTATGGTCTTGATTAAAAACTGCTACCTGGTGCGGGCTGTTATCCCCGCCTACTGATGAAATTCCTAAATAAATCCAAGAATCATTTTTTTTATAAATTGCCCAGGGCGGCTTTCGGTAAATTTCTTTTCCTAAATCCCTGCCGTTTAAATCAGGAAGAGAAAAATAATGCCTTATCGCAATCGTATCTTCTCCCGGTCTTTCTACTTCAAATAATTTAAACTTAGGATGAAGGGTATTCTCATTAATCGGCAGGTCTGAATCCACTTGAATGGTGATATCGGCAATCCGGTAATACCGCCGGTGTTCTTTCTGCCAGTTATCCTTAAACTTTTTGTTTTCTCTGGCAACCTCACAAAGATAATCAACCTTAGCAGAAAATCTGCGATGCTCCAGAAAACCGTAAACCGGGCACCAGCGACAATGACTCCTTAGCGCGCAAGAACCACAGTTTTTTTGGTATTCTTCGTTAACCTTAACTCTATTTGCTAAAGAAGGGATAAAATTTTCCCAGCAATCCTGAAAACTCCCCTTTTTTAAATTATATCTTAAGCTGGGGTCTTTGATAAAACAACAAAAGGTCATCTGGCCATAAGGATCGATATGGAAATCGCGCCTTGACCCAATGCAGGAGGAAAATAAATATTCATTATTATCGCAAATATAGTGGTGATTTTCTCGCTCCTCAGCCATAAATTCTTCATAACTTAAATCCGGCTTATCCAGTTCAACCACATCTTTCGGAGAGAGCCGCTGGCGTATTATCTCTCTATTTCTTTCAGGGTCACCGCAGGCGGAAAGATATAACCAGGCAGCGCCTACTCTATAATGCCTGCTTAAAGACTCTGCCAAATGAACCATATCCTGGAATTGATGGTAATTATCGCGCATCGGAATTAATTGAACTGTAAAACCAGCACCCGCTTCTTTCAAATAAGCAAACCCGCGCATAGCGGCCTCAAACGAACCGGGATTACGGGTAATATGGTCATGGACACCGGCGGTTGCCCCATATAGAACAACCATTTTACTGCCTTTGCGTTTCATTAGTTGGGCGATTTTGGGAGTAATGAGAGTGCCATTGGTATTTATAGAATAAGAATTAGAATGGCTGGTAATATAATCAAATATCTCTATAACATCAGGCCTGAGTAGGGGTTCGCCGCCCGATATAGACCACTTACGGCAACCCATTTTTTTTGCATCATCGATAAGTTTTCTTATTTCCTCAAAAGAAAGCTCTGCATTTTTATCGGGGGACTCGGGTGGAATCCTTAGCCAACAGTGACGGCAATTATTATTACAGCGATAGGTAAGGTCAAGGCTGCCTTCTAACGGCAGGCGGGGTAGGTTGTTTGTCTTCTTTATCTCCAGATAACTATTCTGTAGCATATTTAAATTATGGCATCCACGGATAGTTTAAGCCTTAAACTATCCAGCGTAACAGGTCCAAAAACCAATTCTCAAGGGACCAAGGGCTAGAGAGGGGGGAACGCCTCCAGCCCTAGCTCCCTAATGTCGCACAACTCTGGCACGGCGCTGGCTGATAGCAGTGCCCAGCCACTACGGCCGGCCCAGCGCCGCCTACAAACTTGGCCAGCTTACACGCATCGAGCGTCCTCTCTTCAGGCTTTCCCCTAATTAAAATAATCAGCTTTGGCTTTAGCCATTCTCTCTTTTCTTTAGGCATGATTTCACCTCCGTATTTTAAGTTTGCGGTATGGGGTCTGCTTCAAGCATCTTCCGCATGGCAAAAACAAGTACCCAAAGGAACAAGGGCTAATTGGGGTCAGCTGGGCCCGCTGATTGTGTGACAGGTCACGCACCCACTCATCATGCCGCCGATCCTTGGGACGCACGCCCCGAACATCCCGTTGGGGTGGCCCGCGGCCCCGCCATATCCACCCTTACACCCCGCGAGCACCGTCTCCTCAGGTTTTCCCCTTACCAAGATAATCAGCTTTGGCTTGCCCCATTTTGGTTTTTTACTTTCTCCTGGCATAAGCGTATCTCCTTTTTAACTTGAAATTTTAACACTGTGTTTTCGAGCATCTTCTGCCTGGAATGGGCGACTTCGCAGAAATAATCAACTGGCTTATCCAATTCACCGTTTTCCAAGTAGGAATGTGCCGGGCACCAGATGCAGAGGTTTATGATTGGACATTTCCGGCATTTGTTTAGAAACTCTTCTCTATTCGAACGCATATCCCGCACTTTGAAGACAAAATTTTCCCAGGCATCAACAAGTGTCCCCTTTTTAAGGTCATAAATGCAATCCGGATGCCAAAGCGAAGAGCAAAGGCGGTAAAAACCGTCATAACTTACCGTAAAACTGCCTTGGCCTGTCCCGCAATGAAAAAGGTGGTTACAGTTAATATGGGAAAATTCAGGATTAATTAGTTCATCGCAACCTTTTTTTAAAGCATCTGAACGTTCTGAATCTAATTGTTCTATGGCCACAATTTCCCTTGCTGACAGCCTTTCAGATTTTATCTCTTCATTTCTCTCTTTATTGCCATCGAAGCGTAAATGCAGAAACGGGTCAAAGCGGAAATAATCCCTGGTTCTGTCGCGGCAGAACCGTGCAATTTGGGGCAATTCATGGACATTGGAACGCAAGGCCATTGCCTTAAAGCGCACCTTAAGCTTATTTTCCAGCAAAAGATTTAATCCCCGCATAAAACAATCAAATGAACCGGCTTTGCGGGTTACCTGCTCATAGGTTTTTTTAGTCACTCCGTAAACTGTTACTTCTATATCCCTGGGAGGATATTTTTTAAAAAATCTGATGTGTTCATCGTTAATCAGGGTGGCATTAGTAAAAACCGAAAGCAAAAGCCCTTTTTTCTTTAAATATAAATAAATATCAAAAAAATCTTCTCGCAATAACGGCTCGCCGCCTGTAAGCAAACACCAAAAGGCACCTAAATCTACAGCCTGGTCAACTATATTCTTAATTTCTCCGAGAGAAAGCTCTTTTCTTTCTGCCTGCTGGTCATTGGCCGGCAGGTTTATATAGCAATGCCGGCAATTATTATTGCACCTGGCAGTTAATTCTAAATCAAAAGAAATAACCCTTCTTTTTTCCTTCATCCTTTCCCAGAGGGGAAATTCCGGCAAAGGAACTGCCTTCACAAATGCATTGCGCATTTTATAAACCTCCTGGCAGAAAAAGGAAGCAGCATCCAGCACCAAAAACAAAGAGGTAGTATCTTTACTCTGCTTAAGAGCCCGATAATGAATCTTTCAGGCCCCAAGCCAAACTTAACCCGCCTGCCCTTTCTGTCTATCCCAATTATGACTCCTAAGATATTTTCTTTAGGAATCAAACCGTCTATTTTAAAAATAGTATCTCCTTTTATCAGATAAACATTACTGTTTTTCCCTATCGCTCTATGAATAGTCAGTTTTCCTGAACAGGGATTTATAAACGCTACCGGCTGCCCAAAACCTATGGAGGAATTACAAATAGAGGAGATTATTACCACATCATTATCTCTGATAAAAGGCACCATACTGAAACCTTTGACCTGAAACCTAAAAGAAGCGCCTTTGGAAAGGACAGACTCTATCAGCTCGATTAATGCCTGTGAAGAGAAAGAAATCTCATTGGGTTTCAACTAACATTCTCTTTTTAAGCAGTTCTTTTGCCAGGCCAATAACATCCTTCTCGATTTCGTCAGGAGAACCTTCAAATTCAAAACTCAAATCTCTCGCTATGTCTTTCAAACTTCTCCTGCCATCTAATTTACCCCAAATAGCCCGTCCGGTTTCATTCAAAGTAAATATCTCATCTTCCAAATCTCCGATGCCCGAAGCGATAGGAACAATGATAAACTCCCCCTGCACTTCCCTGGCCACTACATCCTCTGATGGCATGTAGGCCTTATCGATATCAATGTTTAATTCCATTTTCCCCCTCCTATACACTTGTAACTCCTGCTTCAGGTTTATCTACAAATTCACTTATCCTTTTTCTCCAATCTTCTACTTCCCAAGCTCTTTCACCATCTTTTACTAAACCCAGAAACTTTGCCTGAGTATGCGCAATCTCGCAAAAATACTCTACCGGCGTATCCAAAGTGCCGTGCTCCATCCAGGATTTTGCCGGGCATTGCTCGCAAAGGCCTTTTAAGAAACATTTCGCGCAACGTTGCAGATAATCGGGGTTAGTAGCTTTGATTTCTCTTATTTTTGGAAAGAAATTAGTTAAGGCGTCCTTAAGAGAACCTTCTCTTAGATTATAAACCGTATCTGGATGCCTTAGCATCATACAGGGCTGAAAATTCCCATAAGCATCTACACAACCACCGTAGCCAGCGCCGCAGGAAAAAAGTCTATCTGCGGCCGGCCGCATAAATTTAGAACAGAATTGCTTCATCTCTTTTATATATTTATCCTTCCTGCGGGTTAGAATTCTCAATCCTTCCGCGGAGCTAAGCCGCAGGCTTCTTATTAACTGATTTTTTGCCCCATCTCTCCTGCCGCGCAAGTCGAAAAACATTGAATACGAGGGCGGGCTATCCATCCAGGGGATAGTTGCTGCCCATTCCTCAAATGCTTCTATTTCCTCTTTATTGCTTGGTAATAACGCTTCTTTAACCACGAAAGGAATTCGCTTCTTAAGCAATAAGTTTATCCCTTCCCAAGCCGCCTCAAAGGAACCGTTTACCCGTGTTATCGCCTCATAGGAACTTTTTTTCATCCCGTAAACCGTGACTTCAATTTTTTCTAAAGGCGGGATATGGCTAAATAATTCTGCTAAACGCTGCGTAATCAAAGTAGCATTGGTGAATAAAAGCACTTTAAGGCCCAACTTTCTGGCGAAAATATACAATTCTTCAAAATCTTCCCTTAAAAGCGGCTCACCTCCTGTGAAACGCACAGCCATACAGTCTAAAGATACTGCCTGCTTAAGGATATTTTTAATTTCTTCAGTGGATAGTTCCCTCTCTTTTGCAGCTAAATCATCGGCAGGCAGATTTATAGAACAGTGAATGCAATTATTGTTACAGCGCTCGGTAAGCTCGATATCTAACCGGCTTAAAAGCGGTTTGGCATCTTTCCATAAAGTAGCCTTATTGATGTCCTGTTTTTCTATATAAGGTTCGATTATCATTTTTTACTTGCACTCACCGTTCAACATTACAGACAAAATACGATTATCCCTACAGGTCCAAGAACCAAATCCCAAGGGAACAAGGGCTAATTGGGGTCAGCTGGGCGATGATGCCGCGCAACTCTCGTAGCACCAGAATGGCTGGCGACACCTAACCTGAAACGCCCCCGGGTACCCGGCGCCATGGGCACCAGACTTACACCCCGCGAGCACCCCCTCCTCAGGTTTTCCCCTAATTAAAATAATCAGCTTTGGCTTGCCCCATTTTGGTTTTTTCTTATTTTCAACCATTTATTCACCCCCTCTTCGGCAAAAGGACTCTAACCTACTTTAAAGGTATTTTACCATATTTCATTCTTTTTTTGTATAAAAATGAGCGTAATAAATTTGACGCACTTTTAAAAAATATATATAAGAGCCGCCAGCGATAAAAAAACTCTGTCTTATTGCTATAGACCTTTAGCCCGTAAAATTTTGCAAACTGCTCCTGTGGTATATCCATAATATATGCTAACGGTTCAAGGATACTGTCGTACAAAAGAAAATGCAATTTTAAATAGATATCTTTGCTGCCTGCTATCTTTTCTATGGAAAAAGTGTTCTTCTCGATAAACATCCGGATTATCTTTTTTCTCAATCCCGAGATGTTTAATCTGGTGAAGACATATTCCGGGATGTCTTGACCAGATAAAAACCACATCTGCTCCAATAAAAAAAATAAGGTTACGCGCATCTCATATTTTTCGCTCATCGCCAGGCAATAATCCCAATCAAAATTCGTTTTATATTTGCGCATAAGTAGAATTGCGTCATAAACATTCTTCAGGCAGAGATTTTCGCCAAACCTGCGGCAATGCAATGCCAGGCTAAAAAGCGTATCCTCCGCAGAAAGCGATTTTATTTTTTTCCCATCGTACTGGACCTCTTTTAATCTCTGCCAAATCTCTGGTAAGAGGTGGCGCCTTTTCCTTTTATAATCAAGGGCCCAATGCAATTCCGTACGCAGCATAAATCTCGTGTTATTTTTCAAGAAAGCAATATGGTATTGATTTTCTCGCCAATATTCCTCTCTTAACCCACGCAATTCCTTTTTATGCCCTAAATCATACAATATTGCCTCTGCTTTTAAAAGGTCGGTTTCCTGAACCAAAATGTCTATGTCTACCATCGGCCGGAAAAAGGTATCCTGATAGATATCGGCAAGAAAAGCTATGCCTTTTATCGGCACAAGCTCGACTTTCGATTGCGCAAAGGCATTGGCTATCCGCGTAAATTCCCGCCAGAGATAATGCGCGCGCTGCAGCGTGGCGTATGAATTATTCTTTAGGAATGCACTTAAGCCTTGCGGCAAAAATTCGGTAAAATCCTTCAAATTTGAATAGGCAAGAGGAAAAAGCTGGTGGTAAATAATGAGCTGCTTAAATAAATCCCAATCGATACTATGCTCTGCCAGGATTCTTTTTATTTCTCTGCTATGTTCCGTTCCTGAGCCCTGCTCTCTAGCTATCGCTTTAATCAGTGCCTGTTCGGCATGCATATACAAATTATTTATACCTCTTCTATTTGATTATGAAAGAAATCCCTGTATAAGGCGCTCCCTGATAAAAGCTCTTCATGCGAACCTTGCTCTATCTTACCGTTTCCGGTTAAAAAGAATATTCTCCCCGCATCTTTTACGGAAAATAACCTGTGCGAGATAACTATAGTAGCTAACCTCTCTCTTTTTTTCTTTAAAGCTTGAAAAATCTTCCACTCTGTAGACGAATCTATGGAAGAAGTGGCTTCATCAAGAATGAGCAGGTCAGAATTTTTTAATATCGCTCTGGCTAAAACAATTCTCTGCTTAAGCCCTTCTGATAAACGGTAGGCATCTTCGCCGACGAATGTATCATAACCCCGCGGTAGATTAGTAATGAAATCATGGATACAGGCAATCCTAGCTACTGCCTCAATCTCGCTTTGGCCAACGCCTTTTAGGCCATAAGAAATATTCTCTTTTATGGAAACATCAAATAAAAGCGGCTGTTGTGTGGCAATACTTACCCTTTCCCTTAATGATTTTAACTTTATTTCGCTTAATTGCAGGTTACCCAGGAATATTTCTCCCTCCCATGGTTCATAAAGCCTGAGGATTAAATTAATCAGGGTGGTTTTGCCACAACCTGACGGGCCGACTATGGCTACCCAAGAAGGGACAGGAATCACAGAGTCCATTCCCTTAAAGATTGGTTTCTCTTGTTGATACCCGAACGAAATATGCTGAAATTTAATTTCTCCTTTGATGGACTCTAGGTTTTTTGCTCCCGGTAAATCTTTAATCTGCGGTTGGGTATCCATCACTTCAAAAAACTTTTCTAGAGATATTGTTTCTCTGACAAAATACTCAAATCTGTAGCGCAAAGAGTCTAATAATATTCCTAACTGGGTCAGATAGATCATCACCGCGGCATAATTACCAATGGTCAAGCTGCCTTTGATAATCAGCCACCCCCCATATAAAGTTATTGCTCCGTATATGGCTTTGGATAAAACGGATGAAGTTAAAAAACTTATTGTTATCCAGCGAAAATTTTTTATCTTCAAGCGCAAATTTTTTATCAGTGACTTTAAATAAACGCGCCGCTGATAAGATTCTAAACCAAGTGCCTTGATAATCAATATCCTAGAAAAGGCTTCGTAAATTTCCTTGGATAATTTAGCGCTATTTTCCCAGATCGCCCTGTAAATAGGCTTAAGTTTCTTTTGCAGATATAGGCTATGGAATAGATACAGGGGGCTTAAAATAAGTAAAAATATGGTCATCCGGGCATCGAGCCATAATGAAATCCCGAGAATAATAATCAGTTTAAAAATATCCCCCAAAATCTGGGGGCATTGCTCAATGAGAAAATTAACCACTGTTTCCGTATCAGAAAGCCGGTATACGTCTTCGCCCACAGATTGTGAACGGAAAAAACCCAAATCGAGCGTATAAAATTTATTGATTAGCTGATTGGTCAGCTTAAATTTTAGCTTTATGCCTGTTTTATTTTTCGCGATATCCCTGATCACCGTGATCAATATGCTGAACGCAAACAATGCAACTCCTAGAATAGAAAGGTTTAAAAATTTCCCCAGGTTTTTATTGATAAATGCCTGATCAATAAACAGCTTGGAAATGTAGGGTGCCGCCAGAATAAAGGTGGAAGAAATCAGATTTAATAGAAATAATACCAGTATTTTCTTCTTATAAGAATTAATGAATCTTAAAAAATATTGATTTCTAAATAAACTTCTCTTTTCTTTATCCATTTTAATGTTCATAAATACTTTTTATAGCGCCGTGGATAAACCCGCAGATGAGGCAAAAAAGCATATAAGGGTTAGCCCAATAAAATAAATCGTATTCCCCCATATTCACCAGAAGCCCTATTAACGCAGAGAGAGCGGTAAGCAATATCACTTTCTCCTTTTTCCCGGTTAATCTACTAAAATGCTTTATCCCTTTCTTAAACAAAGAAAAAATGAACATCAGAAAACCGATAGTCCCCACAATCCCCGTTTCTGCCAAAATAGTAAGATACATATTATCCGGAATCATGAATTCATAAAACTCGCGGTCTGTGGCGGCATAATATTCATAAAACCTTATTCTAAAATGAGTAAAACCTATTCCAAGCCAGGGATAATCTTTAAGCATACGCACAGACATACCCAGTCTTTGTAGACGGTGCTCTGAGATAATGCTATCGCAGCTGCCCAGAATCATCCTTTTAAAGCCGAAACGGTTAAGGTTAACATCGCCCTGGTAGGAACAAACCAATATCAACAAAACCAGGAAAAGAGAAAATAAAACAAATAACTTTTTCTTTCGCCCAATCCATAAATAAACCGAAAGCATGACCGCCAGTCCTAAAAAAACGCCGCGAGAAAAGGTCAGCATAATCACGCTAAAACACAATAATGCAGAAAAAACTCCCAATAGGCGCAGGTAAAACGATTTATTCTTTAAAAAATAAAGACTAAAAGGCAGGCAGCCTAAAAGGTAAGACCCCAAGACAGCAGGATTAAGCTGGGTGGACATTGGGCGGGGATAATATTTGATATACCTGTTGTAATAAGGGTTGAAGATAAAATTTTCGTAGAGTAAATTTTTACCGAAACATAATTCTAAAATCCCTACCAGAGCTATCAATAAACTACCGATACAAATAACCAAACCAACCATATTTATGTTCTTTTTATCGAGGTACAGTCCTTTGCCTACATAAAATAACAAGAAAGCAGTCAAGGCAATATAAATATAGACCGCTAAAGCTAAGTTCCTGTTGAGGGCGCAAATTATGCCGGAAGACATCGAAATTAAAAATAACCAGAAAGGCCAATCCTCCGGGCCAAATAATTGTTTTAGGTATCTTTTATCCAGGATAAAAACCAATAAAAAAATGCCCAGAAATATCCATGTATAAATTTTGTACTTGTCCTGAATATTAGCTGGAAAAAATGAAATCCAGGCAAAAAGAATAATAAAAAGTACAGTTTTGTAGTTTATTTTTGTAAAAGTGGATGTCATAATTATCAGCCTTTGCGGCTTACCCGCGTTAACTTCCGGCATCATAACACAGGCTGTCCGGATAAACTTTAACCAACATCTAAAACAAGCCTGGGCTCCGATATTTTCTTTTTGCTATCAACAGACATAGAGCTTTACTCTTCCCCCATCCCGACTTCAATTTTTTCTATTTTGCCTGCAGAGTAAAGTAACAACTTGTCATTTTTGTTGATGGCATTTAAATCTAAACTGAAACTATTGCAACTAATATTGTTTACATAATTATGGGCCGTATTCTTAAAGTGCGTTTTTGGGTTTGATAATTAGAAATCGTGTGCATATTTACCTTTTGTCACCATTATAGCATCGTCTTTATTAAAATGATAAATGATAGGAGCTTGCTTTTGAAAGCCCTTCAGAAATAGCCCCGATATTGCCTGTCTATCGCACTTAACCGTTTATATTTTATTATATATTTGTAGGTAAGGCAAGGATTTTTGATTTTTGTGGGGATTTATTTGAATTTTCTTTTTGAGTTTCCCTCGTTTTACATTGCTGTAGTAGCCATAATATCTTATCATCTGCTGTCTCTTATCAGGTATACGGGAAGTGATCGCTGCAATCGGAGTCTAATGGGTCATAAATACAGAAGTTGCTCCTTATGTGTTAGCAATAACCTAATCTGACCCAAAAATAATAACAGTGGTTCCATCTATAGGCAAAGCTATCCGTAAGATATATTCAAGACAGAGTCCAGAGTAGGAGATGGAATCACTTCCATCGTCCCCTGCCTCAAACCGTGCGTGCAGTTCTCCCGCACACGGCTTCCCTCTGGCCGTTGTCTGTTAGTTTCCAGAAGTCGGTTGTCGTCTGACCTTTATCGAATATAAAGAGACTAACCCTAACACCTGATGAATAAACTTACTGGTATACTTCTTTCCGATATATGTCCTTTATAAGGTTATTTAGAGACTCCTGGTTATCTTTGTATCTTTTTAGGATTTCTCCCGCTAAGGCTTTTTTTCTGCATCTTGGGACCCAAAGTTTTTCAATTAGACCTATTTGCGTCTGCCAGGTCCTTGGGTAAAAGCCATTACGCGAATCTTCTCTATCTTTATTATGCTTATGCCAATCTGTTTCGATATACTCATCTCGAGCTATTTTAAAGGTATTCTCTAATAATGCTTTGATTAACTTTAAAAGGGCAGGTTTTGTATCTGTGAAAAATATTTCATTTACTTCCTGCCACCATTCTGCTAAAATCTGTCCTTGAGATAATAGTCTTGCTTCCATAGGGTGTCACTCCTTTCATTTTAAGCCTGAGGTTATTCTCAGAGCTTGTTTATTATTAATGAAAGGATACACCCTTTTTTATTATATTCGCAAGAGTAATTTACACAAGATTTATGATATCACCGACAAAGTCATAATGCCATGCCTCTGTAATCCCAAAATGATAATGTCCTATTATACCAAAATAAAAATGTCCGGTTA
>CAZMYR010000050.1:0-12028 GCA_964570585.1 uncultured Planctomycetia bacterium
AGGCATATAAGGCAGTGGGAATGAAATAACCAGAAGGGACGTTTCTGAAACCAAATGGGAAAATGTCCCCAGGAACGTTTCCAAAATCAAAGAGGCAAATGTAGGGACGTTTCTGAAACCAAAGAGGGAAATGTCCCCGTAAAGGGGACACTTCCCCCTTAGGTTTCAGAAACGTCCCTGGGGACACTTGCCCCTTAGATTTCGGAAACGTTCTTACACTTTCCTCTTTGGTTTCAGAAACGTCCCTATACTCAATGGCTTACAAAGTAAAATTGGAAATATTCGAAGGGCCTTTAGACCTTTTACTCTATCTCATAAAGAAGGAAGAGATTAATATCCATGATATACCTGTAGCTAAAATAACCAAGCAATACCTAGAATATTTAGACCTTATGAAGATGTTAGATTTAAATATAGCCGGGGAGTTTTTAGTTATGGCTGCAACCCTTATGCATATAAAAAGCAGGATGCTCCTTCCTCAGGAGGAATTGGAACAAATGGAGGAGGAAGAGGATCCTCGTCAGGAATTGGTTAAGAAACTTTTAGAATATAAACGCTTTAAGGAGGCCGCTTCCAACCTGCAGGATATGGAAAAGGCCCAAAAGGAGATTTTTACGCGTCCGATTTCGGAAAATTTCGAAGAAAGCATAGATACCGGAGAAAAGTATTTTGAGGCCAGCATATTTGATTTAATATCTGCGTTTACAAAGGTATTAAAAGAAGTGCCAAAGCAGACTTTCTATGAGGTAGTCAAGGACGAAGTTACAGTATCGGAGAAGATGCACGAAATTTTCCATTTATTAGTTAAAAATCCTGTCATTTCATTTTTAAATTTATTTGAAAAGGCAAAGAGCAAAATAGAAATAATCGCTACCTTTTTAGCGCTCCTTGAGCTGATAAGAATGAAAGAGATAATTGCCAGACAGGATAGTCCCTTTGGGGATATAAAGATTATAAGAAATGAGGAAAGGGCCCGCAAGGTTGATGGGTGATATGGAAGAAGGAAAAAACCTGAGCAAAGAGGAAATCAAGGGTATTGTAGAAACCTTGTTGTTTGCCACTCAGAAGCCTTTGTCTGTTAAAGAAATAAAAGATATAATTGAGATTGAAGACACTAAGATTATTCGAGAGATTATAGATGAAGTAAGGACAGAGTGCCTTCAAAGCGAAAGAAGTTTTAAATTGGCTGAGATAGCGGGAGGATTTCAATTTACGACAGATCCTGTTTACGCTAAGTGGCTAAGGAAATTGTATAAGGTAGCAAGGAGTGACTATTTAACAAGGCCGAGTTTAGAGACTTTGTCTATTATTGCATATAAACAGCCGGTTACCAGGGCTGAAATCGAATTTATAAGAGGAGTTAATGTAGACGGGATTATTAAAAATTTGCTCCAGAAAAGCCTGATAAGGATATCCGGCAAGAAGAAGGCTATTGGCGCGCCTTTTCTTTATTCTACTACCAGATTCTTTTTGCAATATTTTGGGCTGAATTCGCTTGAAGATTTACCTCAGCTTCCTGAATTTCAAGAATCAGATATTGAATTTAGGGATGAGATGTTAGTTGAGAATGAGCCCCGCCCTTCTGATGACAATGAAGTTTCCGGAGCAAAGGAAGAGCGAGGCGAACCCAGCCCCTCCGCGCAGAAGCAGGATAAACCTGATAACGAAAAACAAATTGGAGGCGTTCAAGATGAGTCTCAAACAGATACGAAAAAAGATTGACAAATTGGATTTTCAAGTCTTAAAACTTTTAAGCCAGAGGGCAAGGCTTACTTCTGATATAGGGAAAATAAAAGCAAGAAAAGGTAAGCCTATATTTTCTCCTGATAGAGAAAGACAGATATATCAAAGGCTTATAGCGGCTAATAAAGGGCCTTTACAGAATAAGACCCTCGAGGCAATTTATCGGGAGATAATGTCAGGTTCTCTTTCGCTGCAGAATCCACCGAAAATAGCATACTTGGGTCCAGAGAGTACTTTTACGCATATAGCAGCACTTAAGAAGTTCGGTAAATCGTTGGATTACCTTGAATGCGATAGCATAGCGGATGTCTTCACTGAAGTTGAACGCGGCAGAGCCGACTACGGAGTAGTCCCTATTGAGAATTCTACAGAAGGCGCGGTAAATCACACGCTCGATATGTTCATTGACTCTGGTCTTAAGATCTGCTCAGAAGTATACTTACCTATACACCACACCCTACTAAGTAAAAGTAGGAAGATATCTTCTATAAAACGAGTATATTCTCATCAGCAGGTTTTAGCACAATGCCGCATGTGGCTTGAGAGAAATTTACCGCAAGCTAAATTGATACCGGTTACAAACACTGCTGTTGCAGCATCTATTTACACCGTTCGTGCTGGCAGCGCTGCTATTGCAAGCAATTTAGCAGCCGAGGAACATAAACTGAATATATTAGCCCGTTCTATTGAAGATTCTTCACATAACATTACACGCTTTTTAATAATAGGAAAGCAGGAAGCAGAATCCACTAAACACGATAAAACATCTATAGTCTTTTCAATGAAAGACAGGGCAGGTGCCTTACATGATGTACTTGCGCCGTTTAAAAGAAGCAATATAAATTTTACAAAGATAGAATCGAGGCCCTCCAAGAAGAAGGCATGGAAATATTATTTCTATGTAGATATGGAAGGGCACATAAAGGATAAACGAGTTAAACAGTCGTTAAAACAGCTCGAGCGGCACTGCAATTACTACAAGTTCCTTGGTTCTTATCCTGTAGCATAATTAAATGAAAAACTTAACAAGAAAGAATATACAAAATCTAAAACCATACCAGCCCGGCAAGCCTATAGAAGAGTTAAAAAGGGAACTGAAGATAAAGGATATAATTAAACTGGCATCTAATGAAAATCCTTTAGGCCCATCCCCTAAGGCTATTAAGGCACTATCCGGAGCAGTTTCTGGGGTAAATAGGTATCCCGATGGCTCATCGTTTTATCTAAAGAGAAAGATTGCGAAAAAATTCGGATTATCAACAAAGAATATTACAATCGGCAATGGTTCTGATGAGTTGATAGATACTGTTATTAAAACATTTGCAGAGGAACATGATGAAGTTCTGATTACAAAGCCTGCGTTCTTAGAATATTCTATTTTATCTAAGGCTCGGGGAGTAAAAGTTAAGACTGTAGCAGTTAACCTTGTTAATCCCGAGCGAAGCCAAGGAATTAAAGATTTTCAATATGACATAAACGCTATCCTCAGAGCCATAAACGCCAGGACAAAAGTGGTCTTTATCGGAAATCCCGATAATCCTACCGGGGCTTATTTAAATAAAAAGATGTTAGGCGATTTTATCAGAGCTTGTCCAAGCAACAGAATCGTAGTATTTGATGAGGCATATCGTGAATTGGTAGATAAAAAGGATTATTCCAATCCTTTTAAATACATAAACAAAAAAAATATTATAATCTTACGT
This sequence comes from uncultured Planctomycetia bacterium, assembly GCA_964570585.1. Taxonomy (GTDB): domain Bacteria; phylum Omnitrophota; class Gorgyraeia; order JABMRG01; family JAFGKX01. Next base: position 3,447 of record CAZMYR010000050.1, read on the forward strand.
ACTTTTTCCAAGGCCTATGGGCTGGCAGGATTGCGGATTGGCTACGGGTTTGCTAATAAAAGGATAATTGCGGCAATGGAAAAGGTCCGCCTTCCGTTTAATGTCAATTTATTAGCGCAGAAAGCAGCAGAGGCAGCCTTGGATGATAAAACCCACATAATAAAGACAAAAAAGGCTATAAAGACAGGCAAGAGATTTTTAGTTAAAAGTTTAGAAGGTTTAGGTTTTAAGATAGTTATATCGCCGGCAAATTTTATACTGCTAAACTGCGGCAAAAAATCAGGCAATGAAATATTTAAAAAGCTATTAAAGCATGGCGTTATAGTTAGAGATATGAAAGCTTATGATTTGCCCAAATTTTTCAGAGTCAATGTAGGGACAATGGAGGAGAATAGGCGGTTTATCGAGGCGCTTAAAACAGTTATAAAAGTTTAAAAAGTTAAAAAAGTTGAACCTTTTAAAGTTTTAAAACCTTTAAAACTTTTTAAACTGGACGAGGAGACAAAACGATGATTATAGTATTAAGGCCAGAGGCAACAGAAAAACAGATAAGGCATATTGTTGATAGGGTTAAGAAATTAGGCCTAAAGCCTATGGTATCAAAAGGGATAGAGCGCACCATTATAGGTGTAATTGGCGAAGAGGATATATTAAGGGTTCAACCGTTAGAGGTATTCCCGGGCGTTGAAAAGGTTATGCCTGTCCTCGCTCCGTATAAACTTGTATCAAAGGACTTTAAGCCGGAAAAGACTATTGTAGATGTGGGTGGAGTAAAGATAGGAGGAAAAAAGGTAATTGTAATAGCCGGGCCTTGTGCAGTAGAAAATCATCAGATATTTCTTAGGATTGCCAAAGTAGTAAAAAAGGCAGGCGCTTCTATTTTAAGAGGCGGAGCATTTAAACCCAGGACCTCACCTTATAGTTTTCAAGGATTGGGAGAAAAGGGTTTGAAGATTCTGCGCGATGTAAGCAAAGAGGTAGGCCTGCCAACAATTACTGAATTGATGGATATAAGAGATATCGATGCGGTGGAAAGATATACGGATATGATTCAGATAGGCGCAAGAAACATGCAGAATTTTAATCTCTTAAAAGAAGTGGGCTTATTAAAAAAGCCGGTTATGCTTAAAAGAGGCCTGATGTCAACGATTGAAGAATGGCTTATGTCCGCAGAATATATTCTTTCAAATGGTAATTTTAATGTGGTTCTATGCGAAAGAGGTATAAGAACTTTTGAGAAAGCAACCCGGTTCACTTTTGATGTAAGCGCAATTCCTGTAGTAAAGAATTTAACTCACCTTCCTGTAATAGCAGATCCCAGTCATGCTACAGGTAAATGGGGCCTGGTTGCTCCGGTAGGGGCTGCGGCAATAGCAGCAGGAGCTGATGGTTTGATGGTAGAGGTGCATAGTGTCCCGGAGGAGGCTTTGTCTGACGGTGTGCAGTCTCTAATGCCGGCAAATTTTAAGTCGCTCATGGGAAATGTTACAAGTGTAGCTAAAGCAGTTGGAAGGAGCATATGAAGTTATTCAAAAAGATCTCTATAGTCGGTGTTGGCCTAATCGGTGGCTCAATAGGTATGGCCTGCCGAAAGAAGAAAATAGCCAGAGAGGTGGTTGGTATTGGGCGCCGTCGCTCTTCAATTAATAAAGCCAAAAAGTTGGGAGCCATTGATAAAGGCACCCTCAATCTAAAAGAAGGGATTGAGGAGGGCGATTTAATAATTATATCCACTCCAATTAACATAGTAACCGAAAAGATAACCGAATGCGCAAGATTCGCTAAAAAGGGTGCCATAATTATAGATGTAGCCAGCGTAAAGGTTAAAATAGTAAAAGGGGCTGATAAGATCATTAAAAATAAAGAAGGTATATCATATGTAGGCACTCATCCAATAGCCGGTTCCGAAGAAAGTGGTGTCTCTGTAGCTAAGCCAGATTTGTTTAAAAACGCAATATGCATAATAACGCCTTCTAAATATACGGAAGGCTCGGCGCTTAAAAAAGTCAAACGCTTTTGGCGAATGTTAGAAGCAAAGATAGAGATTATGCCTGCTTCAAAGCATGATCTTGTTGTAGCACAGATAAGCCATCTTCCTCATCTTTTAGCTTACAGTCTTTGTGCATCTATTCCTATTGAAGGAACCCGTTTAGCAGGGAGCGGCTTTAAAGACTTTACCAGGATAGCCAAGAGCGATCCAGAGATGTGGGCTGAAATTTTTATACAAAATAAAGCCAATATTATGAGAGCCAGAAATATTTTTGAGAGAAATATTAAGCTATTACAATCCAATATAATCAAAAAAGACGAAAAAGGATTATTAAAAAGAATAACATCGGCAAAAGAAAAAAGAGATAGCATTGGATAGTATAATTGCAATAGATGGACCAGCAGGTTCAGGTAAAAGCACAGTGGCTAGATTAGTAGCTAAAAAATTATCTTTTACTTATGTTGACACAGGGGCTATGTACAGGGCGCTAACACTGAAGGCTATAAGGGCAGGTATCAACTTGCAAGATGAGGATGAATTAGTCCGCCTTGCCCAACGGACCGCATTAGATATAGTCAATGATGAAAATGGAAACATAAAAGTCTTGCTGGATAATGAAGATGTAGCAGGTTTTATCAGAACACCTGAATTAACGACCAAGGTTCATTATTTAGCCAGTGCGGGAGATGTACGCAAGAAAATGGTTAAGTCGCAGCGAAAGATAGGTCAACGTGGCAGGTGCGTATTTGAAGGAAGAGACATAACCACAGTGGTTTTTCCAGAAAGCAGGTATAAATTTTACATTGATGCAAGCCTAAAAGAGCGAACAAAGAGAAGATATAAAGAACTTATCGAAATAGGCGAAATAAACCCTAAGGATAAAACCCTCGATGAGATTAAAAGAGATATAAGAGCGAGAGATTCTAAAGATAAGACAAGAGATATTGCTCCCTTACGCAGGGCTGAAGATGCCATTTATATAGATACTACTAATATGGCTATAGAGGAAGTCGTTGATAAAGTATACTCGTATATTAAATGATTTATTGGATTACAGTACATACCGTATATTGGCTTTTTAAGATATTTTTTTCGCTAAAGGTAAAAGGATTAGAAAATATACCGCACAAAGAAGCGTTTATTATTGCCTGCAACCATGCAAGTTATTTAGACCCGATGGTAGTCAGCTGTTCCTCTAGGCATAGGCACAAAATTAGTTTTCTGGCAAAAGAGGAGCTTTTTAAAAATAGATTTTTTGGCTGGTACTTGAAGAAACTGAATGTCGCACCTTTAAAAAGATATAGTAGCGATAGCAGGGCATTAAGGGGGGCAATTAGGAAGTTAAGAAAAGGTAAGGGGCTTTTAATCTTTCCAGAAGGCACAAGAAGTAACGATGGCAGCATAAGAGAAGGCAAAATAGGAGTATCGGTCTTATCTTTTATTACTAAAGCGCCTGTTACACCGTGTTATGTAAAGGGCAGTTATGATATATGGCCGCCGAATAGCCATTTTTTCCATAAAGGGAAACTGGCGATTTTTCTTGGAAAGCCTTTAGGCCCGCCTCTTGTTAGAGAAGGTAGGAAGAAGGAAGATTATTACGAATTTGCTCAAAAAGTGATGTCAAGCATAAAAGCCCTTAAAGAAAGGCCAGATTATGATTATGATTAAGAAGGCCAACCCGGCAGGATTTTGCTGGGGCGTTAGGCGGGCTATTAATATAGCAGAGGATGCATTAAAGAATAAAACAAAGATATATTCTTTTGGACCAATAATACACAATCCTTTAGTGGTAAAGGAACTTTCAAGCAAGGGTTTAGAAGTTATGAAAGATACCGACCAGGCCCTTGACGGAAGGATATTAATAAGGTCACATGGGATACGACCGAGTGTCAGAAAAAGAATAAAAGCAAAAAAAATTGGGATAGTAGACGCAACCTGTCCATTTGTTAAGAGGTCGCATCGGATTGTTAATAATTTAAAAAGGGAAGGTTTTTATATAATCATAGCAGGAGAGGCAAACCATCCGGAAGTAGCGGCTTTGGCAGAAGCAGCCGGGAAATATAAAAGAATAGTAATTAATAGCAAACAGATAAAAAGACTCAATCTAAAAAATAAAGAAGTAGCTTTATTGGCCCAGAGCACTTTGACTAAATCTTTATTTGAAGAAATAACCCAGAGCCTGCGGGATAAAAATCCAGCCAAACTGAAGGTATTTGATACAATCTGCAGCGACGTTGCTAAAAGACAATATGAGGCAGCAAGGCTTAGCAAGACTGTTGATTTAATGTTGGTGATTGGCGGCAAAGTGAGTGCAAACACTAAACGGTTAGCAGAACTTTGTAAAAAAGAAGGTGTAAAGACTTATCATATAGAAACAGAGAAAGAAATTAAGAATAGGTGGTTTAAAGGTACAAAATCAGCAGGGATTATAAGTGGCTCTTCCACCCCTAGCTGGATTGTAGATAGAGTGATAATTCGCATAAAGGAGGTTACTTAAATATGTTGGAACGTGAAAAAACAGAAACAGATGATGCAAGAGCTAAAAAAGAGCAGCTATATTTCGAAAATTTAAAGGCCCCTAAGCAGGGTCAAATTGTTAAAGGTAAAATAATATCTGTTACCAAAAAGGATATAGTTGTAGATATTGGTTTTAAATCAGAAGGGATAGTTTCATTAGACGAATTCCCGGACAGAAAAGACCTTAAAGTGGGCGACGAGGTAGAAGTTCTGATAGAAAAATTAGAGAATGACGAGGGAATGGTTGTCCTTTCTAGAGGCAAGGCTGAGAAGATAATCGGCTGGGAAAGGATCATAAATAATTATAAGGAAGGAGACATTATAACCGGCAGGGGCTTGCGAAAGATTAAAGGCGGGCTAATGGTAAATATAGGGGTAGAGGCATTTTTACCAGCCAGCCAATCGACGCTTAGGCCTCCTATAGATTTAGATGGTTTAATAGGGAAGGATTTAGATTACAAAATAATAAAGATAAATAAGCCCAGAAAGAACATTGTTGTTTCAAGAAGAGAGGTATTGCAAGAGAAGATAGAGCACAGAAAACAGGAGTTGCTTAACAAGTTGCAAAAAGGCCAACTAATAAAAGGCAAGGTTAAGAATATTACTGATTTTGGCGCATTCATTAATTTAGGAGGCATAGACGGTCTCCTGCACATAACAGATATAAGCTGGGGGAGAATAAGCCATCCTTCGGAAGTATTAGCAGTTGGTGACGAAATAGAAGTTATAGTTCTTAACTTTGATAAGGATAATATGAAGATTTCCCTCGGGCTTAAACAAAAAGAGCCCAATCCGTGGGAAGATATTGATAAAAAATACATTGTGGGCTCAAAGGTTAAAGGCAAAGTAGTGAATATAGTTCCTTACGGCTCCTTTATAGAATTGGAAAAAGGTGTGGAGGCGCTCGTGCATATTTCAGACCTTTCCTGGACTAAGAGAATAAATCACCCTTCTGAAGTTTTGGCTATGGGGGATATGGTAGAGGCAGTGGTGATGAGTACAAATAAACAGCAACGAAAGATATCGTTAGGAATCAAACAGGTAGAGCCTAATCCGTGGCTTGAGGTGGTTACAAGATACCCTGCGGGTAGCAAGATAAAGGGAAAGGTTAAGAATCTCACCGATTATGGAGCATTTGTTGAATTGGATGAGAGTATAGACGGGCTTATTCATATCTCAGATATGTCCTGGACCAGGAAGATAAATCACCCGTCAGAAATTTTAAAAAAGGGCGATAAAATAGAAGCGATGGTGCTGTTAGTCGATGAAGAAAATATGAAGATAGCACTCGGGCTTAAACAACTAAAAGATGACCCCTGGCCGTCGCTTGTTAAAAGATATCCAGTTAACAAAGAGATAGTGGGGACTATTACCAAGATAACCAATTTCGGTTTATTTGTTGAGATAGATAAAGAACTGGAGGGATTGGTGCATATTTCAGAAATACCCCAGCAGATAAAGCCCGCTTTAGATGAGAAATATAAAATGGGTGAGAAAGTAAAAGTTAAAGTAATCAAAGTAGATAATGAGCAGAGAAAGATAGGCCTTACGATGAAATGAGCATAGCAAGCACACGAAACCTTATATGTAAGAGGAAAATATGACTTTAAACGAACAATTCGACCTTATAAAGCGGGGTACCGTAGAAATAATAGAAGAGCAGCAATTGAAAGAAAGGTTAAGAAACTCCATAAAAAAGAAATCTCCTCTTATTGTTAAGGCGGGATTTGACCCAAGCGCACCGGATATTCACTTGGGGCATACTGTGCTTCTTAGAAAGATGAGGCATTTTCAGGACCTTGGCCATAAGGTTATATTCCTTATAGGAGACTATACTGCTGCGATCGGCGACCCTTCGGGTGTCTCAAAGACACGCCCACGTCTTGCTAAAGATGAAGTTTTAGAGAACGCAGCAACTTATAAAAAGCAGGTTTCTAAAGTCTTAGATATAGAAAAACTGGAGTTGCGTTTTAACAGTGAGTGGCTTGAGAAATTGAATGGTTCTGAGATTGGTGAGCTTATGTCTAAGTATTCAGTTATGCGCATGTTAGAAAGGGACGATTTTTCAAAAAGGTATAAACAGCATAAACCAATTAATATGTTAGAATTTTTATATCCTCTATTGCAGGGATACGATTCGGTAGCGCTAAAAGCTGATGTTGAACTTGGCGGCAATGACCAAAAATTTAATCTTTTAGTAGGCAGAGACATACAGGGTTCTTATGGACAGAGCCCGCAGGTTATTATAACGATGCCACTCTTGGAGGGTACAGACGGTATCCAAAAGATGTCCAAGAGTTTTGGAAATTACATAGGAATAACAGAATCTGCAAGGGATATGTTTGGAAAAATTATGTCTGTTTCAGATAGGCTTATGTGGAAATACTATGAATTGCTTACCGATATTTCATTGAGAGAGATATCTGATATGAAAGATAATATGCATCCAATGGATGCAAAGGCAAAACTCGCCAGAGAAATAGTGACTACATACCATAGCAAAAAAGAGGCAGAAAAAGCTGAAAAGGAGTTTGAGAGAGTTTTTAAAGCAGGGGGTGTGCCTGAAGATATAAAGATTTATACCACAAGGAAAGACCAAAAAGTATGGATAGTGGAATTACTAGAAAAGCAGAATCTGGCTTCTTCCCGCAGTGAAGCCAGGCGCTTAATAAAGCATGGTGCAGTAAAAATTGATGGAAATAGAGTATCGGATGAGAATTTAAAATTTAAGCCTAAAAATAATTCGATAATTCAAGTCGGCAAAAGGAGATTTTTAAAGATAAAAAAAGAGCAAAAAAAGACTTGACAGTATTGGATTGTATATGGTATAAATATATTCTATAAAAGTAGAAAATTCTGCTTAAGATATTTAGATATTGATTTTAGATATAGTATATGTTATACTTATAAGTTGGCGGAAGGGATATCCGTTAGTACCGCCAAACTTAAAGGAGGAGCTTCTTGCAGAAGCTGTTTGAAAAAATCTAAAATCTCGGTGGATAAGAGAGGATGTTTTAAAGGCGTCATCTTGACGCTTTTTTTGTGCCTACAATTTTTGAGTTTATGGAAAGTATTGAACATAAACTCAAAAAATTGTAGCATCCCGAGGCCGAAGGCCGAGGGATCTAGAATTTTGTTCTTTGAAAACCAAAAGCTAGTGAATCAAAATACCACTGTTGTGTAAAAACACAACCCTAAATATTTAATTAGAGAGTTTGATCCTGGCTCAGAACGAACGCTGGCGGCGTGGTTTAGGCATGCAAGTCGTACGAGGCCCCAGCACTAATTTTCTTCGGAAAATTAGTGCTGGGTGTCCTAGTGGCAAAAGGGTGAGTAATGCGTGGGTAATCAACCCTCAAAATGCGAATAACTCTGTGAAAACGGAGCTAATACGCAACGAGACCACAACCTGAAACTTCAGGATGAGGTTAAAAGTGGGGACTTAGTAGTAATTTTCGCGAGAAAGTTAATACTGAGCCTGCTGTTTGAGGACGAGCCCACGTCCTATCAGCTAGTTGGTAGGGTAATGGCCTACCAAGGCATTTGACGGGTAGCTGGTCTGAGAGGATGGTCAGCCACACTGGGACTGAGACACTGCCCAGACTCCTACGGGAGGCTGCAGTCGAGAATCTTTAGCAATGCCCGCAAGGGTGACTATGCGACGTCGCGTGAGCGATGAAGGCCTTCGGGTCGTAAAGCTCTGTCAAGCCGGATGAAAGTTTAGCATTTGAATAAAGTGCTAAATTGACAGTACGGCTAGAGGAAGCCACGGCTAACTCCGTGCCAGCAGCCGCGGTAATACGGAGGTGGCAAGCGTTGTTCGGATTTACTGGGTGTAAAGAGTGCGTAGGTGGCCGGGTAAGTCAGGTGTGAAATCCCACGGCTCAACCGTGGAATTGCATTTGAAACTGCTTGGCTTGAGTGTATGAGAGGAAAGGGGAATTCTCGGTGTAAGGGTGAAATCTGTAGATATCGAGAGGAACACCAGCGGCGAAGGCGCCTTTCTGGCATGCAACTGACACTGAGGCACGAAAGCGTGGGGAGCGAACAGGATTAGATACCCTGGTAGTCCACG
>CAZMYR010000051.1:0-11725 GCA_964570585.1 uncultured Planctomycetia bacterium
AAAAGCGGACACATCACTTGTTAGAAACAGCGGACATCTTGACATGTTAGCTACAGTTAGGAAAAAAATCATTGACATATTTTTTTCTTTATGATATACACATATTCTAATATCCGAATATAAAAGGGGGTTTGAATGGAAACCGTAGAATATAAGAAAGTTTCTAATTTTTTCAATGCCCTTTCTCATCCGACTCGCGTCGAGATAGTTACAGAGTTACTAAAAGGTGAAAAATGTGTCAGTGATATAAAAGAACTGGTGAAGGTAAGACAGCCGAATGTTTCCCAGCACTTAGGTATCTTAAAAGCAAACGATATTGTTGACTGTATTCAGCAGGGGAAGAGGAAATGTTATTTTTTGAAAAATCCTCAGTTGATAAAAGATATTTTAAAGGCGATAAAAATTAGGAGAAAAATATGGCTATAGAAAATACGAAAGTTAAGATTGAGAAAACCTTGAAAGAAATTGAACATCCGGAAATTTCCTCTACCCTTTTTAGCTTGGGAATGATAAAGGATATAGATATAAAAGAGAATAAGGTCACGCTTACCTTAAAAGTGCCAATGTTGGATATCCCCATTAAAGACTATTTAATAAACGATATTAAATCTGCAGTAAAGAAAGAAAATGAAAATGCAGAAGTTAAGATAAACATAGAAGAAATGAATCCGGATGAGCGGGCAAAGTTTATGGAAATGGCGCAAGAGGCCTGGCGTGGGTGAACCACGTTAGAAATAACCAATGCAAAGTTTTAATAAATTTATTGATTATGGGAATCTTTATATAGGTAATTTCTAACGGGGTGAATAATATCTGAAAAATAGCAGAGGGCAAGATGGGGCATCAAGATTTAATCATAATAGGCGCAGGGCCGGCAGGCCTTAGCGCGGGCATACATGCTGCTTATTTCGGCTTTAAGGCATTGATTCTTGAGGAAAATATTCCAGGCGGTTTGGCTTCGGAAATTCCTGTGTTGGAGAACTATCCCGGTTTTAGCGAAGGGATTAGCGGTAGAAGCTTAATTGATAGAATGGTCAAGCAGTGCAAAAGAGCCAAAATAGAAATACATCAGTTTGAGAAGGTCGCCAAGTTGAATCATAAAGGTATAGAAAAGACAATAGAAACAGATAAATCTAAATATACAGCCAACGCCGTAATTATTGCTTCAGGAAGACACTCAAAGACGGTTAGTGTACCCGGCGCGGATAAACTACGCGGCAGAGGAGTTAGTTATTGCGCGGTATGTGATAGCGCCTTTTTTAAAGGGAAGAAGGTAACTGTAATAGGAGAAGGCAGCCCGGCAGCAGAAGTTGCTCTATACTTAGCTGAATCGACATCATCGGTAACCTTGATATGTTTAAGGCCTAGAATAGAAGCAGAGAAGATTCTTATAGAAAGGCTGACAGGAGAAAAAAGAGAGATTTTAACTAATATGGAAGTAAGAGAAATTAAGGGAGATATTAAAGTAAAGAGTGTCGTTTTATCTGATAAGAAAACCGGCGATACTAAAGAACTCGAAACCGATGGTGTATTTTTTCAGTTAGAAGAGACCCCCAATAGTCAATTAGCAGAACAGATTGGAATAAAAGTAGATGAAAAAAGTTATATCATTGTTGATGAAAAAGGCAGAACCAATGTCGATGATGTATATGCAGTCGGCGATGTAACTAATCATCCGGTAAAACTAAAACAGGTAATAACAGCTGTTGCCCAGGCAGCTGTTGCGGTTAATGATATATTTGAGAAGAAAGGCGTTTAAGAATGGCGCAGGATAAAAAGGAAAAACGAATAGGTGTTTTTATCTGCCATTGCGGTAAGAATATTGCCGGGGGTGTAGACATAAAGGCTTTACTTGAGAGTTCAGGAAAACTTGAAGGGGTTGTTTTTGTTACGGATAATAAGTTTTCCTGTTCTGAAGAAGGACAGATTGATATTCAAAATGCTATAAAAGACAATGAGCTAAATAGAATTGTTGTTGCTGCCTGTGACCCTAGTTTGCATTTGATGACTTTTCAACGATGCGGAAAGAATTTAGAAATAGATCCTGCATTTGTAGATTTAATTGATATTAGAAAATGGACTATGTACGGCAGTCCAAATAAAGTTGACCCAGAGCAGGCCTTAGAGAATTCCAAAAGGCTTATCGAGCAAGCTGTAAAAAGAATGCGTTTAAAACGGATAATTCCAAAAGTTACCGTAAAGGTTGAGCAGTCGGTTTTGGTTATTGGAGCAGGGGTAGCTGGATTAGAAGCCTCATTAGATTTAGCGGATAAAGGGTATAAGGTATACCTTGTAGAACGATTGCCGACTATTGGAGGCAAGATGGCGCTACTCTATAAAGTTTTTCCTACAAATGACTGCGCGCCCTGTATATTAGCTCCTAAGACTGCATATGCTAATATCCATCCAAACATAAATCTATTGACTAATACAGAGGTAACAAATGTAGAAGGCCATGTAGGTAATTTTAGCGTTGTAGTTAGTCAAAAGCCCAGATACGTTGATGAAAAAAAATGCACCGGTTGCGGGTTATGTATTGAGAAGTGTCCTACAAAGGTGATTGATAATGAGTATTCGAGAGGTTTAGGTGAGCGTAAGGCAATATATATACCTTATGAGCAAGCAATACCCAGGAAGGCCAATATAGACGCCCAAAATTGCCTTTATTTCCAGAAAGGTTCTTGTAGATTGTGCGAGGAAGTCTGTCCTGCTTCAGCAATAGATTTTAAGCAGCAACCTAAGGCAATAGAGCTAAAAGTGGGCGCTATAATTGTGGCTACGGGTTTTGATGAGTATAATCCTGCTCCAAAGGCCGAGTATGGGTATGGACGATATGGTAATGTTATCACTCAATTCCAGCTGGCAAGGCTTTTAGATATAGACGGCCCTACAAAAGGTAAACTTTTAAGGCCCGCTGACGGGAAAGAACCAAAGAGCATTGCGATGATTCAATGTGTGGGTTCACGGGATGAGAATGCAAATGGATATTGTTCTTCTGTTTGTTGCATGTATGCCTTAAAACACGCTCAGATAATAAAGGAGATGGTTTTACCTCATAGCGAAATCTATGTTTGCTATATAGATATGCGCACTGTGGGCAAAGGTTTTGAAGAGTATTATAAACGCACAAGGGAATTGGGTATTAATTTTGTCCGCGGAAGGCCTTCCGAGGTTGTAGAAAATACCGAGACGAAAAGCCTTATTTTGAAAGTCGAAGACCCCGATATCGGAGCGCTTATTGAGCTTGAAGCAGATTTAGTGGCATTGTCTGCTGCTACGGTTCCCTCTCGAGGGACAAGAGAACTTTCAGAGATTTTACGCTTAAATTTAGGTGAAAATGGATTTTTTAAAGAGGTCCATCCTAAGCTTCGGCCTGTGGAAACGAATGTTAGGGGTATTTATATCTGTGGCTCGGCCCAGGGGCCTAAAGATATCCCTGATTCAATTGTTCAAGCAAAAGCCGCAGCTTCCTGTGTGGATAGTGAATTAAGGAAAGGCAAAATAGAACTTCCTGAGTTTGTTGTAAAAACAGGTAGAGTAAATTGAGTAGGTAAGAGAAATGGCAGAGATTTATGTAGAAGATTTTATGTCTCCGGGTTGTGTTGGTTGCCCGGCAGTGAGAGAAATGCTCAAGGATTTATCTGGAGACTTAGATGGTGAGATAACAGTAGAAGAGGTGGATATTACAGTTGATACCACAAGAGCTGCTCAATATGGAATTATGTCTGTCCCCGCTATAGCTATCAATGGTGTCCTTAAATTTATGGGGGTGCCGGAAAAGCAAGAATTAAAGAAAGCGCTTATGGAGGAACTTGAGAGAGATGAATAAGGTGAAGGGAATAGCTATGTTAAAACAGCCGATTTCTGGAGCAGAATTTGACCGTAATTTTAGGGCTGAAGTTATAGCGCACGAGGATGCCAAAGGATTAAACGCCTGTTTTAGCTGTGGGACATGCACTGCAGGATGCCCTATCCATGAGGTATTCGGTGAATATAATCCCAGGAAGTTAGCTAAGATGGTAAAGCTGGGAATGAGAGAGCAGGTTTTAAGCAGCCCTTATATTTGGTACTGCGCTACCTGCCACAATTGTGAACAGCGCTGTCCTCAGAATGTTAAGTTTTTCAATATCTTGAATGTCTTAAAAAATATGGCAGCCAAAGAAGGTTATGCGCCGGCAGCCTGGGTTGAACAGACAAAACAGGTTATGAAGACAGGCATAGTTTTTCCTACTAAAGAGAGCTGGGTTGAAAAAAGAAAAAAGCTTTCCCTCCCTTCTTTAAAAGAAAATCAACAAAAGGTCAAGAAGGTGGCTGGGCTAACCGGTATTAATAAAATTAAACCACGGGTAGATTCGGAATGAGTAAGTATGCTTTATTTTTAGGTTGCACTACCCCTACAAAAGTTTTTCAATATGAACTTGCTTCCAGGTGGGTTTGTAAATATTTTGGGATTGAATTAGTTGATATTAAAGATTTTCTCTGTTGTGGAATAAACCAAGTTAATCTAAGTATAGAAACAGGGCTTTTGATGGCGGCTATGAATTTATCTTATGCGGAAGCTAAAGGGCTAAATATTCTTACCCTTTGCGCTGCCTGCACAGGAGCCCTGGCAGAGGCCGTAGAGAAATTAAAAAATCAAGAAACAAGAGATAAGATAAATAGCAAATTGCAAACTATAGGATTAGAATATAAAGGAAATGTTAAGGTAAAACACATCTCAAGAGTTCTTTATGAAGATATAGGTGTAGAAAAAATAAAGAAAGAAGTAAAGAAGGATTTATCAAGGCTGCGGGTAGCTCCTCATTATGGATGCCATTATTTAAAGCCAAAATCTACCTTTGGGGGATTTGATGAGCCTGATAATCCCAAGAGCCTTCATCAACTTATTTCTGCTACGGGGGCATATCCTATTGAATATGAAACTCTTAACCTCTGCTGCGGAGGAAAGGTTTTCCCGGTTTCTAAAGATTTGGTTAATTCATTAGTGAAAAAAAAACTTGATAATTTGATGAATAAAGAAGTAGATGCAATGGTTCTTCAATGCCAGACTTGTTATCTTATGTACAGTGACCAGCAGAAAGAGATAAACCTGGAGCATAACAAACAATATAATTTGCCTGTAATTCTTTATTCCCAACTTCTCGGGATTGCCTTAGGCGCAGACCCGATGGAAGATCTTGGATTGAACTTACACGCAATCTCAACGGATAGAATTCTAACTAAAGTAACATAAGAGATTCGGATATAAAGAGATTGCTAAAAATTGAAGGAGGTTTTAAAAATGCTGATTGATGAAAAAACAAGGGAAATTTTAAGAGAAAAATTTGAACGAGAGCTCCAGGAAACTATAGATATCAAGGTATTTACAGGGAGTATTGTAAATAGAAATGAAAACCTTGAGCACGACCGTTTTAGTAAAAGTTTGACAGAAGAACTTTGTCAAATCACTGATAAGATAAAATCAGTGGCCTTAAGTTTAGAAAGTGAAGAGGCAAAAAAATTAAATTTAAGCACCTCTCCGGTAATTCTAATCGGTAAAGACTTAGGGTATTCGATAGAATATTGGATACCGCCAGCTATGTATCAGGCCGGCACTTTTATTGAAACCATATCTTTAGTTTCCCAAAGAGAAAGTATGCTAAGCAGTTCTTCTAAAGAGAAATTGAAAAATATTGATAAAAATGTTCTTTTAGAAACATATATTAGTTCTGATTCTCCTCAATGTGTCCAGGTAGCCCTTTTAGCGAATAGAATTGCTGTTGAAATTCCAGAAAAAATAACTTCGCGCTTAATAGAGGCGAGAGGGCCCTTTTCTAAAGCAAGGCAATTTAATATATCTAGTGTCCCTCAGCAGATAATAAACGAAGATATAAATTCTACTATGCGCGGTTTCCAATCTGAGGAAAAGTTAGTGAATCAAATAATCTCTTATGGTTCTTCAAAGGCTGAGGATATACTTGCCCAAGAAAAAGAAGAGGTAAAGAAAAAAGAGGAACTTATTGATAGCCCAAATTATCCTATTGTTTTAAATGAGAATAGTTTTGATAAGGCAGTAAATAAATATTCTTTTTTAGTGATTGATTGCTGGGCAGAATGGTGCATGCCTTGTCAGATGGTTCATCCTGTGGTTGAAAGTTTGGCTAAAAAACACGAAGGAAAAATTGCTTTTGGAAAATTAAACATAGATGAGAATAGAGAGACTGCATCCAGATTTGGAATTATGTCAATTCCTACTTTACTTGTATTTAAAGATGGAAAAAATGTAGATTCAATTATTGGCGCTATGCCAGAGGAAGCGTTAGAGGAAAAACTTAATGCTTATAGATAACGGTGAGAAAAATGTTTCGATAAAAAAGCATGAAGGATAATGTTAAAAGATGGATAGAGAAGGACGGTATAACTTTTTTAAAGGAGATTGGAGTTGAGAAAGGTTACACCATATTGGATTTTGGTTGCGGCGAAGGCCATTATACCATCCCGGTCTCAAAGACAATGGGTGAAAACGGTAAAGTATATGCCTTAGATAGAGATAAAGGTATCTTAAGTAAGTTAGAACAAATCATAATCAGGAGTAATATAAAAAATATTGAGTTAATAAAAGAGAATTCAAAAATTCCCTTAGAAGATAATTCTTTAGATATAGTTTATGCTATGATATTATCCATTATGAGAGCAGAGAGAAAAGGGCCGCAATTTATAATGAAATCCACAGGGTTTTAAAAAAGAGGAGCCTTTTTTCTGTTTATCCAAAACATCATAGAGAAGATAAACCTTTGAATGAATTAACCGATATGGATTTAGAGGATATTATAAAAGAGATAGAAAAATCAGGTTTTATTCTCAAACATAAATTTTTAAAAAACCTTTTACAGGGCGACTATTATAATAAGGGCTATATACTAAATTTCAGGAAGGATTAAAGTGGCTGGGATTGATATAGAAGAAAATAAGAGAATACTTTGAATTTGCTTAAGAGTTTTATTTTAAAAGCTCATAAACATATTATGCAAGGGGGGTAGTATTATGGCAAATAATATAGACAAAATTTTGGCGGAAGATGCTAAGAATTTATTAGAGAAGTTATGATGGTATATAAGTTATGGAAATGGAAGAAGAGCTTACTATTTTAAAAATAGTAAAAGAAGATATTTTAGAAGTATTACAAAGAGAAAAGTCAGAAATTTTGATATCTGAGATAAAACCGGAGATAAAAGTTTCTCCTTTTTTTATATCTAAAGCAGTAAAGGAATTAGGAGAGGAAGGTTTAGTAGGGCTTAGAAAAGATTCGATTTTTTTGACAGAGAAAGGAATACCTAAGGCCAAAAATATTGTTAAAAAGCACCATGTTTTGGAGGATTATTTTAGAAAGATTAAATCTAAAAAAGAGGCCTTTGAAAAAGCCAGTATCCTTGAACATTATGTCTCTATGGAAGTTATTGATAATATAAAGAGATTATTTACGCTTAAAAAGGAAGGTGTTCCTTTAACAAAACTTGAATTTAACAAAGAGGGCATAATTACCGATATTATGTTTTCTGATTATGGATTATTCGAGAGAATAGTCAGCATGGGGATATGCCTGGGAGAAAAAATTAAGGTCATGTATAATATTCCCGATGGCATTGTTGTTAATGTTAGCGGTAAAAACTTTGCAATGGGTAAAGAAATAGCAAAAAAAATTGAGGTATTGGTATGAAGCTTAAGGTCCTCTTGGTCGGTCAGCCTAATGTGGGAAAATCTTCATTACTTAATGCCTTGGTCGGTCCAAAGGTTATAGTATCCAATTATCCGGGGACTACGGTTGAAGTAACTAAAGCGGAAAAAATAATTGCCGGCCAAAGAATAGAGTTTATAGATACCCCGGGAATATATTCTATTTCTGATAGGTCGGAAGAAGAAAAGGTTACTGAAAAGGCTTTATTTGAAGAAAAAATAGACGGAGCGATAATAGTTGCTGATAGCAGTTCTCTTGAGCGAAGCCTTTATCTTGCATTTCAAGTCTTAGAAGCAGGATTACCTACTATTTTAGCTTTAAATTTTGTTGAAAGTGCTAAAAAGAAAGGGATAACAATCGATTATAAAAAATTGGGTAAAATGTTGGGCGTTCCTGTCGTTCCCATAAACCCTTTAACAAAATATAAAATAAAGGAACTTGTGAATACTGTTTTAAAAATTAAAGAAATTAAAACCAAGGCCTTTAGTATAAAATATGATGACCATATAGAGAAAGCAATAAAAAATATATCATCTCAAACAATAAGAAATTATTTACCAACGCGATTTATAGCTGTTAGGCTCTTAGAAGAAGACGCTGATTTTTACAAATACTTAAAAGATAAGGAAATAGTTAAAAAAGTTAAAGAAGGCTTGGAAGAGCATCCGAAAGTTAGCCAGGATATAGCAATAACCAGATTCGGAACGGCTGCCTTTATTGCAAAAAAGGTTACCCAACTAATTCCGGTAGAAGAGGCTGCAGAAAGTTTAGTGGAACGAATCGACAAGGTCATTCTTCATAGGGTATGGGGTCCGACTATTACCTTTCTAACCTTCCTTGTTATCTTTGGTGTGCTACTTTATCTTGGGGGCTGGATAGAAGAGGTCCTTATAGGTTTTATGGAAGGGTCCATTTTACCGGCAATTCATTTAGGGAATGGTTTTCTCGGCATGGCTTTAGAGATGGGCCTAACAGGAGTAATGGCCGGCATTGCTATTGCTTTACCATATATTTTTTTATTTTACTTTCTTTTTACTTTGCTTGAAGACGCAGGAATTCTTTCAAGATTTGTTGTTAACCTGGAAAGATTTTTGAGAAGGCTGAACCTTCCCGGGAAAGCAATTATTCCGCTGGCTTTGGGTTTGGGTTGCACTGCCCCGGGCATTAGGGCTACAAGGGTTCTGGCCTCAGAAAAAAAAAGATTTTGCACAGCGGCTCTTTTTACCGCGGTTCCTTGTTCTTCTCGAATTGCTATAATAATGGGGATAGTCGGACATTTTGGCGGTAGACTTTTAGCAATTGCTGTTTTTGCCTCTCTTATCGTTGCTTTCTTGATTTTTGGTTATTTGATGAAAAGGCTTATGCGATTAGAAAAGAAACCTGTGCTTTATGAGTTACCCGAATTGCCGCCTTACAGAATACCCTCAATTAAAAACATTATTGCCAAGAGCTGGATAAGAATGAAAACTTTTGTTTATGTAGTTATACCATTTCTAATTATAGGTGGAATAATATATGCGGCATTAGATATATTAGGGCTTACTAAAGCAGTGGTAGGAGTATTTTCTCCTATCATGTGGTGGTTGGGATTACCTGCGGTAGCGATTATCCCCTGGGCATTTGCCTATTTACAAAAAGACCTTTCTGCAGCAATGCTTTTCTCTGTCCTTGGGACCGAAATAGCAGTAGTCCTATCGCCTCTTCAGTTATATACATTTGGCGTAGCAACTACAGTTGGAATTCCCTGCATGATTGCCTCAGGGATGCTTTGGAAGGAATTTGGATTTAAGAGGGCATTTGCCTTAACCTTAATTTCAGCAATTTATGGTCTTTTTTTTGCTGGTCTGATACGAAACATAGTCTCTGCACTATAAAAACAAGGGGACAATAGAAGATGAAAGAAATGGCAGTAGTATCAAAGAGGTAGCCGAAAACACAAAGAAAAGGCAAATCCCTAGATTGAGAGGGATTTGAGAGAGAGAAAAGGGGGAAACAAAAATAATATGGATACTAAAATTAAACAGGTTAAGAAAAGGAATGGGAAAATTGTCGACTTTAACCAGCAGAAAATTACCAATGCTATCTCCAAGGCGATGCAGGCTGCGAAAGAGGGAAATTTGGATAGTGATCCTTCAGGAATTACTGAGAGGGTAGTGAGGGGATTGGAGAAGCGCTATCCTCCAGGCCATATTGTCAATATTGAAGAAATCCAGGATTTGGTGGAGGAAATGTTGATAATTATGGATTTTCCAAAGACCACTAAGGCCTATATCATTTATCGACAAGAAAGAGCTAAGATTCGAGAAAAGCGAAAGCGTATCCCAAAACGGGTAAAAAGGTTAGTTTCAGAAAGCAAAAAATATTTTCCGGATGCATTGGGAGAGTTTATCTACTATCGGAGTTATTCTCGTTGGTTGCCGGAAGAAGAACGGCGAGAAACTTGGATAGAAACTGTAGAGAGATATCTTAATTTTATGAAAGAAAATCTCGGCAGTAACTTAAAAGAAAATGAATATCAAGAGATCAAAAAGGCTATTTTAAATCAAGAGGTAATGCCTTCAATGCGGCTGATGTGGTCAGCAGGCAAGACAGCAAGAGCCAGCAATGTTTCTGTTTATAACTGCTCTTATATTGCCCCAAATCAACTAACTCATTTTGCTGAAATTATGTATCTTTTGATGTGCGGAACTGGGGTAGGATTTTCAGTGGAGAATCAGAATGTCCAGCAGCTACCGATAATAAAACATCAGACCGGGAAGAGTTTACCCGCTCATGTAATTGCAGATAGCAAGGAAGGTTGGGGAGACGCTTTAACTTTAGGGCTGAAAACTTGGTACGAAGGCAAGGATATTAAATTTGATTATTCCAAAATACGTCCAGCCGGAGCCAGGTTGAAGACCATGGGTGGGAGAAGCTCAGGGCCCGAACCACTTCGTTCGCTCCTCGATTTTGTTAAAAGGAGAGTTTTGAATAACCAGGGAAGGCGGCTGGCCAGTATTGATGTTCACGATATTATTTGCAAGATTGGGGAATTAGTAGTAATGGGCGGGGTAAGACGGAGTGCCCTTATTTCTCTTTCTGATTTAGAAGATGAGAAAATGAGAAAGGCAAAAATGGGCCACTATTATATTACCAATCCCCAACGGTCAATGGCTAACAACTCAACGGTATATAGCGAGAGGCCATCTGCTACCCAATTTATAGAAGAATGGTTGTCTTTGGCAAGAAGCGGTACCGGAGAAAGAGGTGTTTTCAACCGGGGAGGATTGAAGAAGCAGCTCCCTTCCCGCAGGTGGGGAAAATTCGAAAAATATTGGCAAACCTCGGGAACAAATCCTTGCGGAGAGGTAATTTTGAGAAGTCATCAATTCTGTAATTTAACCGAGGTAGTGGCTCGGCCGGAAGATACCAAACAATCTTTATTAAGGAAAATTAAAATTGCCACCATTCTAGGCACCTATCAATCGACTTTTACTGATTTTCCATATATTTCAAAGCAGTGGAAAAAGAATTGTGAGGAAGAAAGGCTGCTTGGGGTTTCCATTACCGGTCAATGGGATTGCCCAGCGGTTCGTCACCCGGTTGTTCTTCGAGAACTTCGCCAAATGGCCTTAGAGATTAACAGAGAGTATGCCCAGCGGTTTGGCATTAATCCTTCTACCGCTATTACTTCGGTTAAACCCTCGGGGACTGTTTCCCAGTTAGTAAACTCTGCCTCTGGGATGCATCCTAGACATTCTCCTTTTTATATCAGGCGGTTTCGGATCTCAGCTGAAGACCCTCTTTTTCATATGTTGAAAGAGCAAAAATTTTCTTATCATCCCGAAGTTGGTCAAACCGAAACATCAGCTACTACTTATGTGCTTGAGTTTCCAGTCAAAGCTCCCAAAAATTCCGTTTTTAAAGACGATTTAGATGCTGTTAGACAACTTGAGTATTGGAAAACGGTTAAAGGAAATTATACCGAACATAATCCTTCAGCTACGATTTCGGTTGGAGAAGACGAATGGA
>CAZMYR010000051.1:11735-12015 GCA_964570585.1 uncultured Planctomycetia bacterium
ATGGATTAAAGTAGTTAATTGGCTTTATAAGAATTGGGATATTTTAGGTGGGCTCACTTTTCTTCCCCGGGATGAACACATTTATCAACTGGCTCCTTTTGAGAAGATTGATGAAGAAGAATACAAGCAACTTGTTTCTCGTTTTCCAGAAATTGATTTTTCCCAGATTCTCACCTATGAAAAAGAAGATTAGTTAAAAAAAATATTTAAAAATGGGTAATGGGCAAAGAAAGAAGTAAAGAAGGATTTATCAAGGCTGCGGGTAGCTCCTCATTATGGA
>CAZMYR010000052.1:0-10522 GCA_964570585.1 uncultured Planctomycetia bacterium
TTCGTGCCAGGCACGATTTTTATTTACCGAACTTATTTTTCAAGATTCAAGACCCCTATTGCACCGTAGTTTCAATGAACCACGCAAACTGGATCTGGATCGCCACCAGTCCTGTAAAATGCTCCTACTGTAAGGCCACCAGCTATCGCTGTAGCATTATCTGCATATACCGGGAGTCCCACAACCTGTAATTTGGCTGTAGGAGACTCGTCGTGCCGATGCCGACGTTGCCGTTTGCTATAATGCGCATTTTTTCCTGCTGAGTGTTATATATATTGAGTATAGAAACGCAAGCCACCCGTATTAAATGTCTCTTTGGCAAAACCAATTGCTCCACCACTGACACATGAATCAAACAAGAACTTAATCTCACCAGATGCGGCATCAACCGCAATATTAGGGTCGCGAATAGTCAGTTTCTCCGTAGGACTTGTCGTCCCGATGCCGACGTTGCCTTCTACAAACAAATCCGTATCCGGTATTGCTAGGATCAGGGGCGGTATAGTTATCGCCCACTGAAAGGGTTCGATACTCTCCATAAGGAGCGGGGTAATAGGTGGTAAGAGTAATCTCTTCTCCGGCATAAGCTATACCTGAATAACACAATACCGTTAATATTGTTACCAGGAAAAACAGTTTTGCCTTCATTGCCATGTCCTCCTTGGTTATTCGTCCCGACACCAAAGGTGTCGGGGCTCCTACGTTAAGTTTTTAATATATCCCTTATAATTTCTGATGGTTTCGCTAACGGAATCTCCTCCGAATTTTTCAAGCATTGCCTGAGCAAGGACAAATGCTGCGACGTTTTCTCCGACAACAGAAGCGGCAGCTAAGGCGCAGACATCTGCTCTTTCCACAGCTGCTTTTTTGGCGATTTTTTTCTTAATATCTATTGAATCTAATGACTTCATAAGGGTAGATATAGGTTTCATAGCGCAGGTTACGCGTAAGGGTTCGCCATTGGTCATTCCGCCTTCTATACCGCCTGCGTTGTTTGTCTTGCGAACTATTTTTTTCCCTTTAAGATATATTGCATCGTGGAATCGAGAGCCGGGTAATCTTGCGCCTTCAAAACCAAGCCCAAATTCTACTCCTTTAATAGCCTGTATGGACATAAGCTCAAGCGCTAAACGCCCGTCGAGCTTTCGGTCATAGTGCATACAGCTTCCTAAACCCAGCGGCAGATTCAAAACAATTATCTCAAAACCGCCTCCGGCTGTATCGCCTTTTCTTTTGACCTGTTCTATCCTTCTGAGCATGAGAGATTCTGCATACTTATCAGCGCAATTTATTGCCGACTTCGATGCGTTTCGCTTTATATCTTCAAATGAGAGCTGTTTTGTCTGTGCATTTACGTCGCATATATATTTGGTATGGCTGAAGATATCAATCCCAAACTCTGCCAAAAAGAGCCTGCAGGCAGCGCCGACAGCAACTCGCTCCGCTGTTTCTCTGGCGCTGGCCCGCTCTAATATATCTCTTGCATCATGGATATTATATTTAAGCATACCTGCTAAATCAGCATGGCCGGGCCTGGGGCAAGTTACCGGAGGTAATCTATCCAGGGTTTTGTCTTTATTTTCAATGAATAATGTTATAGGGCCTGCCGTAGTATAGCCCTTCCTTACACCGGATAGTATCTTTACCTTATCAGCCTCGAGCTTCATCCTCTTTCCTCTTCCATAACCCATCTGGCGCTTTTTAAGTTGTAGATTTATCAACTTTTGGTCTATCTTTACGCCCCGCGGCATACCTTCAAGTATAGCCACTAAACATTTGCCGTGGGATTCACCTGCAGTCATGTATCGTAACATAGCATTCTCCTTTTATAGCGCCGTTTGGGATTTCAAATGGGCAAGTGTCCCCTAACTTGTAACTTGCCAGTCGCATTGGGGGACATTTGCCTCTCTGGAATCCCAAACGGCGCATTCTTAAAACAGGTAATTCAAAATATCCTTACCCCAGAATACAACAACAATTGCAGCTAATGACAGATATGGGCCATAGGGTATTATGTCTTTCTTATATTTTAATTTCATTACTATGCCAACAACAGAGCCAAAAAACGGCGCTATGAAATATACCAAAATCACAAATTTCCAACCAAGGAATGCGCCGAGCATAGCCATCAATTTTACATCGCCCCCGCCCATAGCCTCTTTTTTAAATATGAGCTTTCCGATTACTCCTGTAAAATAGATAGAAGCGCCGCCTACTAATAGCCCCAATGCTGAATATATAAGGCCTGAATACCAAAAAGTTTCACCATGAAGTGATGGATAAAACAAACTGAATATCAATCCTAAAATCATACCTAAATACGTAATCTCATCAGGTATAATCTGCTGTTTAAAATCAACAAATGTAGCTACGGTAAGCCCGCAAAAGAGCATAGAATAGATAATAAATTTAAGGCTTAAGCCCCACGCCATAAAAGCAGAGACTAACAAAACCGCTGTTAATACCTCCACTATAACATACCGAGGTGAAATAGCTTTTTTGCAAAACCTGCATCTTCCTTTTAATAATATGTAACTTATAACAGGGATATTATCATGCCAGGGTAGGGGCGTTTTACATTCAGGGCAATGGGAGCGCGGCTTTATTATAGATTCTTTTTTTGGTATACGATATATGCATACGTTTAAGAAGCTACCGAATATTAAGCCGAATATAAAAATTGAGATTAACATTTTTATTATGCACCGTTTGGGAAAGCAAAGGGGCAAGTGTCCCCGTAAAGGGGACATTTGCTACTTTGTTTTCCCAAGCGGTGCTGTTCATTTGCTACTTTGCTTTCCCAAACGGTGCTATTCTTCCTTCCAACGCTTTTCTCATTACCTCAACCGGTGCGCGTCTGCCTGTCCATAATTGGAAAGCCTCTGCGCCCTGATAAAGCAGCATTCCTAATCCGTTTACTGCTTTAATCTTCCTTTTTTTTGCTACCTTAACGAGTTTCGTCGGAGATGGATTATATACAACGTCATATATTGACAATCTATTGTGCAATAATTTGGGATTAACAGGTAAATGATTTGTTTTTCTCATACCTAACGGCGTAACATTTACTAGTAAATCTATATTACGAGATACGAGATACGAGATACGAGATACGAATTCGACTTTACATCTTGGGAAGTATTTCCTTATATTCCTGGCTAAAGAGACAGCTTTGGTTTTGACAATATCGGTTATAAAAATTTCTTTTGCGCCTTCTTTTGCCAATGCGAAAGCAACTGCCCTGGCAGCGCCACCGGCTCCGATTAAAAGGGTGCTTTTATTTTTAGGTACCAGCCTTAAATCCTCCCTTAAGCTCCGAAGAAAACCTGTTGCATCGGTATTATAACCAATGAGCCTTCTGCCCTTAGCCACCACCGTATTTACCGCCCCAATCATAGAAGCCAATTTATCAACTCTGTCAAGGTAACGCATGCAGGTACTTTTAAATGGAATGGTAATATTAAAGCCGCCTATACCAGCGCCTTTTAATATCTTTATTGTCTCTTTTAATCTTTTTGGTTCTACCGATAATGGTATATATAGGGCCTTTATCTTTAATTTAGAAAAAGCAGCATTGTGCATATATGGCGATAGGGTATGCCCAACGGGATACCCTATTAGTGCAAAAATCTTCAGCCTGTCTTTCATATATTCGAATTTTGATTTTTGATTTTTGAATTTTGATTTTCTATGTCCATTGTCTCAGTTTTGGTTCGCGCTGGTAGGCTATTTTATTCATTACATTGAGATAGGCCTTGACACTTGCTTCTATTATATCGGTACTCGTCCCCCTGCCTGTTAGCACCTGATTTTTTATCCGGACTTTTACAGAAACCTCGCCTAAGGCATCCTTGCCGCTAGTAATAGAACGGATAGAATAATCTATGAGCCTGCCGGATTCTTTGGTTATTTTATCAACTGCCTTATAGCAGGCGTCAACAGGCCCGTCGCCAATAGCTTCTGCCTCTTTTGTTCTTTTACCCTTTTTAAGCTTTACTTTGGCGTACGGAGTCTCTTCCGTTCCCCCTTTTATATAAAGATGGGTAAGTTTATATCGTTCGGCAATTATAATCAGTTCATCCTCAACGATAGCTTTTAAATCTTCGTCAAAAATATTCTTTTTCTTGTCAGCCAGCATCTTAAATCGCTTAAAGGCCTTATCCAGCTGAGTTTTTGAGAGTCTATATCCCAATTTTTCAAATCTTCTGCTGAGTGCGTGTCTGCCCGAATGCTTTCCTAAAACTAACTTGGTTTCTCCAAAACCAACATCTTCGGGTTTCATTATCTCATAAGTAATGGCTTTCTTTAAAATGCCATCCTGATGTATTCCTGCTTCGTGGCTGAAGGCGTTCATTCCTACAATGGCTTTATTTGGCTGGACATTTATGCCTGTGAGCCTGCTTACCATCCGTGAAGTTTCATAAAGCAGCTTTGTGTCAATATCTGTCTGTAAATTAAAAAGGTCTCTTCTTGTATTTATAGCCATAACTATTTCCTCCAAAGAAGCATTACCCGCCCGTTCTCCTATTCCATTTATGGTGCATTCTACCTGCCTTGCGCCATTGTTTATAGCTGCTAAGGAATTAGAAACAGCCAGCCCTAAGTCATTATGACAATGGATACTAATTATGGCTTTGTTTATATTTGGTACTTTGTTAATAATATCGTATATAAGCCTGCCGAATTCATCGGGTATTGCATAACCGACAGTATCCGGTATATTCACTGTTTTCGCCCCGGCGGAAATTACTGCTTCTACTACCCTGTATAAAAATTCCTTTTCTGTCCTGGAGGCATCTTCAGGAGAAAACTCGATATCGTCTACAAATCTTTTTGCATATTTTACCGAAGTTATAGCCTGTTTTAAAATCTCATCGACCGCCTTTTTTAATTTATATTTCATATGTATCTTGGAAGTTGCCAGAAAAACATGTATCCGAGGCCGCTTTGCAAAACGGACTGCCTCATATGCAGCGTCTATGTCTTTTTTTAGAGAGCGGGCCAGGCCGCAGATAGCAGGGCCTTTTACCTTCTTTGCAATCTGTTTTACTGCTTCAAGGTCGTCTGGAGAGGCTATAGGAAATCCTGCCTCTATTATATCCACACCCAAACGAGCAAGTTGATGAGCAATCTCCAGCTTTTCATTCTTTTGAAGACTCGCTCCGGGAGATTGCTCTCCATCCCGCAACGTTGTATCGAATATTATAACCTTGTCTTTCATTGTTCAGAAGGGACGTTTCTGAAACCAAAGAGGAAAGTGTCCCCTTTTTGGGGACATTTTCCCCTTAGGTTTCAGAAACGTCCCTATACTATTTCATCCAAGGCATCATGCCGCGCAGTTCCTTACCAACTCCCTCAAGCATGTGTTTTGCCTCTTTTTGCCTTGAGGCGTTAAATTTCGGCCTGTCAACTTGATTTTCTTCTACCCATTCCTTTGCAAAAGAGCCGTCTTTTATCTCTGAAAGAATCTTCTTCATCTCTTTACGGGTCGTGTCCGTAATTATTCTTTTGCCTCTGGTATAATCGCCATACTCAGCAGTATCAGAAATTATGCTTCTCATATGGGCAATGCCGCCTTCGTAAATCAAATCCGTAATAAGTTTGACTTCATGCAAGCATTCAAAATAAGCAATCTCAGGCTGATAACCTGCCTCAACCAATGTATCAAAGCCTGCCTTTATTAATTCAGTAAGCCCTCCGCATAAAACCGCCTGCTCTCCAAAAAGGTCTGTCTCTGTCTCTTCTGCAAAGGTTGTTTCAATAACGCCTGCTCTTGTTCCGCCTATTGCTTTGGCATAAGCTAAGCCAATTTCTTTCGCCTTCCCTGTGTATTCCTGAAATATTGCAAGCAGGCATGGAACCCCCTTGCCTTCTTCGTACATCTTTCGGACCAGAGTGCCCGGGCCCTTTGGTGCGACCATAAATACATCGATACTCTTTGGCGGTTCTATCTGATGAAAATGGATATTAAATCCATGAGAAAAGACCAGGGCTTTTCCATCTGTTAAATTTGGCTCAATATCCATTTTATACAGTTTTGCCTGAATATGGTCCTGAGTAAGAATCTGAATTATATCTGCGCTCTTTGCGGCTTCATTTGCAGAAACTGGTTTAAAACCATCCTCAATGCACTTTTCATAATTTGGCGTTCCTTCAAGTTCTGCTACAATAACATTGATGCCCGAATCTCTCAGGTTCAATGCCTGGGCCCTGCCCTGAGCGCCATATCCTATTACTGCAACCTTTTTTTGTTTTAATAAATCCAACTTTGCATCTTCATCATGATAAACCTTGACCATTCGTGTTCCTCCCTTTCTAAATCAGTGTCCGTTATTGCGTTATAGAGTTATAGCGTATTAGAACACAATAACGCTATAACGCACAACGCTATAACGCGACTATTCCACTGCCATAGCAATCCGCCCGGTGCGGGTCACCTGGGTCATTCCATATTTTTCTAAATCTAACAAAAGTGCCTTTATATGATTTTCGCCCCCAACGGCTTCAACTATAATATAATCTTTAGAAGTCTTCACAATCCTATCTTTCGATTTTTCTATTATATTTTTTACTTTATCTTTAGTCTTATCATCAATATGAACTTTAAAAAGCAAAAGTTCCCTGTCGATAAATTCTTTCTTGACAAAGTCCTTTACGCTTATCGTATCTATCAGTTTATTAAGTTGTTTTTTAACCTGCTCAAGAGTTCTGTCATCACCTCTTACTACAATGGTCATACGGGAAATAGTGGGATCCTCTGTTTCGCCAACAGCTAAGGAGTCAATGTTAAAGCCTCTGGCGCTGAACAAACCTGCAATCCGGGCTAGAACACCCGACCTATTTTCCACTATGGCTGAAATGATGTGCTTCATGTTCGTCGTTTCACTCCTCACTGTTTAAAAAGTTCTAAAAGTTCCAAAAGTTCCAAAAGTTAAACCTTTTAAACCTTTAGAACCTTTTAAACCTTTTAAACTGTATCAGGCCATTCCCCCTATCATCCTATTAATTGCTTCTCCTGTCGGCACCATAGGAAAGACATTTTCTTCTTCACGGATTAGAAAATTCAAAAACACAGGACCCTTTATCTTTAAGGCCTCATCTATAGCCTTTCTTACCTCATCCTTTTTAGTAACATCCATGCCAGTAGCTCCGTAGGCCTGGGCAACTTTTACAAAATCGGGGCATCCTTCTTTTATAAGTGTATAGGAATATCTTTTTTTATAAAATAATTCCTGCCACTGCCTTACCATCCCCAGATTGTAGTTATTTAATATAGCTATCTTGACAGGCAGTTTATTGGCAACCGCTGTTGCCAATTCCTGAATATTCATCTGGATACTTCCGTCGCCTGCAATATCAAATATTATTTTATCAGGGCAGCCAATCTGCGCTCCGATTGCTGCAGGAAAACCATATCCCATAGTTCCTAAGCCGCCGCTTGATATATAGGTGCGCGGTTTCCTATATTTAAAATATTGGGCTGCCCACATTTGATTCTGCCCTACCTCAGTGCAGATTATGGCATCGCCTTTGGTTGCTTCATAAATCTGCTCAACAACATACTGGGGCTTTATCTCATCACCTTCATCTTTGTAAACAAGCGGGTATTTCTTCTTCCATTCTTCTATCTGTTTAAGCCAATCGGAAATTTTCGGAGGATGGACAATCCTGATTAGTTTTTTTATTGCATCCTTGGCATCTCCAACAATAGGAATATCGACTTTTACATTTTTACTCACGCTTGATGGGTCTATATCTATATGTATTATTTTTGCTCCAGGGGCAAAATTGTCAAGCCTTCCGGTAACCCTGTCATCGAATCTTGCGCCTATGGCGATAATAAGGTCACTGTCCATAACAGCGTGATTTGCATAAACCGTTCCATGCATACCAAGCATATCTAAAGAAAGTGGCTCAGTCTGAGGAAAAGCCCCTAATCCCATAAGTGTCGTTGTAACAGGTATGTTCGTCTTATGCGCAAATTCAGTCAGCTCTTCCGCTGCGCCTGAAATTATAATTCCACCACCTGCATAAATGACGGGCTTCTTTGAGGCCTTAATGGCTTTGGCTGCCTTCTTTACCTGACCCGGATGGGCTTCATAAGTCGGCTTATAAGTCCGTATATCTATCCTTTCCGGATACACAAATTCTGTCTCCTGCATCGTGACGTCAACAGGAAGGTCAATAACAACAGGCCCCGGCCTTCCGGTTCTGGCTATATGAAATGCCTCCTTAATGGTCCTGGCTAAATCTTTAACATCCCTGACCAGATAATTGTGTTTTGTAATAGGTCTGGTTATGCCTGTGGTGTCTGCTTCTTGAAAAGCGTCATTTCCTATTAACTGTGTTTTGACCTGTCCTGTAATTGCAACAATTGGAACAGAATCCATATATGCAGTTGCTATGCCGGTTACAAGATTGGTTGCTCCTGGCCCGGAGGTAGCAATGCAGACTCCTACTCTTCCGGTTGCCCTGGCATAACCATCTGCTGCGTGAGCTGCGGCTTGTTCATGCCTGGTTAATATGAATCTTATATTCGAATCATAGAGAACGTCAAAGGTCGGAAGGACTGCTCCGCCCGGATAACCAAACAATACATCCACTTTTTCTTTGACTAACGATTCTATCAGTATCTTTGCCCCTGTAAGTTTCATATTCGTCGCTTCGCTCCTTGTTATAGAAACGTTTCCGGTTTCAAAGAGGAAAACGTCCCTACACTTAGCGACTTAGGGGACACTTTCCCCTTTGAAACTGGAAACGTCTCTTTCTATCTATTATACTACGAACTACGAACTCATAACTACGAACTAAATACTGCTCCTGTTTCCGCTGACTGAACCATCTTTGCATATCTTGCTAAATAACCTGTTGTTATCTTCGGTTTTTTAGGCTTCCATTGTTTTAATCGTGCCGCAAGCTTAAGCTTGGTTATCTTTAGCTCTATCTTTTTTCTGGGTATATCTATCTGAATGTAATCCCCATCCCTTATAGCCGCAATAGGCCCTCCCGCAGCTGCTTCAGGAGATATATGCCCTATGCAAGGGCCTCTTGTGCCGCCTGAGAAACGCCCGTCTGTAATAAGAGCCACTGAGGAAGAGAGGCTCATTCCTGCTATTGCCGCTGTAGGAGAAAGCATTTCTCTCATACCAGGCCCGCCTTTTGGACCCTCGTATCTTATAACCAAACAATCGCCTTTTTTTATTGCCCCCTGCATAATAGCCTTCATAGCAGATTCTTCTGAATCAAAACACCTTGCCCTGCCGATAAAAGTCATCATGCCTTTTGACACAGCTGATTGCTTAACCACGCAACCATCCGGAGCTAAATTTCCTCTTAATACTGCGATGCCGCCGGTCTTATGATAAGCTCTATTAACAGGCCTTATCACATCGTCATTATAAACCCTGGCGGATTTTGCAATCTGTTTTATATTCTTGCCACTAACTGTAGGATTGCTTTTAAGTTTGTTTGCAAGCCTGCTAAGACAACCCGGCACCCCCCCGGCATATTCTAAATCCTCCATAAAATATTCCCCGCCGGGGCGGATATTTGTTATGTGAGGGGTTTTTTTGCTTATTTTGTCCATTTCATCTAAAGATATATCAACCCCGGCTTCATGGGCTATTGCCGGAATATGAAGCATTGTATTTGTGGAACCACCTAAAGCCATATCCATCATAACGCCGTTGTGGATAGCGTTCTTTGTTAATATCTTCCTTGCGCTAACCCCCTTTTTTATGAGTTCTACTATTCTTTCGCCGCTATCTTTTGCTATTCTTTCTTTTTTAGCAAAGTTTGCTAAGGCTGTAGCGCATCCCGGCAAAGACATACCCATTGCTTCAGTAACGCATGCCATTGTATTAGCTGTATATAGACCCTGGCATGAACCTGCTCCGGGACAGGCGCTCAGCTCAAGCTGCTCCAGCTCTTGCGCCGACATTTTACCTACTTTTCTCTGAGCTAAAGCCTCAAATGTGTCCCTTACTAATGAACGCCTTTGCATATTATACATTCCGGAATGCATAGGCCCTGCAGTAACAACAATTGCAGGAATATCCAATCTTGCTGCTGCCATAAGCATACCCGGAGTAATCTTATCGCAGTCTGTAAGCAAAATCAGTCCATCCAGCGCGTGAGCCATCGCCACAGACTCTACAGAATCTGCTATAAGCTCTCTTGTAGCCAGAGAATATTTCATCCCGGTATGCCCCATGGCTATGCCATCGCATACACCCGGTATGCCAAAGATGAAAGGTTGGCCTCCGCCGGCATTTATACCGGCTTCGATTGCCCGCTCAAGCCTTCTCATGCCAATGTGTCCGGGTATAAGGTCAGAAAAACCGGAAGCAATACCTATAAAAAGCTTGCCCAGGTCCTTTTTCCTTATACCGGTCGCATATAAAAGCGCTCTATGTGGCGCCCTTTCCAATCCCTTTTTTGTAACATCACTACGCATATTTACTCCTTGCTTCTATGTAATATAGTATAAAATATACATCATGTCAACAAATTAATGGTTTTC
>CAZMYR010000053.1:0-9275 GCA_964570585.1 uncultured Planctomycetia bacterium
AAAAAAGGCTCTATTCTCTCTGACCCCATACATTACAGGACATTCTGCGGCCAGAGAAGAGCGAATTTTGTATTAGAGGTTGACCATTGTTCCTCGCCTTCGCTCGGAGTTTCTCGGCGAGGGGTCCGCCTCCTCCCGAACGAAGGAGAGGGAAGTGTGCCGAGGGAGGAGAAAAACAACATCTGGATGAAATCGCAGGGTTTATGCAAAGTCATTATATATAAATCGCAAAAAACTTATCACTATGGTCAAAATTTGATTCTGTTTGGCAACTTAAGGTTACCATCAAAAGCTGCCAATCCCGGAGAATTTGATTATTCGCAATATTTAAAACGACAAAAGATATATACAATCCTTGAAGTAGAATCAGACGCTAACGTAGTTTTATCGAGGAAAGAAACCCAGCTTTCTTTGTTAGGCCCTTTAAAGACGAGAATATTCGCATTAAGAAAACAAATAAGTCGTCTCATTCATCTCTATCTGCCGAAACAAGAAGCAGACCTTCTTTCGGCAATGATGTTAGGTTTGCGCTCAGAAATTCCAAGTGAAAGCAAAGACCTTTTTATCCAAACAGGCACAGCCCATATACTGGCCATAAGCGGTCTGCATCTGGCTGTTATTGCTTATATTCTGTTTTTCATATTAGGACTTTTGCGCCTCCCTTATAATATGCGCGCCTTTTTAGTAATAGTTATTATCTGCTGTTATGCCATACTTTGCGGTGGGAGGCCTTCGGTAGCGCGAGCAGCTATAATGATTACCGTATTTTTGATAGCCCGCATCTTAAATCGCGAAATAGATACGTATAATATTCTTTCTCTGGCAGGTATGTTGATATTGCTGGCAAATCCAATGCAGCTGTTCAATGCAGGATTTATCCTATCGTTTGTTTGTGTTTTTTCCATAATATATCTTTGCCCCAGAATAGAAAACTTTTTTAAGCTAGAAAGGTTTAACAAAAAAGGATTGTTATATCTAATTAGGTCCTTGGTCCTTACGCTGGCAGTTTATATGGGAGTAGCGCCGATAATAGCTTATTATTTCAATATAATATCCCCTGTAACCATAATTGCGAATTTATTTGTTGTGCCGCTTGCGGGATTGTTGATCTGCGTAGGATTGACCTTTATGTTGCTGGGGCTATTGTCTGCATCTTTGGCATCTATATTTGGCTCTACCGTTTGGCTGGTTGCTTTTTTATTGGAAAGATTGATCTTTTATCTATCAAAGATTCCTTTTGCATATTTTTATATCCCTGATTTGCCCATATTGTCTATAGCCGGATATTATGCATTGATAATTTTAGCGACTAATCGGGCAAAGTTTAAATTATCAAAAGGCGCTGTTTGTATAATCATCCTGATATGCATAAATTTTTGCATATGGGCGCCTCTGCTTAAAAAATATCCCGAGCAATTAAAAATAACCTTTCTTCATGTCGGACACGGCGATGCTATCTTTATCCAGTTTCCAAAAGGTGAAACCATGCTTGTTGATACCGGAGCAAAAAGTGCGTATATGGACAAGGGAAAAGACGTAGTTATGCCTTATATATGGCACGAAGGCAAAAATGCAATAGATTGTATGCTTATTACTCACGGAGACATCGACCATTTCGGCGGGGCCTCTTCAATAATTAAGAGAACCAAGGTAAGACATTTTTTATATAATGGTATAGAGAAAGGTGAGGAGGGCTATGCACGGTTAATAGATTTAGTTAAATCACGCCCCATAAAAACTTTTTCGCTGAGAGAAGGCGATAGAATAGAAGGATTCAAAGATACGCAGATTTTGGTACTTAATCCTTCGGAAGAATTCCTAACCGGTCGCTATATCAATACAAACGATACCTCAGTTGTCCTGAAGCTAATATATAAGAATGTAAATTTTCTTCTATGCGCTGATATATTAGAAAAAGGCATAAAAAATATAATTCCTTACGGGGAATTGTTAAAGAGTGATATAATTAAAGTGCCGCATCATGGTTCATGTGTAGATAAATATAAATATACAGCTAGCTCTTTTTTTAGTTTAGTTAATCCAGATATTGCAATAGTAACCGCATCCCGAAATTCTCTATATCCTACTCCTGCAGAGTCTACTGTAGAGCTTTTATCAGAAGAAGGCGCGTCTATATATATAACCCATAAAGATGGCACAATAATTATTACTACTGATGGGGAAGATTATAACCTAACTACTACATATAGTAGGAATGCCATTTAATCTACCCACTATAATGTATATACTCAAAACCTCTTACATATTTAAAACCATTTTTTAATGAACTTTTTTAAAATATTAAAAAAATATTTTATTTTTCCTTGACATAACAAATATTGGGTGTTAAAATACTAATAACGAACAATTGTATTTATTAACAAAGTAAGGGGTATGAAATGGTGGCTTATGTTAAAGAAAGAAGGCGATTTGGGCGCATTAATGCCCGTGTGCCATTGCAATTTAAGGATATACAACGGCCAATAGAGATATATAACGGAACGCTAACAAAGGATATCAGCGAAGGCGGAGTGCGTTTTACCTCGAACGACTTTTTATCAATCTTCACCAGGCTCTTTGTTGAAGTATCTGTCCCATCCTTCTCGCGCCCAGTAAAGGCGATATCAAAAGTAGCCTGGATTCAAAAACAACCGCGTGGTAATCAGTATATAGTAGGTCTGCAATTTCTTGATATGGCTGAAGAAGATAGAAAGCATCTTGCAGCATTTATTGCAAAATCGCCCAAGCCCAGGATAGCCGGCGCATAATTAATTGGTCTTTGGGGACGTCACAGTTACGTTAGGGCTCGATTTTCATCGAGCCCTTTTTGTTTGACAAAAAACTACGCTAATGTTATATTATCTGTAATTATGAGACACAAAATTTTATATGTAATAATTAGTGTAGTTTTTTGCCTATTATTATGCTCATCAGATGTCTTTTCTTATTGGATGTGGACCCCCCAGACAAAAAGGTGGATAAATCCTAAATATGCTCCTAAAGATACACCAAAAGAGCAACTCCTTTACGCGATGGATTTATTTGAAGCAGAAGAATACAGGAAGGCATTGGAGGAGTTTAAGAAGGTTATAGCTTATTATGAGCGCTCTGAGGCAGCTGCGGAAGCCCAATATTATATAGGCCGCTGCCACGAAGAACTGCAAAACCCTTATCATGCCTTTTTGGCTTATCAGAAGGTGATTGAAAATTATCCTTTCAGCCAGCGCATAGACGAAATTATTAAACAGGAGTATGATATAGCTGAAAGATTATTCCAGGGTGAGAAGGTAAAATTTGTTGGTATGCCGTTTAAGGCTACCCCGGAACAGGCCATAGAGGTTTATAAGAAAGTAGTAGCAAATGCTCCTTATAGCAAATATGCCCCGGTTGCCCAGTATAGGATAGGCCAGCTTTATAAGAGACTGCAATTTTACAGAGAGGCCCTGGAGGCTTTTCAGAGAATCGTTGAAGATTACCCTGATAGTGAAATAGCCGATGACGCAAGATTTCAAGTAGCTATCTGCGCTTCCAGCGGTTCTTTAAGCAGTGCTTATGACCAGAAGCTTACCAGCGAGGCCATAGCAAAATTTGAAGAATTCGCCAGAAAGCACCCTGATAGTGAATTGGTAAAAGAGGCCCGGAAAGAAAGAAGCGGTTTAATGG
Organism: uncultured Planctomycetia bacterium; assembly: GCA_964570585.1. GTDB lineage: Bacteria > Omnitrophota > Gorgyraeia > JABMRG01 > JAFGKX01. Next base: position 3,664 of record CAZMYR010000053.1, read on the forward strand.
AAAAGAAGGCCAAGTCTCTTTATGAGATAGCCCAGTTTTATGAAGGAAGAAAAAGGTATAAATCGGCAATAATTTATTATAAAGATATAGTAGATAACTTCTCCTCAACCCAAATAGCGCCTCTTGCTATGGAAAAAGCAGAAGTTTTAAGGAGAAAAATTGGCGGGAAATGAGATTTAAAATTTACCCCCGCACCAATTTTAATTTTCTATCGATGTTGAAAATTGGTGTGGGAGCTTATCTTCCTCTTTTAATAATTTCACTGCTTATAAGCTTTTGTGGCTGCGGTTATACTACCCATTGCCTTCTGCCCCCTCACATAAAACGAATCAATGTTGAAAATCTTAAAAACGCCATAGATATTACAGGAGGGACTTCTGAAAGAGAAGCTTATAAGACCTATAGGCCACGTTTAGAATTAGATGTTACCAAGGCCGTTATAGATAAGTTTATATTTGACGGAAATCTTAAAATATCCCGGGCAGAAGACGCGGATCTGATATTGACCGGTGAATTAGTTGATTTTAAAAGAGAACCCTTAAGATACGATGAGGCAGATAATATAGAGCAGTACAGAATAATAATTCTGGTGAGTATGAAATTAAAAGATATAAAAGAGAATAAGATATTGTGGCAATTTGACCGTTTTGCCGGCAGTTATGAGTATTATACAACTGGCTCACAGGCTAAAACTGAAGCCACAGCGATTAATGAAGCCATAGACGATTTAGCCCGCAGAATTGTGGAACAGACTATAGAAATCTGGTAATAATGGGCAAAGAAGATGTAGTATATTTTTTTACCGGTGAGGATGAATTTAGAAAGAATCTTTCTATAAATAAATTAAAGACTAAACTATCTTTAACTTCCAAATCGCTTGACTCCCATATATATTACGGAAAAGACGCATCATTTGATGATATTACCCACAGCCTGAAGACCCCTCCTTTTTTGGCAAATAGGAGATTAGTTATTTTAAAGGAGGCGGAGAAACTTTCCCAAGACGATAAAGAGAAATTGATATCGTATCTTAAAAAACCTGCCAAGACCTCAATTTTTGTTATAGAAACTAAAAAGAGCCTAAACGCCAAGGACAGACTTAATATTGCGGCAAGAAGATATGCTAAGGCAATGGATTTTTCAATGCTTGATGAAGATAAGATATTTTCCTGGATAAAGAAAGAATTTAGGTTAAGAGGAAAGGAAATAGAACCCGAAGCAGTCAAATTTCTAACGGGAAATACATCCGGCAATTTAGCCACTATAAGTCAATACATAGAGATGGCCTCACTTTATACAGGCAAAAGAAAAGATGTAAGCCGAAAAGATGTAGAGGCTTTAATAGGTGAATCTACTAAAATCTCTGTATTTAAGTTAGTGGATGAAATAAGTTTTAAAAAACAGAAATCGGCATTAAAGATACTATTGACACTTATGCAATCAGGAAAGGATGCTCACGAAATTTTAGGGTTGATAGCCTGGTATATCCGCCGGTTAGGCAGAGTAAAAGTCTTAGTTGAAAAGGGAAATTTTAAAAAAGAGCAGATAGCCCGAAGCTTAAAGGTAAATTATTATATAGCAGGTAATATAATTAACCAGGCAAAAAACTTTACTCTCGGAGAGATTAAAAGGGCACAGCAGCTTCTCATAGAAACAGATATGGGCTTAAAAAAAAGCATCTCAAAACCGCAGGTTTTACTTGAGATGCTTGTTATGCGCTTAAGCTCAGGCTGAAATTTTTGCTATTTTAGTCGATAGGCGGGCTTTATTCCTTGAAGCTGTGTTCTTCTTTATTACCCCTATTTTGGCAGCTTTATCCAGAGCAGACATTACTTCTCTCAGCAGTTCGGATGCCTCTTTTTGTTTCTTTTGCCCAATTAAATTGTTTAATTTTTTAATTAGAGTTTTTAATGTAGATTTAACGGCTTTATTTCTCTGCCGTTTTTTCTTATCAGCTCTTATGCTCTTTTTGGCTGCCGCTAAATTTGCCATCATTGCTCCTTGTTTGTAACCGTAGGAGTCCCGACACCTTTGGCGTCGGAACTCCTACGTCTAGTTTGTTCACAGAGGATAACACAGCTCGCTAAACATGTCAAGTTCTAAATCTATAGCAAAATCAGCCTCGATTATAGGTTCGGCAACACTACTCAGCCGCATATTAGGCTTTATACGGGATGTAATAATTGCAAGGTTTTTTGGCACAGGCGCTATTTGCGATGCCTTTATTATGGCGTTTAGCATCCCTAACCTGTTGAGAGACTTGGTAGGAGAAGGGGCCGCAAATGCTGCTGTTGTGCCGGTGCTTACAGATGAACTGACCAAAAACGGAAGGGAAGAATTCTGGAAATTAGCCCATGTCCTCTTTAACATATTTTTGGTTATACTTGCAGGTGTAACGGTATTGGGTGTCGTTTTTACGCCTGCTATTGTAAGTGTGATAGCGTTTGGATTTAAGGTTTCTCCCGAAAAATTTCAACAGACCATAATTTTTACCCGGCTCCTTTTTCCTTTTATATTCTTTATAGGTTTGGCTGCTTATGGCATGGGGGTTTTAAATACCCTAAAACACTTTACCATGCCAAGTTTAGGGCCTGCCCTTTTCAATGCGTCGATAATAATCTGCGCAATAATCCTTTACAGGAGTATGGGTATTTATGGTCTGATATTAGGTGTGCTTATAGGAGGGGCATTTCAGTTTATCATACAGATTCCTGTTTTGATAAGAAAAGGTTTTACGCCTTTTAAACAATTTAGGTTTTATCATCGCAGGATAAAGGAAATCTTAAAACTTATGGGCCCGCGTGCAATAGGCGCATGTGTTTATCAGATAAATTTTGTTATCTCGCGCATGCTTGCTTCATGGCAGGCGGTAGTAGGCGTAGGGGCGGTATCCGGCCTTTATTATGCGAACAGGCTTTTTCAATTTCCCCTGGCAATATTTGCCATGTCTGTGGCCCGGGCCTCATTACCGACTATGTCCGAACATGTAGCCAGGCAGGATATAAAGAGATTAAAAGAGACGTTTTCTTTTTCCTTAAGAAATGTTTTTTTGGTTACGGTGCCTGCAGCGTGCGGCCTTATATTTTTACGATATCCGATAATAAGGATATTCTTTCAAAGAGGAAAGTTTGATGAATATTCGACATTTATTACATCCCAGGCCCTGCTTTATTATTCGATAGGACTTTTTGCGGTATCCGGCATAAAGATCCTGGTGAATTGTTTTTATTCGCTTCATGATACCCGCACCCCTGTAAAGATAGCGTTCTTTTCATTAATCGTAAACGTTATCTTTAGCCTGCTTTTAATGGCGCCTTTAAAGATAGCCGGGCTGGCCTTAGCATCAACAATAGCTGTAATTTTCAATTTTTCTATGCTTATGATTCATTTAAGAAAAAGGATAGGCACCCTTGATGAAATAGGCCTTTTTATATTTTTTATCAAAGTAGCGCTATGCGCAATAGTTACAGGCATATCAGCCTATTGGCTGTTTCAAATTATCTGCACAACCTCAGGCGGCGTTTCTGCAGTTATCTTAGGGATTAATTTGATACTTACCGTATTCATCAGCGCTCTTTTATTCTTTCTTCTGGCAAAGATTGCAGGCATAGAAGAGGTAAACAAGATAGCAAAATGGATATTAAAGAAAAAATAAACCCCGTCTCTAATAAGCACCTTAGAGACGGGATAAACAAAGCGCCGAATTCATGCGGCGTCTATTTAATTAAAAATGCAGACGGAGATATCATCTATGCAGGTAAAGCCAGCTCTGTTAAAAAGAGATTAAGGTCTCATTTTAGGCGGCCTGCATCGGCTAAACAACAGGCTATGGTAGAGTCTGCACATGGTATAGATTATATACCTGCTTCGTCTGCTGAAGCAGCGCTTTTGTTAGAAGCAGCATTGATAAAAAGATACTCGCCAAAGTATAATGTTGCTTTAAAAGATGATAAGGCTTATCCTGTGCTTAAACTTACAATAAATGAGGATTTTCCACGCTTGTTTATAACCAGAAGGAAAATTGCCGACGGCTCTCTATATTTCGGCCCTTATACCAACGCAAAATTATTAAGGAAGGCGTTAAAACTTATGGGTAGATTATTCCCTTTACGTAGCTGCAGAATTATGCCTGGCAAACCCTGTCTGGATTTCCACATAGGGCAGTGTCTGGCACCGTGCATAGGGAAAATAACAAGGCAAGATTATAAAAGAATAGTTGAAAATGTAATTTTATTCTTAGAAGGCAAATCAGAACAATTAAAAAAATCGCTCGTAGAAGATATGAATAAGGCCTCATCCGAAGGTAACTTTGAACTCGCAGCTTATATAAGAGACCAGATAAAAGCTATATCTTCTATAACAGGTGCAGAAGCAGAAATGCCGGCTCAAAAGGCCACATATGCAGGCAGACGCCTTTTTAGGATATCGACACAATTAGAAGATTTACGCCGTAGGTTAAATTTGTCAAAGCCGCCTTTCGTTATTGAGGCTTTCGATGTATCTAATATAGCCGGCAAAGAAGCAGTGGGCTCTATGGTAGTTTTTAAAAACGGAAGGCCATTTAAAGACGACTATAGAAAGTTTAAGATAAAAACAGTCAGGGGAATAAATGATTATAGTATGATAAGAGAAATAGTAAACAGAAGATACCGCCGTTTGCTCGAAGAAAGGCAACCTTTGCCCGGTTTGATATTAATAGACGGAGGAAAGGGCCACTTATTAAGCGCAAAAAAACAATTACGAAAATTAGGAATATGGCAGATACCAACAATTGCAATTGCCAAAAGTTTTGAATTGATATATACCCACGAAGAGGGCGAACCTCTTGGGTTAGACCCATCATCGCCGGCCTCATTATTAATTCAGAGGATAAGAGATGAGGCCCACCGCTTCGCAATAAGTTATCACAGATTGTTAAGGAGAAAAAAGATTACAGAATCTGAGCTTGATAATATTCCCGGCTTGGGCCTGGCGAAAAAGAGATTACTCCTTGAGCATTTCGGCTCAGTAGATGAAATAAAAATGGCAGAGATAGAGGATTTAACTAAGGTTAAATATATAAATGAAAAACAGGCCAGGAGGATATACGATTACTTTAATAGATAATTTAGATTTTGTATGCTTGCCTCCGCTTGTCGCTCGCAAAAAGAATTTCTTCGCCTTCGGCGAAGGGCACTTTTTGCTCGCTGTGGCAAAAATTGCTCACTTTTTGCCGTTGTTTTCGCAATTTTTGACAGTCGCTCCGGCAAGACATACAAAATCTTAAACTATTAAAATAATGACAAAGTTTGAGAGCAAAGTTTATAAGGAAGTTTCGAAAATCCCTAAGGGCGAGGTGCGCAGCTATAAATATATAGCAGCCAAAACAGGAAAACCAAATGCTTATAGGGCAGTAGCAAATGCGTTAAGGAAAAATCCTTTCATCGACAAAGTCCCCTGCCACCGAGTAATAAAATCCGATGGCAATATCGGCGGATTTTCCAGAGGGGTTAATGCGAAAAAAAGGCTACTAAAGGCCGAGGGATTGACGATAAGAGATAATTATGTTATAATAAAAAAAAGACATGCTATAAACAATAAAGCAAAAAATCTCAAAGAACAAAGATAATTTA
>CAZMYR010000054.1:0-8352 GCA_964570585.1 uncultured Planctomycetia bacterium
TCGCCCTTTTGCTTTTGATATTCATAGACGAAAAAAGGAGGTATTTTTTTTGACTATCTTAAAATTTTTTATTCTGCAGGGTGGTTCCTTTTAGGGCATCCCCAATACCATACTAAATTACTCCCTATTAAATTACCAGCCTATAGTAACAGCACCATCTACAGCTATTCCTGCGCCAGCCACAAATCGCGTTACAATAGCACCTGCTGAGCCATCAGCACGGACTACCATTTGAAGCTGTGTATGCGAAGCGAGAGTAGCACCACCTGTGTTTGTATTTCTTTCAGCATATATAGTAATATCAGCTGGACTTGCGGCGGTCCAATCAAGACCGTATTCAAATAGCCGTCTAGCATCAGGGCCAAAAACATCACCTATAACGTTAGTAAAAGCGTCAGTCGTGGTTATATCAGCAGCAGTTGGCCAGTTTCCCGCTTCTACCTGATGTACATACACAGCAGTTCTAGCAGCACCCATAGTGTTTTTGGCCTCAGCTGTCCTGGCTCGTTCTGCCATACTTGATAGCTGCGGCATCAGTAACGTGGCTAATATACCAATTATGATAATTACTATTATAACCTCAACCAAAGTAAAACCTTTATATTTCATAATTTTCGCCTCCTTTTTTACCCCCATACCAATTAACACCTTCTATGTATGTAAAAAAATTGGTGTGGGGTTATCATCATTAACAATTATACCCAAATACCTATTCTTTGTCAACATATTATGTTGGTAAACTAAAATATTTTACTTTATAGCGCCTGCTAAACCGAATATCGGCAGATACATTGCAATGACTAATGTTCCAACTATAACGCCTATCATTACTATTAAAGCAGGTTCAAATAATGTAGTTAATCTGGTTACATAGGCATCCGTCCTTTCTTGATAAAATAAAGCTGCCTTCTCCAATATATTGGCCAGCTCTCCTGATTCTTCTCCTACACTTACCATATGCGAAAGCATATCCGGAAATATTCCCGTCTCTATCATAGGCGCTGCCATGGTCTTACCGGCTCTTACATTTTCTTTTACCTCGCTTAAGACGTCTCTAATTATCACATTTCCTGCAGACTCTATCATAATATCCATAGCGTGCAATATCGGAGTGCCGCTTTTTATAAGCATAGCTAATCCTCTTGCAAACCTTATTGCTTCTATCTGGCGAACAACATTCCCCACCATAGGAGCACCTAATAAAAACTTATCTATATTCCTTCTTCCAAGAGGAGTTCTTCTATAATGCCGAAACAGGAAAATCATTCCGACTATTGCTGTTAAGTCTATCAAAAAATTTCTTCTTATTATTCCGGTGATACTAAATATAACCCTGGTAAAAACTGGCAGTTGAGCCCCAAAACCGGAATAGATACTGGCGAACATTGGTATTATTCTAATTACAAATACTAAAATAGCGACTATAGCTACAGATAAAATTACTCCAGGATAAATAAGCGCACTTATAATCTTACGCCTAAAACCCGCTGTTGCTTCCAGATATTGAGTCAGATGCTCAATGGCAAGACCAAGCTGTCCGCTGGATTCGCCGGCCTCTATGATACTTACCCAGAATTTGGAAAATATCCTGGGATGTTTGGCTAAAGCATCTCTAAGCGATCTACCGGCAGCCACATCCTTTCCCGCCTCTTCCAGTGCAATATGAAGACGCCTGCTGCTAACCTGCCCTGTGGTTATTTCTAAACTGCGCAACAAAGTAATGCCGGCCTTCATGAGAGCGGTGAGCTGCCTTGAAAAGATTATCATATCATCCAGTTTAACCCTGGTGTGAAAGTGCCTTTCTCTCTTAGCCTTAAGCCGCACCCTTGTAGCAGCTTCAAAGGATATTACAATGAGACCTCGCCCCTGCAATATATTTACTAATTCGTCTTCACTTTTGGCTTCCAGAAAACCCTGTTTTAACTTTCCTTCCTTTGTTCTGGCTGTATATTTAAAGTTAGGCATACTTACATCTCAAACGCTGTGCTTAATACCTCTTGCACGTTGGTCATGCCATTTACGACTTTCTCTAATCCACTGCGCAAAAGGTTTACCATGCCTTCTTCCTCAACTTGTTTTCTTATCAAGTCTGTAGTAGCATTCCTTGTTATTAATTCTCTAATTTTTGGAGAAGCCATCATTACTTCGCTTATTGCCGTCCTGCCTAAGTAACCTGTATTATGGCACTTCTGACACCCTTTTGCTTTAAATATCTGCTTCTTTGGCAAATTATATTTTTTAATAACATCAATGGGTAACTCGTCCGGCTGTTTGCAAGCAAGGCACAATTTCCTTACCAGCCGTTGAGCCATTATCATAATCAGGCCGGAGGAAACCAAATACGGTTCAACCCCTATGTCTATTAATCTGGTTACAGCAGAAGGGGCATCATTGGTGTGTAAAGTAGAAAAGACCAGATGTCCGGTAAGCGCTGCCCTTATACATATCCGGGCAGTTTCCATGTCTCTTACTTCACCCACCATCATAATATCTGGGTCCTGTCTTAAAAATGAGCGTAATCCATTCGCAAATGTTAAACCTATCTGCGGCTTTACCTGGACCTGGTTAATCCCTGCTATATGATACTCTACCGGGTCTTCAATAGTTATGATATTCTTATACGGGCTTTTTATAAAATTGAGGACAGAATAAAGTGTGGTAGATTTACCGCAACCTGTCGGCCCGGTAATAAATATAAGCCCATAAGGACGGGTGATACTCTGTTTAATTTTCTTTAAATCGTCTTCTAAAAACCCTAACTTTTCTAATTCAAAAGATATAGCCCCTCTGTCTAATATTCTTAACACTGCCTTTTCTCCGAATATAGTAGGGATTACTGAACTGCGTACATCGATAGTTCTATCCTGTACTCTTATTGTAAAGCCCCCGTCCTGGGGAAGTCTTTTCTCTGCTATATCCATTTTTGATAAAATTTTTATTCTGGAAATTAAAGCAGGCAAAAGGTGCTGGGATGGCGGAGCTGTCTTATGAAGCACTCCGTCTATCCTGATCCGCACATTTATCTTTTCTCTAAAAGGTTCAATATGAATGTCGCTGGCTCTCTCTTTTACGGCCTGAATTAATAAGAGATTCACTAACTTTATAACCGGGGCTTCTTCTGCCCTGGCTGCTAAATCCTCTAAACTGACCTTTTCTTCTATCTCAGGGATTACCCCTTCGGAAACTTCGTAAGATTCCTCCACTGCCTCTCTTAGCATTTCTTTCTTGCCATAGAATTTATCTATAGCCTCTCTTAAATCAACCCTGGTAGCTATCATAGGATTTATCTCACAACCTGTTACTCTCTTAAGATTGTCCAAAATTAAAAGATCCAGAGGATTATAAACAGCTACATTTAGAGAATTAGCCCGTTTGGAAAGAGGCAAAACCATATGCTGCCTGGCAAAATCTTCTGGTACCAATTTTTCTAATCCTTGTTCTTCGGAAGGGGCTAATGAACCGTCTTTTATGCTTACAAATGGTATATCTAACTGCCTGGCCAGGGCATCGCACACGTCTTTCTCTGATACAAAATTATTCTCTATTAAGATATCGCCTATGGGAAAGCCACTCCGTTTTTGAAGGCGCAGCCCTTCTTCAAGCTGGGATTGGGTTATTAACCCCTGCTTGATTAATATCTCTCCTAATCTTAATCTGGATTTTCGCATCCTACTCCAATTCCCTCCTCTTACGCAAGCGCTTCACAGCCTTAATGATTTCTTTGTCTCTTTCAGCTATAGCAGCTTCTTTCTTTACCTTAACCACCGGAGAGGCAGCTGCTTCTTTTAACTTTTCTAGTTCCGGTTTTATAATACGGCAGGTTACGAATATAATTAGCTCTGTTTCAACATCCTGAAAATCTTTTGATTTAAAAAGATTTCCTAAAAGAGGTATCTTGCTTAATCCCGGCACTGCTCTATCATTATCTGCTACCTCGCTTTTAAGAAGTCCCCCGATAGCAATGGTCTGGCCATCTTTCATCATGACAGTAGTTTTGGCACTACGCTTGGTAGGATCGTAATAGCCGGTCACACTGGAAGTCTCTACTCTGGAAACTTCCGGTTCTAATGTCATCGTTATATAATCATCCTTGTTTATAGTAGGGGTAACTTTCAAAATGACCCCTGTTTCTACTCTTTCTACCGATGTTGTAAGCGTTCCTGACTCACCCTCGGTAGTTACTGTTCCAACTCCTGAATCAGCAGATATTCTAATCTCCGCAGTTTCATTATTAACAACCATAATCTTTGGTTTGGCTAAATATTTAGATTTATTTTCCTTCTCCAGGGCCTTAAGTACAATCCGAAACTCCACCAGGGTGAGATTGCCAAATGTAGTTCCGGTACTTGAAGCTGCTAATGTGCGGCCTCTGGCGTCCGCAAGCGAACCGCCAAGTAATGAACGAGAAAATGGCCCTTTTTCCCTTATAAATGGGAAACCTGTATCTCTGCTTGGGCCAGTAAAGGTAAAGAAAGTTCCAGAGGCGGGGCCGCCCCAATCAAGGCCTAATTTTTTTATAGCCGTGGTTTTGACTTCGACAATCTCAGCTTCTATCATAACCTGGGGAGTCTGCGCATCTAATTTAGCCAGGGTGTTCTCTATCAATGGAAAATTTTCAGGTATTGAGGTTATAATTAAACTATTTGTTCGGGTATCCTTTACTATACATCCTAAAACTTCTCCTTCATTATCCTTGGTAAGCAAATTTTCTATGATAGATTTTATGTCTGATTTTTCTCCTCCTCCTTTTCCTCCTTCAACTTTCGCATAATTAAGACTGTAAACCTTGGTAATCACCTTTATCTTAGGTTTAGTCGATTCTTTAACAATAAATACAGAGCTATCCGGTTTCTGCTCATAGGTTAAATTGTTGGCCGCAAGGATTGAAGTCAGGGCATCATCAACGGTAACTCCGTCAAGATAAAGAGTTACCTTTTTATCCTCTATCTCTTTCGCTGCGACAAAATTCAATCCTGCCTGCTGGGAAAATACCTTTAGCACATCTTTGAGCGCTGCTTCCTGGAAATCCATTGAGATGCGCCTGGACTCCTCCTGAGCATAATTAAAATCAGCATAAAATATAAACGAGGTGATACACAATATTATCCAAAAAATCCTTATCCCACCAATTATTTTTACCATATTTTTACCCCTTGTTTAGTTCATGGTTCATCGACATCAAACTACGAACTACGAACTATTTTTATTTCTTTATAAAAAACTCAAATTCTTTATATTCAATCTTTATTCCGTCTTTGTTCACCGAAAGGAGCTTGGCTCCTTTAATTTCATCGCCGACGGATAACACATTGCCGTCTACAATCACCTGTGGCCTATCACTATTCCAAATAAGTCCGGTAATATTAAACTGGGGTAGTTTTACAGCTTTTGCCTTTTTCTTCTCCAGCTCAGGGGCAATGCTCGCAATATAAATAGAAAGCCTATTCCTTAGGGGATCTAAAAAATCGCCGGCTTTATATTTTACCTTCTTAGGCTTTGACTTAAGTTTCTCTAATACCTTTGCTTCTTTTTTAATATATTCTTCTTTTTCCTCAACCCGAGAAACTGCTACAGGAGAAGCCGGCGGTTTTTGTCTAATCCTGCCTATAAACCTAAAAACTAAGGCCACGACAAAAACGGGCAAAAGAACTAAAACCAGGATTCTTTCTATTTTTTGCTTTTGCATTTATCTCCTCAACGAATACATCTCTAATACTAAACTAACAATAGTGACAGTATCGCCTTCCGGCAAAACCTCAGTTACAGCAGGTCTTCCTGGTGACATTCCTCTTGCTGCTTCACGTGCTATTTTACTTCCAAGCCTGACACTTTTTATTCCAATGTACGGCTCGGCATTTTCTATTTTAGATAAAAAATTGCCCAGTTGATGATAACTGCATCTAAGCTCTAACGTTGTAAAAAATACATTGTAATCGGCCGGGCCCGGCCTTCTTACCGAAGTAATTGACACAACTTTTGTTCCGGGACTCAAAACTAATTTTGATAATTCATTTTTAAAGCTATCGATATCTTGTTTCTGGATAATCAGTGCTTCATAATTCCTTTTTATACTATTCAACTTAGATAATTCCTCGCGTAACTTATTCTGCACAGTCACCTCTTTAAACCTCATTTTATAATACATTACTTTTTTAACGGCATTTTTATATATAAGATTATAGCATATTAAAAAGACTAACAAAAATATAATAGCGCCAATCAGAATACGTCTCTGTTTCTCATCAAGCCTCTTGAAAATGTCAAGTAATGGTATCTTTTGCCTCATTTTTCCCTACTGCCACATTCGATTGAATAAGTGGTTACCTCATATACATCTCTTGCCTCTTTTCTTAAATTGCCAAATTCGCAGTAATTGAACCCCTCCATAAAAATCTCATCTTGCTTGAGTGCTTCTAAAAACTTATTTGCCCTATTCATTTGTTGCGAAGGGTTCTTTAAAAAAACCATTCCCTGCAGCGACATTTCGATTTTAAAATCAGGCAGTTCTTTAGCCTCAAACGAAGTAATCCACACCCCTTCAGGTAAATTTGCTGCTAGATGGTTGAATTTATCTGTTAAATATATCCTTTCGGTAAACAACGATTTTAAAAATTTGGTTGTTTTTGATGTTTTGCTTTTCAATCTCTCGAGTGTTTCAATAGGAATATTTGCCGTAGCAGCAGGTAAAGATACGGCTTTCTCCTGTACAATTTTAAACTGCGACCTTGCTGAAAAAACAATGCCGATACTGTATAGAAGCGTAAGTAAAATAAGCGCTGCTGCGATACTTAGAACAGAAGCGAGCTGTTTTCCGATTTTAACTTTAGCCTCTTTAACTTTTGCATATGGCGGTAATAAATTTACTCTGTATATATCCCTGCCTAAGCCATTCATTGCTGCCCCTGTAGCTATTACAGCACCAACCGAGTTTAATTTCGAACCTTTTACTATATTAGAAAAATCTACTACTTCGGTGGCAATATTAAGCTCCTCAGCTAATTCTCTGCTTAACCCAGCCAAATCATTTCGCCCACATATAATCAATTTTTTGATTTCTTTAGAATACGGCTTTCTCTTATAATAATCGAAAGAAAGTCTTAGTTCGCTAATCAACCTTTCTTTGAGCGTTTCTCTGTGTCCCGATATAGGTATATCTCTACTTATGGTAGGGTAATTTGCTTCAATAATGTTTATGCTCGCCGTTTTCTCAGCTGCATCAACCTGAAGCAAAGCTATTGCCTCATCTTTTTTAATGGGCTTGCACCTGATATTAAGGACTCTTGATAAAGCAAGTGGCGCAATATCTATTCCCGCTATTTTGACCCCGGTATCCTGGAAAAGTTTTATTTGCGATTCTACATCTGACTTCTGCGCAGCAACAAAGAAAACACGCATCAGCCTGTTCTCTTTAGAAATATCTATAATTTTAAAATCAGAAATTACATCTTCTATTTTAAACGGGATATATTTTCTTGCTTCAAATTTAATAGCCTGGGCCTGCTCAGACCTGGGCAAAAGGGGCATATCAAAATGTCTAACCATTATTCCTGCTTCGGGTAAAACAAAAAATGCCTTATTCGGTTTTGCTTTCAGTTTACCGAAGGAAGATTTTATTGCCTCAATTGTCCTTTTATTCAGTTCTTCTTTAGAAGAATAGATTTCATCCGGTGAAATCGACCTTTCCGTTTTTATGCAATCGGTAATGGTGGGCTTATTAAACCTGCCGGAGATACTCACTATGTGAACAAAGTTTTTAGTAATATATACGCCAGTGCCTACTTTAGCCATTTCAAATACCTCTACCCATAATCTTTTTAAGCGCTGCTATATCCTTTTCAGTATACTCTCTCCAGCCATTAAGTTTATTTCGTCTTGCCTTTGGAAATACTCCCTTAGCTTCGTATCTTATCAGGGTCTGTTTTGAGATACTTAAAATTTTAGCTACTTCACTGGCTGAATAATATCTTTCCGAACGCATAACTACTAACTCCTCAATCACATTATAAGAGGACTCTGGGAAAAGTTTTCTAATTAAAATGTAATTTTTCAGGGACCTCTATAAGATACTTGTATATATTTGATAGTATTTGATATAGTGTGAAAGGAGTATATAATATTTGTAGATATTAGTCAAATGTTTTTATTGGGAAATTTTTGGATAAAATCTGACTATTTCTCTTTTTTTCTTCTCTTTTCTCTCTTTTTCTACTATTTTCAAATTCCATCGCAAAAGCGAAAAAGTGACAATGAAATACCGGAAACGAGCTTTGGGTTTTGCGAGCGAGCTTGTTTAAAATTTTTGCATGCTTGCCGGAGCGACTGTCAAAAATTGCGAAAACAAACGCGAAAAAG
>CAZMYR010000055.1:0-7845 GCA_964570585.1 uncultured Planctomycetia bacterium
CTTCCAGTCATCCTTCCACTTATAATTTCCTGTTGCGTTATCAAGATAACAATAGTTAAATTCTAATTTGTTAACACGTTCAAGCAAAACTTCACCTTTGCCGATTTCCTCCTCCCCGAGGGCCTGAGGGTATATCTTTTCTTCTTTGCGCAGGGCATTTTCTCCTGAATCATAAAAATATGCAATTCTGCCTAATTCATAATAGCTTTCAACCTCACTACTGCTTGAATCCGACTCGCTCAATACCAAGCCAGGGAACATAATAGAATCCTCTGTGCCCTCAAAAGCAATGTCTGAAAACTCAAAAGTATTTCTTAAATCGCAAGCCATCCTCTCGGTTGTAAGCCTTATATTGCGCGCATAAGCCCTATTTTCATTTCCCCTGCGCCAGGCATGTATTCCATTAGCAAGAACAGAATATACCGCTACTCCAACCAGAGAAACAAGCGTTATACTTATCAGAAGCTCAACGAATGTAAATGCGCATTGCGCATTGCGCATTGCGTTGTGTGTGTTGCGCAATACGCACGATGCATCACGCCCCGAGAAATTCGAAGAATTTCCGGCCCCGTGGAATTTCTCAAAGAGAAATTCCCGGGATTTAGTCCCTGAAATTGTTTTACAATTTCTAGGGAGACTAAGTCCTCGGAATTTCAAAGAAATTCCAGAGGGCACGACGAAAGTATTCATTCTTCCTCAATAGGGCTGCGCATATATGTAACCAGGGGAATTTCGCCTTTTCTCTTCCCTTCTTTCCATGCAAGAGTCGCTTTAACTTCATTTAAATTTTCGTATTCTTCAGCAATCTCTTCTATTCCTTCCCATCCGGCAGAGGTTATTTTCACCTCCCACGCACATTGTAAATCCTCGAATTCAAATTTCTCTCTTAAACCGTTGGCAAACGCATCCCAGTCTTCCTTAGCCCGTATTTGCACCTCGGCGAGCTTATTTTCAGTCATAAAGGTTGCTTTTAAATTATCCTCTGAAATGCGCAGGATATTAAGAGAATGACCAAATGCCTGCAGAATCAAAACCAGGCCTATCGATAAAATAGCTACGCTGACCATTATTTCGATCAGCGTAAATCCGTATTGCGTTGTACGTTGTGCGTATTGTGTGGTGCGTATTGCGTTGTGCGTATTACACAATACGCACGACGCACGACGCAAAGCGCACGACGCAATACGCACGATGAAAATCGCACGACGCACGACGAAACTACTCTTCCCAATTAGTAGTATCATCGTTGCCTTCTACTCCATCGGGCCCCAGTGAATATAAATCGTAGTCTTTTCCGTGAGAGCCGGGGCGCCTATATTGATAGACATTGCCCCAGGGATCTATGGGTTTCTTTTTAATATAAGGCCCATTCCAATTCTTTAACCCACCCGGGTTGGTAAGAAGCGCATTAAGGGTATTTGGGTATTTGCCGTTATCCAGTTCATAAAGATCTAATGCCAAAGGTATATTAGAAGTAACGTCTGTTTTAGCGATAGCAATCTTGGCCTGTTCTGAACGACCGGCCAATCTCGGCACTATCATCGCTGCCAAGGCCCCAATGATGACTACTACTAGTAACAACTCAACCAACGTAAAACCATTCTTACATTTCACTTTAAATACCTCCCAACTTAAATCCTAAATCCGAATATCTAAATCCTAAACAAATCCAAATTTCTAAATCCAAATATTCTAAACTTCGATGTTTTGAATTTCGAACATTTAAATTTTGATATTGTTTAGAATTTAGGGTTTAGAGTTTAGAATTCTTTTTATCTTACTCCTAAATTTATTTGAAAAATTGGTAAAAGCATAGCAAAAACAATGAATCCCACCAAAAGGCCCATGAGCAAAATTATTGCCGGTTCAAGCAAAGAGGTAATTATGTTGGTCGTCTTATCTACATCGCGCTCATAAAAGTTAGCCGCCTCCGATAAGGCCTCTTCTAAATTTCCCCCTTTTTCCCCTACGGCAAGCATATTGGTCATAAAACGGGGAAACCAGGAAGACTTCCTCATACTTTGCTCAAGCGACATCCCGTCAATGATATCCTTATACACCGCCTCTAACTCTAACTTAAATATCTCATTATCTAAAGTCGGTATGGTTATCTTTATCGCTTGCAACAAGGGAATACCATTGGCAAGTAGGAGGGCTAAAGTGCGGGAAAATCTCGCAACCATCGACTTCTTTATAAAATCGCCCAGGAGCGGCAATCTTAATTTAAGTCTATCAAAAACTATTCTTTCTCTCTTTCCCGCCCCGCTTCGTTTAAGGATAACAACTATAAGGACAACCATTAGCAGCATCCAGTGCCAATAGCTTTTAATCTGGCGGCTTAAGAAAAGCAAGAGCCTTGTGGGTAAAGGTAAGGTCTGGCCTATCTCATTAAATAAAGTACTCATCCGCGGGATGACAAACCCAAGTAAAATAAATACAGTTATTACTCCGACTATTATTATAAAGACGGGATAGGCCAAGGCTTGAGTTACTTTAGCCCTTATTGCTTCTTCTTTACTTCTAAAATCGGCCAGTCGCATTAAGGTCTTGTCCAATAGCCCTCCGCTTTCTCCCGATTGAATCATATTGATATAAACGGGGGGGAAGACATCATGGTATCTACTCAAGGCCTGCGATAGTGTCCGGCCGTTTCTTATTTCATTCCGGATATGGGCGATTATTCTCCGTAAATCTGCGTTCTCGGTCTGTTCATAGAGGACATTTACAGCCTCTAAAAGCGGGACTCTGGACTTAACTAAACTGGCCAATTGTTCGGTAAATATAGTCAGGTCCTTGGCGCGAACTTTCTTAAAAAACCCTAACAGCTTAATCTGCTTAGAGCTCTCCGGCCTTGGGGATTCTTTCTTAGGAGATTCTTTCTCGGCGGGAAAAACACGGATGGGCACATAACCCGTCTGGCTTAATTTATCCACTGCTGCATTCTGATTTGCGGCTTCGATTGTTCCTTTGATAATTTCTTTTGGGCCCTTTTTTGCCTCGTAACTGAATCTTGGCATTTTAGTCCATAGTCCATAGACCATAGTCCATAATCCATAGTTTTGTTTTTTTCTATGGACTATTGACTATCGACTATTAACTAATCTTTACTTCTCTATGAGTACAAAAAGCTCATTCCCCTTCATCCCGGCAATGCCTGTCTTAATCGGTCCCAGTTCTTTCTCGTCTACCCTAATCGTCCCTTCTTTCAGACAGCAAACTATCGGCTGGTGAAAATCTAAGATAGAAAGTTCGCCCTCTTCACCGGGCAGGACAACAGAGCTGGCCATATCTGCAAATATAGGTTGTGCCTTTTCTATATCCAGTATAGATACCCTAAACAAATATAACCTCGGACAAGCTTCGTTTTATTGTTATACTGTTATTTAGTTAAATCCCAAAGCCTAATATCTAAATCCTAAACAAATCCAGATTTCTAAATCCAAATATTCTAAACTTCGATGTTTTGAATTTCGAACATTTAAATTTTGATATTGTTTAGAATTTAGGGTTTAGAGTTTAGTATTTTATTTTAATATTTTGGTCATTTGATATTGTTTAGAATTTAGAGTTTAAATAAGTTGACAATATAGCAATATATAAGATTATTCCTCCAGCTGGGTGACCCGCATTGCCTCACCCGGCGTAGTCGCCCCCTCAATAACCTTCTTCCAGCCAGATATGCGCAGCGCCTCCATTCCCTGCTTGATTGCCTCTTCTCTTATCCTGTCAGTTGAGGCCTTCGCTAAGATTAATTCCTTGATGGCCTTATTCACTACTAAAATTTCATAAATAGCCGTTCTTTCTTTAAAACCGGTAAAGTTACATACCTCACAGCCCTTTCCTCTATAGAAGGTGATATCGGATTCTCTAAGCGTGCCGAGTTTCTCTCGCTTTAGGGAATTATCCTGGCAGATTCGGCGAAATTGAGCTATCTCTTCCGCTATCTGCCTTTTAACTTCTTCGCCTACTTGCGTGTCTTCTTCTTTGCATTTGGGGCAAATCACCCGCACCAGTCTCTGGGCAATAAAGGCCACCGCAGAAGAGGCTATTAAAAACGGCTCAATGCCTATGTCTAAAAGACGCGTAACACTCCCGGCAGCATCGTTTGTGTGCACGGTAGAAAAAATTAAATGACCTGTCAAAGCAATCCTGATAGCCAGTTCCGCTGTCTCAAAATCTCTTACCTCTCCTACCATCATTACATCAGGGTCGTGCCGCAGTACGCTCCTTAAGCCCAGGGCAAAGCTTAAGCCTATTTCCGGCACAATTTGAATTTGACTGATCCCTTCAAGCTCATACTCTATGGGGTCCTCTATAGTAATAATTTTATTTTCGCTGCTTTTTATTTTATTCAGGCAAGCATACAATGTGGTGGTCTTTCCGCTTCCTGTGGGTCCGGAAACAAAAATTATTCCGTGCGGCCTTTTGATTAAGGCCTCTAAAACCTTGGAGTCCCCCGCTTCAAGGCCTAAGCCTTTCAGACTGAAGAGCATCTTGGCGGGAAGAATCCTTATTACCACACCTTCTCCATAACGGGTAGGGATAATGGAAATTCTTAAATCGAATTCCTCTTTACCTATCTTTACCACGGCGCGGCCGTCCTGAGGAAGCCTGCGTTCTACGATATCCAATTTAGACATTATCTTTATACGAGAAACAATTGCCGGAAAAAGGCTCGCCATATCCGCAGGGATATTGGCATTATAAAGTATCCCGTCAATGCGATACCTTAAGCCCATCTTTCCTCTAAAAGGCTCGATATGAACATCCGAGGCCCGCTTTTCGTGGGCCTCTAAGATTATCTGATTTACCAATTTAACTACCGAAGCGGCTTCGGCTAATTTTTCTATATCCTCTACTTTCTCCACTGGCTCAGCAGCCTGAATTGTCTCTTTGGGGGCTTTGTCAATAATCCTCTCGATAGTCTCTGCGCCCACGCCGTAATATTTCTCGATTGCTTTGACGATTTCATTTTCAACTGCCAAAATCGGAACAACCTCATATCCCAAAAACATCTTCACATCATCTAATGAACGTAAAGGGTCAAATGTGGCAATGGTCAACTTTCCATCTGCCCATTTTATAGGGATTATTTTATAGTGCCAGGCAAATTTAGGTGGGACCTTCTTGATAGCGGCAAGGTCGATAGTAGTATCCTGTAATCTGACAAAGGGAATATTAAGTTGTTCGGAAAGAACAGATAAAAGCTGCTTTTCCCGTAAGTATCCCAAATTAACCAATGTCTTGCCGATGGGTTCGCCTTTTCTTTCCTGCTCCTTAAGGGCCGTATCTAATTGTTTAGGCGTAATCAGCTTTTTGCTAATCAACATCTCTCCCAATTGCAACACCATCTCTTTACCTCTCTCTTTCTTATTGCGTATTGCGTTGTGCGTATTGCGCAATACGCACGACGAAATACGCACGACGAAATTATTCCTCGATTTGGGTGACCCTCATCACTTCATCGGGAGTGGTCAAGCCCTCAATGACCTTCTTCCAGCCAGACAGCCGAAGGGTCTTCATCCCTTGCTTAACAGCTTCTTCTCTTATATTGTCAGTTGAGGCCCTCTTTAAGATTAATTCCTTTATTGTCTTATCAACTACTAATATCTCATAAATGCCCGTTCTTCCTTTAAAGCCGGTAAAGTTACATAGCTTGCAGCCCCTGCCTCTATAAAAGCGAATATCAGATTCTTTAAGGCCAAATTGAGAGAGCTCTCCTGTTATCTGCGCCTTGACCTTTTCGCTTACGGCATCGTCTCTCTCCTTGCACTGGGGGCAAATCAGTCGCACCAGCCTCTGGGCGATAAAGGCCCTCGCAGAGGAGGCGAGCAAGAACGGTTCAATGCCTATATCTAACAGGCGAGTTGCTCCGTCTGCAACCTCGTTTGTATGGAGGGTAGAAAAAATTAAAGGACCCGTTAAGGCAGTCCTGATAGCCAGCTCTGCTGTCTCAAAATCCCTAACCTCGCCTACCATCATTATGTCAGGGGCGTGCCTCAACACACTCCTTAAGCCCTGGGCAAAAGTCAGGCCTATTTCGGACATAACTTTAATTTGGCTGATACCCTCAAGCTCATACTCCATCGAGTCTTCTATAGTGATAATTTTATTTTTGCTGCTCTTTACCTTATTCAGACAAGCATACAGTGTGGTGGTCTTTCCGCATCTTGCGGGCCCGGTAACAAAGATTATACCGTGCGGTTTTTTTATTAAGGCCTCTAATATCTTTAAGTCCTCTGGCCCCATACCTAATTCCTCCAGGCTGAAGACCATCCTGGTGGGAAGAATTCTTATTACCACCCCTTCTCCATAACGTGTCGGCATAATGGAGATCCTTAAATCGAACTCCTCCTTGCCTATCTTTACCACCGCTCGGCCCTCCTGAGGAAGGCGCCGCTCCATGATATCCAGGCCAGACATTATCTTTATGCGAGAGATAATTGCTGGAAAAAGACGCACTATATCCGCAGAAACATTTGCCTCACGGAGCACTCCGTCGATGCGATACCTCAGATCTATCTTATCCCTGAAAGGCTCTATATCAATGTCCGTGGCCCGCATCTTAGGAGCTTCTAATATTATCTGATTTACTAATTTAACCATCAAGGCATCTTCAGCTAATTTTTTTATATCCTCTATTTTTTCAAGCCCTCGCTCAATAACTTCTTTAGGGGACCTGGCGATAATTTCCTCGATAGTCTCTGCGCCGACGCCATAATATTTTTCAATCGCCTTTACTATCTCGGCTTCAGTTGCCAGCACAGGTATAAGCTCACATCTTAAAAACATTCTCACCTCATCTAATGAGCGTAAAGGGTTAAAACTGGCGATGGTCAATTTTCCATCCGCGTATTTTATGGGAATTACCTTATAATGCCATGCAAATTTAGCCGGCACCTTTTTTATAGCGGAGGGCTCAACAGCGATATTCTCCAATTTGGCAAAGGGGATATTGAGCTGTTCGGAAAGAACCGGCAAAAATTGCTCTTCTTTTAAGTATCCCATTTTAACCAGCGTTCTACCTAATAATTCGCCTGTCTTTCGCTGCTCCTCGAGGGCTGTTTTTAACTGCTGGGGCGTAATGAGCTTCTTATTAATCAACATCTCTCCTATTCTCATTACCATTTCTTACCTCTCTTTTAAAATAAATCCGAAATCCGAAATACTAAATCCTAAACAAATCCAAATTTCTAAATCCAAATATTCTAAACTTCGATGTTTTGAATTTCGAACATTTAAATTTTGATATTGTTTAGAATTTAGGGTTTAGAGTTTAGTATTTTATTTTAATATTTTGGTCATTTGATATTGTTTAAAATTTAGGGTTTAGAGTTTAGTGCTTATTTTTTTATGATAATGCGCCAATCATGTATAATTCTTCGGGTGGCTTTTTATCCAACTGACCGGAAACTATTCTTTCACAACTCCCTAAGGTCTTCTCTAAAGGCACATATTCTCCTTTTTTGCCCGTATAAAGTTCGGCAGTAAAAAATGGCTGAGTGAGAAAATTGCGCACTCTCTGTGCGCGTTCAAACAAAATTCTATCCTCTCTGGAAAGCTCTTCTATCCCGACGATAGAAACGATTCGCCGCAGTTCCTCATATCTATTAAGAATCCTCAAAATCTCCGAAGCAATCTTAAAATGCCTTTTCCCCACAATCAAGGGGTCAAGATAAGAACAAGAAGAAAGCAAGGGGTCAATGGCAGGATAAAGACCTAACTGAACATATTGACGGGAAAGAATTAATATGGAATCTAAAAAGCTAAAGATGCACACTACTGCCGGGTCGGTTAAATCATCGCTGGGGACATAAACCGCTTCAATAGCAGTAATAGCTGCCT
>CAZMYR010000056.1:0-2654 GCA_964570585.1 uncultured Planctomycetia bacterium
CTTTTTCGCGTTTGTTTTCGCAATTTTTGACAGTCGCTCCGGCAAGCATGCAAAATTTTCGTAATGTATTCGCGGCTGTAGTGATATTTATTTTTATGTTTTCTCTGACAACATACGAATGCAGCTTAGCAGAGGAGGTACAAAAACCGGCGGTGGCAGGTGGTTTTTATCCAGGGGATCCAGAAGTACTTAAAAATATGGTCGATGGTTTTATTGACAGGGCAGACCCGGAGCAGATTGAAGGCGAAATAATTGCCATTATTTTACCCCACGCAGGTTATAAATACTCCGGTTGGGTAGCAGGATATGGCGCAAAAATTATCAAAGATAAAAAATTTGATACGGTTATAATCGTCGGCTTAAGCCACAGAGTCCCCTTTAAGGGATTATCGGTGCTGGATAAGGATTTTTATCAAACACCCCTTGGCAATGTTGCTATTGATAAAGATATATCTAAAAAAATCATCGCTTATAGCGAGAATATATCGTATTATGAATTGCCTTTTAGAGTAGAGCATTCTGCAGAGGTTGAGCTCCCGTTTTTACAAAGAGTATTGAAAGATTCAAAGATTGTAGTAATTTTAACCGCTGATTTTTCCTATGAGAGCTGCTGTTTGTTAAGAGATGCCATAAGCAGCGTTGTTAAAAAAAGCGGCAAAAAGATACTTTTAGTTGCCAGCACCGATATGTCCCATTTTTTTCCGGATAGAAAAGCCCGAAATATAGATGCGCGCACCATAAAAGAGATGGAGAAATTTGACCCGGAGACTTTATTTACAAAATGTTTATCCTGGTCCAATAGCGAAAGGCCTTGCAATAGTATAGGTATGATTGGTGTTATGATGGCTGCCAGGGAATTGAGCGCAAACAAATTGAAAGTATTAAAATATGCAACTTCCGGCGATGTTACTTTTGATAAGTCGCAGGTGGTTGGATATTGTAGCGCGGTGATATATAAGTCGATAGTCGATAGTCGAAAGTCGATAGTTAAAGAAGAGGAGAAGGAAATGGAAGGTCTGCTTAATGATAAACAGAAGAAAAGGTTGCTTGAGATTGCCAGAAGGACTTTAGAAACTTATATTAAGAAAAAAGAAACCTTAGAATTTAAAGAAGATGACCCTGTATTAAATAAAGAACTGGGAGCATTTGTTACATTGCATAAGTACGGAGAATTAAGAGGCTGCATTGGCAATATGGTAGGCAAAGGCCCTCTTTGTCTTACTGTAAGAGATATGGCAATCGCAGCTTCTACCCAGGATCCTCGATTTCCAAGAGTTACCGAAGATGAATTGGATGTAATAGATATTGAGATATCCGTTCTTTCCCAAATGGAGAAGATAAGCGACCACTCAAAAATAATAATGGGAAAACATGGAGTTATGGTGCAGAGTGGTTTTAGAAGTGGAGTATTCCTGCCTCAGGTTGCTACCGAGACAGGCTGGGAAAGAGAGACATTTATGAATAATCTATGCGCGCATAAGGCTGGTTTGCCGCCCGATGCATGGAAAAAGGGTGAATGCGAAATCTTTATTTATACAGCTGAAGTTTTTGGCGAGAAATGATAAGGGTAGCTTTTAGTCTCTTTACAACCGGCCTTGTATTAGGAGCAGGACCATGTTTGGTTACTTGCGGTCCTATATTAATCTCTTATATAGCAGCAACAAAAAAAGGCCCTATCGGCGCTTTAAAGTGCTGGTTTATTTTTTCTATAACCAGGGTACTTATATGTGGTGCCTTAGGAGCATTAGCAGGCACAATAGGCAGCAGTCTATACCAGTCGTATTACTGGGAAACTAAAGGATTTATCGTCTGGTTTCTGGGAGGAGTTTTTATTTGCTTGCTTGGCATTTTAACAATGACAGGCAAGGCCGCCCACTCCAGAATTTGTAATAGATTACAGGATATTTTCATAAAAAGAGATACTAAAAGCATCATTGGGTTAGGAATTATAATAGGCCTATTTCCATGCGCTCCACTGATTGGCATTCTTTCCTATATTTCTATGATATCCATCCGCTTCTATCAAGGTATTATATTAGCTCTTTCGTTTGGGTTGGGAGCTGTGCTTTCACCATTGATAATTTTAGGTTTAGGAACAGGTTTGCTACCTAAGCTTAAGATATTGCAGAATGAAAAGACATATGAATGGTTTCAGCGCATAGCCGGAGGGATACTATTTTTCTTGGGGGCTCACATTTTGGTAAGGACAATAATAGGATTTATTAAAACAGCATGAGAAGATTTTTTATAAAAAAAAGCAATATCACCAAGGAAAATTTAATTATAACTGGCAAGGAGGCGCATCATATAAAAGATGTTATAAGATTGGGACCAGATGATAGATTTATAGGATTTGATGAAGAAGGTTTTCAATATATCTGCAGGATTAAAAATATAGATAAGGATAAAGTAAAAGCGGTAATCGAACATAGACAGAAACCCTCACTTAAGATACCGGATGTTACCCTGGCCTGCGCAATACCAAAAGCAGGAAAGATGGATTATATAGTTCAAAAAGCGGCAGAACTCGGGGTGAAAGATTTAATTCCTATGCAGACTAACAAAACTACAGTCAAATTAAATGAGCAAAGAGCAAAGTCGAAGGTAGAACGCTGGGAAAGAGTAGCAATAGAATCATCCAAGCAGTGCGGAAG
>CAZMYR010000056.1:2754-4065 GCA_964570585.1 uncultured Planctomycetia bacterium
CTGATAGGCCCTGAAGGAGATTTTACTACTTCTGAAGTCGAACTTGCAATAGAGGCCGGTTTTATCCCTGTCTGTTTAGGCCCTTTGGTGTTAAGGGTTGATACCGCCGTTATTTTTGCCATTTCTGTAATAATGTCTAAGATTTTTTAAAATGGAAACATTTAAATTTTATACACTCGGGTGTAAAGTAAATCAGTATGAAACACAACTGATGCGAGAGCAGTTGTTAAGAGCCGGGCTAAAAGAAACAAATTCCAATACTCCGGCTGATTTATATATCGTAAATACCTGCACTGTTACTGCAAATGCTGATAGGGAATCCCGCCGTTTTATCCGTCATAGCATCAAAGAGAATCCCAGCGCTGCGGTAGTTGCAGCCGGATGCTATGTCGAAAAAGACGCAGATATTATTAAGGAAATAGATAAAAAAATAATAATTTTACCTAACAAAGACAAAAGAAATATCCTTAACCATTTGACCAATCACGAGATACGAGATACGAGATACGAGATACGATACATCACCCACTTCTACGGTCACACTAAAGCCTTCGTAAAGATCCAGGACGGTTGTGATAACTTTTGCTCCTATTGCAAGGTTCCTTATGTGCGTGGAGCCCCTAAAAGCAGAGACAAAGATGAAATAATTCAGGAGGCAAAAAGTCTGCTGGAAAACGAGTATAAGGAATTAGTGCTGACGGGGATTTGCCTGGGCGCTTATAGAAAAGATCTGAATGAAACAATTTCTCTAAAAGATATCCTTCTATCAATAGTTGAGTTGGAGGGTGATTTTAGAATACGATTAAGCTCTATAGAGATGCAGGATGTAACTGAAGGCCTTATCGATATTATCAAAAATAACAGTAAGATATGCAATCATTTACATATCCCTTTACAAAGCGGGGATGATAAAATTTTAAGAAAGATGAACCGCAAGTATTCATCAGCAGAATTTATAAAAAAGGTTGAACGAGTAAGAGAAAAAATAAAAAATGTTGCCATTAGCACAGATGTTATGGTGGGGTTTCCGGGAGAAACAGATGAAGCATTTGAAAATACCCTAAAATGCATAAAACTAATAGAGCCTATGCGCACCCATATATTTACATATAGCAAAAGGAAAGGTACCAGTGCATTTAATTTAGGACCGGATGTAAATAAAGATAAGATAAAACAAAGATATACAATTCTTAAAAACCTAACCGATGATTTAGCAAGGAGTTTCATCGAGCATTCCAGGAGTAGACCACAGCGCATTCTGGTTGAGAATACCCGGGATAAAAAGACCCAAAAATTATGCGGCTATACAGA
>CAZMYR010000056.1:4165-7791 GCA_964570585.1 uncultured Planctomycetia bacterium
CCCCTTTTTTCTGGTATACTTAATGCTGACTTTATAAAAGTTAATAAAATTGCTAAATTTGAGGTTAGGGTATGTCTGGGGTTCTGGAGTATAAAAAGATAAGAAAGATTATCAATCCTATAATGGTTATGGCTTTAGTTATGGGCCTTTTCCTACCTCCGTATGGCAACCTTGTCTTTGCCCAATCCTCATTAAGAGGAAAAGCTACCTCCCGGGCCGAAGGCCCCAGGAAAGTCTTAGAGGGAGACCTTGCCAGAGGAGAAAAACCCACATTAATACCACCCAATCCCCCTCGCACAAAGGCTTCTTCTGCAGGAGATAAACTCAGCTATATAGAAAAGATTAGTTGCATAAAGAAATATCTTGATGGGTTCTCAAGGAGAGTAGAAAGGGAAGAAGAGTTCTTGGAAAAAATTGGTAAAGGTCCCGGCGCTGAAACTATCATAGCAGATGCAACTAAAAGATTAAAGAAAGCAGAAATAAAGTTAGACGAAGCAAAGGTCAGTATAAACGAACTATCCCGGCGGACGAAGGAAAAAAGTATTCCTGGATTTGTAGAGGCATTGAAAAAGATTTCTGATGGTGCAGTAAAGAAACTTTCCCACCGCCAGAAACTTGTACTCTTATTTCTCGAAAAGGTAATGGAGTCTAATCCATATATAGAGTTTGAATCTGCAAATATACTGTTTATACCTAAATCATCATGGCTTAGTGATATGTTCGACTTCCAAGGAGCAGGCAAGTTTATTAGGATTTCAGATGGCAAAGATTCTACCAAAATTGGCCTGATAAGGGCAGAACGAGAATCTCTTGCAAAAGGCATAAAAACTATCTTTCATGAGTATTTTCACGAATGGTTTGGCCGGGGGATGCCAGTTGTAAAGAAAAAATACCCGAAAGAAGTAGCTTCATTATACTATATTCTTGAAGAGGCCATGACCGAATCAACTGCTATCGAAATTTTCGAGAATTTAAAAAAGACCGATTTAGGATATTTTCTGTTTGAGGAAATACCCGAGAAAGGGGTATATGACAGTGAACCTTCAGGTGAATATTATTTGTATGAACGCGAATTGTTGAGAGTTATGAAAGAAAGATTTGGAAAGGAGCAGACCGAAAAATCCATTAAGGAGTTTTTGGTAAAAGGCAATCCAGGGCCGTTAAAGGAACTATTGGGACCCCTATGGGAGAAATTTATTTCTATAACCAGCAAGGTTGATATTTTAAGCCAGGACCTTGTTTATGATACAGCCCTGCGGATGATGTTTCTGTATTTGCCCCTATCGGATGCAGAAGCCAAGTTAGAAGCAGGCATATTATTCTTAGATGCGCTTAATGAGATGGATTTTGAGGGTGTTGATGAATATAAAGAGAAGGCTGTGATTAAAGTGATGAAAGATATACCAAAAGCAAAAAGGATAGATTTAGAAAGAATGACCAAGGCTGATTTCAAAGACAGGCTTTACCATACAATAGAAGAGATGAAATTGCCTACAAAACCCACCCAGAAAATAAAGAGGTTAAAGAAGGCTGCAGATGTCATAGGCCAAGCCGCCTAATCCTGGCATACCAGAAAAAATAGGGTCAGATACATTTTTTTCTCGTGCCTACCAGCTAAAAAATTAGTACCTTGTCCCATTTTATTTCCTATTGCAAACATAAACACTTCATGTTATACTTAATGGCATAGAAAATTATATTCGTGTGTCTATGCTATCAAAAGGGGATTATAAGAGGCGAGTGTTCGCACACGGGACCCCGTTTCTGCCGACGAACAGGAGGAAGAAGGAAATGGGGATAGGCGTGAACGAACTACGAGCGCCGCCGAGAAGGTGAGGCGGCCGGAGAAGATTGTTCCCCCTTATCGACGTAAATTTCTACTATGCGGCCCGTAAAATGAAAATTTGTTTTACAAATTTTCATCACGTGCCTGCCCCGTGATGCGAAGCATTTTACGGAGCGGAAAGAAAAGGAACATTAAGGAAAAACCATCGGGTTTTTTTCTTAAAACCATGATTATGCGAAGAGGCGATATATTAATAGGACAGGGTTAGATCCGCCATGCTGTTACTAAAGATGGGGTGATTGGCAATGGAAAGAAAAGTTTTAGAGAAAGAATTGGATAAAATTGTCAAGATTAGTAAGGAATTTGGTATAGAAAAGGTTTTATTATTTGGTTCATGTATTGAAGATGTCGAAGCGGCAGATGACATTGATATAGCGGTGAAAGGAATTAACCCAAAAGACTTTTTTATCTATTATGGCAAAGTTTTCATGGCAGTAGGTGATGAGGTTGATATAATCGATTTAGATGATATAAGAGAGCATTTTTGTAAAAGGATTTTATCTAAAGGAAGGATTATATATGAAAGATCAGTATAAAGAACTTAAAGATGATATATTGGATGAAGAGAAAGCGATTGAAGAAACCCTGGAAAGACTTTATCAGGCCAGGCGTAATTTTAATCTGCAAAAAGAAGATTATCTTACTGCACCGGCAATGGGAACATATCTAATGAATTTTTACAATGGAATAGAAAATATTTTAAGACATATAAGCAAAGAATATTACTTAACTATTCCTAGAGGAAAGAATTGGCATAAAGAACTACTTCTTTTATCGTCCAATCCTCCCACTGGAAAAAGTCCAATTTTTACCCACGAACTAGTAGAAAGAATAGCTCCGTATAGAAATTTTCGGCATCGATTTATTAGCGGATATGGTTTCAAATTAAAAGGTGAAAAGATGCTGGAGTTGATAGATAATATCAAACCTCTATGGACTGATATAAGAAAGTCTATTTCGGAGTTTTGGGATAAGTTATAAGTCTGTTTAAAACCATGATTATGCGAAGAGGCGATATATTAATAGGACAGATGCTGATAGATAAAGGTATCATTAATGTTGAGCAGCTTGACGAAGGGCTAAGAGAACAAAAGAAGACAGGGGATTTTATCGGCGCTACATTGATAAGGTTAGGCTTTGCTAAAGAATCTCAAGTTTTTCCTGTGCTTTCCGAACAGTTAAATATTCCTTACGTAAAAATAAAAGAGATGGAAATCAATTCCAAAGTCATCAAAAAGGTTCCTGCCAGATTTGCTTCCTATTATAAATTAATGCCGGTTAAGTTAGAAGGAAATCTACTTACCGTTGCTGTTATTGACCCACTGGATTTACATACCCTGGATGATCTAAGACTGCTTCTCGGATGTGATGTAAATGGAGTCTTAGCTGGAGAAAATGACATATTAGAAGGCATAAAAAAATATTATGGCATAGGCGCTGAAACTATAGATAAGATTATGAAAGAAGCGGCGGTAAAAGAAAGTCCTACCATTTCCAGGGCAGCAGAATCAGTAGAGGGGATGGCTGAGGATGCCTCTATAATTAAGTTTGTTAATCAGATATTTGAGCAGGCTGTTACTGACAGAGCCACTGATGTGCATATTGAGCCATTTGAAGATGAGCTTAGGGTGAGATATAGAGTCGATGGTATCCTGTATAATGCCAGCATTCCCCCTACCATTAAATATTTGCATTCAGCTATTGTTTCAAGAGTTAAGATTATGTCTTCATTAAATATAGCAGAGAAACGCCTTCCGCAAGACGGGCGTATAAAATTAAA
>CAZMYR010000057.1:0-7531 GCA_964570585.1 uncultured Planctomycetia bacterium
TGGATTTAGAAATTTGGATTTGTTTAGGATTTAGATATTCGGATTTAGGATTTAATTGAATAGCAATATAACAATGAATTTTAAAAAAGGAAGTATACTCATTCTCACTCTTTGGACCTTAAGTTTTCTCACCATTTTTGCTATCGGTGTAGGTTCCAATGTCTCAAGCCAGTTACACTTAGCCTCGCATCTTCAGGATAGGTTAAAGATGTATTGTTTAGCAAAGGCGGGCATCGAGAAGGCGATTATTGGATTAGCGGCGGATGAAAACCCCGATTATGATAGTTTCAATGAAAAACAGGCCTCAGCGGAGGCGCTCTTTAAAGAGATTGCTTTGGGCGATGGATATGTGACTGTTAGCTATCAGCTAAAAGAGAAAACTTTATATGGCCCAAGGGATGAAAGCAGCAGGATAAATATAAATAAGGCGCCGCTGCAAATACTTAAAAGCATGTTAGAAAATATCGGTGAAGTAGAGACAGAGGAGGCGGCCGACATTGCTCATGCTATCGTTGACTGGAGAGATATAGATGTTCTTCTTTCTCCCGGTGGCGCGGAAAATGAGCATTATCAGAGCCTGGAATTACCCTATCCATGCAAGAACGCCGACTTTCAAATCCCCGAGGAATTATTATTGGTTAAAGGGATGACCCCGGAGATTTATTCAAAGATTGCCGATGTAATTACTATCTACGGTAGAGGTGGAGTGAATATTAATACTGCTGATGGGCGCACATTGCAGGCCTTAGGCTTAAACGCCGATCTTGCTGAGCGAATAGTTGAATTCCGTCGAGGCAGCGATGGAGTAGAAGGGACCGAAGACGACAATATCTTTAAGACGGTTGGTGAAATAAGAAATATTGGCCCTCTATTTACAAAAGAATCTGAGGAAATTAACCGTCTTACTTCTCTCAATGCACTGACTGTAAAATCGGATGTTTTCAGAATTTCTTCAGCCGGCATTTTAAGGGTGGGTAGCCGCACTTTACAAAGGAATATTACCTGTATTGTCCAAAGAGCTGAGGGAAAAGACCCCCGGATACTCTATTGGCACGAGGAATAAATCAGTCCACAGCCCACAGTCGATAGTCGATAGAAAATCAGTCTATAGACTATGGACTAAAAGGCATTGAATGATGAAGTTTTCATTTAGAAGAAAGAAAAAAATAATAACTGCGCTAGAGATAGATAACGATTGGTTGAAGGTAGTGCAGGCGCAGCCTTCTGCCAAAGAAAAGAAAATTAGTAAAATTGTAGTCGAAAAGATTAGTTCTTTGCAAGATGAGAAAATTTCTCAAACGCTCAGAAAATTATCTAAAGAATTGAAAGTAAATTCAAACCTTTTAGTCCTTTCTGTGCCGCATCATCTTGTAGCTATTAGAAATCTTGAATTACCTTCCACAAACCCTGCTGAGATAAAAGATATGGTGGAGCTTCAGATAGGAAAGCAGACACCTTTTGCAAAAGAGGAGATAATCTACGATTACCAGATTCTTAGCACTAATGCAGAAGGATATAGCAGGATAATGCTGGCCATTGTGCATCAAGATGTTGTGGGGCGGTATTTTAAGCTATTGGAAGCAGCCGGGCTAAAAACGGAAAAGATAGCTTTAAGTTCTGATGGGTTACTTGGCTGGTGTCGTTTTGCTTGTAAGGGTCAAGCAACTGATGAACCGTATGCCTTGGTTAAACTTAACTACGATAACAGCGAGTTTGTGGTTATTTTAAAAAATAAATTGATATTTTGCAGAAATATCTCTGTCAGATTTTCAGAGTCGCAGGACTTGATGAATGAAGGCATAAAAAAATTTATTGAAGAAATAAACCATTCTACATATGCCTATCAGAATGAAATGATCGAGGCAGAAATAGCCAAGATTATAATTACTGGCCCAGAGATGCTTGTGGAGAAGCTGAATGAGGTTGTTTTAAAGGAAAAGCTTAATTTATCTGTAGAGATTATACCTCAATTTAAAAATATTCCCGAAATTAAAGGAGCCCTGGATGAGCATGAAGCTAACGGAAAAAATATATCCACTTCTTGCCTTTTGGGCCTGTGCTTGAGCTTTCCCGAACAAAAGATGAATCTTATTCCCCAACAGCTACGAATAGAGAAAGGAGTGAGAGAAAGAGGAAGAGATTTATATCTTTTTGGGATATATTTAGTATTTATTTTAGTGACCATCTCCAGCGTTTTTTTAGGCAGAATGCATAATAAAGAGCAGCATCTCGCGCAGCTTGAGCAAAAGATTACGCAAACGCAAGAGAAGGTTGATAAATTAGACAGCATGATGGAAGAAATAGAGGTGATAAAAAAACGCGTTCTGACAAAAGACTTTTCGATTAATTTTCTTTATGAAATACACAAAGATATCTCGCCCGAGATTTATTTGATAACGATTAGCTTTGACGGAAAGGACCACTTAACCTTGCGGGGGACATCTAATACCATGTCCGAAATATTTAAATTCTGCAGCGCCTTAGAAGAATCGCAATATTTTCAGGATGTTAAGACAAAATATGCCACCACGCGTAAAGAAGAGGGCAAGGAGATAACAGATTTTGAGATTGTTTGCCCTTTGGACGCGAGCCTTAAGGAACAATTAATAGAGAAATAAATGAAACAATTCTTTTCAAGATTATCAAAGAGAGAAAGATATATATCTTATATTGTGATTGCAGTTCTCATTGCAGTCTTTTTTGACCGGGTCATCCTACGCCAAGTTATGGATAGACTAAGCAAATTAAATAGTGAAATCCTCATTCAAGAGAAGAAACTGCAAAAATCCCTATATATATTGTCACAGGAAAATTCGATTACCAAAGAACACGAAAAATATACTAAGCATGTCCAACAAACTCGTTCCGATGAAGAAGAAAGGGCGGGACTACTTAGTGAGATAGAAAAATTAGCGAGAAAGTCTTCTGTCTTTCTTGCCGATATAAAACCGAGCTTGACAGAAAAGACAGAACCCTATAAAAAATACACAGTAGAACTAAAAATAGAATCAGAAATAGGCTACATAATAGACTTTATTTATCAATTAGAAAAATCTCCGCGCTTGTTCAGGGTAAAGGACTTTCATTTAACCCCCAAGAAAAAGAAATCAGCAACTCTAAAAGCTCGGATGACAATTACGGAGATTCTGATTATCTCCGAAGAAGATGCATCTAAGGATGCCTCGTAGCAATCGTGTCTGCCAAATTTCGGAGGAATGCGTGAGTGGTTGAAACGGGCATTTTCGGAAAGCGATTACCCCGAAATTTCGGGGTCGGGGATTCGAATCCCAGCCTCTCTGCCAACTGGCATATGGGGCGTTGAAGAGATAGTGTCGGAAGGTAGCTTCCGACGAAAAATTCAATCGGCGCTCTTGTAATATAAAGTTCGAACCAATCTTTTGCAAAAATTCTTTCTGTAATTCTAAATTTCCCTCGCAAACTATGTAATAGGTTCTGTTTAAAGAGGTTACGAGTTCCATTCCTTTCATCTGAAATATCATAATCGATAACGAAAATCAACTTTAATTTGATTTATAAGCGGGAGTGTAGAGGGGAGTGTGTTGAAAAAATCCCTATAAGATAACACCTATTCTTTGAAATAAACCAAGATTTCTTTTTAATATATTCTGACATATTTATTCTTGACCTTCCTTATTTTTTAAGTAAAATATAGTTGTATATGCACAATATCTGTCCGAATATACAGGGTTAAGATGACCAAGCGAAGAATAGAATTAAAGAAAAAGGTAGAGATTATGCGTCGCCATTTGTTAAGAGTGGAGTCTGTAAAGACGTAGACTTATCCTTTGCGCAAATAGTAAGCATGCCCGTTGGACTACTAAACTAAGAAAGATTTAAGAGGAGGCATGCGGATTTTAGAATAGATTGTCACCGAGAGATTACAAAATGGATTTTTTCAACACACTTCCTTCTGCACTCCCGCTTATAAATCTTTTTGTAGTTTATTGAATTTTGAAGACCAGAAAAGTGTATTAGAGTCGAAAGATAAGGTCAGCCGAAAGTCCTAACGAAGACTTTAGGCTGCAGCAGCCTTTTTAAATTAGCAAATTTATATGGTCAAGAGCGTATCTGCGATATGGGATGTGGCGAAGGATTTATAGTTCTCTTTCTCTTAGAAAAATATCCTAATCTATGCATAGAGGGTTGTGATATAAATCACAAAGTAATAAATTTTGCCAAAAAATTTATTCCTAACGTTAAATTTGATGTGTTAGATATAAAAGAGTGCCATATTTTAAAGAACAACAGATATGACTTGATTTTGGCGACGGAAGCCTTAGAGCACCCACATTATTATGAACAAGCATTGAATAAATTAGCTAAGTTAGATTTTAGTGAAATAATTATTAGTGCGCCTAATTAACCCTGGTTTAGCCTGCGTAACTTCATATTTGGAAAAAACATATCGTGTTTTGGCAAAGACCCAGATCATGTAAATTTTCGGAATGAAAATAATTTTTCTAAAATTTTATAAAAATATTTCAAAATAACCGAAGTTTTAAAGCCCTTTCCTTGGATGGTCTTTAAATGCGAGAAACTGAAGGATTAAACCTAAGGATTGAGGCACGATTATAGTTGTTGTTCAATCAAGATAAAGGACGATTCTTTTTTATTTACGATTGACTTGGATAAGGAGTAATTGTAACGGATGATAAATGGCAATGTATATGAAGGAGAAATATGGATATTTCTATAGTAATACCAATATATAACGAAGCCGGAAGTATCGGCCAATTATATGAAGAGATCGTGAAAGTAATGACCTCGCTTAAAAAATCATTCGAAATTATTTTTCTCGATGATGGAAGCACTGACAACACTTTTGGCGAGATACAAAATGTTTCTAAAAAAGCAAAGGAAGCGGGGGTAAACTTGATATGCATGCGGTTTGAACCTCGTGTCGGCAAATCGGGAAACCTGCAAGCGGGATTCAGACAGGCAACTGGCAATATAATCATTGCTATGGATGGAGATTTGCAAGATGATCCTAATGAAATTCCTCAATTTATTGATAAGATAACTACGGGGTACGATTTGGTTTCTGGCTGGAGATTTAAACGCCAAGATTCTCCTGCCAAAATAATACCTTCCAAGATATTTAATATTATTACCTCATGGTTAACCGGAATAAAGATCCACGATTTAAACTGTTGTTTTAAAGCATATCGTCAAGAGGTGACTAAAAGGTTGAATATCTACGGAGACCTGTACAGATTTATACCTGTTTTAGCATGTTATAAAGGATTCAGGATTGCTGAAATAAAAGTTAATCATCGTCCCCGGAAATACGGAAAATCGAAATATGGTCTTAGGCGTTTTTTTCAAGCATTTTTTGATTTACTCACTATTGCCTTTCTCGGCAGATTTATTAGAAAACCGCTTCATTTTTTTGGTAGCTTGGGATTGCTTTCTTTTTTTTGCGGTTTTGCGGTTGTAAGTTCTCTTTTCATAAGGAAGTTTATCGGAGGTATCCCAATTGATAGAACCCAATATTTATTTTTATTGGGTTTATTTCTGATTATTGTAGGATTTCAATTTTTTGGTATCGGTTTATTGGGAGAATTGGTGGTTAGAATAAATCTGGAAAAAAAAGAAAGGTACCATATCAGGAAAAAGATACGGACCTAAATAATGAAATTCGAAATTGAATTATATTATAAAAAATAAAATTGTAGGTTAGATATCTAAGTATGCCTAAGGTAATAAAAAAATGTCCGGAAGCAAGATTTTAATTAAAGAAAAATATAAAATTGCAGTATATCTTTTTTTTGCTGTATATCTTTTCATTGGAATAAGTATTTTTAAGGATTATGGTATTTCATATGACGAGGTTATTTCAAGAACGAGGGGGCAGTTATCAGCCGAGTACGTTGTGCATGGAGATCAAAGGCTTCTTGCGTTTAGCGGTAGATACCATGGGCCTGCTTTTGAAATATTATTATTTGCCATCGAAAAAATTTTAAACCTTACGGAAGCGCCAAGAGCGGTATATTTGATGCGGCATTTCGTTACTTTCCTTTTGTTTTATATAAGCGTGTGGTTTTTCTATCTATTATGCAAACACAGATTTCAAAGTTGGAAGATCGGTTTGTTGGGAAGTTTATTTTTAATCATGAGCCCGCGTATCTTTGCGCATTCATTTTATAACTCCAAAGATATCGCATTTTTATCACTTTTTATAATCAGCATTTATACGTTGATTCGATATTTGGAAAAAAAGACATTCCGGAACGCCTTTTTCCATGCTCTGGCATGTGCTTTACTAATCGACGTAAGAGTTTTAGGTATCATTGTCCCTTTCTTTACTACGATTTTCGTTGGCGCTGATTTGTTAACAATTATGGCGAAGAAGGTAAAAAGCAAAAAAAATCTCAAAAATTTATTAATATATGCAATTTTTGTAATTTTGTTTATTTTTTTTACTGTACTCTTTTGGCCTTTTCTATGGCCGAACCCCCTTCATCACTTCGTAAAGGCCTTTGAGCATATGAGTTATTATCCATGGGACGGAGAAGTTTTATATTTTGAAAAATACATAGGGGGTAAAAACCTACCATGGCATTATATCCCGGTATGGATAATCATATCAACGCCAGTGATATATAGCGTTTGTTTTTTTGTCGGATGTTTTGTTGTAATAAAATTATTATTAAAGAACCCAAGGCAGTTTTATATTAATAGGAGAGATGATCTTGTATATATGCTATGGTTCTTTTTTTCAGTAGTGATTGTGGTCGTATCAAAATCGGTTTTATACGATGCATGGCGACACATGTTTTTTGTTTATCCCGCTTTTTTAATGCTTGCTTTGGTTGGATTAACGTCTTTATTTGACTATTTTAAAATAGAATTCCAAAGAATGGGTTATAGGATTATAAAGACAGTTTTTCTTATAACTTTTTCATTTAGCCTAATTAGTATAGCTAAATTCATGATAAAATGTCATCCTTTTCAGAATGTTTACTTCAATAAATTGGCTGGTGGGAATATGGAAGAGGTGAAGGCCAATTTTGCATTAGATTATTGGGGATTATCCTATAGACAAGCGTTAGAATATATTTTAAAAAACGATAGAGATAGTATTATAAAAATTTGTGTTGCCAATTATCCGGGAAAAATTAATGCTAACATCTTAAGAGCTGATGATAGGAATAGATTGGTATATGTGAAAGAACCAGAGGAAGCTAAATACTTCTTAAGTAATTGCCAGCAGCACGAAGAAGAATATTCTTATAACGAAGAATATTATTCAATTAAAATTGATGGGACAAAAATTATGGTGGTATTTAGAATGAATTAAGTTTGGTCTTTTTAAAGTTGATTTTCGTTATCGATTATGATATTTCAGATGAAAGGAATAGTAGCTTTTTCTTTAAAATAGGTTCGAACAAGACGATATACACACCGCCGTCAGGCAGACAGACCTCTCCGCCATATAATAAGTAAAATTTTATCAAGAGGCTAAATTCAAGATTCAACAGACTGACCGAGAATAGCTATTTTTAGTGCC
>CAZMYR010000058.1:0-7423 GCA_964570585.1 uncultured Planctomycetia bacterium
AACAAAAAAAGACCTCAAGTTTTTTGAGGTCTTTTTCGGGGATTAGGGGCTTATGTCTTCTTTTTACTCTACATAACCTCCTTTTTGTTCTTCTACTATATATAACACAGAAAGGTTAAAATTATTCCATTATTTTTTTAAATTTTTGAAAAATTTTCTGGCCCTAACCGTATCTATGCTATCAGGGAAATTCTCAAGCAATTCCTCAAAACCAGCCGTAGCTTTCTTTTTATCCCTTAAGCTATTTTGATATATAGTTGCTATGGCACATTGGGCAAGGCTTGAAAGTGAATAATCGGGATATTCATTTACCACCCTGTCAAATGTATCTATGGCCTTTTCATAATTGCCTATATAATAGTAATACGAGCCGATAAACATAAGGAACTGAGGATTATACTTTGGATTTGGATGCTTCCTTAACAACTGTTCCAGTCTACCTATTGCAAACTTGTGGGCCTCTATGTCATTATCCTCTATAGCCCGGTTAATTATGCGTATAATTGCTTCTAATTCTGTTGGGATTGTCCGTGGAGTAGTATCTGATATATATAAAGGTGCAGGCTTAAGGAGTTCTTCAACTCTATTTGCTCTCATACTAACCAATAGCACAACCTGCGGTTTCTCACCTAACTGATATAATTCTAGTATAAGTTTCCATTCATTATCTGAAAGAAGAGTAGGAATATCCGGTAGCGATCCTGGTTGAATTTGAGTCTTCTGTCCGGCATTCACATAAACATCCGTACCTTGCGAAGTTACCTTTACTTTTCCTTGCAGAACCCCCAGCCATGTAGTGCCTCCGGATGGTTTATCAACATCAATAGTAAATGCCGTGCCTACGACTTTTGCTTCGCAGGTTGGCGTTTGAATGGACATATTTGAACCTTTAAAGGCTTCTGTTGTATTCACCATCAATTTACCGCTGTTTATATCAAACTTTGTAAAATGATTCCCCTTGCGTACATCCAGCTTAGCAATTACAATATAAGATTTCTCTTTGATTCTGGCGGCATATTTATCACGGGAAAGGATATTGACAACAGCATCTTGCGCTGTCTCAATCCTGTAGCCTTCCCTTAACCTCATATTAGGCTTGGCTATAATATATCCCGCAGCAGGTGCCCGGTAAACTTTTGCTGTTCCGCTAATTGCTTCAATAAAAGGCAGGCGGCTGTATATATAATAATTGTAACCGCCAAATAATACCGCAACGGTTAAAACCAAAGAAACTGCAACTCTGACTAATGCAGGGACTTTAGGAATAAAGGCATTCTGTATTCCGGCCAATGCATTTTGTAGCATTTCATTTAACGAAATTGGCACTTTTTGCGCCAGCTTCTCATTAAGCTTTTGCCTGAATGCAAAATCAAAGTTTTCAGACTCTTTCACTGGCGTAAGCTCAGAGAGCAAACGTTTAAGAAGTTCTAAATCTTTAGAATTCATTTTTTCTTTCATCTCATAAAACCTAAAATACTTGCTAAGTTCTCCCGCGCCCTTGAAAGGCGGCTTCCTACAGTGACTGGCGGGCATTTTAAAATCCTGGCTGCATCTTCATATGATAACCCTTGAATATCACACAATATTATCACCTGCTTATGCTTTGGTTTTAACTTATCTATACCTCGTTGAATCAATCTTTCTTTCTCCTTCTTTAAGACCTGGTCATCTGGCCTTTTCGTTTCATCAGCTATTACATCCAGAAGGGAAATTTCGCCTTCTTCTTTAGCAATCTTTTTGTCAATGGAAACCTTTTCTATATAACTTCTGTCCCTTAAAAAATTCTTTGCTAGATTTCCGGCTATTGTATAAACCCACGAGGAAAACTTCGCCTTTTTTATATAACGGTCGATATTTGTGTAAACCTTTATAAATGTCTCGTGGGTTAATTCTTCTGCCTGATGAAAATCGCCGATTAATCTATAAATGTAATTGAGTATGGGGCGCTTGTATTTATTGTACAATTCATCAAACGCTCGCCTGTCTCCTTTTTTGGCTTTGGCGACTAATTCATCGTCGATATCAAAAGAAGGCAGCATATCTTTGTTTTTAAGCCTTCCAATAAGTAAAACACAAAAAAGGGCAAAATATTCCATTTTTTTAAGGGTTTTTTGATAATTTTTATCTCTAACCAATAGATGACAAATAAGTTACGTTGAATATTATAGCATAAAAAATGGCGGCTACTACTATAAAATTAGCAACAGCCACCATTTTTTGAATCTTCCCTTTTCAGGAATGCACCGTCCCGACATCAAAGGTGTCGGGACTGTGCTATTCTATTTATTATTATATCTCCTCATTCTACTAAAACTACGGGGGTCCTTTTCCGGAAGGACAATCAATGCTTCTATATGATTTTTTCTATGAATCAATACCGGCCTGTTAAGGTCTCCCATAGCAAATGATATTTCTTTGTTCATATCAGAGACTGCATTTTTTAGATTCTGTATATAAATGAGTTTTGAGTTCATAATCATCTGGGTGCGTAAATACTGCTCGAGTGAAAGTATCTGCCGGGGCAAGCTTGTTGCAGCGGTCAAGGTATCCATCTTCGATGATAAAGAAATAATAGCGTCGTCGATCATCTTTCTGTATTCTTGTTTGCTTAAAATCTTATCACCGCCTGCATAATATTCCTGGGGTTTAATAGTTTTATCCCACCAAAGTTCGGTATTCTCAAATAAGGTTTTGGCCAATTCCTCATAATAAGTATCGACATCGTTCCGGAATAAAGCATAAGCTTTTTGTCTTTCTTTAATCAAATCTTTGAATGCAACGGTTATGTTATTTAAACTCATTATTTCTTCCGGGGTATTTTCAATCTCCAGATAAGTCAATGATGTGTAAAATTTTTCTGTGTAAAATGCCTTATAGAATAATTCAGCCAGGCCGAATTTTGCCAATAACTGATTGATAAACTGGTGGCTATTTAAAATCTGACGCAATAATTTCTCATCTGTTATACTTACGATGCCTACCCGGTATTCATCAATATCTTCCGTATCAGTTAACAATGGAGGCGCGGTTATAATAATCTCGCCTGCTCCATCCGCTACCACGATATTATCAATGCCGTATCTGTAGTATCCGATGACCTTTCCATTAAGGTCGCATTTTGCTCGTTTGGTGAACGAACCTTTTATAGTAAGCAAGGTATTACCTTTATCGTCGCTGATAACAACCTCTGTGTTGCCCAAAATATTGATTGGTTTTCCTGATTCATTGTATCCAACTTTGTAAACATCCATTGTAGAAAGCAACCTCACTATAGTATCTGTCAAATAATCCTTGGCAGTAATAAATATTTCCTCTTTATAACTTACCGGTTTATCATTCTGATTATATTCTATATTGCTTAATAATCTCTGTTGTGAAATATTGGGGCTGGCAGGGTCGCGTATTATCTGGCTGGATTTTACGGGCCTTCCTTTTTTATCAAAAATTGCTTCTTCTGAAACTATCTGGCCTAAGTCAAAGTAAAAGTCTGAAAAATAAAGGTGAGTGTTTGATTTTGTATATGCACCCCTTTCAGATTCTATCCATGCGTCCCTTTTTGTCTGTGTTTTTTGCCTTCCGGTATCTACGATGTCCTTTTCATAAACAATCCCTTTCTCTGATTCTAAATCACGGGTTAGATATGGATTATAGGGCTCGGCCGCTGTATTTTGAGTAATAAATAAAAAAAATAAAAAGCCGATAAAAAAAATTTTATAGAACTTGCTCTTCATTACCCCTTAATCCTTATTACTTAATCCTTAATCCTTCTTATAGAGGCGAGTTCCCTTAATCAACCTGACCATTTGTGAAATAGTAAGTTGAGAATTTTTTATAAGGTCTATATCGATTATAAGTTGCTCATAATCTATTGTACCCAATATCTTAACTACTCTGTCTATCTTCGAGCGGAAAACCGAAGGAATCTGTTTTCGATACTCATCCGGAGACCATGTCAATATAAAGTTAGCTATCTCATGATTGCTATCTTTAGAATTTCTTATATGGCCCAGGCAAAAAGAAAGATCACCGGTTCTTACCTCTTTGAGAAGACGGCATATATGCCCAAATATCTCACTATTAGTTGAACTGGATTGTGCAAAAGTCCCTGGTTCTACTATTGCGTTATTCAGAAGCAGCATTATTATCATAAGCATTGTTACCGTCAGGGTCTTTTTCATGGTTTTCTTCTCTTCTGAGAATGCACCGTTTGGGAAAGCAAAGGGGCAAGTGTAGGAACGTTTCCGAAATCTAAGGGGCAAGTGTCCCCTTTATGGGGACATTTGCCTCTTTGATTTTGGAAACGTTCCTGGGGACATTTGCTACTTTGCTTTCAGAAACGGTGCTATTCTATTTACTATTAAATTCATTTTCAAAAGTCTTTAATTATTTGTTACAACAAAAGATACAACTTTTTGCTAATATAATTATACACTATAAATGCGATTTTGTCAACCCCTTAGGCTTATTTTTTATGATTTTGTTTTCCTGCCCAAAAATGAGTCTTTTTATATTACTCCTATGCGTGTAACTTATTAAAACACATAATGTTATGCTTAAAATCAAATATGCCCGGGGCTGGTTAAACATCAGCATTAAAAATGGTAAACTTATTATCATAATTAATGAAGATAATGATACATATTTGCTTATGATAACTGTCAAAACCCATATCAAAATAGCTATTATTGCTGGTATAGTAGAGAGAGACAAAAATACACCACAAGTTGTAGCAACCCCTTTTCCGCCTTTAAATTTTAGAAAGATTGTCCATATATGACCGAAAATAACAAAAGCTGCTATATACGCTTTAAATATTGGCAGGCTTATATGCAATTGGTTACTAAAAAATATAGCTGGTAAAACAATAACACAAAATGCGCCTTTGGCCATGTCTATTAAAAGGATTGTTGCGCCCATCTTTTTTCCAAGAACCCTCAATGTATTTGTAGCCCCTACATTACCACTGCCGTACTGCCTTATGTCTATACCTTTAGTCAGCCGGCCGGCAATATAACTTGTCGGAACGGAACCAATCAAATACGCCAGGATTATTGCTGCAAAAAATTGAATCATTTCACCTTTCTTTCAATCTAAACCTTATCGGCACACCGAATAATCCAAACTGCGAT
The DNA here is from genome assembly GCA_964570585.1 of uncultured Planctomycetia bacterium. Classification (GTDB taxonomy): domain Bacteria; phylum Omnitrophota; class Gorgyraeia; order JABMRG01; family JAFGKX01. Next base: position 5,130 of record CAZMYR010000058.1, read on the forward strand.
CTGATATTGTTTTCTAAGAAATTTAAATAATCAGATTTTATTAATTTTGGATAATTAGAAAACAGAGTGAAGGCCGGCGGTGCAATTTGTGTCTGTGTACCATAAAATATATTTATCTTTTTATTTTCTACCAATGGATGACGTTTAGCTGACTGAATATCTTTTAATAATTTGTTAAGTTCTACAGTCCTAATGCTTATATTCGCCATTCGTTTAAGCATAGAAGCCAATTCTATTACGTTGAGTAAGTTTTTTCCTTTAAGGCAGCTGATAAAAATAATTGGGAGCCATTCCAATAATTTAAGCCTTCCTTTAAGAGCCGTTTCGTAATCCTGTTGTTTTATCCCTTTTGCCAGGTCCCATTTGTTAACTATAATAACGCAGGGTTTGCCGCATTTTATTACATATTCAATGATTTTTATATCATCCACACATAGGCCTCCTGCCGCGTCGAGCATAACCAGAGCAACCTCTGCCCTTCTTATAGATTCCTTTGAACGGGCTATGCTAAAAATTTCTACCGGTTTTCTTAGTTTTCTCTTATGTTTTATACCGGCCGTATCTACTAAAATAAAGGTCTTATCCGCATATTCAAAATGTACATCCACGGCGTCTCTGGTAGTGCCTGGGGACTCATCGACTATAACCACATCTTTTTTAAATAATGCGTTTATAAATGTGGATTTTCCTACATTTGGCCTTCCCACTATTGCAACGGTTACCTCCTTCTTCGGTAACTGTTCTTGCGGATGTTTTTTATGAATGAGTAAAGATTTAGCTAAATCTTCTAAAAGCGGTTCTATGCCGTGGCCATGCAGAGCAGAGACAGAATATGGCTGCCCCAAACCCAATTGATAAAAATCATAAACTCCTTCTTCTAATCTTTTATTGTCGACTTTATTAACCACTAAAAATACTTTCTTAGATGATTTACGCAATAAGGAAGTTATGTGGTAATCTATGGGGGTGGCACCAATTCTTACGTCAGTTACGAATAATATTATGTCTGCTTCATCAAGAGAAAGTTCTACCTGCTGATAGACAAGCTGATCTATTTTTTCTTTTAAACGGGCCTTAATACCGCCGGTATCTATAACTTTTACATTTTTACCATGAATAGATAGATCCGCGGATAGCCTATTTCTTGTAACTCCTGGGGTAGGCTCAACAATAGCTTTTCTTCTGCCAATTAGCCGATTAAAAAGAGAGGATTTGCCTACATTTGGGGAACCTACTATTACTACTACGGGAACGGGCAAGGGCTTACTTAGATTCACCCCGTTAGGAAATTTTCCTTTCATAATTTTATATAATTAGGACATATATTTTAATTCCCCGTTAAAATAGCAATTTAGGCTTTATGTAAATTTTCTAACGGGGTTCATTTAATATGCGATTGCCCCTTATTAAATAACCTATGCCGGAAAGTGCAGTAAAAACTACTGTTGTTGTCCATATAATGTATGAATATTTAAACTGTAGCAAGACCATAATAATGGTAATCATCTGTAAAGTAGCGGTAATTTTACCAAGCCGGCTAGGTTTAAATTCTATTTTGCTCACAAGCGTATATATTACTGCAGAGCCTAAGACGATAAAAATATCTCTGCTTATTACAACAATAGAAACCCAGCAAGGTATCCTAAGCCCACTTGGCAGAGTGGCTATCACAGACAAGCATATAAACGCAGAGATTATCAGTAATTTATCGGCTATAGGATCAAGGGCTGTGCCTAATTTAGTTTTCTGATAGTATCTGCGAGCAATATAGCCATCAATTGCGTCAGTCAAAACTGATATTGTAAATATCGCAAGCGCTATAAATCTTAAAAAATCCCGTTCCGGACTATAATAAATAAAACAGGTGATAAAAAACGGAATTAGTAATATCCTGACAATTGTTATTTTATTCGCCAGACTCATCTACCTAAACTGCTCCTTTACTTTGTGAGAGTAACCATAGCAGTCACCTATTCGCAACTAGAATTTTTGTCCCGAGGGTTCGGGACGCGTATTTTATTCACTCGGAAAAATTTAACTCGCCCTCACATCTTACGATATGTTCGGGCTCAAACACAAATTTTTCTTCACGAGGTCTGCCTCTGCAGACCTCGTTCAAACTTCGTTCATAAAACACTAAAAATTCTAATTGTTGCTCATAGGCGACTGCTATGGTTACTGCACCTATAAGTGAAGGCATCATACGAATTTAAACATGGCACAACGCAAAGGTTTTGTGTGCTTGCCGGAGCGACTCCTCAACAAGAGCGAAGAGTATTGTGAGCGAGGCATCA
>CAZMYR010000059.1:0-7130 GCA_964570585.1 uncultured Planctomycetia bacterium
AGCGATGGGACAATAGGTATTGCGGGCGGGAAAGTCCTTTCTTACGACGGAAAACGCATCGATTCAGCAGGCCAGGCCCTTGCACCATCAAGGAAGATTATCGACAGGGGATATAGAGAGATTGATAACGGGCAGCATGATAGAGCAGGATATGTATTTGGCATAGGGGCGTCTGTCGCAGTTTATAGGCGTACTATGTTTGAAGATATAAAAGAGGATAAAGAGTATTTTGATGAAGACTTTGAGTTTTTCTATGAGGATATGGATTTAGCCTGGAGGTCACAGAAGAAAGGCTGGAAGGCATACTATGAACCTAAGGCCATAGCCTACCATAGAAGAGGAGCAACCACAAAAACAAAGAATCCACACATCCCGTTTTTAGAAAGATATTATATCCCCCATCTAAACAGACAGCTTCAATCATGCGCCATAAGAAACCGATATCTTATGATATTAAAGAATGATACAGCCAAGGACATTTTAAAAGACCTCCCTTTCATACTATGGTATGAAATAAAACAGGCCTTTTATCTTTTATTGTTTAATCCGGCTATTATCATTTACATACTTAAAGACAGGGTCCTTTTCCTTAGGAGTCTTCGGAAAAGAAGATAGGTTTAATAGAGTCAATGAATCCGAAATGGGAAAACCTCTATAATGGATTAAGAAGAGATCCTTCGGCCTTACGGCCACAGGATGACCCCTCGCTAAGTAGAAAATTCCCCAAGGGGTCAGTTATATGGATTATTGTTTTGTTATGTATCTTCCTGTTGCCGTTTCTTTCACCGGATGTATTTAAGCTCAGCGCCCATTGTATATACGGGGCGTTGTCTGCTTCTCTCTTATTCCTGGCGCTCCGGACAAGGACCTACCTTAAGAATCGCGCTATTCTGCTCTGTCTTTCTGCCTGGCTTGTTGTCGTTGTTGTTACATCTTTTTTTTCTCTCCACCCTCGAGTTGCTTTAAATAGCGCATTATATTTTCTTTTTTATGCTGTAGTTTTTACTGTTGTAGCCGGCCTGGATTACAGAAGAAAGAAGCAGATAGCAGTTGCCCTTATAGCAGGTTCTTTTTTTATATCTATGCGGGGCCTACTGCAGTATTTTCTCTATTTTGATAAAATAGTACCATACATAACAACCCATGGGCTTCCCATTGCAAACAGGCAATTTTTGTATATATCAGATATCGCAGCAAGGCGACGGGTTATTTCTACATTTAACACTCCCAATTTATTAGCTTCTTATCTGGCTATGGTTAATCTTGTTATTTTTGGCTATCTATTTATAAACAAAAACAAAAAGGCATTTTTTCTTTTATTGGCTTTATTAATAATAAATTCCTGCTGCCTTTACCTTACCCGTTCCTTAGCAGGGTTGGCTGGTTTTGTTTTTGGAATTTCATTGTTTTTCCTATTATACCTTATGAAAAAAAGACAAACTCTTAAGCGCCCTAACCGCTTTCTGGCCTTTTCAGTCTCCGCTGTCTTTATTCTATTTGTTGCCTTATTCATCAGCAGGTTTTTTTATGAAAGCGGTGTGGATAATCTATCCGTCTCTTTGCAAGGAAGATTGCAATTCTGGAAAGCAGCTCTATATGCTATAGCAGAGAGGCCCTTATCTTTTGCGGGGTTGGGTAATTTTGGATATATCTACCGAATCTATGCCCCTTCTGCAGCCATTGAGAGCACAATGGCTCATAACTTTTTGTTGCAATTGTGGGTTGAAACAGGCTTATATGGCCTTCTGGCATTTATCTGGTTTTTAGTAATACTTATTTTCACTACGGTAAGAAATGTGTTAAATACGGAACCCCCGGCTGGAATAGCTATTTTGCGAATAGGGGTGTTATCTGCTGTTTCTGCTTTTTTATTTCATAATATGGCGGGTTTTAGCTTTTTCACACCGCAAGTAGCTATAATATGGTGGGTGTTATCCGGATTGATGGTAGCAAGAAAACAGTAGACATTTTTATAGTTATCTATTATAATTTAATCGCGGTTGGGGACGTCCTGCAGGGTGCCCCCATGCAGGACGTCCCCATTAATTAAGGAAGAAAAATGGTTTATGTTTCAAAAAAGGGCTCTATTATAATAGCTTTCTTGTTTGTTATAATCTTAACTATTACAGCTGCAAGTTACTTTATTATGATAGGCGGCAGGAGTGCTTTTACAGCAAATCAGCTAAAACGCGCCCAGGCTATTAATTGTGCCGAAGCTGGGTTGTATGAGACATTTAATAGATTTAGGGCTGGTGGTTTGGATCCTACCGTAGATATTCCAAGTGCAACAAACTACACAATTAATGTGCCTACTGCTATAGATCCTAATGTGCCAGTCACAATTTCTTATAATGCAGCTACTAAACAAATTTCAGCCGCAGTCGATTATGACGACATAACTATGTAGGATATGATTATGCATAAAGACAATAAAGGGTTTACCCCGTTACAAATTAACCTATGCATGCAAAATATATTTAAAAATTATATTTTTAAGTATAGCAAACGTAAATTTGTAACGGGGTTTACATTTGTCGAGTTAATTGTTGCAACGGTTATCTTAGGAATTGCAGTAGCGGGTGTTTATGCTGCTTTCTTAAGCTCAGTTAAATTTACAGGGGCTTTCAGGCACGAGGTAATGGCGGCTATTCTAACTGATAGCTTACTCCAGCAAGTACGCGCTGAATATGAACATACAGACCCTGATGATACTACTTCACCTTATGCAGTTGATGATGCAACTAATGGAGCTGTTGCAAACCCACCAGATTTCTCATTGTCTACTTTTACATTAGATGACCAATTGGATGGAGAGGTTGAAAATTTAACTAATACGGGTTATACAGTTACTGATGAAAACTTAAGTGCAGACGGTTTTAGTAACCAAGAATATAGTTTTAAACGAATAACCATAACAGTTGAATGGGATGAAAGAGCAATTTAAACATAGGGTGACTCTTTTAAGGAACCGTGGCGTAACTCTTCTTGAGTTGTTAATTACCATTTCATTAACGGGTTTAATATTTGTCTTAGGAATGTATCCTATGTTAAGTCAAATAACATTGTTCAGGGAACAAAGGTCAGACATAACCTTATTTGACGATGCCAACTTAGCTGTTAATTACATTATAAGAGATGCGATGGACGCAAGAATAACTACCATAACAGGTAAACCCATTATACACAGTTAGTTATACTATCGCTGGCGCTGTCCCACAATTAGAATTACTAAGAGATGGTTCTACTATAACCGATAAATTAGCTTCCGCCCCTACTTTCGTACTGGTTGTTACTCCTAACAACCAGCGGCATCATTTGAGCTGTGCGATAGATTTCCAAGACCCAGATGATGCCAGCATAACTACCAGCCGGGATTTCGAAGTAATGCTAGGTCGAAATGCCCAAAAATTCCCATTAGAACCGTAGTTGGATTTCCTTGACATTGCCTTCCTTTCATTGTAATATTATAATCAATCCGATTTAATTTAATCATTACTCCTTATATTTCTAATTCTTATAACATGAAATCCCAAAATTTCGTGCACCTGCACGGACATACCCAGTATAGTCTTCTTGACGGAGCATGCTTATTAAAAGAACTGGTCAAACTCGCCCAGGCCTATAATATGCCTGCGCTTGCTATGACCGACCATGGCAATATGTTTGGGGCGATTGAGTTTTATCTTCTTTGCAAAAAGGTCGGAATAAAACCAATTATAGGATGCGAATGTTACCTTGCCCCTGTAAGCAGGTTTGAGAAGGCATCCCATGGTATTTCTGATTCAGCATATCATCTTATACTTTTAGCCAAAGATGTAAAAGGCTACCACAACCTTATAAAACTTGTCAGCGCAGGTTATTTAGAAGGATTTTACTATAAGCCGAGAATCGACAAAGAGCTCCTCGCTCAGCATGCAGATGGGCTTATATGTTTAAGCGCCTGTTTAAAAGGAGAACTTTCCCATCTTATACTCTCCGGTCAATTGCAGGCCGCATATAAAACAGCGGGACAATACAGCGATATTTTTGCCAAGGGCAATTTTTATTTGGAGCTTATGGACCAGGGCATGCAGGAGCAACTTAAAGTAAATAAGGCGCTTATACAGATGAGCAAAGATTTAAAGCTACCTCTGGTAGCAACTAATGATTTTCATTATCTTCAGAAAAATCATGCATACGCCCATGAAGCACTTCTTTGTATACAAACTCAAACTACATTAGATGACCCAAATCGGATGAGGTTTAAGACCGATGAATTTTACTTTAAGACAGCCGAAGAAATGGCCAATTTATTTAAAGATGTACCCGAGGCAATATCCAATACAATAGAAATTGCTAACAAATGCAATCTTGAACTTGACCTGAATCAATTACGTTTGCCCGTATTTCGACCGCCGGAAGGAAAAACCAAAGAAGGTTTTTTGAGAAAACTTGTAAATGAAGGTTTAAAGAAAAGATACCCAAATCCTGATAAATCGGTAATTGAAAGATTGGATTATGAACTTAAGGTTATAGAACAGAGCAATTTCGTAAGCTATTTCCTAATCGTCTGGGACCTTATAAGATACGCTAAAGAGAAAGGCATCCCGGTTGGCCCCGGAAGAGGTTCAGCTGCCGGCAGTGTTGTAAGTTACTGTCTTGGCATAACAGACTTAGACCCTCTTAAATACAACCTTCTTTTTGAGCGATTCCTAAATCCTGATAGAGTTACAATGCCCGATATAGATATAGATTTTTGTTATGAGAGAAGAGACGAAGTTATAAAATATGTTGTTTCAAAATATGGCAAGGAAAATGTTGCCCAGATAATAACATTCGGCACCATGTTGGCTAAAGCAGTCGTAAGGGACGTTGCCAGAGTTATGGGATTTAGCTACGCAGAGGCAGACAAAATAGCCAAGCTTGTGCCTCATGATTTAAAAATCAAACTCAGTGACGCCTTAGAACAGGAGCCTGAGCTTATGCAGATGTATAAGAGTGACAAAAGAGTTACCAGGCTTATAGATACCGCCTTTGTTTTAGAAGGAGTTACCAGGCATGCCTCGACTCACGCTGCAGGGGTAGTGATAAGCCAGAAGCCTCTGGAAAATTACCTCCCACTTTTTAAAACAGCTGATGAACAGATAACCACAGGCTATCCAATGGGTTCGCTTGAAAGAATAGGGCTTCTAAAGATGGACTTTTTAGGCCTCAGGACATTGACTGTTATAAATGAGGCCACTAAAATAATAAAACGCACACGGGAAATAGATATCTATATTGAAAAGATACCATTAGATGGTAGGAAAACTTATCAACTGCTCTCTAATGCAAAGTCCATTGGCGTATTCCAACTTGAAAGCCGGGGAATGAGAGATTTGCTAAAGAAACTTAAACCCGCTGTATTTGAAGATATAATTGCCTTATTAGCGCTATATCGGCCAGGGCCGATAGGAAGCGGCATGCTCAATGATTTTATAAAAAGAAAACATGGGCACACCCATGCCAAATATAGCCACCCTTTATTAGAGGAAATCTTAAAGCCTACTTATGGGATTATCCTTTATCAGGAACAGGTTATGCAGATTGTAAATAAACTTGCGGGTTTCTCTTTGAGCCAGGCAGATATTTTACGAAGGGCCATAAGTAAAAAGGCCCCTGAGGTTATCCAGAAACAGAGAAGATTATTTGTTGAAGGCTGTATAAAAAACAGGATACCGATGAATATCGCCGATAAGATATTCAGTAATATAGAATTTTTTGCAGGTTACGGCTTTAATCGTTCCCATTCAGCTGCTTATGCAATGATTTCCTATCGAACAGCATACCTTAAGGCGAATTTTCCGGTAGAGTTTATGGCTGCTTTACTTACCAGCGAGCGCGATAATACCGATAAGGTAGTTCTGTATATTGAAGAAGCCAAGGATATGGGCATTGAAATATTCCCACCTGATGTAAATGAAAGTTATGCCCATTTTACGGTTGCAGGTAATAGTATACGTTTTGGCCTTACAGCAGTTAAAAATGTCGGCCGATTAGCAGTTGAGTCCATAGTTTCCGCCAGAAAGGCCCATGGTAAATTTAAGACTTTGTATGATTTTTGCGAGCATGTTGATTTACGATTGGTAAACAGAAAGGTGATAGAATCGTTAATAAAATGTGGCGCATTTGATAACTTCAGGCTTCACCGCTCCCAGCTGGTAGCGATGATGGACCACGCCCTTGAGGTAGCAGATGTTTTACAGAAGGATAGAGATAGCGGACAGTTGTCTTTCTTCGATACCTTTGAAGCCGATGATACATTTAAGAAAGAATTTCAACAAGTGCCTGATATAAAAGAGTGGCCTAAAAGCCAGCTTCTGGCTTTTGAGAAGGCGTTATTAGGATTTTATATAACCGGTCATCCTTTGGCTAAATACGAAAAGGCTCTAAAGATGTTTACAGCTCACACTACTACTACCCTGGGCGAGCTCAGAGATGGCCAGGAAGTTTCGATAGGAGGGATTATAGCTAAGGCAAGGTTTACTTTTACTAAAAAGACCAGCGAGAAGATGGCAATTGTAATATTAGAAGATTTAAAAGGAACTGTTGAAGTGCTTGTATTTCCACGGACATTTAAACAGACAGGTAAAAATGTAATAGCGGATGCCATTGTATTTATAAAAGGGACTATAAATTTGCGCGAGGACATACCTAAGATAATTGCTAATGAGGTCTTACCTCTTGATGAAGCCAGAAAGAAGTATATTCAGGCATTGTCTGTAAAACTATATACGAGGGGGCTTGAAAAGAAGACCTTGCGCCAACTTAATGAGATTTTTAAAAAGTACAAAGGCAACATACCTGTCTATTTAAATTTTACAACTCAGGATAAACGCCAGCTGCAATTATCCACAGGAAAAGACATATCTGTTTTCCCCTCAGATGAACTTGTAGAAGAAATAGAGAAGTTATTAGGTCAAGACTGTGTTCATATGTGGGTGTAGAGCATAGCAGCCACCTATTCGCAACTGGAATTTTTACCCTTCGGGCACATATTTTATGAACTTCGGAAAAATTAACTCGCCCTCACCTCTTACAAGTTGTTCGGGCTCAGACAGGAATTTTTCTTCGTCCCGCCCTTTTCGCAAAAGGGCGGGACTCATTCTCGT
>CAZMYR010000060.1:0-6931 GCA_964570585.1 uncultured Planctomycetia bacterium
TCTTAACATTTCAAAATAGTAATAACTCTTAACATTTTAAAATAGTAACATCAAAAAGTTCTTTCTAATTGATTTAGTCAATACTCTATGTTATACTTATAACCGCCATGAAATCAAATTCCCCACTCATTACGACTTTCACTATATTATTATGCCTTGCCGGCACATTTTTATATGCGCAAACTGAAGTTGCCGATGAACAAACCAGGCAGTTTATTTTGGGCAAAAGGGCTTTTAATGATCAACTTTATGATGTGACAATAACCCAGCTCGAAGATTACTTAGAGAAAACTCCTTCCGGCCGTTATATTACAGAAGCCCATATATTATTAGGCCAATCTTATTTTCACAAGAAAAATTTTACCAAAGCATTATATGAATTTAAAACAATCCTGGAGCTACCAAATCCTGGCGAGTTTAACCATTTAGCGTTATATTGGGCAGGTGAAGTCAATTATGAAGCGGAAGATTATAACCAGGCTCTAAAATTTTATCAAAAATTGATAGAGGAATATCCCGATTCAATATACCTGCCCAGCGCTTATTATTCGAAAGGTTGGTGTTTTTACAAGCAAAATTTATTCAAACCTGCTCTTTCGTCATTTACGAAAGTGATAGAAGATTATCCGGATTCAAAAGTCGGAGGAGATTCTTTGTATAAAACAGCTGAGTGCCTTTTCGATTTGGCAAGATACGATGAAGCTAAAAAACAAATAGAAAAATATCTTGATAGATATCCATTAAGCAGCAGGACGAAAGACGCCTTATTTTTAAAAGGGGAAATATTAAATCAGTTACAGGACTATAAAAATGCCATAAGGGCTTATGAGGATGCACTTAAAATAACCGGGGAAAAGAAATGGGCCCCTTATGCAGTATTGAATATAGGCTGGGCCTATTTTGAATTGTCCGAATATCAAAAGGCGATGGAGGCATTTAACGCTCTCCTCCCGAATGCAGAGACCCCAGTGAGAAGTTCTTCGGGATCCCGGCGCTTCGGGATTAATGATAAATCTAGCGGAAATGCCGCTGACTCGGCCTATTTTGGCCTGGGGCGGTCTTATTATATGATAGGCCAATACAATAAATCAATAGGCGCCTTAAGCCAGTTAATAGAAAGATTCAATAAAAGTGAATGGTTAGATGATGCCTATTTTTGGAAAGCAGAAAATTATTACGCCATTTCAGATTATGAAAAGGCCATATCGGTTTATCAAAATCTTTTGGATAAATTCCCCAATAGTGAGTCCCTCGGTCAGGCCCACTTTAATATAGCCTGGGCAATGCTCAGGCTCAATAGAAAAGAGGAGGCAATTTTAGAATTTGAGAAAGCAGGGAGCATCTTTCCTGACCAAGACCTTATAGTTAGCTCTATCTGCCGCATTGCCGATATATATTTAGATGATGCTGAATATAAAAAGGCCCAGGCTTATTATGATAAGGTATTAGCGGAATATCCTGATAGCTATTATGCAGATTATGCCCAGTATCAGTTAGGTGTGACTTTTAGTAAAACGCAATATTATACAGCAGCCACTATTGCGTTTAAAAATCTTATGCTCAATTATCCGGAAAGCAGGCTTATAGATAAAACTCTGTTTGAGTTAGGGATGGTCTATTTTAAGCAGGGCAATTTTAAATTAGCCTGTGAGCAATTTAACAGAATAAAAGAAAGCTATTACCGGAGCCCTTTAAGGGATAAGGGCACATATTATTTAGGGGTATGCTTTTATAATTTAGGTCGGTATGATGAAGCAACGGATGTGTATAAAACCCTTATTTTAAAAAGCAAGGATGAGGAGATAGTTCAGACAGCCACATATGAACTAGGCCAAAGCCTGTATCGGAATAATCAAGAGAAGAGAGCACTAAAAATATTTTCTAACCTTTTAAGCAAATATCCGGATAGCAGATTGGTGCCGGATGTAGTATTTTGGTTTGCTCAATATTACTACATGAAAAATAAATTCGGAAGGGCCCAAACCTGCCTTAGCAGAATCATAAAAGATTTTCCAAAAAATGCTTTAGTGGATGATGCTATTTACTGGTCAGGTTTGATTTTTTATCAACAGGGAAATTCAGATAAAGCCATTGCCCGATTTAAGAAGGTAATCGAGGAATACCCCGGTAGCGATTCTGTAGAAAGTTCAGCAAGTGCCCTCGGCGATATTCTGACAGAAAAGGGTGAATACCAACAGGCAATAAAGATTTTAGAAGATATCTTGCAGGAATCTGACGACGACGACTTCAAGAAAACAATTTATAAAAAGATTGCGGATATCTACCAGGAGTTGGGCCATTATGATAAGGCATTGGGTTACTTTGGGAGGGCCTTAGGAAATACTAATAATGATTTCAATGCCCAGGTTCAATTTCAGATTGCAGAATGTTATGAGAGTCGCGGAGAATATAATAATTCCATAACCGAGTATCTTAAAGTCGGTTATCTATTTCCGCAGAGTAAATATTGGTCTACCAGGGCGCATTTAAGGTGCGCTCAGATATTTGAGACACAGGATAGGTGGCTTGACGCGAGAAAGATTTACGAAAAGCTTGCAAGCGAAGATATAGAAGAAGCTAAGTATGCTAGGGAAAGACTTAAGTGGATCGAGAAGCATAAGGAGGAGCTGGGACTGTAAACTAAATTAGCAAAGGAGGAGGAAGAGATGTTCGATATGATCATAAAAGGTGGGCCAATAATGTATCCGATTATATTGTGTTCCATTATTGCCTTAGCAATTGTGATAGAAAGGGTATTTCACCTCTATAGAGCAAACATTGATACAAAAAAATTTATGGATGAGATAGCTAATAAATTGAGGCGAAATAAAATAATGGAGTCTATAGAAATGTGTGAAAATACCCCGGGGCCTATCGCTCACATATTAAAAGCGGGTATTTTAAAACACGATAGGCCAAAAGAAGAAATAAAGGAAACCATTGAAGAAGCAGGCCTATATGAAGTTCCTCGGTTAGAGAAGAACCTGCCTGTTTTATCTACAATAGCCCATATCACTCCGCTTCTGGGCCTGTTAGGTACAGTGTGTGGAATGGTTCGATGTTTTCAGGTTATTCAAGAGAAATCGGTTTCATTACATCCTGTTTCTCCGGGAGATTTAGCAGGAGGGATATGGCAAGCGCTTGTAACTACTGTAGTAGGTTTATCCATCGCTATACCTACCTATGTAGCATACAATTATCTGATTAATAAAGTGGATGGGTTTGTCCTTGATATGGAAAGAAGCGCTACAGATTTAGTAAACATACTTACCCAGAGAGGATCTGATTTAAGATGAAGCTTAAGCGGCGGATAAAGATGGAAAGGGCATTATCCAGCATAGATTTTGCCCCTTTGATAGATGTGGTATTTTTACTTTTAATATTTTTTATGCTCACCTCAAGTTTTATATTCCAGCCCGGGATAAAAGTAAATTTACCAAGAGCCATTACTTCTGAGGCATTGAGCGAAAAAAACATTATTATAACAATAACTGCGGAAAACCTAATTTATATGGATGGCAAACTGGTTACTATAAATGAATTGAGTTCACGACTTAAAAATATTGCCAGTTTTAAAAAGTCAATTTTAATAAAGGCTGATGAGAAGGCCTCACTTGGCAGGGTTGTCAAAATTTGGGATATATGCAGGCAAGAAGGTATATCTAAGGTGAATATAGCGACGAGTCAAACCAGCGATTAGGATTGAAAGGGACGTTTCTGAAACCAAAGGGGAAAATGTCCCCTTTGTGGGGACACTTTCCTCTTTGGTTTCAGAAACGTCCCTATACCTAATGTTTAAAATGACATTTCCAAAAGCTTTACTCATATCTTTTTTATGGCATATGTTTTGTCTTTTTACGGTTGTTATAGTTGTAACCCCGGTTACTGCAGGAAAGGGGAAATTTTCAAAAATCAATTTCATCGGCGCCATCTTAGATAAGGACACATTTGGTTATTATAAACAAAAGAGGGGTTTTAGTCGCCGTGATGAGAAGTATATCGTTAGAAAACTATCAGAAGAAAATAATGCGGCTATCCCTTTTGGTGAAAGAAGGTCAAGATTGGCAGGGCTAGAGTCTAATATAGACAGACCATATACCAATTCAATAACAGAGATAATAAAAGAGAGAAAAGTTTTACCTCTAGATATCCCTTTACCGATAGAAAAGATGAGTCTGGCATATAGCCCGGAGGTAAAAAGCGAAGCAGCAGGCCGGCAGATTCTTTTTAAACCGACCCCTCCTACGATAAGTAGAACTTTTCAGGTTGGCAAAACTCCTTTAAAGGGTGAGAGTTTTGAAATTAAATTAAGATTTTTAGTTTCGCCACAGGGCAAGGTAATCTTTATAGAAAAGATGAAGTCCTGCGGCTATCCCGATATCGACCTTATAGCTGTAAGATATATAAAAAAATGGCAATTTGCCCCACTTAGCCCGGAAAAACTGAAAAAGAATCAAGAAGGCATTATGCTTCTTGAACTTGAGGCGCAGTAACAATGATAAGGCTGGAATTAGCTACAGCGGTTGCAATATACACATTTGTAACGGTAATAGGTGTATTATTACTCTGGATAACCCTTAGTCGAGAAAAGAAGATAACCCAATATACATCTGAAAAAAAACACATATGGCAGTGCGCAATATGCACTCACACGTATGTGGATAGCCGGCATGAAGTAATATCAAAATGCCCGCAGTGCGGGAGTTATAATAAAAGATGAGAGGTGAGAGGTCCCTCGAATATGTTGAATGCTCCTATTCGTCGCATTCTAGTATTCTCGGGACAATTTTAACTTCGTTAAAATTGGAGGTGATGCAATGATAACCGAAATAGGCATAGTGGCTGGTGAGATATGGCATTATCTCGATGAACATGGTCCAAGCCAACTTTCCGATATGGCATCCAAGATAAACAAGCCAAAAAATATAATCCTGATGAGTCTAGGCTGGCTTGCCAGAGAGGGCCATGTTATCTTAGAAGGCAAAGAAGACTATAAAGTAACCCTGAGGAAAAAGAGCGAGACTTAATAATCAATCCCTCGACTCCGCTCGGGATTAATAATGAGTGTAGCAGGACCATTAATGTGTATAAGTTATCTCGACTTATATATTCTGATAAATATTTAGTCGATATTGGTACTCATGTATTTCCTACCACAAAATATCAACTTCTGTATCAAAGACTAATAAAAGAAGGTCTTTTTAAAAAAGAAGACTTGATATACCCATCTCCAGCAACAGACGAAGAGATCCTGTTTGTCCACACAAAAAATTATCTAGAAAAACTTAAAAAAGGCACCCTTTCGTTAGATGATCTTTTTAGATTGGAACTGCCCTATTCAAAAGAATTAGTCCAGGCCTCCTTGATATGTGCTAAAGGCACTATATTAGCCTGTCAGCACGCCCTAGAAGATGGTATCTGTGTTCATGTAGGCGGCGGCTTTCATCATGCCTTTGCAGACCACGGAGAAGGTTTCTGTGTATTTAATGATATAGCCATTGGTATACGCAGTTTACAAAAGAATAATCGAATTGAAAGAATAGCAATAATTGATTGCGACCTACATCAAGGCAACGGCACTGCTGATATTTTCGCAAAAGATAAAAACGTATTTACATTTTCTATTCATCAGGAAAATAATTATCCTGCAATAAAACCACCCAGTGACATAGATATTGGGCTTTCTGATGGATGTAAAGATAAAGAATACTTAAGCCACCTTAGAAAAAATGTAATTAAAATCATTGGAAATTTTAAGCCGGAATTAATAGTTTATGTTGCTGGAGCTGACCCATATGAGAAAGACCAGTTGGGGGGTCTTTCGATTAGTATGGAAGGGTTCAAACGAAGGGATAAGGTTGTCTTTGATAATGCGAAGCAGCATAATATCCCGGTAGCAGCTGTTTTGGCCGGAGGCTATGCTGTTAATATAGAAGATACAATACAGATTCATTATAATATGATTATGGAAGCGAAAGGAGTAAGGGAATAACACCGTAGGATGCACCGTTTCTGAAAGCAAAGTAGCAAATGTCCCCTTTACGGGGACACTTGCCCCTTTGTTTTCCCAAACGGTGCATTCCTCGGAAGGTATCATGAAAATGAAGCGTTATTTATGGATTTTTATAATTGCACTTGTTATAATAGTAGCAGTTTTGCCGAAAATATCAAACGCAGAGAAGATGAAAGAAAAAAGTGAAATTATTCAATTATCTAAGCCTAAATTAGATGGAGAAATTTCGGTTGAGAAGGCTATCAGTAAAAGACGCTCAATAAGAAGTTATGCAAGGCGTGAACTTACTCTTGAGCAGATAAGCCAGCTACTTTGGGCAGCCCAGGGAATTACAGATAAATTTAGAGGATTTAGAGCAGCACCTTCAGCAGGAGCGCTTTATCCACTTGAAATCTACATTGCAAACAAAGATGGATTATTTCATTATATACCCCAAGGCCATAGATTAGAAAAGATTTCTTCGGAGGATGTAAGAAGGAGTCTTTCGCAAGCTGCATTAGGTCAGCCCTGGGTAGCAGAAGCAGCAATTGATATAATAATTTGCGCTGTCTATGAACGGGTCACGTCCAGATACGGCCAGAGGGGAATTCGCTACACAGACATAGAGGTTGGCCATGCTGCTGAGAATATACATCTTCAGGCAGTAGCTTTAGGATTATCATCAATGCCTATCGGCGCTTTTAGAGATGAAGCTGTTTCTAAGATTTTATCTTTGCCTGAAGATGAAAGACCATTATATATAATACCTGTGGGATATAAGAAATAGTTTTGGGGCAGTGGCGCAATTGGGAGCGCACCAGAATCGCACTCTGGGGGTTACGGGTTCAAGTCCCGTCTGCTCCACCAAATATCCCGATTGGTGGAGCGTCTATCGCTCCGTTCGAACCTATTTTAAAGGTTCCCCTTAAAATTACCCCA
>CAZMYR010000061.1:0-1927 GCA_964570585.1 uncultured Planctomycetia bacterium
CAGCGGGCAGTTAGGAGCAGACGGGCCCAAGGCTATTACTGCCAGGGTGATCGATCCGGAAAATAATATAGGCACTCAAAGTGTGCCCCTTAATTTAACCTTAGATACCGATGCCCCATCTTTTACAAATGAGCTGAACGCTTCGCTTGTAGCCTTTTCGCCAAATGGGGACGGGGTACAAGAGAATACGATTTTGAGTTTTACCTCTGATGAATCAGGAAACTATAATTTGATTATTGATGAAGCAGGAGGAGGCCAGGTTAGGACACTTACGGGTGGGCTTTTGAGCAATGTGGCAGTGGATAATACATGGAATGGAAGAAGCGACTCGGGGATACTCTTTATTGATGGAAATCACACCGCTTTTGTAGAAATATCTGATGCTGCAGAAAATGTTACTACCGGAACAGCAATAAATTTGATAACAGATACTCTCGCCCCTAGCGGCGGAAGTATTAGCTATCCGGGTATTGAGACTTCATCTACTTCAGTGGAGATTAATTTAGATGAAGGAATGGATGCTGGCTCAGGTATTGCTGAGAGAATACTGCAGAGGCAACAGGCACCTTATGTAAATAGTACAGTAGGTGCTTTTGGCGCATTTGCAAATCTGGCTACAATAGGTGCTGGAGCCTCTTCTTATATAGATGACACTCTTCTAAGTGGAAATGCTTACAAGTATCGGTATGTAGTTAGAGATGAGGCAGGTAACTCTTCAACTTATACACCGACAGAGGAAAGAGTTGTTAAGGTTGTAGGCTCTGTTAACCGATATACTATTTCTACTCATAGCCCTCAAACCGTAGGAATAGGCTGGAGTGAACAAATTGCAGCTGTGGATGCATTAGGAAACATTATTACCGATAAGAATACGGATATTACCCTATCCTGTAATGGTGCAGCGGTATTCTATAGCGATATTTCCTGTACCAGCATCCAGCCGGATTACAGATATACGCTTTCTGCAGGAGAAGCAACGATATATGTAAAAGACGATGTCCCCCAGGAAATAAAGTTATATGTATCCGATGACGATGGCGTTACCGGAGAAAGTGAGATTATTCGGGTTTTAGGACCTACGTTGACTTTCCTTGAACAGCCAACTGAAGCAACAGCCGGCAGCGCCTTTACCCCGCAATTAGTTGTGGAATTTCAGGATGCACTTGGCCAAAAAATTACAAGCGAGAACCAGGCCTTTGTGACTTTATCTGTAGAGATAGGTTCCGAAGAATTACAAGGAACCATAAATTTGCAAGCAGCACACGGTTCAGTTACATTTACGGATGTTAGTTATAACGTAGCCGAAGAAATTACAATTAGGGCTACTTCCAGCAATCCTAATTATGGATATGATAGAAGCAGCCCAATTCTTATATATCCGGGAGCAGTTGACCATTTCAAGGTTACAGCAAGTTCTAATACTATGTATGCCGGGCAGGAGGAACAGATTACAGTAACAGCTTGTGATGCCCTTGGCAATGTAGTCGATTCAGGCGTTAATAGCTATACCGGTATCTACAATGTGAAGTTTACTGGAGCAAGCGATGCGCCTGATGGAACTTCACCGACCATTACCGATAGATTTAATGCTGCGCGCAACTTCGGCGGGCTTATATCAATTGAATTTTCCGACGGTATTTCGGTTTCTGGTGGATTGATGAGACTATATAATGCAGAGATTACCCATATCAAGGTAACAGTGGGTTTGATTGGGCCATCAGATGAAGACGACGACCTGGATATGACAGTTTACCCCGCGGCTATTCAGCGCTATATAGTTGAGGAACCAAGTTCTGCTATTGCAGGAGAAAACTTTAGTGTTACTATTTCACCTTATGATGAGTATGATAATTTGGGAGGAGGAGCGAGCAATGTAACCTTATCCGCAGAGGTCGCAGAAGACTCACCCGGTGCAGGTATATTATCT
>CAZMYR010000061.1:2027-6665 GCA_964570585.1 uncultured Planctomycetia bacterium
CCGATGACGGAACGGTTTCAAGCCGTTTTGACGATATCGCAAATACGATAGAGGTAGAACCCAACGTGCTTGCCCGCTATACAATAGATGAGCCTACTTCTGCTGTTGCTGGCGAGGACTTTATTGTAACCATTACTCCCGAAGATGCCTTTGGTAATTTAAGGAACGGCGCATTATCTGTAACCTTATCCGCAGAGGTCGCAGAAGACTCACCCGGTGCAGGTATATTATCTTCACCTACACACGGTGGGCCTGCGGTTATAGATACCTCAGTCGGTTCTGTAACCGTAACTGACCTCCGCTACACTAAGGCAGAGGCCATCAAGGTCAAGGCCGATGACGGAACGGTTTCAAGCCGTTTTGACGATATCGCAAATACGATAGAGGTGAATCCAAATGTGGTTGATTCAATAGGTTTCACTACGCAACCCTCAGCTACTGCGATTGCCGGTGTTTCCTTTATGCAGCAGCCAGAGGTAGCTTTATACGATGAGTTTGGCAATACCTGTACTAATGATTCTGATACTGAAGTGACTTTAGCTGTGGTCAAGAGCGACCTTAGCCCAGCCACAACTTTACTTTCTGGCACTACTACTCTGGCTGCTTTCGGCACGGGCGTAGTTAGCTATACCGATATAGCTTATACTATTGTGGAAGAACCTGCTGGTCAGATTGTGTTGAAGGCCGAGGCTCAGGGAGTAAGCGGTGAGGCATATTCCAATCCAATCAGTATTTCTCCAGGCGAAAAAGACAAGCTTTTATGGGTTGTTCCTCCGTCGAGCTTAAGTCCAGTGACCGCAGGTGTGCCTTGGGGTAGTTTTTCGGTTGAAATTATGGATACCTATGACAACCGCATTGATTGCACCGACAATGTGACAGTTACACCTTATATTGGGAACACACCAGCATCGTTTGATGTTTCTTCCACAGCCTCAGCAGTAAGCGGCTTAGTTACCTTTAGTAATCTTGTTTATACCGCTTCCTGCGGAACTATTAGAGTGATAGCCTCTGCCCCAACTGTCCCTAAGGATTCTCAGCCCTCTGAAGTGCTTGTCAATCTCACGGATGTAACTTTAAGTCCTCCGGCATCTGGCGCTTACTATCAGGTAGGCGAATCTATGACTATTTCTTGGACAGAGGTGGGTAATGTCAGTAATTACAAAGTAGAGTATTATGTCGGAGAGTACAGTGAACCTACAGCCTATGATATTGTTACCATCGGCGGAAATTCGTATGCCTGGACCGTGCCGGATTTCATTAATTCCGGAGTGAAGATAAGAGTCTCAGATGCAGACAATCCGGACAACTTCGGAGATTCAGATCCCTTTGATATTAAAGGTAGACTTGCGATAGATACCCCATCTGAATATATAGCCTACAGAGATGGCCAGATTAGTTGGGATGTTAGCGGTGATATCGGTCAGGTTGCACTTCAATATAGGTCTCGTCGAAATGTCAGCGACACTTATAGCGAGTGGACAGATATAGATACTATTTCTTCCGGTTGGGCCACTGGTTTGGGTCTGCAGCCCCAGGATGGTTCCTACAGCTGGGGTGTGGTTGCCGATGTGATTTATGCTGAACATGCAGGCGACGCAGATGCTATTCAAGATGCTCCCGACGTAGAGATGCAGTTAAAAGTTGCGGATGCCGATGATGCGGATATATATGCCGAAACAACTCCGTTTACAGTAAGGTATTACAAAATTACTTGGCTGGTGGCCGACCTTGATGGTAACCCAGTTCTGAAATTAAACGTTGATGAGCTTCTTACGGCTAATCCGATTAAACCTGTATGGAAAGTGGAAGATGGCTCCTTCAGTGGAAATAGAAGTATCCGTTATTATGCTTATAATGGTGGAGGAGAAGATGAACTTTATGATACCACTTTTTCTCGTGAAGAAGCAGGAGTGGTCTATTCAGCAAATAAGAAATGGATTGCTGATGCAGATAAGGTAGTGGAAGTAGAGATGGAGACTGCTGCTACTGCGATGGTAACTTACAGGGTAGAGATTATCCCAACATATGATACTGTAGAAGATGCTATTGTTAGCACTGCATGGTTGACCAGGAAGGGGCTTTTGGTGGAGGATGTTTATGGTGACCTAACTGCGAAGGTTCAGCTTGATATCTATGATTCAGCCGGCGCTCTGCTGGATACCTTGGGTGCAGGGATAGACCCTAATGCAAGTGGGGTATTCTCTCGAATTACCTATGACCCAGCCGTAGGGCTGGATCCATCCGAGATATATATCTTAAAGGCGATCGTTACTCGCCGAGACAATGACTATGCCGGCACAACTGTCTTTATTGTCCCCAGCGTAGTTGCCTACGATGTTAATATAGCCACTGCCTATAATAGCGACCACGATTCAATAATGATAAGTATATGGCATAAGAGGAGCGGAACCATGGTTACAGACCCCGGTAATATGACCTGGACGATTAGTGATAGTGACGGAACCGAGCTTGAGACCAGGAGCTATAATGGGTATGATAGCCCTTCACCTTCAGAGTTTCTGAGGAGTGATGGCGTATATTCAGGATTAGAATGGCGTCCGGCTGGCGAGTTTATCAGCGATAAGATATATTCCATTAAAGCTAGTATAGAATATCGTGGTAAGACATATAGCGCGCTCGCGTCCTTTGCCAAGACTAAGATGGGAGAGATAGCCTCGAGTGTAAGCAATGTAGAGGAATTATTGGGAACCGCTGCTGATGGCGCAGAAGCTGAGACGCTGTTTGGTAAAGTAAGCGCTGTTCATACAATAGTGACTTTGGCCAGAGAAGCTGCCGAAGAGGTTAAAGAAGAGATTACCAAGGAGGGCGGGGTTGCAGAGCTGGTCAAGGAAGCTAAGGAGGCAGCCGTAGAGGCCAGAAAAGAGGTTATCGGGGTTACAGAATTAGCCGAAGAAGCTGCCGTAGCAGCCAGCATAGCTAAAGAAGCGGCTGTTGGACTTGAGAAGAAGGTTATCTCACGCATCCTTAATCAGGAAAGTTACGTTGGAGTGGGCACCGAACTCTCCATAAAATATAAGACCGAGCCAGGCGTCGCTTCAAGCATAACGGTCTATGATGAGGACAATGTAGCCCTGGCTGATTATTATAATAGAACGATGACCGAGGTTCCCGCAGATTCCGGGATATATGAATATCCGGTTACCTTTGACGCTACAGGCGAACATACCATTATTTGCTCAAGCGATAATGGAGCGATGGATGGTGTGACTTTAAAAGTATTATCTACAGATTTAGAAAGAATTGGCGCTGAAGTAACAACCACTATGGCGCGGGTAATAACCCTGGAGAAGAACCTGGAGGCAAGCATGGCCGGCATTGAAGAGGCGATCGCAAGCGTTACACAGACTCTGGATGCGTACAGCAGACTAACCGGTAAATTAGAACGAGTAAGCCCTGAGACCATTGAAGCTATTTATTCACAGCTTTCTATGGCTGCAGAGAAGTTAGACGCACTTTCTAAAGAACAGGGAGTCAATTTGGAAAGAATGTATGAGGTATCAGAAGAACAGTCAACCAATATTAATTATCTTAAGAATAAGATCATGGAGATTAAGGCATTGACGGAGATTAACAGGGAGATCTTAGAAAGAACCAACGACAAGCCGATAGTTAAGAACTGGCTTGAGTCGACTCCTGCAGAGGAAGAGGAAAGTGAATAAGAAGGTCATAAGTCGTGAGTCATAAGTCATAGGTCGTAAGTCATAAGTTTGGGAGATGAAATGATGATTAGGAGATGGACAATATTAGTCTTAATGGGGATAATTCTTTGTCTTTTGGTGGGGGAGGGGGAATGCGGCATCATTTTGAAGGCCCTGGTAGTTAATCCCTCCCAGACCAAGACTCAGCCTGGTATGCTCAAGGCCTATCTGCCTAAAGAGGCAAAGCCAGAAGATATCGTTGACTTGGGTGATTTAAAGATAGACTATGATATTACTAAGGCGACCTACTATGTATATAAGGAGTTTGAACTCGCCCCGGGAGAAACTGTCAGTCGCTCTGTTGAGATTGAGGATATCTGGGTAATATCAAAGGCTGAGATAGATGTCTTAAGCGGTCAGGCTAAAGAGCTGGTTAAAAAATTAAAGAAAACCGCTTATTTTCATGCAGCCATTACCCTGCAGAAGGATATTGAAACCAAAAGTAGTGAGATTTTGAATAAACAGGGAAAGGCCATGGATGCTTTGCCTCATACCCATATAGCTACTTATAGAGAGAACGTAGAGATACTTAATTCAATTAAAGCTAATTTGGCTAAGTTAGATGAGATGCTTCTTAAGGTTAAGATTACCGCCCCCGGGGTAGCGGTAGGGAGAATCTCGGTTAAGGCCAGTTGGTGGGTGATATTAGCAGTTATAATTTCGCTAGGCATACTTTCGTTTATCTTCTTTATCATCTGGCAGCGCCAGGCAATCAAACAGAAGGAAGAAAAAGGAAAGAGTGAAGAAGAGAGCGTAACATAAATTGCTACACTGCGATTTTCGTCGTGCGTATTGTGCAATACGCAATACGATATACGCAATATGAAAAAGGCCAGATTTAGTTTTCCAAATCTGGCTTTTTTCTGTTATTACTAAGTCAAGATGTTAATTTTTTACTATTTTCAAATGTTAATTTTTA
>CAZMYR010000062.1:0-6293 GCA_964570585.1 uncultured Planctomycetia bacterium
AACAGGACATTTTAATTTCGTTAAAAACAGGACATTTTAATTTTGGCTTGACACATAATGCCATGCCTCCTTGACTCCCCTTTTAAGATGTGGTAGAATTAATGACGGAGGTGATACAAATGCAAATGCAAACATTAAAAATCAATAAAAATGGAATGCTGGTTATTCCAAAGACTCTCCGAGCCATTTTTAAGCCTTCTGATAAACTAGCATGGTTTATAGAAGGAGATACACTCATCATAAAAAGGATCAACCCCCCAAAACTCTCAGAGGTAGCTGAAAGGGTAAAAGAAAAGGCCGTACCAATGAAGGAGATAGTAAAAGAAATCCGTTCTTACCGTAGAGAAAAGAAAAAGAAATGAAAGTCGTCCTTGATATCAACGTACTTATCTCTGCCTTCTTTTGGCACGGATTACCCCATAATCTCTTAAAATCTATTGAAAAAGGGGACTTAATTCTATGTTTAACACCTGCTATGCTGAAAGAACTTAGAAATGTCTTAATCCGGCCGTTTTTCTCCTCTCGGATAAAAGAACGCAAGACTTCTGTTGAAGAATTGCTTGCTGGTCTTTTAGAACTTACAGAACTCCATCCCGACAGAAAAATCGGACCTATTGTTAAAAACGATCCCGATGACGACAAGGTTCTATCTTGCGCCAAATTTTCTGAAGCTAAATATATCATTACAGGCGATCCTCATCTTTTGAAATTAAAGAACTACTCAGGTATACTAATTCTGACACCCCGCCAATTTTTAAACCTTATTAAGTAATTTTTTAGAGATTGCTAAAAAAGTTCAGAAATAGGCAGCAATTTCATAAATGTTGCTTGCCAAACTAAAAAATTGACGTATAATATATTTCTGCATAATTCAAAATCCTCAACTGCAAGAAAAAAATATGCCGCTGCAATTAAAACCCATCAATAAATTAACCTATAAGCTGAGGTTAACTCCCCAAATAAGGCTGGCTATTAACCTTTTACAAATGCCCCTTGTCAAACTTAAGGAATTTATAGAAGGACAAATTGAAGAAAATCCTTTATTAAACATAGAAAAGGCCAAAGAATCAGAATCGAATTTGAGTTATAATTTTGACGATGAGGAAAAGAAAAATTATAGAGAAAGCCTTATAACTAAACCTGCCACACTCCAAGAACACCTCTTAAGACAATTGCACTTATTCACCAGTTTTGATGATGAACGAAAAATCGGAGAGCTAATCATAGGCAATATAGACGATAATGGTTATCTCAGGATTTCTATAGAGGACATAGCAAAATCTACCGGAACAGATGTATCTAAGGTTGAAAAAATATTATCTTTAATTCAGACCTTTGATCCTATTGGTGTGGGAGCAAGAGACTTAAGGGAATGCCTTTTGCTACAATTAAAAGCAAAAGGGAAAGAAAACTCTCATTCTTACAAAATTGTAGATATGTATTTACCTTACCTTGAGAAGAAAAGATATGACTATATTGCAAAGAAATTAAAAGTCCCTGTTGAAAAAATAAAAGGGGCAATGAAAGAAATAGCCCAATTAGAACCTAAACCAGGCCGCTCATTGAATGCAGAGAAAACTGTACGCTTAATACCAGATGCTATATTAAAAAGAAGCAGGCAAGGATATGAAGTTATGCTCAACGATTGGGAATTACCCCGCATTAGCCTCAATAATAAATATAAACAGATGATAAAGCAAGAAGATACTCCTAAAGATACCAAAGAATATTTAAAAGAAAGACTTAAAGCTGCTCAATCATTGATAGGTGGTGTAAACAAACGAAAAGAGACAATTCAAAAGGTAATAGAAGATATAGTCAGTAATCAAAAGGATTTTCTCGATAATGGAGCAGTTGATTTTAAACCAATGACTTTAGAGCAGATTGCCAGAAGAATCGGAAAACATAAATCCACAGTAAGCAGAGCTGTAACCGGCAAATACCTTCATACCCCATACGGTATCTTTGAGCTGCGAAATTTTCTAAATTCCGGAGTTGAGCAAGCAAACGGTGAGCTTCTTTCATCTAAGACAATTAAATCAAAAATAGCAGCTTTAAT
Source organism: uncultured Planctomycetia bacterium (assembly GCA_964570585.1). Taxonomy (GTDB): domain Bacteria; phylum Omnitrophota; class Gorgyraeia; order JABMRG01; family JAFGKX01. Next base: position 2,060 of record CAZMYR010000062.1, read on the forward strand.
AAAAAATGAAATCAAAGAGAACCCTTTAAGTGATCAAGAAATTGTCGAGCGCCTCAAACAAGACGAAATATCCATTTCCCGCCGAACCATAGCCAAATACAGAAACCAACTCAAGGCCCTTCCCTCTAAATCAAGACGAGAGTAGAATTTCAGAAGGTTCCATTTTAGAACTCCATTTTTTAACACCAATTTAACACCAGAATTGTTAAAAACAGGGATTTTATAACAGATGATAACTGATGATGGCTGATAGCTACTGAGGTTATTTGTCGACGGGAAATATAGAGATTCGACGATTTTGTTGATTTTGAATAGGTTGGAAAAAACACTGGCGGTGTGTCTATCGTCTTGTTCGAACTTCCTTCAGGGGTACCCCTGAAACAAAATTTTAATTTTTCCAACGCCGTCGGCTCGGCAATCACGGCCGCAGGCCGCCCGCACCCAGCCTGCGGCCGTGTGCGTCCTCGCCAGCAACGTTATCATATACTTGTATGCAACTTTATACCGGGGCTCGTCCGCTCCGTATTCGCCCTCCGAAGCGTAGCTACCCTGAATTTCTTCTATGGCGAAAGAGGGCTCATCCGGCTGCCGAGCCTTCACGAAAAAGCCCACACAAAAAAAGCAATTCTGGGCGCGCACAAGATTACTTTTCTGCCAAAAAACCAGCCTTTACAGAACACCATTGAATTATTATGCCTGGGATCGTATGGTTGTTAGAATCTTAAGCGATTCCCTGCTTTTTCTTGACGCAAAGGTGGTTTTAAAAGCAGGCAATTTAACATCAGTCCCTACCTGCTCGCAAAACCTTTTCAAGTGGAGTAGAGCTGCTTGGTTGCTGCTGCCTAATTTCTGCGCAAATGAAATGGCAAGCTTCTCGAAATAGTACAAATCGAGGCTATCTACAATATAAAACTCTGCGAAACGCCCCAACCTTACCTCTATTATTTCGTAGCGGTCTGAACACAAAAATAGCTGCCGCATTACAAAAAACCTATATAAAGATCTATTTACTATATATTAAGCGCATGTGCTCACTGCTTGACAAAGCAGTGCACCCTGAGTGATGCCTTCTGCTGTATTGATGGGTAACTCAATAAAGGAGATTTCCTCAATCCTTGCCATCAGCGTTTCTGCAACAAACGGATTTTTAATCTTACCGTTTTTTAGATTACGCCGCAGCTGTATTATTAAGTCTCTTCTTTCGTCCTTATATGCAGTAACGGCTTTTTTAAATTCTTCTTCAGAAAAATCATCCAATTCACGTAAAGCAAAAACCAACCTCTTTAATAAGGCCAGATCCAGCTTTTTAAAGCTTAGCAAAAATCTGTTCAAGATTATTGTATCCTCCGTATCTTCTTCGGCATTCGTCATTGCGCCTACACTAAATTTTAAATTATACATAAAGTCGTCTACGCCGGAAGCTAATTTCTTATATTCATTAACGATCTTCTCTACTTTTGGGTCTATAAATCTGTAATTATAAAATAATGTCTTTTCAATCCGCTCATCAAGAAGAATCTCTTTACTTAAAACAGGCAAGATTGGTGCACCTTTCTGCACCCGCAATATATCAAATACATCCCCTATAAAATCCTCGTTATCTTCTGAAAGAAATTCCTGTTCTTCGATAAATCTTATATTAGCTTCTATTTTATCTAAGTCAGAAAATGGGCCAACCATAATAAATCCACCACCTACCCTGATACCTACTGCCCTGCAAACTTCTATTGCTCTTTTATTTATTTTTACGCTAGTGCCCTTTTTATATTCATTCAGCTCTATATCGGAACCCGATTCAAAACCTATATAAATTTCTACCAAACCTGCCTGATGCAACGCAGCAAGAGCTTCCATGCGCTCTTTCCGTTTATGATCATCGTCCTCTGAAGAGAAGACGGAGTCAGCACGCGCAGAACACTGAAACTTTATATCACTGCCTATACCATTGATGCCTCCTGCCAGGGCCCGCCACCGCCTCGGTCCGCCACGAAGCATCGCATCATCTGAAAACATGAACTCTCTTGCGCCAAGATCATAAAATGCTTTGATCTCTGCGATAAGATCTTTGATGGGCCGCGGTTCCCACCCTTTTCCTTCCCTAAATGCCCTTACGCTGCAAAAGCTGCAGTCTCCAGGACATCCACGGCTGCCCGAAACCCAAACCACACCCTTGCGGGCTAAAAGCTCTGGTATAAGGTCAGTAACATGTTCACCTGTTGATATTTCCTTGAGACTAAAATTCCACTGCGGGTTAGAAATAATCTTATTTCTTTTTTTATCAAAAAATGTCAAACTGGCAACTCGATATAAAGATTCTTCACTTCTAATAGCCTTTGCCAGTTCCAGCATCGCCAATTCGCCTTCTCCCCGCACAATAGATATAAATGGATACTTGCCAACTAAAGCTTCTGCAAGGAATGTCGGCATTACTCCACCGATAACAATAAATGGAAGCTTTCTTCCTTTAAACGTCTTCTGAACTTCATTTAAAATCTGCTCCATCTGCCTTAATGTGTTGTAACGAACAGAAATACCAAGAATATCTGGAGCCGCTGCTGATATACGCTCAACTGCACTTTTAACGCTATCTTCAAACTGCATATCCATCTCCTGCACAGTGCATTCATTTTCCATTTTTGTCCTTAAGATTCGGGTCAGGGTACCTATCCCCAGCGCTCTACCTACACCCGGATGTGCTGGCAACGGACTAGTAGCAAGAAATGTAACCTTTGTCGGTTTTGGTAATTCTTCTGCTTCAGGCAATGATTCTTCTCCAAAAACGGCATTAACTGCTTCTTTGGCTTTAGACATGTCGACAGTGTGTACATCAAAATATGAAAATCTACCCTCTCGTGCCTCTACATTAACCAGTGCGTTTATTAAATCCTGCCTTGTTAATCCTATACTTTTAAGCGAAAGCTCTAACCCCATTCTTTGAGCCTTATCAATCAAACTCTTATAATCTAATCCATAGAGATAGGCCATTAAAAGAGTGGTAACTCCCACCTGTTCACCATGGAGTATCTTCTTGCCTTTGGTCCGTATCTCTACTTGTCTCTCAAGCTCATCCGATAAGATATGCTCACTGCCTGCTTTTGGCCTTCCGGAACCAAAAAAAGTTAATAATCGCGAGCCCTCTGCTGCAATTTCAGCTAAAACCTTGATTCCTTTCTCGCTATTCTTTGCTATTTCATCGGCATGCCTATCCAGCTCCTCTAACAATTTAAGAAATGCTTCATATATAGCTTCATCAGGTTTTTCCTTATCGTGTTTCACAGCTAATTTCCAATCTTCTAAAGCTACGTAAGAATTAAAGATATCCCATGCACCTGACTTATTCCCTCTTCCGTTTTTTCCGACAAAATCTAAATCAATAATAACTTTTCTTGCGGTTCCCACTTTATATCCACATACTTTAAAATCAATCCCTTCGCCGTCACGTATTGCTACATTGGCTACATATACACCATTAGTAGACAACGCGCTGGGGATGAGATCTACATCTACATCCAGCTTATGCCCAATAATCTTTGCCCAAACAGTAACAGACCCCATACCAATGCCAATGATTCTCTGCGGTTTGGCTTTAGCGTATTTCTGTTTAGCTGTGCGGTAATATCTTTCAACATATTTATAATGTACAGGGCCTACATAAATTGCATTCTCCAATATCTTGCCAACCGCACTTCCTAAGGCTTCATCATCACGATGCTGGTTCGCCCAATTCCTAATCTGCTTGGCGGCTTGGGGCGAAGTTACCAAAATAAACTTTTCACTGCTTTCTATTAGGCCCTTGATATACCTTTGAAGGGTGCCTTCACCAATAGCAATATTTTCAGGATCAAATCGTGTAATTTCTCTTTTCGGATTATCCGATTTCATAATTAAATCATGTGATTTTAGCTTTCTGTACCAGGCATCGGATAAACTCTTGACATGCGCTGAAGATGGGGCTCTTAACGTATCTTCTGAAAGAGGGCAGGGATATAAGGTAGTATTGCATATAAATAGGATGCATAAGAATACAGATGCAACTTTGAAATTATAATCTTTTCTAAACATAATCGTAAGTTTTGTTAAAAAAATTGCCCGCTAGTGGCTTATTGCTTGTATATTTCTTTAATATTTAGTGTTATATTAACATAAAAATAGGCTTTTGTCAAGTATAATGCCAGACGGTGTCAAACAGATTTTAAAATGTCCTATTCTTAACGATTTAGAAATGTCCTATTTT
>CAZMYR010000063.1:0-5812 GCA_964570585.1 uncultured Planctomycetia bacterium
GCACCGTGAATTTTTTGTTTAATTTTCTCTAACCCTCCCCAAATAGATTCGTTCTTCAACATTGGCTCAGCAAACTCAATAAAGTATTTAATTTTATCCCATGGATATTGTTGAAAATCTTCTTGATTGTAATAAGGCTCATTTTGGATTAAGTCGGCAGCTATAACTATCAATGCATCCTTTCCTACTTTTTCGGCATGTTTCATCGCATCTTTATATTGCTCAACTCTCTTCTGTATAAAACTATCGTAAGTGCACGCAGAAACGATAACGGCAACTTTATCGCCAAACTTTTCTCTTATGCTTCCAATATTTGTTTTTGAATCTTCAATGACGTCATGCAAAAATCCTGCTTGTATCACATGAAGAGGATAACCCAACTTAACAAGACTCAAACCAACCATTATGCTATGGAGGATAACGGGCTTAGGGTTATTCCCCGATGTGGTAATTGCTTGGACAAGAAAAATGATTGCTTTCTCTATTTCTTTTGACGTCTGGTAGGGAATCATAAATTTTTATCAATGAAACTACAGATATCTGCGAGATTACCAGCGATATATTTGTAATTCTTATTGTTAATTATCCAATTAATTAATCTGATTCTTTTTTCAAAAGTATCCTTTGTGTCAAGAGAAGGGATATAACCGCTAAATTTTAAATCTTTTCCGATAAGCGGAATAATTGCTGATCCCCTGATGTATTCGGAGAAAATTTGATAAAGATAAATCTGACTAAAAAGTCTACCTACCTCTTTCGCAATAAACCCATGGTCTGGCGGATAGAGATGAACGTAATAAATTGCTTGAATCGGCACCGTTGATTTTTCTTTTAGAACTTGAATCTTTTCCGGTTCAACTAAGGCAATGCGAGTCCATTCATCATTGTCATCTGTTCTAAAAAATTTTTCCAAATCTTCATTGTAATTCTTAATTGTAGTTGCCCTTACTCTAAAAACTTTCGTTCCGCCATACAGATAAACCTTCCCTTTTTTAAGGCCGATTAAGACGAGATCATTCCCTACAAGGGAATAACCATGTTTTCTACAGAGTTCTAAGGTGATTGACGTCTTACCCGAGCCTTGTTTCCCGAGTATGAGAACTCCTTTTCCGTTTTTTGAAACGGCAGCGGCATGAACAATTGCTTTCCCCTTCTTTGCACGCTCCGATTCTAAAATATAGTGAATAAAATATGGAACAGTGTAAGACTGTGAAAATTCTTCAAATGGCCCGGAGATAAAAAAGTTACCATCTAAACCAGCTTTGATTTCTTGCATATCGCTAAAAACGCATTCTAGGCTTGGCATTTTTTGGGCTTTCTTTCTTTCAATCCTCCATTCAGGAATAAAAGGAACAAAATTGCCTTCCAACAACTCGATAACACGGTCGTCTTCACTATAAATATTTACACCTTCCTCGGCCATATATGCGGAACACTGAAATTTTAATTTGCTATTTTTCATTACGCAATTCATTTTCTGGCAAGAATACGCCTTCAGCTAAAATACGTTTTGTCCAATCCCGTTTCTCTAATTGACTATCGATGATTTTTTTAACAACCTTTTCATCAACCGCCTTTGATATTTTAACTATAACACTGTAAGGAGAATAAAGCGGGTCGCCATTTCTAGTGGTAATAATAACTGTTACCTCACAATCAAAGCGAATTCCAATTTGTTGCGCAATTGTATTTGCGACAAGGGCATATACTTTTCCGACGTGATAAATAGGGTTCTTTCCATAAATCGATTCAACCGTTGATGGCCTCATAGAAGAAATTAAGCCCCGGCATCTATTTCCTCTTCCGCTGACTCCTTCCTCACCGTAATCGAGTGCGGAACCAACAACGGTAAGGTAGCGCCCCTTCCCATTGTCATTTTCGTCTTTGACTCTCTGATCTTGGGTGTTGATGTTAAGATTAATCTTAAGCATATCACCGAATTTTTCCTCTAGAAGTTTTCGTAAGCCATTTTCCACTGATAATTTATGTTCAAAGTAATCTTTTTGGGAATTGATTTTGTCGGCATGGAACGGGACGCACAAAGTGAGTTCTGCTTTTTGTTTTCTGCGCAGGCCCATAATTTTTATATCGGCACCAACGAAATCAAAGCGCGGACGAATCTCAGGACTAAATTCATAGAAATACCTTTCGCTTGCTAATACCATTTGCTCAAGAGTCGAAAGTGGCCAAAATCCGATGGTGGTAGCAGTATCGTTGGCATGTGGGTTTTTATGCTCCGGCAGATCATCAACACTCCGTGGATTGAACCAATAGTGTATTCTTGAACTTGAAGAAGTAAATATGCGAAATTCTAAATCTTTCTCAAGATTCAATCTGGGAAGAATTTTTTGAAAATAATTTTTTACTGCCTTAGTTTGAATGGTTTTTGTGTCAATCTCCTGATTGTCGAAGCTTCGGCTCATTCTGCCTCCCAGGATTACCTGAAATGGTTTTAGTAATCTACTCCGTCCATATTCGAGATCGCATCGGCCACCTACAATCATTGTTTTATCAACATTATGGTGCAAAATCACACCAAAGTTTTTCAAACAATAGTTAGAATATTCAATAGAAATAGACTCGGCGATACCATCTGCTATCGTATCTGGGTGACCAAGTCCTTTTCTTTCAACAATTTCTGTTGGTTGCTGATTAGAGCTTATTGATTTTTCCTTTATATTTATATATAGATTCATAAACTATTTAGTTATACAGTTGTTCAATAAACTTAGTAACTTTTACGCCATCTTCCGCCGAAGCAAGCAACTTACTTTTTTTATTCTCTAATAAAATTTTTTTATTGAGTGCCTTTATTAACCTGAAATGGCTATCTTTTACTTCTGTGTCTTCTTGATTTTTCGTAGGTGCATTTTCAAGACTTAAAAACTCTATTTTGTTAAAAGAAGGTCCTCCTAAAAGGATACTTCCTTTGCTGCCGATGATAAAGAGCGAGGTTCCGCAACTCTGAGATTTTGTGTAGGTTGTTACCTCAATCGTTCCCAAGGTGCCCGATTTAAACTCGACTGAAGCAATAAAGAGGTCATCAACCTTTGTGTTTTTCCTTAGAGACCTCTTATGCTTTGTAATCTTTTTCGCCGGTCCGCAAATCTGGAGCATTAAGTCAAGGGCGTGGGCACCTTGATTAAACAGCATCCCGCCGACACGCTTAAGGTCGCCATGCCAATCCTCAAAATACTTGTTGTTTCTCCACCACCGGACAGTGACGGAACAAAAAATTATTTTACCTAGAACTCCTGTTCCTAAATATTTCAATAACTGCTGTACTGCCGGATTAAATCTATTTTGAAAATTTACTGTAATGTTATTTTTATAGAATTTGTTCTTGAGTATTTTCTCTCCTTCTTTAGAGGTAAGACAAAGCGGCTTTTCGCAAAGACAGTGTTTACCACTTTTTAATGTTTCTAAAACTTGGCGCGTATGCACATCATTTGGCGTTCGAATATTAACTACGTCAATCGAAGTATCGGCAAGTAATTCGCCGAAACTATTTTTGACTTCGCAGTCAAATTTTTTCGATGCTAATACTATCTTATCTTTATCAATGTCAAACACTGCACGAAGTTCGCTTTGTATATTTTTTGATACAGCCGAACCATGTTTCTCAAGGACCTGACCGCAACCGACAATTCCATAGCCGACTCTTTTTTCTGACAGCAGTCTATCTAAAGCCATCAATGATTTCTCAGTTGCCCCTTTTGGGTTAGAGCGAACGTGTGTTTCTATGGATAAAAAGATATCTTTATCTTTAAATATTTGTTTAATGTCAGAAATGATACGTTTATAATTTATGATACCTTCACCTAAAGCAACATAATTATCTGCTTCATCAAAATCTTTAAGATGAAAATATCCTATCGCGTCCTTCAGTTCCTCTAAATCTTTCTTAAAAATTTGCTCTTTGATTTTGTAAAAATTAGCAACATCGAACCATATCCCGAGATTTTGCTTAGAGAATCTTTGAGCGATATTTTTTATATCGCTCATTTTATGGATATAACAAGGTAACTCGTTCTCCAATAGAAATTTTACGCCTGTCTTTCGTGCTTCTTCTAAAGCAAAACTGAGAAGAGGATCCAGACTGAATGAATATTTCACCGAAGGTGTTTTTAAGGAAGAAAATAATCGAATATTGGTGGTGCCAAGGATTTTGGCGACATCAATTGCTTTAGAAATGTAGATATGCTTTGCATTTGAATCTAAGCGTGGGTTAAATCCGAACGTGTCAACTTTTTCTTGTGTTTCATCTATGCTTTTATCCGGGTACCACTTAAACAGTGGTGAAGCAAACGCTGAAACCAATATGCCGTTCTTAGATAAAGTTTTGCGAATATTCTCAACTTCCTTCAATGAATAATCAATAAGATTTTTCTTTTGAATTGTTCTTAGTTCAACATATCTTATGCCGTGTCTCTTAAGAAACCCAATAGCTTCATTGAGATCGTCGCTAATTTCATCATTAATTATTGTAATTTTGCGTTCAGTTTTCATATTTAGAAGCAATCACTTTTCTTAATAATTTAGTGACTTTTTCTATATTTTTTTCCGGCACTTCCTTGCTAGTCCATAGCTCAAAAGCTTTAATGCCCTGATAAATCATCATATAAATCCCTGGGCAAGTTTTTGCACCATAGTGCTTTGCTAAACGTAGCAACTTCGTCTCAAACGGATTAAAAACTGCATCGAAGAACATTAGGTTTTTGATTGTAGACTTACCAATGCTTTCAAGGTGAACTTTATTGATAAGAGACCCATTACTTTTCGGGTACATTCCCACTGGCGTTGCGTTGATAACAAAATTAGCCTCTTTAATCACAGAGATTATATTTTTATCTGTTAGGGGCTTATCCTCGATTTTGATGTTATGTTTTGCAAAATCTTTTTTGAGTTTTTCTATGTGTTCAGAGCCAGATGACCTGTTTAACAAAATCAAGCGAAAAGTTTTAGGGAGGTTTCCAATAATCGCTTGAGCGGCACCACCGGCACCAAATATTACTATCGTGTCAGTTTTCTTTATCGGCCTTAATTTTGTTTCTATCGCTTTAACTGCTCCTATCCCGTCAGTGTTATGTCCGATAAGTTTTCCTTTTTTGTTTACAATCGTATTTACGACTCCGACTAATCTTGCTGACTTATCAATTGGGTCCAAATATTGAAGCACTCTTTCTTTGTAAGGAAGAGTTATGTTTGCACCAGCAATGCCAAGAATAGGAAGTGCCTTTATGGCATATTTTAAGTTTTCCGGATTGGTTTTGATAACTCGAAATTTTAGATGATTGTAATTTTTAATCCCAGTGAGTTGAGCGAATTGTTGAAACATAACATCAGACACGCTGTGCTCTACGGGGTCTCCAATTAGACAGGTTACTATTTGAATAGGAGGATGTAATTTTGACATTTTACTTTTGATTACTAAGAAATTTTTCCACATCTCCTCTTCGATATCTTTGCTAACTGCTTGGTGCAAGCTGAAACGACTTCGGGATTCCTTTTGCATCCCAACACCACAATGCTACTGTAGAAAGACCAAGAAGTCTGGCGACTTCTGTGATAAACAACAATTCCAGTAATTTTTCTTTCTTTTCAACTATAATACTTTGTTTCTAAAGTCTTACATTGTTATGCTGAATATAATATCGTCTGGAATAATTGTAAACTGCTTCATCACAAAATATCTTCGTAAGAAGAAAAAATTAGGTCCTTTGTCAAAGACTGAAATAACTGGCAAATGTGAACTGTGCTTTTTGATCTCTTGCTAAAGTCAGCATTTGCAAGGTACCGGTAAGATTTGATT
>CAZMYR010000064.1:0-5697 GCA_964570585.1 uncultured Planctomycetia bacterium
CTGGTCATTTACTACTTTTAGTTCTTTTTCTTTTTTTGCTCTATTTAATATTATATCTACAAAATTTTTTCCGCCTTTTCCGAAAAGCCAGCTGGTCCTGATAACTAAATATTTATCCAGCGCGTCTTTAACCGCATTCTCGCCTTCAAGTTTGGTTTTACCGTATATATTTATCGGGTTTGGTCTATCTTTTTCTGTGTAAGGGGGCTTCTTTTCACCGTCAAATACAAAATCCGTGCTTATGTATATCATATATGAAGAAGTCAACTTGGAGCCTTCTGCTATTGTTGCAGTAGCGGCCACATTTAGCTCCTGGGCCTTTTCCGGATTTAATTCACAGCCATCAACATCTGTATAAGCAGCACAGTGGATTATTATATCGGGAGCAACCTCTTCTATTTTCTGTATTATTAAATTCCTGTCAGTTATATCAAGTTTGTAGAAGGCTCGGACGTCGTACGTCGTACGTCGTACGTCGTTAATATCTATTCCTACAACTTCGTGCTTATCTGCAAGCTTATTGCAAAGGGCTTGACCAAGCATACCGCTTGAACCCGTAATTAGTATTTTCATACTACCAGTTAATTATTTTTGCTTTCCGCTTCAAAGACTTCCACCACCATTCATTTTCCTTATACCAATCTATGGTTAGAGCTAACGCTTTATCAAAAGAATGTTTTGGCCTCCACCCTAATCTTTTAATCTTGCCTGAGTTTAATGCATATCGCCTGTCGTGACCGGGCCTGTCAGCTACATATTTTATATAACTTGTTTTAAGCTTAAATTTCTTCAATATAACCTTAGCCATATCTATATTACGTATTTGGTTACCGCCGCCTATATTATAGATGTGGCCCGGCTTTCCTTTTCTTAAAATAAGGTCTATTCCATGACAATTATCCTCAACATAGAGCCAGTCGCGGATATTTTTGCCACCGCCGTATAAAGGCAGCTTCTTGCCTTCTATTAAATTGGTGATAAAAAGCGGCATTACTTTCTCGGGATATTGAAATTGGCCGAAATTATTAGAGCTTCTTGTGATTATAATTGGAAGATTATAGGTATGATAATAAGAAAGGCACAGCAAATCGGCTGCTGCCTTTGATGCAGCATAAGGTGAATTTGGCAATAATTTATCTGCCTCTTTAGAAGAACCGCTTTTAATATCACCGTATGTTTCATCAGTCGATATTTGTAGGAATTTTTCAATTTTGTATCTTTTAGCCACATCCAAAAGCACTCTTACTCCTTCTACATTTGTCTTTATAAAATCTGTTGCATCTTTAATGGAACGGTCAACATGAGTTGCGGCAGCGAAATTGATGATAGTCTTTGGTTTTTGGTTTTTGGTTTTTGGTCTTAAAACCGAGTTTACTAACTTCACATCACATATATCCCCTTTTATAAACTTATAGCGTTTATCTTTCTCTACGTCTTTTAAATTATTGAGATTGCCGGCGTAGCTTAATTTATCTAAATTTACAATTTTGATATTGCGGTATTTCTTGAGCATGTATCGGATAAAATTTGAGCCGATAAATCCGCATCCACCGGTTATGAGTATGTTCACAATAAACTCTCCTCTATCGCGTCAACGACATAATCCATCTGTTTCTTGCTAAGCTCGGGATATACAGGAATTGCAAAAGTTTCTTTAGCGAATTTTTCCGATTCAGGAAAATCGCCTTTTTTATATCCTAAGTATTTAAAACAGGGCTGAAGATGTAAGGGTATAGAATAATATGTTCGCGAATCTATACCTTTTTTAATTAGCTGTTTTCTGATTTTCTCTTTTCCACCAGAGTCGGATCTGCCTTCGGCGGAATTTCCTTTTACCATTAAAACATATTGGTGGTATATATGAGTATTATATCCGGGAACATATGGTGTAATTAAACCTGTGTCTTTCAATTTTCTATTATAATAATCTGCGTTTTGGGCACGTTTCCTATTCCATCTTTCTATATATTTTAATTTAACCCCTAGAATAGCTGCTTGAATTGTATTTAATCTGGCATTGTGTCCTATGCAAAGGTGTTTATATTTGTTTTCAGGTGAAGCGCCTTGATTTCTTAATAGGCGCAGCCTTCTTGCAAGATTCTTGTTATTGGTCAGCACGCATCCCGCATCGCCGAATGCCCCAAGGTTTTTCCCGGGATAAAAACTTACTGCCCCGCAGTCTCCGATTGTTCCGGCCTTTTTGCCCTTATAAACAGCGCCGAATGCCTGTGCAGCATCTTCTATCACTTTTAAATTATGCCTTTTAGCAATCTTCATTATTGGATCCATATCAGCGCATTGGCCGTAAAGATGCACGGGAATGATAGCTTTTATAGGAGTCGTAAGTCGTAAGTCGTAAGTCGTAAGTATTTTATTTATAGAATTAACAGAGATATTATAAGTTTTTGGGTCAATATCCGCAAAGACAGGCCTTGCGCCGGTTCGGGCTATTGCGCCGGCTGTTGCATAGTAGGTAAGTGAAGGGCAAATTACACCATCACCGGAACCTATACCAAGCGCTTTTAAACTAAGCACAATAGCGTCAGTGCCGCTGGAAACACCCACTGCATATTTAATATTACAATATTTCGCAATCTGTTCTTCTAATTTCCTTGCTTCTTCGCCTAAAATAAAATGGTGCTTATCTATCACATTAGCTATAGCTATGTCAATTTCTTTTCGCAATGGTTTAATCTGCGCTTCTATATCTAACAATGGTATTTTCACTGTCTTGCCATCCTTCTCGCTACTAAATTATTCGCCCTAAGAAGCGAATCAAACGTCCCCGAGTCAGTCCAGAAGCCGGGCAATATATCATAATATAATTGACCCAATTTTATATATCTGTTATTTACATCTGTAATCTCAAGTTCCCCTCTTTTAGAAGGTTTAAGCGTTTTAATAATGTCGAATACTTTAGCATCGTACATATATATTCCGGTAACTATGTAATTGGTTTTAGGCTTTTTGGGCTTTTCTGTTATTTTTAATATTTTACTATCACCAAATTCAACTACGCCGAAACGTTCAGGATCAGGCACCTTCTTAATCAACAACCTTGCTCCTTGTTTTTGTTTTACAAATTTTTGTACATATTCCTTTATAGGTTTTTCTATTATATTGTCGCCTAAAATTACTACAATTTTTTCTCCGTCAGCAAAGTCTTCGGCTAATCGGAGCGCATCCGCTATGCCGCCTTCTCCCTTCTGGTAAGTATATTCAATGTGCTTTAAGCCAAATTCTTTGCCGCTTCCAAGCAGGCGCAAAAAATCACCGGCATTATTGCCGCCGGTAACAAGCATTATCTCTCTTATTCCGGCATCAACCAAAGTCTGAATCGGATAATATACCATGGGCTTGTTAAAAACGTTTAAAAGATGCTTATTCATGGCCGCAGTCAACGGGTAAAGGCGTTTACCCAAACCTCCGGCAAGAATGATTCCTTTTATTTTATCCATCATTGTTTTCTCCAGTCATAACCGATATCATTATCGAATGCGTCTATCCGATACTCATCGGAATTGTTGTGATTATATGGCTTTGTGACTGTATTTATTACTATTGATTCTACATCGCTTATGCATTTGAATCCGTGATAAACATTAGCTGGGATCTGTATTAGTAGAGGATTATCTAAACTTATTTCAAATTCATCTATCTGTTTATATGTCGAAGAATTTTTTCTGGCATCATAAAGAGCAAGGCGTATCTTTCCAAAAACGCAGGCAAAATTATCTTGTTGCAATCGATGGAAATGCCAGGCTTTCACAATTCCAGGTTTTGCAGTAGTCATATACACCTGGCCAAATTCTGTAAATATTTCATCATCGCGGCGTAATATCTCCATAAGCCGGCCCCTTTCATCCGGAATAACCTTAAGCTTTTTTACATTTACGCCTTCTATCATATCTTCCCTTTGGAAGTACCGTTTACAGTTTCAAAGAGGTAAATGTCCCCTAATTTATCCTTTGCTGGGGGACACTTACCTCTTTGAAACTGTAAACGGTACTAACGATGCGCTACTTCCTTCCCATGCAAATATAGCGAAATCCTAACTTCCTCATATCGTCAGGCTCGAACATATTCCTGCCGTCAATGACAATTGGTTGGTTAAGCAAATCTCTTATCCTTTTTAGATTAAGGTCCCCAAACTCATCCCATTCTGTAATAATAACTAAACAGTCGCTTCCTTTTGCAACGGTATATGGGTCCTTGCAAAATTCTATCCCTTTAAGCGCATCTTTTGCCTTCTTCATTGCCTTTGGGTCATATGCCTTAATGCGAGCGCCTTCTTTTTGCAACATTTTTATTATGTCAAGGGAAGGAGCTAACCTGATATCATCCGTATTTGGTTTAAATGCTATGCCTAATATCCCGATAGTTTTATTATTAAGGTTCCAAAGCGCTGACTTTATTTTATTTACAAAAGCTATTTTTTGCTGCTGATTTACCTTTGCGACGGCCTTTAATATTTCAGGATTATAACCAAGGTTTTCCGCTATATGTATAAAGGCGGCTAAATCTTTTGGAAAACAAAAACCGCCGTATCCGACTCCGGCATTTAAAAATCCTTTGCCTATTCTTTTATCCAAACCCATTCCCTCTGCCACTTTTTTTATGTCAGCCCCGCATAAATCGCATATCCTGGAGATAGTATTTATAAACGATATTTTCATAGAAAGGAACGAGTTCGATGCGTGCTTTATTATCTCCGCACTCTTTATATCGGTTACTAATATCGGCGCTTTTAAAGGTTTATACAACTGCCTTAAAATCTTTTCGGCCTTCTTGGTATGAACTCCGATAACAATTCTATCAGGATGCATAAAGCTCTCGATTGCCGAACCTTCTTTTAAAAATTCCGGATTAGACGCTATGTCAAATTTTATTCTTTGCTCTTTAAATCCATTTAGTGTATATTCCACCCATCTGCCGGTCTCAACAGGCACTGTAGATTTTTCAACAATAAGCTTGTAAGATTTCATATGTCTGGCTATTTCTGCGGAGACGCTCTCTACTGCCGATAAATCCGCTGCGCCTTTTTTCTTCGAGGGCGTGCCGACTGCGATAAATATAATCCTGGCAAACCTAACCCCGTCTTTTATACTGGTTGAAAAAAACAGGTTTTTCCTCTTTGCATTCTTCTTAACAAGGGTTGATAATCCGGGTTCGTATATAGGAATTTTACCGTTAAGCAAGGCCTTTATCTTTTCTTTATTGTTATCAATACATATTACCTTATTGCCTAATTCAGCAAAGCAAGCACTTGTAACTAAACCAACATGGCCTGCTCCTATAACTGCAATTTTCTCCATAGAGTTTCTCCCTTTAAATTGTTTAATAAGTCTGAGGCCCTATTTTTGGCTCATGATGAGTTTTACCAAATTTAAACGGCAATTTAGGAAATGCCTTTAATCTAAAGACCACCAATACCTCTTCTCCTTTTTCCTTAAATATATTAAAATGCACATCCATTTCCCAGCAGTGCAAATCCCTGGTTATAACATATCTCTGCTCTTTTAAATCATAGGTCTTTTTCTCGCCATCTTTAAGCCTTTTGACATCAAAGTCTTCATACGCCCTTATCTTCCATTTAGGACTTATGCGCCATTCAAGTTGGCCAAGTATATTGTTTGACTCATCAATATAGCTGTGAGATATCCCGAGCCTGAAGTCTTTGACGGTCGTTACGATATC
>CAZMYR010000065.1:0-5357 GCA_964570585.1 uncultured Planctomycetia bacterium
ATACTCCATCGTTAATAAACTGCGGTTTTTTCATCAAATAATGATACCACTTCAACAATCGGAAGTCGAACTTCCGATTGTTGATTTAAGCAAGCGAGAGAGCGAGCGAGCGAGCACAAAACCAAAAAGTCACTCGGTTGAGTGGCTTTTTGCCGATTGTGAGCTATCGGGAAACTTTATTAAGCGGTTGAGGTTAAACCTCAACAATCGGAAGTTCGACTTCCGATTGTTGATTTCGAGCGATGATCTGTGATTCTTTAACAATCGGAAGTTCGACTTCCGATTGTTGTTTATAACTTTAGTAGGTTAGGAGGAGAGCTCGAAGCATAGCCAGAACCTGATTGAGTAGAATCACCAACTGCTCTTTTATGTCGCTAAGAACCGTTTGGAATGCTTCCATTTCAGCAACAGTGGGTTCTTCAGCTGGAGTTCCCTCTTCTGCAGGAGTCTCGTCAGCTGGAGTTTCGTCAGCTGGAGTTTCGTCAGCTGGAGTTTCTCCTGGCGCGGTTTCTCCTGGCTGTAAATAGATTATGCCAGGTTTGGGAGCAACCGTGACCGTTATACCTGCAGAAGGAGTCTCAACTACTCCGGCCCAGTCGGTCGCACGAGTTTGAAGCAAGTGCGGACCTTCCGCCGGAGCTGTCCAAGAGTATGTCCAGTCAAAACCATTATCAGAATTAGAAACAGTGGGAACGGCTAAAGCCCATGTTGCTCCGCCATCGGTTGAAACTTCAATCTGCCTAATAGAAGAAGTTGCGTTATCCGAACTTGAGCCTTCAATAATTACTGTTTCTTCGGCGGGAAGAGATGACTCGTCAACCGGACTGCTGATTATTGATACGGGTGTAGAAGGAACGGTAGAACTGGCTGCAGAGCTTCCAGCGGCGCAAATCACTCCGACATTAGAAAGCGCCGACAAACTCGTTCCTACTCCTTTGGCCTTAACGTTAAAGAAGTAGGTCCCGCCCGCAGAAAGTCCGGTAATAAGCTGGGCGCCGATACTCGAACCAACTATACCGTTTCCCCATGCGGCGGCACCGGCGAAGTTAGTCGCGCCATTGAATAAACCGTCAGTTGTCATATCTCCGGTCGAGTAATGAGCGACATATCCGCCGGTCGCACCGAGCGGAACTGTCCAGCCCAAATAAACGTTTCCCGGAGCACTTGAGCCAAGACAACGCAAATTGTCGATATTCACCGGATTAATAGTAACTGCCGGAGTTGTCACCGTAGCTAAGGATTGTGTTGTTACGCCAGCGGTAGTTCCGGTAATAATAACAATAGTAGCGACATCGGTAGCAACACCGTTAACAACTAGCGGGATAACTAACTGTATAGCGCCAGGGGCAGCGTTAGTTCCATCGTCTTGTCTTGTGAGAGTTAAAATACTACCTACGTTAGTTAAGGCAAAAGTACCATCAAGACCGGTGTGAGTGATAAGCGTGGCTCCAGTCACGTCCGAACCGGGAAACGAGAGACTGATTACACCATCTTTAGGAATAGTCGTTCCGGCAGGCAAGGTGAAGTCTATGGTGTAAGTTGAAGCACTCCCGAACACCGCATTTGATACCGCCAAAGCAGCGCCAGTCAAAACATTATGTGTACTGTCATCAATAACGGTGACGTCAGTATTAACATTGGCATCAGCATAAACAGTTCCTCCATCAATTGAAAAAGTAAGAGGAAGTGCGGTACTTGCAGAACCATAACCAAGGATCTTTAAGCCAGTGATTATTATCGTATCACCAGCCCCGCCGTTAACTGTTACATTAACTTTGGCTATTTTAGGGTCGGTGAAAGTAACGGTGGCATCAACTACAAAAGCTCCAGTTTTAGTTACAGTCCCAGCAACAGTAGTATCAAAAACTGCGTGAACTGCAGTTGGAATTTGAACGTAGAGATCGGTGGCGGCATCAATTGTTGCTCCATCTGTGTCCGTTGCTGTTACAACGGGTAATGTTCTCAACTCACCGATACCCAAATCAGTAACCGCAGTTCCGGTCACTGTTGGATCCGCAGCATGCGCGACATCCATCCCTCCCAACACTAAAGTTCCTGCAACCAGGACTAAAGCACTAAGTAAGACAATTAATTTTTTCATTTTTTATTTTATTTTTTGTTTTTTGATTCTCTCTTTTACTATGCATCGGTAAAAGAAAGTTCGACCTTTTATTTAATAATTTTCATTGTAGCACATTCGGCCTTTTCTTAACAATTTTCATTATAGCACAATTATAATTTAGGCAAGAGTTAATAGATATCTGAAGACGGTAGAAAACAAACAGCCCCCGCACTTTGCAGGGGCTGTTTTCCTTCACTCGCTAAACTCGAGTAGAGCGAATAAAGTTTCCAATCAAGAGTTACAGAGTGACAGTGTTCGCGTCAGCCGGGAATGACCAGGTGGTTCCGCCGTAACCGGTAGCACCAGCCCAGTTCAAGCCTAAGGCCGGAGTATTGCCAGGAACTACGCGGATATCGTTAACGTCTATGTTAGCGACAACGCCACCGCCGTCTTCGTATACCGCGTCAACGCCGGGCTGGAATATAGCTCCACCGACGGCTGATGTCGCAAGGAGAGCGTCCGCGTTAGCAGCTTCAATAGCTGCGGGTGCAGCTTCGTCGGTATCAGCAAGGACAACAACGCTACCGGCGCCGTAGTCTGATCCGGAACCAACAGCATTACCGATAACTAAACGTACATCGTCCGCGCTTATAGTACCGCTAGCGTCAGCGTCAAAGTAGAGACCGTCCACTCCAAAGTTGAACACAGTATCAGCACCAGTAAATCTTACCCGATTTCCAGCAGCCATCGCGGTTAACACGCCAAGATTAGCATCGTCCGTGTCACCAGCTATAACTAAGGTATTCACTGTACCGATCTGAACGCTGGCAGCAGAGCGGATGCTCCATCGCAATGAAGTGTTAATCGGCCAAGCAGCGACGTTAGTGGTCGTAACCTGCAAGGAAAGTTTGCGAACCTGACCCCTTGTAAGCGTTATGGCAGCAGTTGGAATGTTGGAGAAAGTCACAGTACCAGCCGCGATATCCACTGCAGGAATAACATTAACCACAGCACTGCCCGTGTAGTCGTAGAGACGGAACATTGCTGGGGTAACGGGATTCCCGACAACATTCGGCAAACCGACCTGCGAAGTGAAGACAATTGAGCCGATATCAGCATTAGCCGCCGTACCATTCAAGGTAAAGTCCCAAATGCCATGATTTATGAAAGTACCGCGAACATTCCCAGAAGGAGAAGCCGCATCTCTCGCAATTTCAACAACATTGGTTCTAAGACCGAAGGTACCGGTTTCGTTGTATGCACCAATATTGGTTCTTATAGCGACAGCACCAACGACACCGCCAACGCCAGTGTTAATCGCAAACTGTCCGGAGGTCTTACCAAGAGTCTGAAGGTGGTTTGCGGCAACTTGAAGCTGAAGAGTATCAACCTCAACCGGGGCTAGCGCCAAAACATTACCGACAACCTTTAATACTTTTGGAGTATTCAAGGTGAAAGTAAGTGGCGTCAATATGTCTGCATTCAAGAAACAGACTCTATTGACGTTCGCGGCACCAGAAAGACAAGCCGCTGTTCCGTTGTTCGGAGCATTGAAGACCGTAATCGGGGTAGTGCCGTCAAAGAGGGCGACCCCAGAAAGAATGGCATTCATATTGCCTACACCTGTTTGGGTAATTTCCATGCTATTCAATGTCTGATCTTCGTTCTGGGCAGTAATCTTCAAGTAGCCGAGAGTAACCTGGGCCACAGGAGAGATAATTGCCTGATTGTAGCTTGAAGTCGTCGGTTCAGGAACAGCCAAGTAAGTGGCCGTAGGATTGATTGTCAAAGCCGGCAAAGCCAAGACACTGGTAGAGGTAATATTGCCCGGACCAGCTTGTCCCGCGGAGGACATCCCGGTTCCGATAACGGTTAACGTACCCCCAACCACAACCGCTAATTGGGTATTAACGGTATCAATACCACCACCAGCCACGGTTGTAAGGGTATTGGTTGTTCCCTTAATATACAGCTTGGCGGTCGTATTAGCGGGAATCTGCCAATTCATAAGATAGGTCTGGGTAACTGGCGCTGGAGTCATCTGAGCTGCTGTGTAATTCCACTGGTTGGACAATAAGGCACCCGCTTCGTTGTACAAACCAACATTAGCAATCCAGCCGAGTGCGACACCATTAGCATCAGCCAACTGAAGATTAACAGTATTAATCAGAATATCCTCACCAACCGCCCGAATGTCATAAACCCCAAGAATCTGGGGGGTAATTGAGCGGACAACATTGGCGCTTGCGCCAGAAGGAGAAGCGGTACTGACAGAAATTGCCAGTCTTCCCGGACCGAAGACAACTAGGCTGGGAGCACCAAGATTAAATCTCGCCGCTGGGCCAGCAACTCCTTGTCCGGAAATTACGCCAACTCCAAAAATAGAACCGATTTCCGCGCTCAATTCAATCGCACGGCCGGCCCCACTAATGTCACCAATCACCTGGAACACTTTTGAAGTTCCTTTGGTAATCGGGACGGGAGTGGAAAAGTCAACTGAAGCTCGTCGGGTAGCAAAACTTGCCGCCGTTCCGGTGACAACACCATCAATTTTCACTCGGACATTGGTTATGTCAGCATCTTGAGCCGTAGAAGCATTGGCTACTCCACCAACCGCTGCTCCGCCATAAGTAACATTGAATTGAGTCAATTCAATGTCCTCGTTTGTTCCGGCCGTCACAATAAAGTTACCCAAGACAACATCTTTTTGCCCAATGGCAACATTGTTAACGGGAACAGGCGCTCCTGGGGTAACATTTACTGTCCCCAAAGCGCCGCCAGCGGCGATAGTAAAGCTACTACCAACCACCGGGAATTCAGCGGTAAAGGTTGTCCCGCTGATGCTGGTTGCACTTTCAATCCCCAACTTCACTGTTGCGGAAGGGGTGAAAGTAGCACCAGCAATGTCAACCGCAATATCTAAGACTTTTGAAGTTCCCATAGGAATGCTAAGGGCGGGAGCAAAGATAAAGTAGGAAGTCCCGCTGACCTGAGCCTGGGTTAATCCCACTTGCTTTGTTCCGTCAAAAAGCTTGACCGCGGCAACATCAGCCGCATTAAGGTTAGCCGTGCCGTATGCCTTAACAGTCAAACCGCTGACAGTCGCGTCGGCGTCGTCGGCGGCTGTAAAGACCAATTTAGTCACTTTATTATTGGCAGAACCAGAAAGGATAAGGGTACCGACCGGAGTGTCATCAGCCAAAGCGACCGTTAAAGGGTCTCCGGTAACGGCTGCTTCTTCACCGTCAACTGCATGGCAAGCGTCGCTATACCATTCATAGCCGGCGGTAACACA
>CAZMYR010000066.1:0-5192 GCA_964570585.1 uncultured Planctomycetia bacterium
TGTTTTATTGATGACGATGCCCGGGCCAGGCCGGATTGGTTAAAACTAATAGAAGGTTATTATAAAGATGAAAGAATAGGCGGGGTGGGTGGAAGAGACATACTGCACATCAACGGTAGTATAATAGAAGAACGTGTTAAATATATTGGACAGGTCAGTTGGTGCGGAAGAATTGTAGGAAACCACCATTGCATGACAGACAGGGTCAAGGAGGTTTCACATTTAAAAGGATGCAATATGAGCTACCGCAGGGAATTGTTATCGAAAATAGATGAGAATTTAGTAAGCAAATATGAAATGGCTGAGCCTTTTTGGGAACTGGAAGTTGGACTTTCTGCTATTGAAAGAGGCTATAAGATAATATATGATCCAAATATTTTAGTTGACCATTATCCGGCCACCAGCCAACTTGATTGGAATAAAAGACGGAAAGTTGGTATTAGAAATGAAACATACATTATACTGAAACATCTCAGATTTTATAGAAAGCTTGCATACCTTATCTTCACCTTTCTAATAGGGCGTGATAAAAATCCTGGCATTGTCAGGTTTACCCTGGAATATTTTAAGACCAAAAATCTTAAGAATAGTTGGTTAGAATTTTCCATGAGCGTACGATGCAAAATGGAAGGTTTTAAGACCTATATTAACCGAGAGAAATAAATACATGCAGCCAAAAGTTATTATCACTATTGTTAACTGGAACGGAAAAGAGGATACCTGTGATTGCATAGATTCTCTGAAGAAGTTAGACTATAAAAATTATGAAATAGCCATAGTAGATAATGGCTCCAGTGATGGCTCGCCTGAATATATAAGTGAAAGATTCCCGGATTTAAAGATTATCCTAAATAGTAAAAACCTCGGAGTCGGGGAAGGCCACAATACCGGTATCAGGTATGCACTAGGTAGAGGGGCTGACTATATTCTGGTAGTGGATAATAATGCCATAGTAGATCCTAATGCTTTAAGTGTACTCATAGATGCTGCTGAATCTGATAAGAAAATAGCAGTTGTTGGAGGTAAGGTTTACTACTACAAGAAGAATATATTAAATTCTGCAGGCGGTCTTGTTGATAGAAGAAATGGCATTACTATAGCAAGGGGCTATATGCAGGAAGATAAAGGCCAGTTCGACAAAATAGAAGAGGTGGATTGGTTGCAGGGAGTTTATTTTTTGTTAAAAGTTGATATATATAAAGAAATAGGTTTTTTTGACCCTGATTATTTTATTTTATGCAATGATGCAGACTTGTGTTTTCGAGCTAAGCAGTCTGGTTATAAAGTAGTCTATGTTCCAAAAGCCCTGGCCTGGCATAAAGCCGAATCAACCACTTTTGGAAGTTATGAATCGGCCCGTTATAGGTATTATCATGTAAGAAACAGATTAATCTTTATAAAAAAGAATATGGATGAGCGAAAGAGAGCTTTATTTATTGCATTAATGGAAATACTTAGAGAGTTATTTGCTTATTTAAAAGCCCTCAGAAGGCCTGAAAATTTCAAATACATACAATATATAAAAGCCGCTACTTGTGCAATAATAGATTTTATTCTTAAAAGATACGGTAAAGGCCCGGAATGGCTTTATAAATAGATTAAAAGAGGCCTCTAAAAAACTGCCAAAATTACATCAGAGGCCTCTGAGAGCTCTGTATATTTTAGACCCGGAGCTCTCTAAAAAGATTAATTTAGTTTTAAAATGGAAAATAATTTAAAGAGGAAAACCCTTATATCTTTGTCGAGTTCGTATCTAATGCAATTTATTACCCAGGCGATTCAAGTTATATCACGCATTATCCTAGCCAGGCTCCTTGCGCCGGATGATTTTGGACTTTTTGCCCTGGCATTTTTAATACTGAATATAGCTAAGGTCTTTGTGCAACTTGGATTGGGTCCATATGTCATAAGAGAAGAGAAGATAAACTATGGGGCTTTATTCGTTTTAGAGATAATAGCCGGAGCTCTTGCATTTATAGTGTTAGGGATGATAACCCCTCTACTCTATGGATACAATGTTGCCTTACCGCCTATCCATAAAATACTAACATTTGCCCTGATTCCCTACTGTATATCAGCCATACCCCTTATGTATGGCTTTAAGGAGTTAGAGATTAAAAGGATGCTGGTTCCTAATATACTAAATTATCTTACCTTTGGTATTGTAGCAATTATTCTTTCATTGAAGGCACTGAATGTGTTGGCCCTTGTATATGCCCAGTTAGCAAGCGAGGTAATATTTGCTGTATCGTTATGGATTGTTTTTCGCCATCGTATACCCCTGGATTTTAAATTTAAGGCAAGGGAAGTGTTTAAACCCGCCTGGGGCGCCAAATATTTCTTCGCAATGGCTGCATTTTCTATCTTTGCCACCAGTGCAGATAAGGCAATTTTGGGAAAGATGGTTTCCCTAAAAGAGGTTGGTTATTATGCACTATCTATGACATTTGCAATGTTTGTATGCAGCATTGTTGACCCAGCGGTAAATAGCGTTTTTCCGCCTTTGTTTTCAAAGATAAAGAAGGATATGAAAAAGACCAGCGAACTCTATGCCCTATCCACAAAGATTCTGTACTGGCTTAAAATCCCCGTGTATCTGTTTTTTTTCTTTAATGCCGATGTTATCGTCAGGATAATTTTGGGCAAAAATTGGATTCCTGCTATACCCTTTTTTAGGCTGTTGGCAATCTTGCCCATTATAGACCCTTGTGGATTTTTTGGCTGGCAGATATTGCAGGTGCATAGGATGGAGAGAATTCAATTTATTTATGTTGTTATAAAGCTGTTTTTGTTTGCTATGTTCGGCTGGTTTTTTGTAAACTCGGTAGGGGCACTGGGGATAATTTGGGCAAGATACTGTGTGTATCTTTTTGGATTAACATTGCTATATTTTACAAATAAAGTAGTTAAGAATGTTATCCCTGTCTTTATTAGGTTACTGCCTATATATGGCATATGTCTGGTTGGGTTAACTCTAATCTACATTATTTTTAAAAACAGGGTTGCTGCATTTTTGTTATCTTTTATTTATATTTTGTCTTTTTACATAATGTATTACAAATGCCAAATCGCCCGGATTATAAAAGAAAAATTTGCTGATGTAGAGTTGTTTAAGAGATTAAAAATTGTGTAATTAATTATGGGAATATTTGATACAAGGATATGGGATAAATTTTGGAGTAACCTTGGCAAAAAAAGCCAGGCACCAAAGAATAAAATAGTCAATGAGATTAAAAATACAATTGATATAAGGGGTAAGAATATTTTAGAAATGGGAGCAGGAAGCGGCTTAACCTCTTTGGAACTTGCAAGGCTTAAAGCAGAGGTAACAGTATGTGATTTATCGTGGGATTCTGTGAAATTAATGCTTGAAAATTTTAAAGGATACAATGCCAGGATTATTCAGGCGGATGTTTTTAATCTCCCCTTTAAAGATGCTTCATTTGAGGTTGTGTTTCATCAGGGCTTGATAGAGCATTTCGAAAATCCTGAAAAAATCCTAAAAGAACAGATACGAGTTTTGAAAAAAGATGGAGCCTTTCTTATTGATGTTCCTCAGAAATTCAGTACCTATACACTAATGAAGCACGGGCATATAAAGCGTGGAGAATGGTATGCTGGATGGGAGACAGAATACAGCATATTTGGTTTAAAGGGGCTTGTAAACA
The DNA here is from genome assembly GCA_964570585.1 of uncultured Planctomycetia bacterium. GTDB lineage: Bacteria > Omnitrophota > Gorgyraeia > JABMRG01 > JAFGKX01. The sequence goes on from CAZMYR010000066.1 coordinate 3,669, forward strand.
GATTAGAGCCATATAATCTGAGGCTCATATCGTCATTTGGTTACGGAACATGGGGGATTCTTACCAGAATCAGATACCTCCATTATCGCGGAAATGTGCGTTTTGGACACCCTCTCTTGCCAAAGCCAGTTTTTAGTATTTATGAATTTATCTGGCGTATAATAGAGAATTCTTTTCTTATGAAATTAATTGGTGTTAATATTTGTATTGTAGGAATAAAAAAATGAATAATAAAAAACTAGTTACATGTCCTTGTGGGTCCACTGAATGTAAGGAAATATTTCAAGGTGTGTATAATAGACTCTATATAAGTAATTATAGATTTAAGATACTAAAATGCCAAAATTGCGGATTAGCAAGGAGCTACCCTGTGCCCTCTAAAGAAAACATAACAAAAAAGGGAGAATACGTTTTTCAGCAAAATTTAGATGAGTGTGAAAAAAGCGATTTTTGGGCTCAATTTCAAATAAACAGTGTAAAGAAACTTGAAAAAAGGAGGAACTATTCTTGATATAGGGTGTTTTATAGGAAAGGCCTTGGGGCTTGCAGAGAAGGAGAGTTTTACAGCATGTGGAGTGGAGATATATAAGCCAGCATGTGAGTTTGGAATTAAACTGGGAAGGAACATATTTTGCGGAGAAATATATGATGCCCACCTTGAAGATAACTTCTTTGATATTATATTACTCAATCATGCCTTTGAGCATATACATGAACCTGTTAAGATGATAAGGGAATTAGATAGGATTTTAGCATCAAATGGCTATGTAGCCATAAATGTCCCCTGTTATAAATCTATTATGAGGATGTTTATGGGCGAGAGGTGGATGAGCTGGATTCCTCATCAGCATGTTTATCATTATACCAGAAAAACTCTGAATAATATGATAACAAAAAATTCTTGCTTAAGGCCTGTATTTATCCACCAGAAAGGTAGGTTAGAGCCACCTTCAGAGGGAATAAAGTCATTTATAAAGACGGCTATAGCTAAATTTGCCAGCTTTATAAATAAAGGAGAGCAGTTAGAGGCGTTATACAGGAAACCCTAACAGGTATTACATGAAAAATAGATTATTTATAAAGTACCTGGCAGCACTTTTTTTATCAAGATAATTTTAATTTAAAAATGCAGCCAAAAGTCTCTATTATAGTTCTTAATTGGAACGGTAAAGAAGATACAAAAGAATGTATCCTTTCCGTTAAAGATATAGACTATGAAAATTATGATATTATTGTTGTTGACAATGCATCCACTGATGATTCCGTAGAATACTTAAGGAGAAATTTCACTGATTTAAAGTTAATTACGAATAATGAGAACTTAGGTTATGTCGGCGGTAACAATGCAGGCATAAGATATGCATTAAAGAAGGGCTCCGATTTTATTCTGCTGCTTAATAATGACGTTGTTGTATCCAGGGATTTCTTAAAAAGATTAGTCGATACAGCAAAAAACCGAAGCGATATCGGTGTAATTGGGCCTTTAATATATTATTATAAGATGAAAAAAATAAATTTTGCAGG
>CAZMYR010000067.1:0-5177 GCA_964570585.1 uncultured Planctomycetia bacterium
TCGGTTAAATCATCGCTGGGGACATAAACCGCTTCAATAGCAGTAATAGCTGCCTGCGTGCCTGAGCGAATCCTCTCCTGAAAGTCGCTCATCTCTGAAGTTAACGTAGGCTGATATCCGGTCTCAGAAGGAATCCTACCTAAAAGAGTAGACAGTTCGCTCCCTGCCTGGGCAAAGCGATAGACGCTATCCACAAAAAAGAGGACATCTTCTCTTTCTTCCTGAAAATATTCTGCTAATGTAATACCTGTATGCACTACTTCAAACCTTGTCCCCGGAGACTCATTCATCTGGCCAAACACCAGGATGGACCTATCCATTATCCCCTGCTTAAGTAACTCATAATACAGCTCATTGCCTTCTCTAATTCTTTCTCCTGCTCCGGTAAATATACAGAAACCCTTCTGCTTCTTAATAATATTGTGCATCAGCTCTAAAATTAATATGCTTTTGCCCAGGGCCGCTCCTCCTAAGATGCCTGTCCTTGTCCCTTTGATTAAAGGGAACAATAGGTCCAGCGCCTTAATGCCGGTCTCCATTACCTCAAACCTCAGTTGGCGGGACTGTCTTATATCCAAACCGGCACTTTCTTTTTTATGTATGGGCCTGGCCGTTTTTGCTTTGATTGGTCCCTTTTTATCTATCGGTTCGCCCAGGACATTTAATATCCGGGAGCAGACCTCTTTTCCCACGGGAGTCTTAACGCCTGAGCCAGTGGCTAAAACCGGCGTATTTCTCTGCAGGCCAAATATAGATGTTAAAGGAATACACTTGACAATATTACCGATATCAGCAGCTCTTCTGGTCAAATATTCAACTACCTCCAACACTACCCGCTCACCCTTATAGGTCTTTGTCTCTAAAATCTCGTAGATAGCCGGCGGCGCAGAATGTTCATCAAACTTGACAATTACAATCGGCCCTTGAATTGCAATGACCTTACCCTTCTTCATTGTAATCTCTTTGTGTAACGTTTAATGTGTAACGTGTAATGCTGGTGTAATGTTTGATTGTGTAATGGAAATTATTATATCCAGTTCAAAAATTAATTTTTTTCATTCCACATTTTAGCATTTTACCTACATTACACATTACACTTTACACATTACACATTTTATTTCATCCTGCGCACAGCCAGTCTTGAGGCAAAAATCTCCCTGATATTCTTATCGCTAATCTCATGGAGCAAGCGAAAATACTGAAAGTGTAATTTTCTATCCAGCTGCTTAATCTCGGTAGAACTTCTTTCTAAATGCGTCACCCGTGCGGCCCACTCCGAAAGCTTACTTTCCCAAAAAATCCCATAGAGCATATAATTTATCCATATCTTCGCCAGATATTCGATAATCTCGGGCAGCGATGGCTCAAGGATAGTGCCTTCTTCTTCAGCCCATCCTTTCTCGAAATGGCGGGGCTCAGGTTTTGAACTTTCCCGGAACAAAAACCTGCAGGGAAGTAACTGATAAATCTGCACCTGCCAGACAGAAAAAGAGACAAAGTGGGGATAGACCACAACCGTTCTGCCAAACCTCTTATCTAAAAAGCCGCTGACAATATAGTCGCTTAATTTTTCTGCCTCTTTATAATCCACTTCATCGCTGATACCGGAAAAGGCGACATATTTTTTGCCGGTCTCCTCGATATACCTGGCGCCTTGCTTGCCAACTACAACCAACTTTTCATTTCCTGAGCATTCTTCTAACGCTGCATTCACCACAGAGATATTCAGTTTTCCCAAAAAACCGCTATCCGAAGTTATCAGTAGCAAAGCCGGGGGTCTGGTCGATTCTTCAAGAAAGACATGGCGCGCTCCCGCAATATTCACCATCTGAAAAAAGTCCTTTAAATAATCTCCGGTTTCTTCCAAATTTTTCCTTGTTTTCTGCAGGCGATAAAATTCAGCAGAGGCCACTCCCTCAAGCACATTAATTATGCCGCCCATCTCTTTATTAAACCTCAATTCCTTGCGTAGCTTTGTCAGTTGAAACATCGATAAAAGACAAATCCTAAATCCTAATTGATCTAAATCCTAAATAAATTCAAAAGATAAATCCTAAATCCTAAATAAATTCAAATTTCTAAATCCAAATATTCTAAACTTCGATGTTTTGAATTTCGAACATTTAAATTTTGATATTGTTTAGAGTTTAGAATTTAGAGTTTAGTATTTTACATTATGTCTTAAAAAACTCCTCAAACGCTTCATCTAACGCCCTTTTTATCTCTTCGGTCAACACCCCTTGGCTGGCAAGTTTCTCAATCAGCTCTGGCCGGTTTCTGGTAAAATACCTATATATATCCTTTTGAAACCTCGCTCTTTTTTCCGCCTCCAAAATCTCCGGTATCCCTTTATTAAAAGCATAAAAGATAATAATCACTTCTTCTAATGGCAGGGGCTTGTCCTTCTCCTGAACAAAAAGGCTGGTCAATTCCTCTCCTCTGTCCAATCTCTCTTCTACCTCCGGCGAAAGTTTGGTCCTTACGCGGGTAAGGCTTACCAATTCTTTATACTGGGCATATTCTCCTTTCAATCTCCTGGATACCTCCCGCATTGCCTCGCACTGAACTTTATTTCCGATTCGGGAAACAGAAAGGCCTAAATCAATGGCTGGCTTAAATCCTTCATGAAAAAGACTGGTATTTAAATAGATTTGACCATCGGTCATCGAAATAAGGTTTGAGGGAACGAGCCCAGTAACATCTCCTTCCTGCGTCTCGACAATGGGTAAAAAGGTCATCGAGCCGCCGCCGTTTTCATCATTTAACTTTGCTGCTCTTTCCATCAATTGGGAATGAATATAAAAGATATCGCCGGGATAGGCCTCTCTGCCCGGAGACCTTTCCATAAGTAGACAGAGTTGTCGATAGACCCAGGCGTGGCGGGTTAAATTGTCAAACACTACCAGCACATCTCTTCCGTGATGCATAAAATATTCCCCTAAACTAGCCGCAGTGTAAGGGGCAAGATACTGTTCTGCCGAAGAATCAGAGGCCATGGCACTCACAACAATACTATAATCCAGCGCGCCTTCTCTCCTTAACGCCTGGATAAGTTTCAAAAAGGCAGAGTAACTACCCCCAATCCAGCAAAATATGCAGAGGACATCTTTATCTTTCTGATTGAGGATAGTATCTAAGGTCAGGGTAGTCTTGCCGGTAACCCTATCTCCGATGATAAGTTCTCTTTGTCCTTTGCCTAAAGGGATAACAGTATCAACCATCTTAATCCCTGTAAGGAGCGGTTCATCTATCGGCACCCTATCTACTACTCCGGAGGCATCTCTAAAGATAGGATAAAGGTCGCTTTCTTGAATTTTGCCTTTTTCATCGACCGGTCGACCAAAAGAGTTGACTACCCGGCCGATAAAACTATTTCCTACCGGAACCTCAAACACACCTTCTTCGCTATAAACGCTCTCTCCTATTTTTATTCTGGTCTCATCGCCTAACACCAGGGCCAGGACCTCGGCTTCAGTAAAACCAATCACCATTCCAAAGAGATTTGCTCCCAGTTCGACTAACTGACCATTTATGCAAGAGGGAAGACCGGTTATTTTGACTATCCCTTTCTTAATCTCTCTAATTATACCTGTGTCCTTTATCTCCAGCGGCGGAATTTTTATCTTCTCGGCCATTGTAACCCCTCAATTATACTGCTATATTGTTATACTGCTATTCAATTAAATCCTAAATCCTAATATCTAAATCCTAAACAAATCCAAATATTCTAAACGGGAAACTTCGATGTTTTGAATTTCGAACATTTAAATTTTGATATTGTTTAGAATTTAGGGTTTAGAGTTTAGTATTTTATTTTAATATTTTGGTCATTTGATATTGTTTAGAGTTTAGAATTTAGAGTTTAGTGCTTATTCAATATGACAATATAGCAATATAGCAATTTTATATATTCCCTGCCTTTTCTCTCATTAAGGGCAAAATCTTCCTGAACTTGTTTTTTATCGAACCGTCAATTACAAATCCGCCCAGCCTGACCACCAGACCCGCAACTATCTCTTGATCTATCTTCTCGGTAAAGGCGATATCCCGGTTTAACTTAGAAGACAGTATCTCTTTTAAACTTTTTTTCTGGGCATCTCTCAATGGATATGCGCAAACAACCTCTGCTTTATTGCCCTTGGCCTTTACTTTCTCTTTTTCCAATGCCTTTATTTCGACGAGCAACTCATCAATAAGCTGGATATGCAAATCTTCCCGTCCCTTTTCCGTAAAAATATATCTGATCATATCATTGGCTAAATATACCGCTTTTTCCTGCATCTTTAAACTAAGTTCAGCGCTCTTTCTCTGACAGTCTCTTACCGCTTCATTAATCAATCGCTTCGCCTCTTGTCTGGCCTGACCGAGCATATCTTCTCTCACCTTTTCGGCTTCTTCTTTTGCCTCTTCTTTTATAGCTTCGGCCTGGCTGCGGCCTTCTTTGATTTCTCTCTCAGCCTCTCTTTTGGCCCTTTCTAATTCTTCTTTCAAGGATTTCCCCTTCGCCAGATTTTGCTGATTGAGCTGTTGCAGTCTTTTTAAGGCACGAGCGATGTGGCTAGAAAGTAACCAGCGCAAAAACACGATAATCAAAACAAATGTTGTCGCCTGTATCAAAACCAACTGCCATATTAGCATATCAACTCCTCACTTTTAAGATAAATCCTAAATCCGAATATCTAAATCCTAAACAAATCCAAATTTCTAAATCCAAATATTCTAAACTTCGATGTTTTGAATTTCGAACATTTAAATTTTGATATTGTTTAGAATTTAGGGTTTAGAGTTTAGAGTTTATATTTCATCCTCCAAACAAATTATACACGATCAAAAGTCCCAGGATAGCAATCGCTTCGGCAAAGACAAAGGCCAAAATCATCGAGAGCAATATCTTTGGCGCCGCAGAGGGGTTGCGCCCCAGGGCCCGGACACTGGCGAAGCCCACTGCCGCGATAACTCCCGAGGGCCCTAATGTACTGATTAACATTATTAAAATAATCGTAAAATTTTTCATCTCTTTTTCGTATTGCGTATTATGCAATGCGCACGACGAAAAACGCAAGACGCACAACGCCATTGAATTGTATCATAATGTATATCTTAAATCAAGAAAAAAGCCAGATTTGATGTTACTATTTTAAAATGTTAAGAGTTATTACTATTTTGAAATGTTAAGA
>CAZMYR010000068.1:0-5058 GCA_964570585.1 uncultured Planctomycetia bacterium
CCTGTTTTGGATGTTGATTAAAAAGGAGTATTTCAGCAACCTCAAGAAATTTACTTGACATGAAATAGTATATATAATATAATCACATTCACTAATTTAATCCTAAATTAGGGAAGGGGTGAATATCAAAGCGAGTGGTTTGCGGACTCGCTTTTTATTTTAATGAGGATATAACTTAGCGAGCGATAGCGAAGCTAAGTTATAAGTCCGAATTAATCCCGAGGAGCAAAGCGACGAGGGATCTCAATATGAAACCGGCAGAAGATATAAAACAACTTATGCAACCTGTGCTGAATAATTGCAACGCCGAATTGGTGGATATCAGTTTAAGCGGTTCTAAGCATAAGCCTATTTTGCGTGTATTGGTAGATAAGGAAGGTGGAATTACTTTAGATGAATGTACTGATATAAACAGGCAATTGAGCGATATTTTGGATAAAGATGATATTATAAAGGAAAGTTTCATATTATTAGAGGTGTCTTCGCCTGGTTTAGACCGACCATTAAGAGAGAAGAAAGATTTTGAAAAAGTAATAGGAAAAGAGATTAATTTATACATAAAGGAACCCATAGAGGGGGAGAATTTTTTTCAGGCAATGTTAGATTCTGCAGGCGAGGATTTTATAAGTTTAAAACTAAAGGGCGGTCAACTAAAAATACCTTACGAGAATATTCATAATGCAAAGGTATGCATAACGATGCAGAGGAGATTACGTAAATGAACGGCGAACTTTTATCGGTCCTTGAGCATATCGAACGCGAAAAAGGCATAGATAGAAATATTCTTATAGCGGCGGTTGAATCTGCTTTGGTTAGCGCTGCAAAGAAGGTTGTAGGAGGAGATACTTCTGATATTGAAGTTAAACTCAACGCCGAGACGGGTGCTATAAAGATATTTTCTAAAGGCAAGGAAGTAAAATCAGCAAAGTTTGGCAGGATAGCTGCTCAGACAGCCAAGCAGGTTATAATACAAAAGATAAGAGAAGCAGAAAGAGATGTTATATATACTGATTACCATGGCAGGGAAGGGTCTCTTATAACCGGCGCAGTACATAGATTTGAGAAAGGCAATATTATAGTTGATCTTGGAAAGACAGAAGGTATCCTGCTCAGGGCCGAAGTGCCCCTAAAAGAGCATTACAAACAGGGGGAGAGAATAAAGGCTTATATTACAGAGGTTGTAAAGACGCCAAGGGGCCCAAGGATTATGCTTTCCAGAAGGCATGAAAATATGTTAAAAAAATTATTTGAAACTGAGGTGCCTGAGATAGCCGAAGGTATAGTGGAGATAAAATCTGTTGCAAGAGAGGCAGGAGACAGGTCTAAAATCGCTGTTGTTTCCAAAGATGAAAAAGTAGATTCAGTCGGCGCTTGTGTTGGAATGAGAGGGCAGAGAGTCAAAAATATTGTAAGGGAATTGTATGGCGAAAAGATAGATATCGTTAGATACAGCGATGACATAGCTGAGTATGCTAAGGCTGCATTAAGTCCGGCAGAAGCAATAAGTATAGATGTTGACAAAGAAAACAATAGAGTATCGGTGATTGTGGAAGATGTCCAGCTATCTTTAGCAATAGGGAAAAGGGGGCAAAATGTTCGTTTAGCCGCTAAACTTATCGGATGGATGATAGATGTAAGCAGTAAGACCGAAGCGGCAGAAGAGGCAGAAGGAGAAACCGAGGTTGAGGAAGAGCTGCCTTCGCTGAATAATTTACCGGGCGTCGGTAAAAAGATTAAAGATGCGTTGATTAATGCTGGGTATAATCGCCTTGAGGATATAGCCAATGCAAAAAAAGAAGACCTTATTAAGATAGAAGGGATAGGCAAGGTCACAGCTCGAAAAATCATAACAGCAGCAAAAGAGTTGATTAAAGGATGAGAAAGAAAAATGGAAGGAGATCGGGACTCCTTCCATCCCTTCCATTAAAAGAATGAAAAAGAAAAAAGGCCCGATAAGAGTATCGGGTTTAGCAAAGCAATTGAAGCTTAGTTCAAAAGAGCTGATTGGCCGGATTTCGGAATTAGGCATAGGTGTAAGTTCCGATAAGAGCACCTTAGCCGAGGCCACAGTCAGAAAGATAAAGAAGGCTTTTTCTAAAAAAGAACCAGGTGCCAAAGTTAAACCACAAAAAAAGGTGGCTAAAGTTAAGAAGGCCCCTGGACTCATTAAGGCCAAACCTAAAAGAAAAAAACCTGCTAAATTAGTCGAACCGACAGTTGAAGAAAACGAAATTACCCTACCGAAAGTAGCTCCTTCTCCTAAAGAAGAAGTTATACCGAAAGAAAAACCTCTGCAGAAAATCGTTAAGGTAAAATTTCCTATAACCGTAAAAGATTTAGCATCCAAGATGTCTATCGGCCCCAGCCTGCTTATTAAAAATCTAATGGATTTGAGAGTTTTTGCTACTATAAATCAACTAATTGATGAGGGTATAGCCAAACAGGCGGGTGAAAAATTTGGATATCGAATAGAAAGCCTGCCTACCATAGAGCAAGAGACTATGGCTGTTTATGAAAAGCAAGATTTATCCAAGTTAAGACCCCGGGCACCGGTAATCACATTAATGGGCCACGTAGACCATGGCAAAACTTCTTTGCTTGATTATATTAGAAAGAGCAAAATCATAGATTTTGAAAAAGGCGGAATAACCCAACACATAGGTGCTTACAGAGTCTGTCTGGATAAAGGCGAGATAACATTTTTGGACACACCCGGTCATGAGGCATTTACTGCAATGCGGGCAAGAGGGGCTACAGCGACGGACATAGTGGTTTTAGTCGTTGCCGCTGATGACGGTGTAAAACCCCAGACAATCGAAGCAATAGATCACGCCAGAGCTGCTAAAGTCTCTATTGTGGTGGCTGTAAATAAAATAGATAAACCAAACATTGATATCGACAAGGTTAAAAAGCAACTTTCTGAGTTTGGTTTAACAGCAGAGGACTGGGGAGGTAAGACCATTACCGTTAATGTGTCTGCCAAGACGGGTGAAGGAGCAGAGAAATTGCTTGAGATGATATTGCTTGAGGCGGAGATGCTTGAATTAAAAGCAGACCCAACCAAGCCGGCAAGGGGGGTTGTGATTGAAGGTAAGTTATCTAAAGGCGGCGGTCCTGTTGCTACTGTGCTGGTTAAAAACGGTAGCTTACACCCCGGAGACGTTGTAATTTGCGGAAAATACTATGGTAAGATTAGAGCCCTTATTGATGACAGAATTCATAAAGTAAAGGAAGCGCCGCCTTCCATGCCTGTAGAAATATTGGGCCTAAATGGTATTCCGGATGCAGGGGACCCCTTTATTGTTGTGGATAATGAAAGAAAGGCAAAGGAGATAACCGAATTGCGTCTTCAGAAAGCTAAAGAAGAAAAATTAGCACCTGTAGCCAGAAAGGTATCGTTAGAAGATTTTTATGCTGAAGTTCAAAAGGGCAAAATAAAAGAGTTAAAGGTCATATTAAAAGCCGATGTGCAGGGTTCCCTAGAAGCTTTAAGAGATTCGCTAATGAAAATAGATACAAAAGAGCTAAAATTAAATATCATACATACTGCAGTGGGAGACGTTAATGAGTCCGATGTATTGTTAGCTGCTGCTTCAAATGCGGTAATAATAGGTTTGCATGCCGGCAAGACAGCCGAGGCGGAAAAGGCAATTAAAAGAGAAGGCGTTGATTTAAAATTATATGCCATAATATATGAAGCTATATCTGATGTCAAGGCAGCATTAGAAGGAATGCTGGAGCCTAAGTTAAAAGAAGTTTTCCTGGGCCGTGCGGTTGTGCGCCAGGTATTTAAAATCTCCAAAGCAGGAACAGTAGCAGGTTGTTATGTGCAGAAGGGAACAATTAGACGCACTAACGATTGCAGGCTGATAAAGAATGGTCAAGAGGTTTATAAAGGAAAGCTCTCTTCACTTAAAAGATTTAAAGATGACATTAAGGAAGCTGCCGAAGGTTATGAGTGTGGAATAGGGTTAGAGGGTTTTGAAGATATCAAGCTGGGAGATATTATTGAGGCATTTGAGGTTCAGAAGATAGCGAGGAAGCTGTAATGAAAAAGCGACTACTAAGCGGGATGAGGCCAACAGGCAGGATGCATTTAGGCCATCTTCTCGGAGCATTAAATAATTGGATTAATTTACAGGATAAATATGATTGCTATTTTATGGTTGCTGATTGGCACGCCCTAATGAGTGAATACAAAAATGCTGCCTATATAAAAGATTGTATTATCGAGATGGTAGCTGACTGGATAAGTGCCGGAATTGACCCTGAAAAATCTGTTATATTTTTGCAATCTGATGTAAAAGAACATCTTGAGCTGGCAATGATATTATCGGATATAACGCCTTCCTCCTGGCTGGAAAGATGCCCTACCTATAAAGAGCAGCTTAAGGAATTAAAAGGTAAAGAGTTAACAACGTATGGATTTTTAGGATACCCTGTATTACAAGCAGCAGATATATTAATATATAAAGCCCGGGCTGTTCCTGTAGGGGAAGATCAACTTCCCCATTTGGAATTGGCGAGGGAAATAGCGAGAAGGTTTAATCATTTATATGGGGGGGAGATTTTCCCAGACCCGGAAGCATTGCTTACGAAAATGCCCCGGCTTTTGGGTATCGATAATAGAAAAATGTCCAAAAGTTATGATAATTTTATAGCATTATCCGAGAAAGAGGAAGTGATTAATAGCAAAGTCTATTCTATGATTACTGACCCTAAGCGGATAAAGAAGATAGATCCGGGTCATCCCGGCATATGTAATGTCTTTAGCTATTATAAAATTTTTAAACCTGAAATAACAGGTGAGGTTAGAAATTGGTGTGAAGGTGCAGAAAAAGGATGCACTGAATGCAAAAAAGAATTAGCACAGATTCTGATTGATTATCTTGAACCTATCCGCAAGAAGAGAGAAAGACTTCTGAAAGACAAAGGTTATATAAAAGATATCTTAAAAGATGGCGCTAAGAAAGCAACAGAGATTGCCTCAAAGATAATGGGAGAGGCATATAAGGCAGTGGGAATGAAATAACCAGAAGGGACGTTTCTGAAACCAAA
>CAZMYR010000069.1:0-4827 GCA_964570585.1 uncultured Planctomycetia bacterium
CGAAATATGAAAAAAAATATTTTTTTGATATTATTAATTGCAATCCCTCTATCATTAATCTTTTTAGCCTTTTTTAACCCTACCTATGGGGACCAGGTTAGAAAATCTATATTAATCTTTACGGTTTTTGCTATTCCCTATTGCTTATCAGTCAAAGATCCCAGAAAGGGTTTGTTGCTTTTTTTATTTGAAGCCTCTTTGCTTGATGGCCCATGGAAGAATTTTACCCATGGCACAAATTTAAAACTTTTAGTTTACGTTATAAGAGATTTATTATTATACGCTACTTTCTTAAATTTTCTTATGCATAAAAAACGTATACTCTCAGAAAATATCTTAAGGCAAAAGCCGCCTTACACCGGCCTTATTTTTATTTTTCTGTTGAACGTAATAATTCAAATTTTTAACCCTGATAATTTTAATTACCTAAGCGCTATTGCCGGTAGCCGTATGTTTTGGGAGATGATGCCTCTCTACTGGATGGGATTTTATCTTATGCGTGATAAAAATCATTTTAAAGTACTATGCTGGGCAGTTCTTTTGTGCGTATTTTTTAATTCAGGCGCAGCTATTTTGCAATACAACTGGGGCAAAGAAAGGGTAGCGTTGATTGCTGCGGGATACTACACCATGATTTATGAATGGGATAGAAGGTTGGGCTCAGCATTAATTCGTCCACCGGGATTAGGTCCCGATATGGGTTTTGCGGGAAGTTATTTTTCACAAGCAATTGGTTTCATTATTGCACTATTTATTATTCCACAAGCAAAAAAGCGTTCGAGAAAGTTATTAAGTCTAATATTGGTTACAGCATTAACCCTGATAGGCTTTGCAGGGCTAATTGCATCTACATCAAGGACAAGTGTTGTAATAAGCGGTGTTTATTTAGTAATTATCATTTTGTTACGAAAAGATTTAATCCGCGGTAGGCCGCTCAAAATTGCCGTTTTATCCATATTATTGTTGTTTTTGGTTATACCCTATACGATGGGAATGTTTAAAGTTGCGGCCGAGAGATATGAAACTATAAAAACGCCAAGAGCTTTATTCCAGACCGTAATGGAAAAAGAAAAAGGTAGAGCGTTACAAATATTTATTTTGCCGTTTCGGTATTCAACAGGATATTTTTTTGGAAATGGCCTTGGCAAAGTTGGCCCTGGCGCTGGGTTGTTTTCTCACGGTACCGTTGGCCCGACGAACGCAGAAAATGCTATAAATCTTTCTATAACCGAGATAGGAACCATAGGCACTATTTTATGGATAGCACTTCATATTATTATAATCAGGCATGGCTTTCGTATTTATAGAGGCATAAGCGATTTTGAATGGAAATGCTATAGCATGATACCACTCAGTTATATGTTACTTGTATTATCTGCTTGGCAGTTCGGACAGTTAATAAATTTCCCGGCAAATGCAGCATTCTGGTTTATGTCAGGCAGCCTTATGGGTTTAAGATATATTGAAGATTAGGATAAAAGTTCTTTAGCTACTTTAGAAAATGGAAATAGCAGATGTCCCTGAAAACGGCACGGTAGAGCGATGTTATCCAGAACATGGGGGGGGAGTATTTGCTATGCACTTACAAAGATACGAATACGTAAAAGATTTTGTTGCCAATAAGAGAATTTTAGATTTCGGATGCGGAGAAGGCTATGGCACAGACATTCTTAGAAAAGTAGGCAGTTTTGTTGTAGGCAGCGACTATGATAAGGAGGTGCTATATAGAGCAAGGAAAAAGTATGGCCCGGATATAAACCTTGTAGTTTCTGATTGTTTACAGAATTGTTTTAAAGATAACCTTTTTGATGTGGTTGTTTCGTTTGAGGTCATAGAACACCTAAAAGATATAGATATTTATTTACACACTATTTGCAAATTATTGAAAGACGGAGGTGTTTTTTACCTAAGCACCTTAAATCGTTCTGTACAGGAAAAAATATTAAGAAAAGTTAAGCTTAAAAAGATCCGCTTTCATCGTAAGGAATTGAATAAAAAAGAATTAGAAAAATATTTGAAAAAGTATTTTGAAGAAATCCAGTTGTTAGGGCAAATGAGAAGAGTTAAAAATCCCCTATATAATTTTATTAAGTTGTTAGATTGGTTTAACTTAAGGCACGTTATACTGCCTCGAAAAACAGGAAAAAGACTAATCGAGCACTTTCACCCAGAAGATGCCAAAAGTAATACAGCAGCTAATTTTATCATTACGAATAAAATAATTCAACAAGCAATTGCATTGTTTGCAATATGCAAAAGGCCCAAAAGATTATAAAATAAAAGTGAAAAATTTTCCATAAACTTGTTATGAATACAGATAATATATATTGCACTATTGTAGATAAAGGATATTTACACAGATTTCTGGCCCTATATTTTTCACTTAAAAAGGTATATGGTAAGTCATTTTATTTACATGTATTATATTTAGATAAACAGAGTGGAAATGCGCTTCGAAAATTGCAACTGGACCGCGTATTGCTTTTTTCTCTAAGGGAAATTACAAACCAAGAGATTTATGAAAGGGTTAGAAATAAGCGCTTTGTATATCAAAAGGCCTTTATCAGTAAATCCATCTTTTTAGCATTTCTTTTAAAGGAAATGAAATATGCAAAGGCCTTCTATGTAGACTCTGATACATACTTTATTAAACGAATAGATTGGGCATTTTTAAAGTTGAATGATGCAAATGTTATTTTTGCTGTTAATAAAAAGTTATTTGGCAAAGGAAAGGGAGACACTTCTTATGGACTATATAATGCTGGAGTTGTTGGTGTTAACAATCGTGCGGTAGATTTCCTGCGATGGTGGAAGAACAAAAATTTGCAAAAGTGCAGGATAGATAAAAACGGAATACTTGTTATAGCGCAAAACTATCTTGATATTGCCCCCCAAAGTTTTAGAGGAGTTTTCGTTGATAATAAAAATAGATTAAACTATTTTTGTGACCCCGGGATGCAGAAAGACGAAATCTACATAGTGCACTTTGTAAGTTTTTATGAATTTGCCTATCAGTATAAGCGGTATATCCCAACAATATATAATCAATATATTTCTGATTTAGACAAAGCTGATACTTTATTAAAAGGAGATAATATTTTCATTGAAGAAAGAAAGAAGAGTTGGGTCAAAGTAGGTAAAATTGAATGGATTAAACATATCAGGAAATTGCCTTATCCTTTTAATATGGTAGAATATCTAATAAAGATTTTGTTTAATAGATTTAAGCCTATAGAATTAATAACTGAGGAAGAGAGGCAATTATTAATAAAATATGGAAGCAAAATCAAAACATATGGCGTAGAGATAGGAACCTTCTTCGGGGATTCTACAATTGCATTAGCGGCTAATATGCCCAAGGAAGGTAAAATTATTTCTATAGATGCTTACCTGCCAAATTCTGAAGCGGGAGGATTGCGCCCGCATTTATTGATAACCAAGTTTTTAATCAGAAGGAAGCTTAAGAAAAAAAATATTAAATTAATAAAGAATTTTAGCTGGAACATCGCCAGAAGATGGAAAGGGTCTATTGATTTGTTACTTATAGCTGGAAGCTGTAGTTATCCTGTAGTTAAAAAAGACTTCCAAAGCTGGAGTAAATTTGTTAAAAAAGGAGGGTATATTATATTCCGTAATGCTAATCGGCCTGAGAAAATGGAAGGGACATCGTCGTATTATTTAGGAGCCCTCGGCCCTACCAGGTTGTGCAAAGAGATTGATAAGATAAAAGAAGACTATAAATTTATAGAATTTGTTGATAGCATTAGAGTCTATAAAAAGGTTAGATAAAATAGATTAATTATATGAAAATAACGTCAGGCCATCCAAAATTAAGTATTGTTATAGTAAGTTATAATAGAAAAGATTTGCTCAAATCTACGCTTACATCGATAAAAGAACATATCAATCCGCTTACTCATGAGATTATTGTTGTGGATAATGGCTCTTCTGACGGTAGTGCAGAAATGGTAAGCCAACAATTCCCGGAGGCGCTTTTGGTTAAGAAGCAAAAGAATACAGGAAATTGTGAGGCCTATAACGTAGGTTTTAGGAAAGCTTGCGGTGAATATATATGTATGATGCACGAAGATATAATAGTTCTTGAGAATAGTTTGCAGAAACTCATAGATTTTCTGGATTCAAATCCTAAGGCCGGGTATGTCGGGCCATTAAATTTAAATTTAGAAAGAAAACCAATAAAAACAATAGAGAAATTTCACACCCCTGTTTATGATATAATCTTTTCATATAGGCACTTATTATCTAATGTCTCAGGTAGGACTCTCACCAAGATAGAAGGCAGAGCAACGGAACCTGTTTGCGTTGATTGGATGTCCTTTAGTTGCCTGCTTGTGAGGGGCAATGCGCTTGCCCAGACCGGCTATTTTCCCGATGTTCTGCAACAATGGTGGGATGACCCATATATTCAGCTAAAGATGCGCAGAGCAGGTTGGTTAGGTTATTTTATGCCTGAAGCTAAGATTATACACCACAGAGGGCTTATGAATAAACAAATACACACCGCATCTAAACCTACAACCATCGAGCTTATTTGGATTCAATCTAAATATATATATTTCAGAGAATTCTATGGAAAATCAGGTCTCGCTTTTGTCAAAGTGAATGATTTCTTTATATTTACCGTTTACCTTGCTATAAATTTTGTCAAATTTATCGTTGCATCAAGGGATGTTGAAACAAAGTACCAGATAAACAGGTGGTTTCAGTATTTAGTATATGTATTTTATACAGGAAAAAAACCAAAGTTTAGACTGGAGGATGAATAGCTTTTGCAATAAGAAGGCATGGATACTTTTATAAAAGTTC
>CAZMYR010000070.1:0-4570 GCA_964570585.1 uncultured Planctomycetia bacterium
GTCATTTACCCAAATTTTACACATTATTTTACTAATTAATGTCAACAGTGCACTCGCGCGCAAAAAGAGAAAAAGAGAGCAGTGAACAACCAGTGTCATATCATGCGGAAAGCACTAACAGATATAAAGGAAATAAAAGTGTCTTCATATCATGGAGTAACAGGCTTAAATTCTGCCAGTAAATCCGTCTAGCTTTTGCTTAATTTTGCTATCCACATGCCGCCCTGAATACAAAATCTGCCGATTATTTTCACACCAAGCTAACCAATCGGTATCTATTTCGTTATTACATTTAAGGAACTGGTGATACCGTCGTTACTATATATCGAAAATAAACATAGGGGAGGTAACTGATATGAAAACGTTGATAAAGAGGAATCACAGTTTCTATATCGCTGTAGCCATCCTGGTAGCTCTAGTCCTGTTATTCAGTTCCGGCTGTACACCCGGGAGTGGGTCTCAGGGCAAGGTTGACGACTGGCGCACCAGTCCGGAACCGCAATCGGAAAAGAGCGGCGGCCTGCTGCCCTGGCTATCAGCATCGACACCAGCTCCAGCACCTGCACCAACCACCGTCCCTACTAGCTCGGGAAACATTGGTCTAGCCGCCGGCGGTGCTAAGGACATCAACAATTTCCGGGAGAACATCAAAAATGACTACCTGCCGTTACCCACCGACGTTACCTATGAGGGGCTGTTCTATGACTATTATTTTGATACGGGACAGGCCGAGGAGTGCCATAAATTGTTCTGCCCTTCCTACAGCTACGCGGTTACCCGGGACCCGTTCTCCGGTGATATTGATTATTATCTATCGGTAGGTCTGAACTCAGGAATGAAAGAGAATGACTTCCAGAGGAAGAAGCTCAACCTGGTTATCGTGCTGGATATTTCAGGCTCAATGAATAATCCTTTTGACACTTACTATTACGACCAGTTTGGTAATGAAGTGAGAATCGATGATAAAGATGCCAGCAAAGATAAGATTGAGATTGCTACCGAATCCGTGGTAGCCCTCATTGACCATCTGAAAGATGATGACCGTTTTGGTATGGTGCTATTCAATGATGTTGCTTACTTGGCCAAGCCTTTGAACTTGGTGGCAAATACAGATATGAAGGCGATAAAAGACCACGTTCTGGAGATATCCGCCGGTGGCAGTACCAATCTTGACGCGGGGATGCGGATGGCCTCCGGGATGTATGACGAGCTAACTGATATTGACCCTTCGGAGTATGAGAACCGAATTGTCTTCCTGACCGATGCCATGCCCAACCTCGGCGATACCAGCGAGCAGGGCTTGCTCGGCATGACCGGGGGGAATGCCGACAACGGGGTATACACCACCTTCATCGGCATCGGTGTTGACTTTAACACAGAGCTGATTGAGTACATAACCAAGATAAGGGGAGCTAACTACTATTCCGTGCACTCGGCAGAGCAGTTTGAAGAGCGTATGGACGACGAGTTTGAGTATATGGTCACCCCGCTGGTGTTTGACCTCCGGCTGGCTCTGGAAGGCAACGGCTGGGAGATTGAGAAGGTCTACGGAAGCCCGGAGGCCGATGAGGCCACCGGAGAGCTGATGAAGGTCAATACCCTCTTCCCGTCCAAGAGGGAAGAGGGCGAAACCAGGGGTGGCCTGATTCTGCTGAAACTCAGGAAAACGTCTTCGGGCGAAGCCATGACACTGGAAGCGAACTACGAAGACCGCAACGGCACCAAAGACAGCAGCACGGTTACCGTTGAGCTACCCGAAGAAAACCCGGAGTTCTTTGAAAACAGCGGCATCAGGAAAGGCATCCTGCTATCCAGGTACACAGACCTCTTGAAAAACTGGATGATAGACGAACGGGAACACGCCCATTTAAGCAGTCCCTGGGCACCGAGTGTTGATGATGAGAGCGGTATAATTGTGCCGCCTATAACTCTGGGGCAGTGGGAACGGCAGTCATTACCTTTGCTAGTTTCTGAGCCTTATCAGGAGTTATTCACAGAATTTCGCGACTATTTCGAGAAGGAGATGAATGATCTGAACGACGACACACTGAATCAAGAAATAGAAATCCTGGACGAGCTCATTAAAGAGGGGGGCTAGACGCCCCCCTCCTACTTGGTATGGAGGAAAACATGATCAAGTTACTTCGACCTAGAATTCCCTATTCAATCTCGACCTCCGGCAGGTCAGAATCCATCTCTCTACCTCGACTTTGGCTGATTGTGTGAACTAGTTTCCAATTGTGTAAGCTGTACTCAATTGCAGCTAATAGTTACCTGTATCTTATAGGCGAGGGCGATTTAATATTCGAGCGTGTTTTTACACCGGTGATAAAAAGTCCGTCTTTTATGATTATCTGGCTGAAAATCGTTAATGAAAAGTACACCTTATCCACAGTTAAGCGCTCAGTATTACGCTTTATTGTCCTATCTCTATTGACTTCCTGCCGGAATTACTTTTTAGCAATTGTTTCCTGCATAGAAAAGAGTTTATTAGCATATCTGCTTGCCTGGGAACAGCATATTGCCACTAATAAAAACTAACGATTGGAGTTAGAGGTATCTATATTATGTAAACTTCAATCATACTATGACACATTTGCTTCGAAACTGCTCTTAAAAGCCCCTTAAGTGCCCCCCGCGGTTCCTATAACCTTCTTATCGGATCTAAAAAGTTCGTTCTTTTAGCAATTTAGGACTCAAGGATTTGTATATTTGTTATTTGCTACGACCTAAATGAAATGTTATATCCTAGCCTTCATGATGAGGAAAGTCGTTTTAGATAACCTAACAGATGATGTGGGAAGTTACTCGCAGCTTTTTGCATAATGAAAATGGGCTGGACATTCTAAGAGTCGGCGATCTACTTTGGATGGGTCAAGAGGTAGGCAGTGGGTGGGATAATTGGTTCAGTAGTTATCTGTCACCCCCACCCCTACCCTAACTGCGCCTGGGTTTAGCACGATTGGCAAAATCTTCTAAGCCATGGTGCACATTTTGTCTCAGGATTCTTAGCTTCTCTTTGAGTAGCGCTGCATCACCCTCAAGTCACATTGCACAAAACAGCTTTTCGTGATGCGACATTATTTTATTCTTACGCAACACGAACCTCCAGAACTAGCTAAATTCCCTATCCGCTTTAAAACGAGGGATTGTCTGGAACAGGAGTAACTAATTAAAAAATAAGTCATTATAGCTAATTGCATTGAACCTTTTAATAGCTAGTCCGCCGAAGTTCGAAAGAGTAGTTCAATATCCTTGCTTACCGGAGACTTCGCGAATGGGTTTGATACGAAATTAAAGACAAAATCAGTCCGTGTACTACCTATAACCGGCTTAGACTCTACAAGCACCGCAGCGCTGAACCTAGTATTAGTCACCGGCTGAAAGGCTGACGACAATGCACGGATATTCTCAGCTAGCGCCCCCAACATTGTATTAGCGTCGATCATTAAGACAAATGGCTTGTTCTCCGAATATTGCCGCTTACTTCTTCTAATCTTCTCTCTGAGTACTCTTTTATAGCTTACCTTCGGTCCGGCTATTGATATAGTAATTCCGTTAATGCCGTATAGATCACCAGGATATCTACAGCGTTCATCTAACTCCTCCTCTATCATGCCTATCCAAATACGAAAGCGTTTGTCAGTGAGCGTTTCCCTCTTAATCACGTTTACCAGTATCTCTGGGTTATCAATTAATCGACCATTGGTTTGTACAGACTTAGCTCTTTCCCGCAGTGATTCTCCCAATCGATGTAAGTCAGGGTCCGATAGCGGTTTCCTATAAGTAATGCTAATCTGGTGAGGCACGTCTACTAAGTACTTGCGCAATATGGAAAGCATATGGTCGTGGTGCTGCTTGAAGTCGAACCTAGAGGTCTCGATGCCCTTGCATTCGAAATAGACCTCCTCACCCTTATAGTTAACAAGAATATCAGCCATTCTTCTTTCATGTGTGATTGGTTCTAATTTAACACTGTCCACCTTGTCGTACAGATGACTCGCAATGCTTGCTACAAAATAACTGGACTTCACTTGCTTACCGACGTACCTCGCCACGTGCTTATCAAAACCCTCGCAATTCCTAAGTTTTTGAAGACGTAGACTAAGATTGACAACCCAATGTAATGTCGGGAAGTCATTTATACTGCTAGGAACAAGGTGTATAAACTTGGGGCCGAGTATAGAACTAAGTTCAGTAAGCTGCTGTTTTAACTGGTCAAGGCTTATACCAATTGATTCAAGGATGGCACGAGATACGAATAATGGATATTCCTTTGATTCATCCTGTTTTCTGTCCATCTGATTGCAGCCCCCGATGGCAGATAGCTCATCCATATTATAAGCTAAGTGGACTTCAGATGCCATGTGTAACAAAAAGCCAAGATGTTAAATGCTCAGTCAATACAGTGGAATAGTTGATATAAAAAGGTCCGCCAATTCTCAAAGCTAAATCGTCAAAGCTGTAATTGAATGGCAAAAAAGGAACCTTTTTATTATAGTTACAAGTTAGGAGTTTCTAGCCACTTGCTTCACACCAGCATCTGAAGTTATACTGACTGCGATTTTAA
>CAZMYR010000071.1:0-4497 GCA_964570585.1 uncultured Planctomycetia bacterium
CCATTAAATGGCTACGGAGGTATTCGAGGATGACCCAGGCGGAGGGAAAGACGAGATGGTTGTAAGTTGTAAGTTGTAAGTTGTAAGTTGTAGAAAAATATGAGAAGACTAAACCAAAAATCCCAAAATACAATGCTTGATAAAGTGAGAGTAAAATCCAGCCGGCGGGGGTTACATAAACAAGCCAGTACAAAGAAATAGCAAAAAATAAAAGGCCGCAAAGATAGGCTATTAAGAAAGATTGTAACTTATTCTTTCCTTCTAATGCAAAAAAAAGCGGAACAAATCCAAACCAAGCCAGAAATTCGAGGTTAAAACTGGAAAATGCTAACGATAAAAGGACGGCAGAAACAACTGATAACTGATAACTGATAACTGATAACTGTTTATGCATACCTGCCGCAGCAATTTTTATGCTTTTTACCGCTGCCGCAAGGACAGGGGTCATTTCGTCCGACTTTCGGAGTCTTCCTTCTGTAAGGCTGTTGAGGGCCCTCTTGCGGAGGGGGTAGGGGGCCTGTTCCCTGTGAGGAGAATTTTTTTGAAGGCATCCTTTCCTTACTAATACGCATACCGTGCATAGTTTCTGCCTCTGGATGTAGCGCCTCTTGCGGAGTCTGTGCAAATACGCTGGTTATGCCTCGGGTTATAGGTTCAAGTTTAAATATAAATTCTACAGATTCATCTTTTATAGAGCCAGTCATGGCTGCAAACATCTCATAGCCTTCTTTTTTATACTCAACCAATGGGTCTCTTTGTCCATAAGCTCGCAATCCTATCCCTTCTCTTAAATCATCCATATTGCGCAGATGCTCTTTCCATTTAGAATCTATTGTTTGCAAAAGCACAAATCGCTCAAGCTGCCTCATCATCTCAGGACTAATTCTTTCTTCCTTGGCATTGTAATGTGATTTGATTTTTTCAAACAAAAAATCTTTTAGCTCATCATAGGAAAATTTTGCCAGTTCTTCTGCATTAAAAGTTATCAAAAATTTCATTCTGAGCCAACTGACTAAATCTGATAAATCCCATTCTTCAGGTATATTTTCATTTTGGCAATGTGTCTGCAATGCTGAAATAATCAGCTCCTCTATCATATCAACCACATGCTCTTTTAGGCTTTCGCTTTCTAATATTGCCATTCTTTCATCGTAGATAACCTCTCTTTGTTTATTCATAACATTGTCAAATTCAAGCACCTGTTTTCTTATCTGGAAATTGTGCATCTCAACTCGCCTCTGAGCTGTCTCTATGCTTTTGGCTACAATGGGATGTTCGGCAATAGGTATACCTTCTTCCAATTTAAAGAAATTCACAATGCGAGTAACTCTATCTGAGCCAAATATACGCATCAAGTCATCTCCTAAAGAGACATAAAATCTGCTTGAGCCAGGGTCTCCCTGTCTGCCTGAACGCCCGCGGAGCTGATTATCTATACGTCTTGCTTCATGGCGCTCTGTTCCGATTATATGAAGGCCTCCTAAATCTACTACTTTCTCGTGATCCTCTGCTGCCTTGCTTCTCGCCTGCTGCAATATTTCACCTTTCTCATCTTCGCTTACGGCCTTTTCCCCTGCTTCTAACTTCATAATGGTGTCTTTGGCATGAAATTCCGGGTTGCCGCCTAATACAATATCCGTCCCGCGGCCTGCCATGTTTGTGGCAATAGTAACTGTTCCGGATTTGCCTGCTTGAGCAACTATATGCGCCTCATACTCATGGTATTTTGCATTTAGGACGTTGTGCGGAATTTGTTTTCGCTTTAAAAGTTCGCTTAATCTTTCAGATTTTTCTACAGTGATAGTGCCCACCAAAACCGGCCGTCTTTGTTTATAAAGCTGCTCAATTTCTTCTGTAATAGCATTAAATTTTTCTTTTTCTGTCTTATACACAACATCGGGGTATCCGGTCCTTATAAGTGTCCTGTTAGGCGGTATTGAGATCACATCCAATTTATAAATCTTATCAAATTCTTCTGACTCTGTGGCTGCAGTTCCTGTCATTCCGGCCAATTTATCATACATCCTGAAGTAATTTTGAAAAGTAATAGTAGCCAGGGTCTGATTTTCTCTTTCGATTCTTACTGCTTCTTTTGCTTCTATTGCCTGATGCAACCCGTCGCTCCAGCGCCGGCCCGGCATAAGCCGGCCTGTAAATTCATCTACAATTACTACCTTTCCGTCTTTAATAATATAATCCTCATCACTTTTAAAATTCTTATGCGCACGCAACGCCTGATTTACGTGATGCTTGTTGTCCATAGATTCAAAGGTATGCATATCCTTTAATCCAAGCAACTGGGTAACTTTCAACTCGCCCTGTTCTGTTAAATAGGTGGTACGTGCTTTTTCATCAACGATATAATCACCTGTCTCTTCTTTGGTTTCCGTATTGCGCTCGCCCTTCTTCAGGCGAGGAACTATTTTATCAATCTTATAATATTTATCGGTCGATTCCTCACTTGGCCCTGATATTATAAGAGGTGTCCTTGCTTCATCAATCAGGATGCTATCAACCTCATCCACTATAGCGAAGAAATGCCCCCTCTGGGCCATATCTTCCTTATTTATCACCATATTATCCCTTAAATAATCAAATCCGAATTCATTATTGGTCCCATAGGTGATATCGCAGGCATAAGCTGCTTTTCTTTCTTCAGAAGACATATCATGGAATATCGTGCCTACCGAAAGCCCTAAAAATCTATAAATGGGCCCCATCCACCCTGTATCCCTTTTTGCTAAATAGTCATTTACTGTTACAATATGGACGCCATGACCTAATAATGCATTAAGATAGGCAGACAATGTAGCAACCAGAGTTTTCCCTTCACCGGTTGCCATCTCTGCAATCTTTCCTTCATGCAAAACAATCCCGCCTATAATCTGGACATCAAAATGGCGCATATTTATGGTTCGCTTGGCTGCTTCGCGCACAACGGCAAATGCGGAAGGCAAAATTCCATCAAAGAGGCTGTTTCTCAAAATTTTTAAAGTAGTTTTAAGTTTATCCTTTTCCTGCTGTGATGTAGCATCGTATATCCTTTCTTTCAGCTCAGCCTCCCTTTCTTTAATAAGGCCCTGCTTTTGCTTTAAGTGGCTTTTAAAAAATTGGGTCTTTTCTTTAAGCTGCTCATCGGTAAGTTTAGACACCGATTCCTCAAGAGCATTTACCTTATCCAATATGGGCTGCAGCTTTTTAATCTCCCTTTCATTACGCGAACCCATGATTTTACTTACTATCCATTTGTACATACTTGGTCAGGAACGTTTCCGAAATCTAAGGGGCAAGTGTCCCCAGGAATGGGGACATTTGCCTCTTTGATTTTGGAAACGTTCCTTCCTTACTTCTTCATCTTAAGATACGCCTCAATAAACTTATCAATATCTCCGTCCATCACTGCTTGGGTATTAGAGGTTTCTGTTCCTGTTCTATGGTCTTTTACCATATTATAAGGATGGAATACATACGAGCGTATCTGGCTGCCCCATTCTATGGCCTTTTTTTTGGAGTATTCTGCTTCTAATTTCTTTTTTAATTCCTCTTGCTTTCTTTCGTATAAACGAGCTCGTAATATCTTCATGGCAGTCTTTTTATTTTGCATCTGTGAGCGTTCATTCTGACATTGGACAACAATATTCGTGGGAATATGTGTTATTCGCACTGCTGAATCTGTTACATTTACATGTTGTCCGCCGGCGCCGGTTGAACGATATGTATCAATCCTTAAATCTTTATCCTGTATATCTACCTTTATTTCATCGGTAACCTCAGGAATAACGTCTACCGATGCAAACGATGTATGCCGCCTTTTATTAGCGTCAAAAGGAGATATCCTTACCAATCTATGCACTCCACTTTCTGCCTTAAGATAACCATAAGCCCAGTCTCCTTTGATAATGATTGTAACATTTTTTATTCCTGCCTCATCGCCGGGCAATATATCGACCTGTTGCGCGTTATAATCCTTTCTTTGAGCCCAATGGGCATACATGCGAAGCAGCATGTTTGCCCAATCGCAGGATTCGGTTCCTCCTGCGCCCGCGTTTATGCTCAATATGGCGTTGCTTCTGTCATTTTCGCCGCTGAGCATACTCCTAAATTCAAGAGATTCTACTTTTGATTTTAAAGACGCTATTTCATTTTTAATATGGGCGCAGGATATTTCATCTTTCTCATCAAGAACTTCTACTAATTCTGATAACTCTTTGTGCTGATTGGCACAATCCTGGAAGGGAGCTGTTATGGCTTTTAGCTTTTTTAACCGGAAAACAATCTGGTTTGCCTTCTGGGTATCAGCCCAAAAAGCGGGCTGGGACATAGCTTGTTCTATCTCGGCTATTTCACTTAGATTCTTATCTACGTCAAAGATACCCCCTTAGATGTTCTATCCTTTCTGCTATATCCTTTAATTGTTTTCTAAATTCTTGAATCATTTCTATTCCTAGTATAATGTTCACTTGACAGTGAACTGGTTAAAGTTGTTTAATATAGTTT
>CAZMYR010000072.1:0-4207 GCA_964570585.1 uncultured Planctomycetia bacterium
ACTACTCCAACCATAATTATTACTTGTGTTTTGGCAGTTTTGGCAATCTCTCTGCCACGAAAATACTTCTTAACTCCTTACATTATTGCAACATGTTTTGTGCCTGCTTACCAGCGAATAATAATCATGGGCTTGGATTTCACGGTTCTGCGGATATTGATTGCAGCAGGAGTCCTGCGAATCTTTTTGCGTGGTGAACTGAAAGTTATAGAATGGAATAAATTTGACAAGCTACTTATGGGCTGGGCCTTATGTGGTGCGATAGTATATACAGTTCAGTGGGGGGATATGAGGGCGCTTATTTATAAATCTGGGAGATTGTATGACATTATAGGCTTATACTGGATTTTTAGGCAAAGTATCCGTTCATGGAGTGACATCAAATTTGTAGTTAGGATGTTCGCACTTTGTGCCATTTTGATGGTTCCTTTAGTTGCGATAGAAAAAGCTACAGGAAGAAATCCATTTTGGCTATTAGGTAGAGTTCATACAGCCATCCGAGGGGGCAAATTTAGGTGCCAGGCATCTTTTCCACATTCTATTATATTTGGCGTATTCTGGGCTAATCTTTTACCCATGTTCATCGCTTCTGTGATTACAGAACACCGGAAGTCTCTATACTGGATAGCTGTTTTGGCAGGAATCTTTATGGTGTGGACTTCCGCATCCAGTACTCCCTACGGCACGCTGATAGTTACCCTTGCACTGCTTGCAATATTTTCATTTCGGTGCTATGGCCGGCTAATGGCACTCGGACTCTGTGGATTAGTGATGGCTCTTCATATTGTGATGAATGCTCCTGTATGGCACTTGCTCGCTCGGATAGACCTTGTCGGAGGCTCAACCGGCTGGCATAGGTACTACCTAATCGATGAAACTATCAAACATTTTGGTGAGTGGGCATTATTAGGCACTCGAGATCCAGAACAGTGGGGCTATTACTTACATGATGTTACAAACCAATACTGTTTCGAGGCAGTGGAAGGTGGTCTTACTACTCTTGTGTTTTTTGTGGTTGTTTTAATAATAGCAGTTAAGACTGCCGGCAAATATTCTCTACAAAATATCCCCCGCGAACAACAATGGCTTGCATGGAGTATTTGCGTTTCAATTCTCGGCCATTGCGTTTCTTTCATTAGCGTTTCCTACTTTGGCCAAATACACATGCTCCTCTTTATGACGTTTGCTATTGTTGGTTTAGTATATGAAATGTCGCTGAGTCCTTTATCTGTTGCTCGGTCGATTCATCCCGCTTTACAGTTCCAAACATTTTCTGAAATCTTAAATGCTGATATCCGGTAAAACACATCTTCAAAACGGTTGGGATGTAATAGTGGTAAGAAGCACGGAAGAAATAGAAAATATACGTGCGGCATGGGAAGAAATGCAGCGAAATGAACCTTTCCCCACACCTAATGCTGATATAACCAGATACCTTTCAGTAATAGATTCTTCAAGTGAAAAAGTACAGCCCTATATTATAGTTTTGTTTCACAATAGTCAGCCCCAGGCTATGCTCATAGGACGAATTCAAAGAACAAAAATGCCCTGTCAAATTGGTTATAAAACTTTGTTTAAACCTTCTCTTTGCAGCGTAAGGATTGTCTATGGGGGAATCATAGGGCAGCCGAATTCGGAAATATCCGCGATGCTTCTGGTGGAATTGAACAATACTCTTAGGAATGGTGAAGCTGATGTCATATCTTTCAACAATCTTAAAATCGACTCACCTGTGTACAAAGCGGCCAAGAAATTGCCCAGTTTTTTGTGTCGAGAGCATTTCTCAAAACGGTCGCCTCACAATCGGATGGCGATTCCGAAAACCATAGATCAATTCTACGAGAGTTGCTCCAAGAAACATAGAGGTAATCTGCGTCGGTATCTCAAGAAACTTGAAAGCCAATATCAAGGGCAGGTAAAGGTAGTGATGTATTCCAGCGAAGAAGAATTAGAAGAGTCTATAAAGGCTATGTCTGCTGTCTCAGCCAATACATATCAATATGCTTTAGGCTGTGGATTTGTTGATAATGCTCGAACACGATCTCTTATGAGAACCGCCGCAAAATCTGGCTGGCTGCGAACTGCTATGCTCTTTATTGGCGAAAAGCCATGCGCATTTCAGGTTGGGCTCCAATATAGGCGAACGTACTTCTTAGAGCAAATTGGCTTTGACCCATCTTGGAAGAAGTTCGAAGTAGGAACGGTATTGTTTTTGAAAGTTCTGGAAAGGCTATGCGGCGATCCAACCGTAGATTCGCTGGACTTCGGCTTTGGTGATGCACAATACAAGAAACAATATGGCGATGAACGTTGGATAGAATCTTCCATACAGATTTTTGCTCCAAGGACATATCCGGTATTTATTAACATATTGTGCTCATCTATACAATGGCTGAACTCAGGTCTGGAGTATGTTTTGAAAAAAACAGCTTTTACAGCTTGGATAAAACAGCGTTGGCGTAATTTTGCTACAAAAAAATGTTCACACAGTAATCGTTAAGGCTGGAGGGAATGCTAATTTTACTTGTATCAGCCTGCTTAATCATTTTCTTGCTCGTTTTTCTCTACACGGCTGTACCTTTCATTTATGGACGATGTACGCGGTTGATGCTTAAACATAAAACAGCAAAGTTCGATGTATTAGTTCTAACATTTGATGATGGTCCCGGCAGCAGATTGACCCCCACAATTTTGCATATTCTAAAAGAATACAGCGTCAAAGCGACGTTTTTTCTACTGGGGAGAAATATTACGGGCCGCGAGCCAATAGTCAAACAGATAGCTGCAGAAGGCCATGAGATATGTTCGCACGGCTACGACCATCTACACTACTGGAAGGTCTCACCTATCCGTGCTATAAGGGATATAAAAAAAGGTTGGAAAGCTATAGACGCAGCTTTAGATAATAAGCATAGCAAGTATCCATTTCGACCGCCTTACGGTAAGCTGAACCTGGTAGCGCTGCTCTATCTTTGGAGCAAAAGGGTACCAATAATTTTCTGGACAACTGATATTGGTGATACCTGGTCGGTAGAAAAAAGAAAAAACCGGATTGATCAAGAATGGGCCAAACTACAGGAAGGAGCAGTTGTGCTGGCGCATGATTTTGACCGGACGACGGACGGGATAGATGATTACGTCCTCAAGGCAGTGCACAAATGCCTAATGATAGCCCGGGAAAATCAACTGAAGGTTTGCTCTGTTTTGGAACTGATGAAAGCGATTAAATAAAAATGTTTGATGTATCTGTCATCATAGTGAACTGGAATACGAGAGATATTCTGCGGGATTGCTTGTGGTCGGTGTATAAGCAGACAAAGGAAATCGACTTTAAAGTAATCGTTGTTGACAATGCTTCAAGTGATGGTTCGGCGGAGATGGTGAAGCGAGAATTTCCTCAGGTCAGACTGATAGAGAATACCGAGAATCGTGGCTTTGCAGCAGCTAACAATCAAGGTATGACTATTGCCAAGGGACGATATGTTTTGTTGTTGAATCCGGACACGATAGTTTTGGATAGGGCTATAGAAAAAACGATAGCCTTTGCTGATGGCCAACCGGAAGTGGCTGTTGTAGGCTGTCGAGTCTTGAATCCAGATCGGACACTACAGCCGACCTGTTTCATGTACCCATCGGTATTGAATATGTTATTGTTAACAACATACTTGTCCAAACTTTTTCCCAAAAGCCGGTTCTTCGGGCGAGAGCAAATGACCTGGTGGAATCGCACCGATGTTCGCGAGGTGGATGTTGTCACCGGCTGTTTTATGCTCGTTCGGCAGGAAGCTATAAAGCAAGTCGGTATATTAGACGAGCGATTTTTTATGTATGGAGAAGAAACCGACTGGTGCTATCGTTTCAAAGAAGCAGGTTGGAGAATACTGTTTACTCAAGGTGCTGAGATTATCCACATTGGGAAGGCCAGTAGTAATCAAATGAAACCTCAAATGGTGTGGCAGTTAAAAGCCAGCATACTACTCTTTTTTAAAAAGCATAGAGGTAGGTTTTCATACAAGTTAGCGTGTTTACTTGTAAGTTTATTTTTTCTCCTGCGGTTTCCTTATTGGTTGATAATAGCAGTTCTTTCAAAGCGAATGAAATACTCCTATTTGCAAACAGCTAAAACTTATGCTACAGGTGCTATCAGAGCTCTGCTCGGATGGCAAAGACTATGTTTCAAAAAATAAGATTTGAATTCAACGTATGG
>CAZMYR010000073.1:0-3949 GCA_964570585.1 uncultured Planctomycetia bacterium
AAATAGATTTTTTAAAAATCCTAAGGCCAGAATTAATATCGGGTATGTTTGCCCCTATGAGATAGTTGGCTAATTTTGTCAAAAAATATTTTGGTACCTTTCTTAAAAATGGAATTTCGGCACCGATTTTAGTCCTAACGCCTACTACCATCTCGTATTCGTTAATACCATTCAAAAGGGCGGGTATCTTTTCTACCGGGTAACTACCGTCTCCATCTATTATAGCAATAACTTCACTATTAGAAAATTCAATTTCTGTTTTTAATGCCGCACCATATCCGAAATTTTTCTTATGCTGCAGAATCTTAACATTTTTTGATTTTGCAACCTCTGCTGTTTTATCCTTTGAACCATCGTCTACTACTATAATCTCCGCTTCATAATTTTTAACGGCTATAAGTTTTTTTATGTTATCTAAAATCTGACCTATGGCTTTTTCTTCATTATATGCAGGGATAATAATGCTAAACTTCATATGCGCCTCTGTTTATCAGCGACAATAGATGTTTTGAATAATATAATAAATAAATAAATGATTAAGGGTAAGAATATTATAGGAATATATTTTATAATTGACTTATTATAATATCTTGCCAAATGACAATACCATAAATTTAAACCTTGGCATGATTCAAATTCAGAAGTATCTATCTTTATGTTAGAATCTATGCCAAATTCTGAAAGGTTAAATATGCTATTTTTTTCAAGTATCTTATGCTTCAATGTAATGAACATGCCAATGATGTCAGGCGGCATCTCTGGCTTTATCTTTTCTGCTACTTTATTATATCTTATTTGATGGTATTCATGTTGATTCTGCAAAACACTACCCAACTGTATTAAAAAAGAAATGGAAATAAAAAATATCAAAAGTATTCTTACCATAACCCTTTTCTTTTCCCAAAAAATATACAATGGCAGAAGATATAATGGTATCATCGGCACTAAATATCTAGGGCCCCAACACCAGAGACTACCATGATATATATAACTTGCATGAAAAAGTAGATTTCCCATAATGATCCCTAAAAATAATATACTCTCTTTTCTGTAATACCTAAAAAAATTAATATAACCGAAAATTCCTAATAAAACAACGGGTGAATATACAAATACTCCTTTGTTTAATGAAAATAACAATGGTATTGTTTGGGTCAATAAAAATTTTATGGAAAAACGGTCGCTAGCGGAGTAACCAAAATTGAGTATATGCCCCCAGCGATAATAATTTAAAATAAATATAGCTAATGTGCTTATTACTATACAAAATAAAAATAAGAAAATTTTTGTTAAACTCTTGCTACTAATCCTTTTTTTATTTTTTGTAAACAGATATAAAATAAAAAAAGGGACATATATTACATATATTGCTTTTAGCAAAATTAAAAAACCATAAAAAATAGTTGCGACCGTTAAACTTTTATATGTATTTCTTAAAACGAAGCAAATAACCACTAAAAGAAAAAACATCTGCGTTACTTCTGAAAAATCTATCACGCTGTAATGCCAGCACATAGTTGTTAGACCCAACAGTAACGCCATAACTATTGAAATTTTGTTAGAAGCATTAAAAGTTTTAACTATATAATACATAAATACACATGCCCCAGCTCCAAAAAAGACATTATAGAAAGATATTAAAAAATTTATAAGAATATCTTTTGGTAATCTAGTCAGGGCCCCTATTGCTTTGCCAACAATTACATATGGAATCCATAACAACGGTAAGCCTATCCCATAGCTAGAATAAATTGCTCCGGTAGTATTTATTCTTAAAGAGCCATTCCCAACTATTGCTTTTGCTGTATATAGTGAATAATAACTATCGACTATAAGTATATAACCTGGAGCAGTTAAAAAATATATTGTAGCTAGTAAAAAAAATAGCAACAGGGGTATTTTATTTTTTGATTGCATAAAAGCCTTTTGCCATTTTTGTATGCACGGGGTCATGGCCCCTTTTTGCCTTGGTACGAATTGGTATCACTGGCGGAGGAGGAAGGATTCGAACCCTCGAGGGCCACAAGGACCCTAATGGTTTTCAAGACCACCGCTTTCGGCCGCTCAGCCACTCCTCCGACTCTATTAATCACAAAAACAGATGCCTAAAAATATCTACATAACATTGCTTAGATTGAACAAATGCGCTGCTAAAAAATCTGCCAAATTCTATCTCTTTAAACAAAAGGCTAAAGATAAAAGCTATTATGAGTAAATTTACAAAACAGATCAATTCTATTGAAAATATATAACCTGTACCTAGCAGGTCAGTCTGTTTTATTTTTAAAAAATCTACTGTCAATACAATGTGAAACGTTAAAGTAAATCCAACAACAAATAAAAATGGCTTCGAAAATATCAAGACGTCCTTCTTAAAATGCGCCAATATAAAATATACTATACCTGTTAAGATTGTATAAAATGGAAAAAGGTATGGGGCTAAGGAAATAAAAACATTGGATTTGTTCGTCCTTATACTGCCGCCTGCCTTTGAAACATTAAAAGAGCTTACCTTGCCGCCTGAAAGTATAGTTGCAATAGCATGCATCATCTCATGACCGAATATGTAGATTCTCTCCGGCTTAAAAACTAATATATGAAAGATAAGATAAAATATGCAGCCATAAAAGAAATAAAGCTGAGCCGAAGATAATCTATTTATACTACCAATCTCTTCATAAAGTATAAAACCGACAGAAAAACAAATGGGCAAAAATAAAATTGCTAATATAATATGAATTGCTTTTTTAAGCATTCTTCTTAAGGAACAAATCTATCCTGATTACCCATATAAGAGCGTAGGGCCTCAGGAATAATTACGGTTCCGTCTTTTCGTTGGTTGTTTTCTAATATAGAGATTATCAATCTGGCAAATGCCACCCCTGAACCGTTTAGGGTATGAACATACTCGGTTTTTTTGCTACCTTTTTCGCGATATTTTATATTAGCCCGGTGGGCCTGAAAAGCGCCAAAATTGGAGCAGCTGGATACCTCAAGCCATTTTTTAGAGCCCGCTGCCCATATTTCTATGTCATAACATTTGCCGGCGGCAAAACTTAAATCACCGGTAGAAAGGATGGCTACGCGATAGGGTATGTTAAGAAGCTGAATAACCTCCTCTGCATTTGTTAAAAGAGACTCAAGTTCGTTCCAGGAATCTTCGGGTTTTACAAATTTTACCATTTCAACCTTGTCAAACTGATGAACCCTGGTTAGGCCTTTTGTATCCTTACCATATGAGCCTGCTTCTCTTCTAAAACAAGGGGTATATGCAGTATAGCAGATCGGAAGATCCTCTTCATTTAGAATCTCATTTTTGTGTATGTTTGTTACCGGAACCTCCGCAGTTGGTATAAGAAAAAGGTCATCATCTTTAAGGCAATACATCTCTTCTTCTAATTTCGGAAGCTGACCTGTGTTTGTCATACTATCGCGATTCACCAATGCTGGCGGCCATATCTCCTTATAACCATGCTTATTAACATGTAAATCTATCATAAAATTTAGCAGTGCCCTTACCATCTTTGCCCCATCTCCAGCAAAAAGGCTAAAACCGCTACCTGCTATCTTGGTAGATGCATGAAAATCGATTATATTAAGATATTCTGCCAACTCTATGTGATTTCTTGGGCTAAAATCAAATTTTGGCGGTTTGCCCCATGTCTTTATTATCTTATTATACGATGCATCAGGACCAACCGGAACGCTGGAATGGGGGATATTTGGGATATTAACTAATAATTCGCTATATTTTTGCTCTATTTCCCCCACTTTTTGGTCAAATTTCTTGATTTTTTGGGATATTATCTTCATTTCATCGATTTTTGCCTTTGTGTTCTTCTTTTCTGATTTCAGCCTGGCTATTTCATCAGAGGCCCCATTGCGTATATGCTTAAGTTTCTCTACTTCGGTTAGTGTCTTACGCCTTTCTTCATCAAGTTTAAGTAGT
>CAZMYR010000074.1:0-3919 GCA_964570585.1 uncultured Planctomycetia bacterium
TGACAAAACGAATTATTCCGTGTCTTGACGTTAAGGACAATCGCGTAGTTAAAGGAGTAAAATTCCTGAACCTTCGCGATGCAGGCGACCCGGTTCAATTGGGTGCAAGATACAGCGATGAAGGTGCTGATGAATTAGTATTTCTGGATATTACCGCCACGATTCGTTCTCGTGAAACCATTGTTGAACTTGTTGAAAAGGTTGCTGAAAATGTGTTTATTCCGTTTACTGTTGGTGGTGGCATCCAGACGATACAGCAAATAGATACGCTCCTGCGAAGCGGCGCCGACAAGGTTTCTGTAAATACCGCAGCGGTCCAGGCTCCGGAGCTTATTACGGAAGCTGCACAGCGGTTCGGCAGTCAATGTGTTGTTCTTGCCATCGATGCCCGACGTTCGAAAACAAAAACAGGTAAATGGCAGGTTTGTGTCAAAGCTGGCTCGGAATCAACTGATATTGATGTCGTCGAATGGGCCATCAAAGGTGAAAGGCAGGGCGCAGGTGAGATACTGCTTACCAGCATGGATGCCGACGGTACAAAGGCCGGCTACGACAATGAACTTAATAGGGCTGTCAGTGACGCAGTCAATATTCCTGTGATTGCTTCCGGCGGAGCGGGTAAACTTGAGCATCTTTACGATGCAATTATTGACGGCAAAGCGGACGCAGTGCTTATGGCCTCAATCACTCACTTCGGAAATTACACAATTAAACAAATCAAAGAATATCTCGCCGGCCGAGGAATTGCCGTAAATCTGTAATCGCCCTGATTTCAAAATGTTAACCTAGTTAACGTAGGGTGTGCTCTGCACACCATTAACTTGTATGTTGATAGCCTTGTAAAATTCACGTATTATTTCTAATTATGCCTGATTATCGTAGAATCTTTCGCCCAGGTGGAACCTTTTTCTTTACAGTTGTAACTGGCCAGCGGCCCAAACCACCGAGTTTCGATGATATCAAAGATACCGTAGGCGAATAAGATTCAATTATGGTGTGCACAGCACACCCTACATTTCTCAACCGAATTATTTACTCAAACTGACCGTTTTTAGAGTAAAACTATCTTAATAACTTATCTGATAGCAACATAGCAAAACTTGTCATTCCCGCGCAGAGCCCGCCCTGAGCGCTAGCCGAATGGGCGGGAATCCAATGGTCGATTCGCTAACTGGATACCCGCTTTCGCGGGTATGACAGTAGGAATCGGTCAGTTTAAGTTATTTATTGAAATATGAATGTGGAAAATGTAAATATATTGAGGATGGTGATTGTGAAGGAACAACAAAAGGAAGCTGTACTAATTATCCAGATGGTACTTCTTGTGGTGCAAATATGATTTGTAAGGATGGGGAGTGTGTTGCACAAACTCCCTCTGGACCACCAGACGGACCAGGCGGTAGTATAGTAAATTAAACAATTTCTTTCTTAATCTGAAATTATTGTAAAACTATAAATTGTTTCTATTTCATTTCCATTATTATCTCCTCCAGAAAAAGTTTGTACCGCAGTCGCAGTGTAACCTGGATATAACCAAAGACAGGCATCTTTTTTTACAATTTCTCCTCCTGAAGGAATATAATTAGTACCATATACATCCGCCATATCTGTTTTTTTAGGGTCACACCACGGCTCACCATTTTGATATTGAGGACTACTAAAACACATCTGCCTTTTTTGTATTGTGGCTCCGACATTGCCACCAATTTCCTTTAAAATAATATTATAATACCACCAATTAGCTCCTTCTGGAACTCCCGGTGGTCTCGGTAATTCATTCCTCCTCAAATTACTATAACTAGCCTCCAACTGCGCTTTCTTGACCATTTGGAGTATTACTGAGGCACTATTGTTGTTGCTTTCACTTGGCTCTGTTATTATGATTTCAAGGCCCTTAGGATCATTTAATGCATCTTTATAGGCTCTTATTGCTCTTTCATCTCCTATTCTTGAAAGCCTGAATGAAATATCATTATAATCTAAATTCCAAGTCTCTAAATCACCTAATTTGTTAAGTTCAAATTCATTATCAAGAAAGCAGTTTAATCCTTTCCATGTTGGTAAATATTCCTGGCCTGAGCTGGATTTTGGCTCTATCCAATCTATAGCAATCCTGGCAATGCCGTCAAGGTAGGAAAAGTTATTTGGATATACATGACCAATATAATCAGAATTTGAATCGCAAGGGCAGTTAGGCTCATAAAGATTAACATCAGCAATATCTGCTAATGTTTTTGCGTATATAAGCCCTGTATCATTTGGATCAGTTACCCAGAAACATGCTCCTTCTTCAGATAGGGCATTTCCATAACTATCAATAGCCTGCTCGAGTGTCATTTCAGTTGGGGGATTTTCAGGAAGATTGTTAGGCTCTGCAAAGTCTATTCCTCTTATATAGACTTTATGAGGAACCAGATTGGGGTCTGATATGGAAACAGTCTCTCCAGCATGCTCTCCTGCAGCCCAAACATAACCTCCATTTGTTAATTTATCCAGGACTTCAAGATTTTTTGTATATCTTCTTTGGTCACTCTCTGCGTGTGTTTCAGGGGTTAATTCTACAGATTTAAGATGATCTGTATAGGGCGCTGCTCTTGAACCATCCGGCAGCTCAATTGATTTTGTTAAGCCCATTACTGAATAACCAATTGAGTCTGTTCTTCCCTCATTTTCATTGCACTTAGGTATAAAAATCAGGTTATTTCCAACAACCAAACTATCAATTTGGTAGTCAGGAGGATAGTAAAAGCTTACCCTTTTAACAGGCGTATTTTCTATCTTTTGTACAGGGCATAACTGCCCGTTATATGCTGTCAAAACCTGATTTGGGTCATTAGGGTCAAAAGTATAACTTTCGCCACTTGTTATGTTTGCAAAGGGATTTTGGGTTCTATCATATCTGCTATTAGCCCATGCTTCAGTTATAGTGCCTACGCTAATCGCGAGGGCAGCAAGAGTCGTCTTAAGCATGATGTTTTTTGGCTTTGAAAAAATAGAATAAAGAGTTCCTGATATTTCACCATACACATCTTTAACAGCCTGTACTGCTAAGCTGCATTTTATACCAATTGTGCTTGGTATTTGTGCCTTTGTCATTTCGACCATAGGGTTGCGAAGCAACCCGAAGTGGAGAAATCTATTAAAAAGCAGATTTCTCGACTCCGCTTCGCTGCGCTCGAAATGACAAGAATAGGCGCATTGATTATTCACAATCAGTATTAATTGACTATGTTTTTCAGCCATTTTACATCATCTCCTTTTAAGGATAGTAAAACCAACGACCCGACGCCGTATGTTCTATACCAATTACTAACTTGCTCTTGCGTTATGCGTGTTGGATCCTGGAAATGATCAAAAAGCCCTTTTCTGCTAAGAGTTTGATTTACAAGTCTGTTAAACTCATGTGAAGCGGCGACCATCTCTCGGATGGCACCTGCAGCGGAAATTTCTAAATATACGGTCAACGATCTTCGCAGGAAATCCCTTCTCCGCCAGTTTTTTTGGCAGTTATTGCTCATTTTTCACCACCCTCGCTCAATCTGCCTTAATTAAAGAAACCCGCCGTGGCATGAAAAATCGCAATAAGAATCGGCTTAAAGCGGCTTGATACAGTTCCAGATGGACAAGCCTCACAGGGGCCGCGATTGAACCTCACTCCAGACATTAAGTGTAACAAAAGCACATAATCAAGTCAAGTTAAAACCGATACAAGCAAGCGGGGAATGAAAGGGAGGCGTGACATGATTAGCTTGCGCGAAGAAAATTTCAGATTCTTACCGTGGCATTGCGGTTAATCTGTGAAACCTCCGGCTGACGTACCGCAAAGTCGCCAAACACGTTTAGAAGATGTCTAAATATGTATCTATTTCCCAGTTTGTGACCTGCTTTTTGAACTCGTCCCATTCTCTGGTTTTGATGT
>CAZMYR010000075.1:0-3468 GCA_964570585.1 uncultured Planctomycetia bacterium
TAAAAATTAACATTTGAAAATAGTAAAAAATTAACATCTTGACTTAGTAATAACATTAGAAAGAACTTTTTTTAGATATTGACCGGTGAAGGATTTTTTCTTTTTAGTCACTTCTTCGGGCGAGCCGCAGGCTACAATCTCGCCACCGTTATCCCCGCCTTCAGGCCCAAGGTCAATCAGATAATCTGCGCTTTTAAGGACATCCAGGTGATGCTCGATGACTATCGCAGAATTGCCCTGCTCAACAAGGGCGTTTAGAACTGAAAGAAGTTTGTGGACATCGTCAAAATGTAACCCTGTAGTAGGTTCATCCAATATATAAAGCGTCTTTCCTGTGGAGGTTTTGCCAAGGTAAGCTGAAAGCTTAACCCTCTGGGCTTCGCCGCCTGAAAGGGTAGTGGCGGATTGACCCACTTGTATATATCCTAAGCCGACATCTATTAATGTTTTAAGTTTAGATTTAATTCTGGGTATATTTTTGCATAATTCATAGGCTTCATCAACTGTCATCTCTAATACATCTGCAATATTTTTACCTTTGAATTTTACTTCAAGGGTCTGTTGGTTAAATCTTTTGCCTTTGCATACCTGGCACATAATATAAACATCCGGCAAGAAATGCATCTCTATTTTTTTCACTCCGTCACCGTTGCACGCATCGCATCTGCCGCCTTTGACATTAAAGCTGAATCGGCCGGGTTTATAACCGCGCATCCTAGACTCGGGAAGTCTGCTAAAGATATCCCTTATGTAACTAAACACCCCGGTATATGTAGCTGGATTGGAACGAGGCGTTCTTCCTATAGGCGATTGGTCAACTACAATTACTCTATCGATATTTTCAACACCGACTATTCTTTCATATTTACCCGGAACAAGGGGGGAACGATAAAATTTCCTGGCCAGAGCTCTGTATAAAATCTCATCAATTAAAGTAGATTTGCCGGAACCTGAAACCCCGCTTATACAAGTAAATACACCCAGTGGAATCTCTACGTCAATATTTTTAAGATTATGCTCCCGGGCCCCTTTTATTATAAGCCTTTTTTTATTTTTATAGGGGCGTCTTTTTTTGGGTACCGGAATAGATAATTCACCATTCATATATTTTGCAGTTAGGGAATCTTTACATTTAAGCAAATCTTTTAATGACCCGCTATATACAACCTCGCCTCCGTTTTTGCCAGCTCCCGGACCTAAATCGATAATATAATCGGCGCTCCTTATGGTAGATTCGTCATGCTCTACCACTAATACAGTATTTCCCAAATCTCTTAACGCGTATAAGGTATCCAGAAGCTTGGAATTATCCCTTTGATGTAAACCAATGCTCGGCTCATCCAATACATATAAAACCCCGACTAAGCCGGCGCCTATTTGAGTCGCCAATCTAATCCTCTGGGCCTCTCCGCCGGATAGGGTCTGGCTCACCCTGTCTAAAGTAAGGTAATTTAATCCGACATTAATCAAAAAATGCAATCTAGTCTTTAATTCTTTTAAAACCAATCTTGCTATCTGGGCTTTTTCTTTACTTAATTTAAGATTTTCAATAAAATCAAGTGTTCCCACTATGCTTAATTTACACACATCTGCGATATTTTTCTCATCTATTTTTACTGCCAAGGACTCTTGTTTAAGACGGCTGCCTTTGCATTGCGGGCAGGGACGCATTGACATGAAACTATAGATGAAATTTTTTATATACTCGCTCTCTGTCTGCCTGAATCTGCGTTCAAGGTTCGGAATGATACCTTCGAAGTACCTATCGACATTCTGTTCTTCCGAACCATAGAGGATGACCTCTTGAGTCTTTTTCGGCAATCTATTAAAAGGTGTATCTAAATCGAAATTATAATCGTAACTTAAATCTCTCATCATGCGATGATAATACAAAAGTAAAGATTTGCCGCCTTTTCGCCACGGCTCAACAGCTCCCCCTCTTAGAGATTTAGATTTATCCGGTATTATCAAATCGGGGTCTATTTTCATCTTATGGCCTAAACCATCGCAACCGGGACATGCCCCATAGGGCGAATTAAATGAAAACATTCTCGGTTCCAAAGGACCATAACTTATTCCGCATTTGGGGCAGGCGTTTTGGGTGGAGTATAGGACTTCGTAGTTCGCAGTTCGTAGTTCGTAGTTCGTAGAAGGTTGTTTGGCAACGATGAGCAGGCCATCGCCTGCTTTTAGGGCGGTTTCTACTGAATCGGCAAGGCGCTGTCTTATCTCCTTTTTAAGGATTAATCTATCGACTATTATTTCTATATTGTGTTTGAGCTTTTTATTTAACTTTATTTTTTGGCTAAGGTCATATATATTTCCGTCTACCCTGACTCTCACAAACCCATCTCTTTTTGCTTTTTGAAATAATTGGTTATACTCGCCTTTTCTGCCTCGCACAATTGGAGCAAGTATCATTATCGGAGTATCAAAAGGCATAGAAAATATACGCTCAACTATTTCCTGAGGACTCTGGCTGGATATCCTCCTGCCGCATTTATAGCAATAGGGCTCGCCTACCCGTGCAAAAAGCAATCTTAAATAATCATAAATTTCTGTAGTAGTTCCGACTGTGGAACGTGGATTTCCTCCTGCAGTGCGCTGTTGTATGGATATAGTCGGCGATAATCCTTCTATATAATCAACATCCGGCTTCTGCATCTGTGCTAAGAATTGCCTGGCATAAGCAGAAAGGCTTTCAACGAACTTACGTTGCCCCTCCGCATATACAGTGTCAAAGGCCAGGGATGATTTACCGGACCCGGAAATACCGGTTATTACTGTCAGCTTATTTCTCGGGATGTTTACATTTATTGACTTTAGATTATGCTCCCTAGCCCCTCTTATAGTTATATATTCTTTTTCCATAATAGAATGGGGTCAGACCCCGTGGGGTCTGGCCCCATTCGCCTACCAATTTTTTTAATCTTCTATTTATCTCTTCTTCTTCTTTTTCTTTCTTCCGCCGCGGGCCATCTTTGCCATAGATACATCGCCCTTTTTATCGACGAAATAGAGATAACCCTTCTCTCTCTTGATGCCGGCTTTTACAACAACTTTTGGCGAACCGCCTTTTTTCTTTCCGCGGGCCATCTTTGCCATAGAAACGTTGCCTTTTTTATCTAAATAATATAAGTATCCCTTTTGTCTCTTTATACCGCATTTTAAAACCTTTGTTGCCATCTAATTTCTCACCTCCCTTCTGCTTATAATTCTGTGTTTATAATCCTGTGCTTATTTTACACTATTTCTCCGACGAGCGCAAGAGAAATTTTGAAAATTTTGCATATTTGCCGGAGCGACTCCTCACAAAAGCGAAGAGCGTTGTGAGCGAGGAATTAGAAATTTTTTGCCCGAATTAACACCTCAAGCGAAGGTCTGTGGCAATTCGAGCAGGGCTTGCGCAGGCCGAGCGAACAATGCTCGAGCTTTTAGCATGCTGGGGCAAACATGCAAAATTTCAAG
>CAZMYR010000076.1:0-3351 GCA_964570585.1 uncultured Planctomycetia bacterium
CCTGGAATTTAGCTTCCGGATTCTGGTCCATAACTCTATGCACCCCCCGTATTTCCTTCATTATTTTTAAAACTGCTGCTTTTGTTACATTGTAATGCTTTAACAGCGCATTTATCTGCTCATCACCTTTATATTCACAAATAGCGAGTAAAAGATGCTCCATGCTTATATATTCGTCTTTTAAGTGTCCTGCTTCAACAAGCGCTTCATTGAATATGCTGCGTAAGTGCGTAGATAGGTATTCCTGGGCAGTTGCTCCTTCTACTTGCGGTTTTTTCTCTAAAATTGCCTCGATTTGGCGACGAAAGGATGCTATGTCTACACCGATTTTCTCCAGTATGCTTAAGGCAATGCTTTCCTCAAGAGATATCATCCCTAAAAGAAGATGGGCTGTATCAATTTCTTGATTTTTTAAGCGGCGCGCTGTATCAGCAGCCATCTCTACCGCCTCTTGCGCCTTAAATGTAAACTTGTCAAACTTCATTCCTTTTTTCTCCTACACCTATCTATAGTTATCGCTTATTAGCCAAATATCTTGCTGCTTTCAAAAGGGCAATGCACCCCTGACCAGCAGCGATTGTATATTGATATTCATGAACCGATGAGCAATCCCCGGCCGCAAAAACACCTTCCACAGATGTATTTGTCTGGCAATCAATGGTAATATGTTTATGATCGTCCAAATCCACAAAACCTTCAACAAAGGCAGTGTTCGGAGTCCTTCCAATTTCAATTATAACTCCTTCTACATCCAATTTATTTTCCTTGCCTTGTTTCTCATAGGTTATGGCACTAACAAATTTATCACCGGATATCGCTGTTATTTTAGCCTCATGTATTATCTCTACATTTTCGTATGATTTTACTTTTTCTATTAAATACTCATGTGCGTTAAACTCTTTAGTAATATTTACAACATAAATCTTCTTTGCGATATTCTTTGTGAAATCAACTCCTTCAAGAGCAGAATTACCTCCACCAATAATGGCAATGGTCTTACCGGAGAATAACGGCCCATCGCATATAGAGCAGTATGTTACACCCTTATTAAAAAACTCCTTTTCACCAGGCACATTGATTTTTTTGGGATGTGAGCCAGTCGCAATAATTACCGCCTTTGCCTCATATGAGCCTTTATCGCTTGAAACTTTAAAACCATTATCTATTTTTTCTATTTTTGCAACCTTTTCGCCAACCTTCGGCTCAACATTATTAAATTTAAGCTGTTCTTCAAAAACTGTACTGAAATCAGCTCCAGTAGTTTTTACCACTCCCGGATAATTCAATATCTCTCCTGATTCTAGGAACTGACCGCCTAATTTGTCGGTTACAAAAAGAAACTCCATTTTTTTCCGTGCGGCGTATATGGCTGCCGTTGATCCTGCAATTCCACCGCCGATTATAATCACTTCATACATATAACACCTCCGAAAAATTAAAATACCTGTATTCCCTATTCCAAGCTATCCAGCGCTGATATGAAGTTTTCAGCCCAAAGAAAAATATTCTTTTTTGAAACTGTATCCCTAAGCCTGCGCATATTATCTCGCCTCTGTTCCTTTGGCATCTCAATGGCCTTTTTTATTGCATCAGCTGATAATTCAAAATCGAACGGATTTATCAGTAGTGCCCCTTTGGATAATTCACGAGCAGCGCCTGTAAACTGGCTTAGAATCAGAACGCCTTTATTATCCACATTAGCCGCAACATACTCTTTGGCCACCAAATTCATACCATCATGAAGTGAACTGACAATACATAAATCGGCACTCCTGTATAAAGCCAGTTGCTGTGTATAATCAATAATATCGAAATTCAAAACAATGGGACACCAACGCTTTGTTTTGTATTTGCGGTTTATGCTTTCGGCCGCTTGACGTACCTGGTCTTCTAAATTTTTATAGGTTTCAATTTCTGCTCTCGAAAGCGCTCCAACCTGGTACAATAAAAACTTTTCCTTATATTCAGGATATTTTTCTAAAAATATATCTATCGATTTGAATCTTTCTAGTATACCCTTGGTATAATCTATTCTATCTACACTTACCGCCAATACCTCGTAGGAACAGGGAATTTGATTACGGAGATCCTGTATTGATGAAATAACCTCTGGGCTGCGTGATTCTTCTGACATACCGTCAAAATCAACGCTTATCGGAAAACCCTTAACCAGCGTTTTGTGCTTCTGGTATAAAATACTATCTTCTTCAGAATCGACCTTGGCTTCCAGTTCATGCTCTACAGTGTCCATAAAGTTTGAACTATGGTACCGGGTATGGAACCCTACCAGGTCACAGGAAAGAAGCCCTTCCAAAATTTCCTTCTTCTGAGGGCATATTCTGAAGGCCTCGCGGTTAGGCCATGGTATGTGCCAAAAGAGCGCAATAATAACATCCGGGCGCACCTTTTTTATATATTTAGCCGCCAGCGCAAGGTGGTAATCCTGAAGCCATACGAACGCTTTCTCATCACCTATCATATCCAATATCGCCTGGGCAAACCTTTTATTTATCTCATCATAAATCAGCCAATGCTCCTTTAGAAATATAGGTTTTTCATACGCTATATGACAGAGGGGCCAAAGCGCCTGATTAGCGTAGCCGTAATAATATCCTTCTTCCTCTTTTTTTGAAAGCCATAGTCTTCTTAGGGTATAACGTGGTTTATCAGGTGGAATTTTAACGCATTCATTTGCATCAACTACCTCTTTGTCCGCATCCCCGCTGCCCCAGGCAACCCACACGCCACCTGCCGCTCGAATTACAGGATCGATAGCGATAGTAAGCCCGCTTACAGTGCGAATAAACTGGATTTCTTTTCCTTTATATTTATTTATATAAGGCTCTCTGTTAGAAGCAATAACAAATTTGTAATCCTTCAAATGGATATTGACTGCTTTTATCAAGCTTTCTCGATCAGCCATTTTTCAACCTTGTCCTCCCGCAAAGGATCCGTCAAAAACTTCATTCCTTTTTTCTCCTAAGCGCATTGAGCAGTTTGAGCATGAAAAACATCGATACTGCTATAATAATAAAATTGGTCAGGGTATTGATAAACTGCCCGTATCGAATGGCAACTTCAGGTGCATCAGGTGTTGCCGCCTTAAGAATTATCGCAAGATGCTTAAATTCAGCCCCGCTGGTCAGATATCCTATAGGCGGCATAATCACGTCATTCACCAGAGAATTGGTTATGTTCCCGAACGCGGCACCGATGACAATTCCTATCGCCACATCAACCGCATTTCCCCTAACCGCGAATTCCCTAAACTCCTTGATTATAGACATAATACACTCCTTAGGTTAAGCTTATTTCGCCAGATTTTCTAAAAAGGATTTGATTCGCGGGCAC
>CAZMYR010000077.1:0-3336 GCA_964570585.1 uncultured Planctomycetia bacterium
GCGCCAAACACTTTGTATACATAGCTTATATCATCTAGAACTTAAACATGGGCGAAAAAAATGTTGCTAATTTATAGTACTTGTTTTTTTGTTGTATAAGTGGAAAAATGTAGAAAGATCATTCTTTTTGTAGTCATATATTATGAAAGTGTGCACGGAGAGTAAAGCATGATTTCAAAATCTTACGAATATTGTATTTTAGGAGCTGGTCCTGCAGGGTTGGGTGCTGCATTAGAACTAACCAAACATGGTGTGACCGATATTTTGATTGTTGACCGCAATAAAATGGTTGGTGGCT
Source organism: uncultured Planctomycetia bacterium (assembly GCA_964570585.1). Lineage (GTDB taxonomy): Bacteria > Omnitrophota > Gorgyraeia > JABMRG01 > JAFGKX01. The sequence goes on from CAZMYR010000077.1 coordinate 299, forward strand.
TGGCAAGGACAGCAGTTCATGGCGGAGCAAGGTTTGATCTAGGTCCGCACCGCTTTTTTACTAAAAACAAAGAGATAAATAAAGTATGGCATAATACTTTAGGCGCAGATTTTAAACCAGTTTCTCGGCTGACACGAATATTCTATAGAAAAAAATATTTTAGCTATCCAATAATGCCTTTTGATATATTAATAAAATTAGGCCTCCTAGAGTCACTAAGCGCCATGACTTCTTTTGTTGCTTCCCAAGTGATGAGAAAAAAGAAAGCTATTACATTTGAGGACTGGGTAGTGCAGAAATTTGGACATAAGTTATACGAAACTTTTTTTAAGACATATACAGAAAAAGTATGGGGAATTCCATGTAGTCAGATTGAAGCAGAATGGGCTGCGCAAAGGATCAAGGGTTTAGATGCTCTCCAGGCACTACAAAATTACTTATTGGGTGGAAAAAATAACAAAATCAAAAGTCTGGTTGAACAATTTTATTATCCAGTTTTAGGTGCAGGACATATGTATGAAGCTATGTGTAACAACATAGTGTCCCAGGGCGCAGAAATAATGCTCGATACCACAGTTGTTAGAATTAACCGTCAAGATACCACAGTAAAATCTGTAGATATTAAGCGCGCCAATCTTGAGGAAATAAACATCACAGCCAAATATTTTATCAGCAGCATACCATTAAGTGATCTTTTTAATATGTTCAACCCGCCTGAATCACTTCAAGTAAAAGAAGCTGTAAAGACACTTCGATACCGCGATCATATTACAGTTGATTTGTTGATGAAGGGGGAGAATTTATTTCCAGACCAGTGGATTTACGTACATTCTCCCGATGTTCAAATGGCACGATTAGTTAATTACAATAATTTTTCAAAAGCAATGCCCGGTGGTAAAAATAAAAGTGCTTTAAGTGTCGAATATTTTGTGTTTCATAATAAAGGGCTTTGGAATGAATCTGATGACTTTTTGACAAACTTGGCACTTGCTGAGTTGAACAGGATGGGCTTAGTAAGAAAAAGTGCAGCAGAAAAGTCATGGGTTACACGGGAGACAAAGACTTACCCCGCAATCTATGTCGGTTTTCAAGAGCATTATAAGGCACTGAAATCAAGAATAGGTCAATTTACCAATCTTTGTCCGATTGGCCGTGCAGGGATGCATAAATACAATAATCAAGACCATTCTATTATGAGCGGTGTCTTAGCTGCGCGTAATTACTTGCAGCTTCCAGGAAGTCCGTACAACTTATGGGACATTAACATAGATGCTGAATATCGCGAAACCCTAGAAAAATAACACAAATAAAAAGGAATGCTCTGCATGTTCGACAAAAAGAAGCTTGTAGTATTTAGCTGCTGTCTTTTGATTTTATTATGTTTTGCTTACTCAGTGCATATTCGTCAGGAGTGGTTTCTAAGGCCATTGGATGAGCATCATGAATGGCTAACGGCACATTCTGTGTGCGTAACGAATAATTGGTTAAAGGAAGGCGCTTTTAATTTAAGATTTATGCATGTGCTAAACCCTGCTTCAATTGAGTTTAATTCTTTTTCTAGTCGGACGCCATACATTTCATATCCGTCTGGGGCATTCATTCCTGTGTTTCTGTTTGCAAAGACATTTGGCATAAAAGACTTAATCATGTTATACCAAGCATACAATCTTTTAAACCATTTAGTAATTTCCATGATGCTATTTCTATTGATGTTTATGATAATAGACTATTTTCAAAAGATTAACATTCTTAATGTTTTCTTTTCAATTATACCTTCTCTAATTTATCTTTTTACCCCTCCAACACTCTATTGGCATCAGAATGTTTTTTTTGCCGACCAGGCAGTAATAATGTGGTTTGCCGTTTTTATTTATATAGAGATGAAATATTTTTTATATGGAAAACTTAATTGGTTGAACGAGATAGTTTTAGCAGCGATAGTATTTTTAGGTGTGTTGACAGACTGGTTATTTGTATTTGTTGTTTTTGTTGCTGTTGGATTGAGAATTTTCTTTGCGAATAGAGCAAGATGGTTTCGACAAATTATACTGAGCGTACGAAATATAATAATTCCTGCTCTATTAGCAATTGCTGTATTTATTTATCAGATTGCATCAACAAAATCTTTTCTTAAATTAACCGAGATATTTAAATGTAGATATCGCGTTGGCGGTGATGGTGTGGTGACAGATTTCTTAAGGCAATATTTTTATGATTATGTTATTGGCGGATATGGCTATATTTTATGTTTATTTGCTGTGTTCTGTATTCTTGTTTTGCTGTTTTATTATATTTTTATGAGGCTTAAAGTAATATGTAATCACAATGATAAAATGGTAAAGGTATATATCTATCTTATTTGTTTCACTGCTTTGCCATGTTTGTTTCATGGATATATTTTTCAACAACATTCTATAGTACATGATTTTGCAGCTTTAAAATGGGCACTTCCTCTGTCTTTAATTCCTTTTGGTATTTTTCCAATTGTATTTATTAAGGTAGTTAAAAGAAATAAGCATCACGAATTATTTACTGGAATATTCTGTGTATTTTGCATAATACTTCTTGTAAGGGGCGTCTTTTATAGGACGGCGGTAGAGTATAGAAATTTTTTCGAGAGCGGAGGTGATCGTAATAAAAGGATAGGGGAACTTGTTAAAAGAAATGCTACTTACAATGATATCTGTTTTTCATTTGATTTTGCGATACCTATGTTTCCCCCTCAGCGTCTTGCGTATTCTGGGAAAAGGGTATACAAGATAGAAGATATTGCGGAAGCAAAAGATATGTTGTCAGAATTTGCTAAAAGAGGAGCGAGGGCTAAAATTTTTATTGATGAAAAAAAATGGGATGATATGAGAGAGGATATAGAAAAGGTTTGTTCGAAAATATACAAGGATTCAGATTATTATGTTTGCGAAACAGAGACAAACAGAAAAGAATAGGTTACAGAAAACGAAATTCCTTTGTTTTAAAATGTTGCCCACCCATGTTTAAGTTCTAGATGATATAAGCTAGGCATACAAAGTCTTTGGCGT
>CAZMYR010000078.1:0-3114 GCA_964570585.1 uncultured Planctomycetia bacterium
TTGGCTTTGTTTTGCAAAAAAAGGGGCTGATTTGTACCTGTGGCAGAGCTAGAGGATTCTCGACCACTGTAGAAAACGTTGGATGGCATACTTTCCCCGGCGGAGTACCAAGGAAAAAAGTTTGGATTTGAATTTTGCCCTGGCTGCCTGAACAGCCAAGTTTAATTGTATCTTGTGAGATGATGGCCATTGAGTGGATTTCCTGATTCCCATGAGATAGGCGCAACTGCCATCTCATGGGGTGAACTTCGATATCCGCTAACTATGATATGCTATACTCTTATGGACGCGATACGATATACGCTATACGCGTTACGAGGTCATATTATACCCGAAAACGGCTTAATTTTCAAACAAAATCGCCACTAAAAGGCACAAAAAAATAATCAGGGATTGCGCGGAAAAAGAATCATTAATCAATAATCATTCATCATTTAAATTGGTGCAGGCGGACACCTTTAATTCCGCTGTAATCGGTAAACGTCCCCAATAAAATCACAGCAATTACTTTCTGAAGGTTATAGTTCCTATACCGTAGTTCTTTTCGAGAAATTCTTTTGAATAGACATATACTTGGATTGATAGATTGATTGTTTGGTTATATTTTTTTCCACCTATATCAAAATATGTGCACAGTACCTTAAAGTCATCAATATTAAGATGAATCCTCATTGGATTATTTTGATTAATCAGTTCCAGATAGGGAATGAAGGTGAGATAGTTAGATAGTGCATCTGGCGTTTTTGTTTTTGTGCTTTGATTGGCAGTTAAGAATGATATTTCTTCTTTTGAATCTTCAGTTGATGAAATTTTAAAGCCGTATGTTTGAACAGGTTCATCTCCGAATATATAGTGAAAATACCCTTCATTCATAGTCCGTAATAATCTTGTTTGGTTACCGAGTTCTTCAAATTTTTTGATTATTTCACGTTGATCATAAACCCATTTAATCAAGATTGTATTAGCTGCACCAAGACCAATATTGTGTATGTCCATTGAAAAAAAGGGATCTGAACAAGAGCCATTAGATTTCCTGGAGTCGGATTTTAATATACAAGGAGTCCCATTTGCATTTTTTTGAAGCCAAAATGTCATATCGGAAAAGAATAGCTTGGGTTCATACGCCTTCTGCCTGCCTTTGCGTATTTCGCGTAATGTAAGATACGCTATCAGAACTCCACCAAAAGCGCTTAGTGGAACGAGAATAGCAACATAATCAACTATTTTCGATAACGAGAACGAAATCATGGTAGCTTTATTGGTTATGCGTTAATTTGCTTCAAATTGACAGTTCGTATCAAAAACTCTACAATCATGCCCGAGACAATACTATATAACACGCTTCAGCCCGTGAGATAGGCAAAACCGGCATCTCACGGGTTAAACTGATTTTATGCTACCATTATAAATATTTCTGCTGCGAAGCAAAGTTTATCCTGAGCCTGTTGAACAGCCCGTTCTAAACACCAGACTAATTAAAAATTTATCCGCCTCAGAAGGACAAACAACGAACGATAGCGATGAGTCCACCACACGTCGGCGCATGCCCTGGTCCGTCTTCAGCAAATTGTTATGAATTCAAAACTTTAAGAAGGGCCATCTTCTTTCCAAGTAATTTGCCATTTCCGAGACAGCTTGGCTAAATCAGGATGACTATCTAACTGATTCTGTGTATCAGGGAAAAGTTGAGTATAGCTGTTAATAAAATGACCCATTAAGATCAGGCCATACTGAAGTGAGAAGCCCGAAAGGTACATTTGGTCTGCATTTTCAACGGACTGACCTATTTGCAGTACACTCAGCCCGCCAGAATGAGCATATGAGCACAAATAACTATAAACAAGGCTAAATGCTCGCTTGTTGAAACCTGCTATTTCAGCAAGATCAGCCCAGCTTCTACTCAGACGCCATTTGCCTTCTTTAGCAAGCTTCTGCTGGTTTTTGGCAAGAGACGAAAAAGCAGCATTGCTTTCTATCTTAGACAAGAGCTCTGCAAGTATAGTTCTATCTTGGTCAAGTACTACTACATGGCTGGAAGTAGCGCAGGGAACTTTCTGCCTAGCAAGGAGATCCTGACGTTTCCAAATGTAATAACGTAATTGTTTATCATCATTTGAAGCAGCGGTATCACAGTAGATATAGTAGAAGCTCAGGTACGTCTCAAATGCAGCACGAACCAGCACGAACAAAGATGCGTGATCCACATAATTGCGAGGCTGTAAATTGATTACAGGTAGAGTTGTGCCATACCAAAGATAACGTATTGAACCCAAATGGTTGAATAACTTGACTGCTAATACTTCGTTTTCATATAACCATCTGGTTTCATCGGATATCCTCACACCTGCTCGACTATCGACAACATTAAAGAACAACGTCATCAGAGAGGCATATTCTTCTTGTAGCTGTTTGTAATCAGTCATGTATGAAAGAATCCTAACATAATAATAGCTGTGGCAGATCTATACACCACATACTAATAGTTCCGCCTACTTTTTATAAATCGGCCTACGGCGGATAAACTAATTTTGTATCTCGTGAAGCGTATCTCGTATTGCTTATTAGAAACTGGATTCCCGCCTACGCGGGAATGACATCTTTGTTTTGTTAATGCAATAACGTTCCATTTAATATTCAAAGAGCAATAAGTTTATTATACTTTCATGTTTGCGCCGATGCTTTGCATCAATTCCAAATAATTAGGAAAAGTGACACTCATCGCCTCAGCAGTATCTATAGTACAACCGTCATCCAAAGCCAAGCCCGCCAGCGATAAAGCCATGACAATTCGGTGGTCGCTTCTGCCATCCAGAGAAACCGTGCCTCGTCGCTCGTGACCCGTGACTCGTAATTTGTGACTCGAGCGACGAGCGACGAGCGACGAACCACGAATTACAAGGCCATCCGGCAGTTCTTCAACATTAACGGCTAACTTTTTCAGCTCTTCAGCCATACATTTAATTCGGTCGGTTTCCTTGCTTCGAGCCTGAGGGACATTGACAAGACGAGTTTCTCCCTCGGCAAAGGCAGCAGTGACCGCCATAGCCGGCAGCGCATCGGGCGTGCGGTTCATGTCTATCTCGACACCTTTAAGAGGCGCAGCTTTGATTATCA
>CAZMYR010000079.1:0-3041 GCA_964570585.1 uncultured Planctomycetia bacterium
CTGGAGGATGAATAGCTTTTGCAATAAGAAGGCATGGATACTTTTATAAAAGTTCTATTTATAGCAAATAGCAAAGCAGAAGGAATACATGGCATAAGGGCAAGAGGTCTAACCAGATACTTTAAAAATTGTAAAGCTTATGTTATATACAGAAAAAGAAGGTTTCTTTCTAATTTTAGTTTTATTTATAATGCTTTTATTTATAATCCTTCTATTATATATGTGGTAAATATCGCTTTTGCCGGAGTAACTGCTGCGCTATTTTTAAAATTTTTTTTAAGGAAGCCTTTTATAATTGACCTCGGAGATATCAACTCTTATCTTTTTAAAGCAACCGGCAGGAATATATTTCTTTCTTTTTTAGCCGGGATGCTCGAAGATGCAGCGCTCAACCGGGCGGATGCAATTGTAGCAAGATCTAATGTGCTTGCTAAATACCTAAAATTGAAAGGATATAGAGATATATATGTTATCCAGGAGGGCGTTGAAACTGAATTATTTAGGCCAACGGAAGTTAATCATATAAAAAATAGTATCACCCCAAAGGGCGAACTGATAGTAGGCTTTGTCGGCACTCTTTATTGGGTTAGAAAAAGACAATGGTGCTATGGTGTTGAACTAATCGAGGCCTTAAAAATTTTAAAACATAGACCGCTCAAAGGTCTTATCATCGGTGGTGGCAGCGGCCTGAAATTTTTGAAAAACAAAGCAGCAGAATATGGCCTGTCAGAAAGAATAGTATTTACAGGATTTATACCCTATGATGAATTGCCAAAGTATATAAATGCTATGGATGTTTGCCTTTCCACTCAGACGAATGACATGGTAGGTCGTTTAAGATTGACGTCTAAAGTCCCCCTTTACCTTGCCTGCGGTAAATATATACTCGCCTCAGACGTAGGCGAAGTTCGGCATATTTTGCCTGAAGATATGCGGCTTGATTATAAAGGACCAAAAGATACCCATTATCCAGTGCGTTTAGCCGCTGCATTAGAAGATTTGTTGACCAATAGAGATTTGTTAAAAAATGCTATTTCGCTGCGTAAGTTAGCCTTGGAAAAATTTGATTACAGGATACTCTCAAAACAGGTTGAGGATATTATAATTTCATTAATGAAAAATAATTAAGATATATAAAATGATTGATTTGACTATATCCATAGTTACATCTAATAATAAACAGCAGCTAAAAGAATGCCTTGATTCTATCCATGATTCTATCAAGGGATTTTCATCGGAAGTTTATGTAGTTGATAATCATTCTAATGATGGCACAAAAGAAATGGTTTTAAATATGCACAAAGAGGCAAAATTGATAATAAATAATAAAACGATGGGTTTTGCATATAGTCATAATCGTATCTTAGAATTAGCTAAAGGCAAATACGCAATAATACTAAATGATGATACTGTAATTTTGAGGGATTGTTTTAAAAAAATGATAAATTTTTTACAAGAAAATCCTGAGATAGGAGCAATAGGGCCAAGGATGGAATACAAAGGAGGCCGCTATCAGCAAAGTGCTTTTAAATTCCCCGGCCTTATGGATTTTTCATGGAATGTATTTTTTTACAGAATAAATACTAAAAAAGCACCGGCATTCTATCCCGGCATAGAGAAAGTTACTGAAGCTAAGGATGTTGATTGGTTGTTAGGAGCTTGCCTTGTTGTGCCTAAACATATTTTTGGGAAAGTAGGATTATTCGATGAGTCTTTTTGCCCTCTTTATATGGAAGATGCCGATCTTTGCAGGAGAATAAAAGATGCCGGGTATGATATCGTATATTACCCAAAGGCAGAGATTATCCATTACGGTGCCCAGACCACACGGAGACAAAAACCATTTATGGATAAGATTTTAGCTAAAAATAGAATACGTTTTTTTAGAAAGTATTACGGTATTGCATATTCGCTTTTGGCAAAATGTGTTTTAATCTGTGCAAATTTATTAAATAGAATTATCAAGATGTTAAAACAATGAAAAAGACTCTATCAGCCGTAACTACAACATATAATAATGAACATAAGATTACTGCGGCACTAGAATCTATTGAATGGGCAGATGAGATAATTATAGTAGACGGCTATTCTAAAGATAGGACTGTTAAAATTTGCAAGAAATATACAGATAAAATATATTTGCAGCCAAATCATCCTCAGTGGAATATCAATAAAAATTATGGTTTTAGAAAAGCCGGTGGGGATTGGCTCCTCAATCTCGATAGCGATGAAATCGTAACAGATGTGTTAAAAGAAGAGATTGAGCAGATTTTAGCAAAGAAGACTGAATATGATTATTTTTATATCCCAAGAAGAGAACACTTTTTCGGCAAATGGATAAAATCGATATGGGGTCCTGAGCCTACCCACATAAAGTTGTTTAGGAAAGGCATGGCTGAATATGAATGTAAACATCTCCATGAACCAATGACAGCAAAAGGTAAAGCAGGGATGCTTGAAGGGCATATATTGCATAATGCCTATATTAATATCCCTGAACTTTTAGAAAGAATAGATGCATTTACCAACGAAGAAGCAAAATGTATGAAAAGGAACGATTTTAAGTTAAGATGGTGGCATTTTATAACAAAACCTGGACGGTATATGTTTTATGCTTATATAAAACAGGGCGGATTTAAAAACGGTTTAAGAGAGCTCATAGCCATACTGCTCTGGTGTGGTTATTATCAATTTATATCACTTGTAAAATTAAAAAGGTTAGAAAAAAGGTAAAATGACGATAGATGTATTGATACCCGCAACAAGGAGCGATTTGATAAACAGGTGTCTGGCTTCATTAGCAAACCAACAGAGAAAATCAGATAAGGTTATTGTTGTAATTCAACATAGCCATAAAAGGCTGCAAAAAACAATAGATAATTTTAGACAAACATTTCCACTTAATATTGAAATGGTTTATGTCGGAAAACCCGGTGCAATAGAAGCAATTAATACAGGAATTAGAGTCGCAAGCAGTGACATTTTGTGTTTTATTGATGACGATGCCCGGGCCAGGCCGGATTGGTTAAAACTAATAGAAG
>CAZMYR010000080.1:0-2955 GCA_964570585.1 uncultured Planctomycetia bacterium
CAGGTTCTTTGATTAAAGTAAATATGTATTTAGGCATATCCTGTTTTGGTTGCTGTTGCTCTTCTCTAAATTGGCTTATAATACCATAGGTCCAGAGATTGAGACTTTTCTCTGATTTAAAGTAACCTTGTATCTTGATGCGCCTACGGATCTCTTCAAGGTCTCGTTCTAGGTGGTTAGTTGTACTGATGAAGTTCTTATCTTCGGAGAAATCATAAAAGCCTAAGGTATCATAGAAGTCGCGCTTGAAGCATCTTGCAGCTTGAGGCTCTATATCCTGCCACCTTTGGCAGAATCTGGTGAATCTTTTAATGGCTTGTGTTTTGTTCTTTGCTTTGTATATTCTGCTTGCCTGAGGCATCATCTTGCGGCGATTCTTTACCTTATGCCTGATATTTTTAGATAAGTTCCTCAGTTTATGCGTAGAACATAGTTGCCATTTGGCATAGGGATAAACCATATTTATAGCTGCGCGTATTCCTTTTGCACCGTCTGAGGCTATGAGCTTAAGGCTTTTACCTTGAAGGCCGCGTCTGTAGAGGTCGTTTAAAAGGGCGGTTACCTCTGCCTCTGTTTCACCTTTGGCCAGCTTAAAGGCTAGAATTTCCTTTTTATTGCTCTCGGTGATGCCTAAGACAAAGAGAATTGGCCTATTACATATAGTTTTTTCTTTTATATGCACCCAGAGACCATCTACAAGGAGATATTTATATTTGTCTTCTATCGGGTTGCGCCCTGAACTCTTGTAAGTCTTCTTGAAGACTATCTAACAATCGAGAAGCTGTGGTATGGCTTACGCTATCACCGATGAAGTTTTTGAAGAATTTTCTTTGCTTGCGTGTAGAGAATCCTAAAATCATCGATAAGACCACCATATCATCAAACTTCTTTTGGCGTCTCTGGTATCTGTCAAAGAGCGAATAGGTTATATCTATGTTGTTATTCCTTAGACGAGGAATTTCAAGTTCAGATGTCCCAAAGGTTGTGGTAAAGAATCGAGTGTATGTTCCCTTGCGCTTATCGAGCCTGGAGCCGACTCTTTTGTATCTGTCAGCACCTATCTGCTTTGTGAATTCCTCGTATATACTGCCTTGGATGAGTGCTTGGATGGCCCTACGGGCTCTGGTTTCAAAATCACCGAAGTTATCCAATATACCAAGCTCTCGCAAATTCCTCTTTACATATTGCCACTGGGCTGCTACATTATCTTGTGAGAAGTCTATGCTTCTCATGGCATACCTCCTTGGGGCGAAAGCCCCGGTTATTGGTTACTCAACAACCAATAAGGTATGCCATTTTTATTTACTTTTCAAGGAACTTTTGTGCTGAAAGTGTCCATAATATTTTACACTATCTTGTTATTTCTTTGGGTCAGAACTTTAAGGGACTTTTTCCTCAATGTGAATTTTATATTGGATTAGCGAGGGTTGGTTGAATGTTTAAAAAATGTATAGACATTTAGGCAAAACTAAGTTATAATACATAATGTTATGAACATATACAATCAATTTCAAGTAAGGGAAATATTCCATCTTGAGTTTTTACGATGGTTCGGAAGAAGAATAAAGGTTAAGTACTATGCCCTTAAAGGAGGGGTAAACTTGCGATTTTTCTTCAATAGTTTTCGTTATTCAGAAGATATGGATTTAGATACCTATGGTATAAAAAAACATACTCTTTTGGATGCCGTTATGCAAATATTAGAGTCTTTATCCTTTCAAGATACGCTCAAGCCTTTTGGAATCGAAAGAATCGTTCCTCCTAATATTGTAAAGGCAAAACAAACCGAAACTACCCAGCGGTTTAAAACCCATTTAATTACCTATGCAGGTGAAGATCTTTTTACCAGGGTTGAATTTTCCCGAAGAGGGTTTAAAGGTGAAATGGCTATCGAGCCTGTTTTAGATACAATTTTACGGCCGTATAAATTGCCGCCCTTATTGATTCCTCATTACAGTATTCTCTCGGCGGTAAAGCAAAAAGTAGAGGCATTAAATACAAGGGCTATTCCGCAGGCAAGGGACATTTTTGACCTTTATATTTTATCTTCCCAGTATAGCTATGGCAAGGAACAGCCTATAGAAACAGGGCATTCCGAATTAATGAAAGCACGCGAGAGAATATTTGAGATTGATTTTGAGAGGTTTAAGGATACGGTTATTTCATATCTTTCGGTTGAGGATCAATATGCCTATAATAATTCGGACATGTGGGATAAGATTAAGCTAAAGGTAATTCATTTTCTGGAGGAATTATACAAGGCCGATGAGTAAGAAATCTCTTTTATGGTATATAAAACAACTTCGTCGCCCCGTTTTTACAAGTCATGAATTATGCAGTCTCTCCGGGAAATCCGCCTCAGCGGTGACTCAGACACTTAATTTTCTTACCAGACAAGGGGTAATTACAAAGGTATGTCGGGGTATTTGGGCAGAAGCTGAAAATGAAAAATTAAGCCCCTACGCTATAATCCCATTTTTACTTCCGCGCCATCGCGTTTACGTCTCTTTTATAAGCGCATTACATTTGCATGGCATTATTGGGCAAATTCCGCAAATGATAACTTTGGCTTCTACCGCTCACACAAAAACGATTCATACAAAAATCGCCGCTTTTTCTATCCACCAGCTAAGCCCATCTTTTTTTGATGGATTCCATTGGTATCAAGGAACGGGAAGTTTTTTAATTGCTGAACCTGAAAAAGCACTCATTGATAGCTTATATCTTTCAACGCGCAGGAAAAAACAATTCGGACATTTTCCGGAATTACATTTTTCTAAGTCGTTTGATTTTAAAAAAGCAAAGAGATGGATAAAAAAAATACCTGAATATAAAATCCGTACCTGCGTTCAAAAAAAATATGAATTAACGATTAATGAGGCCATGGGGTCTCGGTCTAGGGTCAGGTCTTGACAGGCTGACCGAGAATCAAAATTAGTGCTTTTGAAAGCACTA
>CAZMYR010000081.1:0-2936 GCA_964570585.1 uncultured Planctomycetia bacterium
ACAATCTCTAACCACTTTCCTTCTTCTCTAATAATTTTTAGCGTTTGCAATACAGGTGCAAGTTCAGCAGAAGAAGCTTTTTTATAGAATTCTTCAGTAAAACCTTTCAGGTCAATAGTCACTGCATCGGTGTACTTAAGAAGCTCTCTTAAAGGTTCTGGATTAATTGTGCCATTAGAGTGCCATAGGATTTTTAGGTCTTTTTTCTTGGCTATTTTTGCTATATCATAAACATACTCATAGAATGATATCGGTTCATTATATGTAAAAGAAAGAGTAGGAATCTTTCTCTTTATAGTCAACTCTACAGCTTTTTCTGGTGGAAGATCATAGATATAGTCCATCTCTTCTATGGACCTTTGAGAAAGATGCCAGTTATGACAGAACTTACAGCGAAAATTACAACCAGCTGTTCCAAAACAGAGGATTGATGTTCCCGGAAGCATATGAAAAGCTGGTTCTTTTTCAATGGGGTCAATGTGAACTGCTGAAGGTTTTCCATAAACTAAAGTATACAGTTTTCCTGCCCTGTTTTCCCTGTTGCGGCAAAAACCTCTTTTTCCCTCAGGTATAAAACAATTTCTGAAACAGAGCTGGCATTGAACATTATTCTTGCCTAACTTCTTATAAAACACTGCTTCTTTTAATTCAACTGGTACACCTCCTGCTGCCAAACCAGCTACTAAAAATAATGCAATAAAAAAGAGTGTAAACCAGCATAATTTATTCATCTTATTTAATATAGAATACCGCCACTTGTGCAAAAAGTGCCGCATATAGCAGCGGTCATAAGGCAAGCTAATTTCAATTGGAAGGAGACCGGGAGACTCCTTCAATCTCCTATCTTATGGACTTATAGACATAATGCGGACTATCATTACTATAATACAAATGGCTATAAAAATGCCCAGCAATATCACTGCCACTTTATTATTCATTTTTTGTCCTTTGAGGAAGTGTATTTGTATACTTTCTTAATTGATATTCAACGTATCCCGCCAAAACCTCCTGTAACTTTTCAGGTGGCGGAACAACAAAATAATGGCATTGAATGGCGTGACTAAGCTCATGGCCTAACACATTTATAGTAACGCTTTCTGCATCTATATACAATGTGTCAATAGCGACAACATAGAAGCCACCTGGTTTTTGAATCTGCATTCCGAACAATGTGTTTGCAACAGCAGAAAGTTGGGAAGTATTCCTGCATATCTTTAGATTACAATTAAATTCATTTAAATGGATATCCATTATTTCCGAAACAGCTAAAAAAAGCGTATCAAGCTGATCAGGCAGGATATAAGAATCGACAAATGACGCAGGTTTCCTTATGATAGTTTTTATGCTCGGAGGCACAGAGAGCATCATTGTGAGGTTTTCTAAATCTACACCACTTTCTACATAGATGTTAAAATAATGGCTTTTTATTATTTTTGCAGCCTGGAAACCATCTCTTACAGCGCTGGCATAGGCAATTTTAGAACATATGGGAGAGGTTATAAGAAAACACGTTATGACGAGAAATCTTAAAGACTTATACATTAAATTAATCTGTCTTAAACCTTTGAAGTTCAGAATCTATCTTTTTAATGATATCCTCAATCTGAACCTTTTGCCTTGTGTCCTTTGTCTCCTGCTGAAGTTTAAGCATGTGCTCTTTCACAAAATGCCAATTTTCTTTCAGGGTACCGATTGAATTTTTAAGGCCGTGACGCATATTGTCAAATTCAGAGGCTACTATTTGCAGCTGATCATCCGCCCTTATGGTAAAACGCGTTGACAAATCTCCATTTTTTATCTTTTCTATCCCCATCTTTAATCTATATAACGGGCCGGCTATTTTATGAGACGTAAACAGGGTCACTGCAATAGTAGCCAACCCGACCAATAAGGTAACGACTGCTAAAATTTCTAGTACGATAGGAAGAAGGAAATCAGATGTCGACTTTACTATAACCTTCAGGTTTTCAAAGGCCACGGTTGTGCTTTGGCGGTTAAACCAGTAGATTAGGATACCTGTAAGAAGACTTGTTGCTATAATAAGCAGGCAGAATTTAATGATAAATTTAGTCTGGAAACTTTTATCAATAAAGTAGTTTCTTCTTCTGTTTTTTACACCCTCTTGCATTTTTTTACCCTCCTAAAAGGACTCTGACTTTTATTCTATACCAAGTACCTTTTTATTTACCTTTATTTTTGCATTCTTTTTAAGCTCCTCCATCCATAGACTTAACGCCACTGTCTGTTTCTGTCTTGTGAGCTGCCACTTTATAGTGTCGTATAACTCCTCGAGCGTCTTAGGGTTATCCGGGTTTTCTTTCACCCATTTACCATAGTGGTCTTCTATCTCCCGGCGGGTTATGCTTATACTGCCGGAGGTTTCTTTTATCTTATTATCTATTATTATTTTGAGCAGAGCTTGTTCCCAGAAATTTTCAATTGATTTTAAGAAATCCTTTTGCTTGTCCAGGCCGAGCCTTTGACCTTCCTGAAGCAGTAATTTGCGGTTTATTAGATTGCCTAAAAACATCTTGCGTACTTCCGGCGTATCTTTATCTGTCTTTAGTTCTGCAAAGAGCTCATTAAATTCATCTGCGGTAAGAGTATAGTCGTTTATTTTGACGGCTGTTTTTTGCGATGGCGGTCTTTTTGCACAGCCAAAATTCATAAAAGAAAACATGATTACCATCAGCCAGCAGATTAAAACAGGGAAACTTTCTCTAATGCTTCGCATTTTATCCTCCTATGTTAAAAGTTAATTTATTCTACTCTCCTTCTTGGTTTATTAATATATTATAGTACATAATGTAAGAAATGTAAAAGAAAAAGCCACTCTGCCAGAGTGGCTTTTTCTTTGACTATGTATGTGTAATTTTTATGCTTCTTCTTCTTTTTCCGGTGGCAAAAATGGCATTAAAGCAGGATTGATAGCGTTA
>CAZMYR010000082.1:0-2864 GCA_964570585.1 uncultured Planctomycetia bacterium
TAAATCTTTAATGGACCAATACGGACTTACCAGAGAAGAAGCCCTGGAATATGCTAAAACAGAAGGGTTACTTGCAGATGAAACTGATGATACTACGGAAACTATAGAAGACCAAACAAACGCAGTTGATGATTTACGAAAAGCTTTCAATGACCTAATAGATGAAATATTTGGTATTACAAATGCTGAAAACGATTTACAGGAAGCTGAATGGGCGGTAGAAGACGCACAAAAAGCAATAACAGAAGCCTTAAAAGAATATGGTGAGGGTTCAAGGGAAGTCGAAGAAAAAATTAATGATCTTGATGACGCTTATCAAGATAACTTAACAACCTTACAAAACCTCTATACCGAAGAAGGCTTATCCATTGAAAGAAAAAGAGAATTAAGGGGGGAACTTGTTGAACTTTTGGGGCAGGTTGAGGAAACATCAGGACTTTCACAGGAAAAATTTATTGAAATGGCTACACAGTTTGGTTTAAGTGGAAATGAAATAATTGATATGGCTGATGTTATGGAAATTAAACTTACCGAGCTTGAAAAAGATAGACTAATTAAAATTGATGCTGATACTGCCAAAGCGAACGATAAACTGATGCATGTTTATAATAGTATTGGAAAGCTCCATGACAAGACAATAACAATAACTACAAAATATATAGCATATGGTGGTACTGGAAACCCCTGGGAAATGTACTCAGCTGGCGGAATAATAAAACCATATGCTTCTGGCGGAATAATCGGTCAGGATATGCCAGTTATGCCGAGAGCAGCTTCCGGTTACGTAGTACCACAGACAGGCAGGGAAGTACCCATAATAGCACATGAAAATGAGGTAATAGCAAATACCGGTCAGCAAAGGAATTTAGCAGAATGGATAATGGGGAAAGCTAATAGTAGACCCGATGACTCTGTTGGGGCAAATAACTTCTATTTTAATGAACCGGTATATGTAAGAGAAGAAGCTGATATATATAAAGTAGCCGAAAGGCTTTCCGATTTGCAAGAGATAAAACAGAGAGGGCTTGGAATAAAATAAATGAGTAATTATATTTCATTGATATCGGGTACTCTACCAGATGCCAGTTTTGATGGTACTGACTTATCAGATAAGAAATTTTATTGTTATGATTTTGTTAAGGGAATACTACCAATACAAAAGGAATCCATAATTGATGTTCCCAAAATGCCAGGAATTACACAATCAAGTAAGAAATTTATTGCAAGACCCCTAAAATTATATGGCTATATGGATTGTGTTAGCCACTCAGATTTAATTACCAAAATAAATAATTTGGCAAGTTTCCTGTATAGCGATGATGACCAGCAATTAATCTGGTCGGAAGAAAGTGATAGATACTACAATACGCAGTATATGGATTATTTGGAAGTATGGAGAAAAAAGGATTATGCACTGGTATTACTTATGTTTAACTGTAATGACCCTTTTGCTTATGCCGTAACTGCCGACGATGAAGATGAAACCGGTATTACTGTTAAAGGACATACATGGAACATAACAAACAGTGGGCATTACTACGCTTACCCCACAATTACAATTACATTCAATCAAATACAATCGCATATTTACATATCCAATAATACCCTTAGTGCTTGCAGATTTGATATATCCAAAGGATTTGAGGTTGCCGATGTATTGACTCTTAACAGCAAGACTATGGTTATTAATTTAAATGATATTTATTCTCCCGCTGGATTCGGTGATGGCGGAGAAGGAAAATTAGAATATATCTTGCTTGATTATAAAGCAGTCAACGAGTTAGAAATTGGCACCGATGACGCTACCTTAGATGTAGATGTCAATGTAACTTTTAGAAAGACTTATTTTTAGGAAGTGATTAAATGGCAAATAGAATAAGAGTAGACGGTAATGATTTAAAGTTTGAGGATAATGCACATGGGGCCGAAAGAACATTGTCTAATTTAGCCAATGGTGATAATTCTGCACATAATACACGCCATGAAGATGGCGGTGCTGATGAAATAGACATTACCGGACTTGTTGGGCACCAATATGGCAAAAACTTAATAGAGAACCCAAGTTTTGAAAGTTATAATATTGATACTGGGTTGCCTGAGATGTGGGCATTATACTTAACTCCAACACTTGCTATAGCACCAGATACATTATTCCCTGCTAAACAGGGGAATCAAATAACTATAACAAGTGTAGGTGCAGGACATGAAGGTATAAGAATATTAGCTGGAGTAGCAAATTGGCTTAAAGTCTTACCATCTACAACATATACTTTTAGCTTTGACTACAAATGCAACGCTGGCGGAGATAAGCTGTCAGTAACCATTAAATCATATAATGGTGGAGTAGCAGGAACAATTCATGTGAACTATGATGATTTGACAGAAACTACGGCTACAAGAAAAACTTACACATTTACAACTGATGCAGATGCAGACAATTTATATATTATTTTAGATTGTAAACTTGATACTGATATTTGTATAATATCCCACCCAAAATTAGAACAAGGTGCAATCGCTACTCCATATATCCCACCTAACAGGGATAGGTCTGTCGTAACGACTATAGCTTCTCATGCTACACCGACACCAGTGATAAGTGCAAAGATCACTAAATATTTTATAACAGCACAGGCAGAGGCATTTGCACCAGGGGCACCAACGGGAACTCCAAGAGATGGGGATAGGTTATGTTACAGATTCTTAGACAATGGTACTGGTAGGGCAATTACATGGAACGCTATCTATACGTCTATAGTAGCCAAACCCACCACTACCACAGCAAGCAAAACAATGAGTGTGGAATTTGAATATAACGCAACTGCTGTTAAATGGGAATGTATTAGAGCTGCGGAATTAGCATA
>CAZMYR010000083.1:0-2802 GCA_964570585.1 uncultured Planctomycetia bacterium
GCTTTTCGCCAAAAACCGTTATTTTCTTTCATTTATCTTTCCCTTCGGGTTCGCTTAAAATCCAGCTTCCTTTTCTCTTTCTTCTATTTTTTTATCGACGCTCGGCCCTGCAATTACATATTGTAGTTTCTCCATAAAATCTCGTTTCATCTTATATTCGCCATCACGCACATTATACTCTTTATCTATAAGACTATATATCTCTCTAAGAAATTTCCTATCGAGATTCTTGGAATCCGTTACCGCTTCAAGACCTCTTAACGACCAATCATAGAACGGAATAAAATTATTCGCTAATGTAGGTAAAATAGAAGTCAACGCATACATAGCTGATTCATCACCTTTTAATGCCCTAATTGTATATGCTCCTGCCTCAAATAACTGTTCAGTAGCGCCAAAAACGAGACCGCCCGGACTGATTTGTAATATCTGGAATGGGTCGTAAGGATTTCTTCTTCGTCCGGTAGTCATCATATATACCGTACCGGAAATATAACCACCAACTATAACGGCAACTATTCTCTTGGTTGCCCTTGTTCTTTGGGCTAAAGTGGAGTTTTTGTTTTTTAATGCAGCCATTGCATGAGCCATTTTCTCAGCGTAAGACCTCGGAAACAGCATTAAATTACCCATTGTCCTACCAAGTATATCCATTTCGGAAGGTGACCTTTGTGCTCTCTCATATAGGAAGTGAATATCATCAACATGGACTTTCGCTACATATTGAGCCATTGCCTCCATACCGTCTTTTGCAAGAATTTCCAATGCCGTTACCTGCTCTTCTTCGGTTATATCATCGAATTTAGCTCTTTTCATCTTTTCTTTAAGTGTGCCGGAACTAAAAGCTCTCTTGACTTGATTGATTTTAGCTCTAAAACTCCATCCTCTATTAGTAATATCAGACCACGGATATATTTTAATCTTACGGAGTATTTTCATTCCCCACCTTGTACCCCAAAACGCCTTCTCGTTGACCATGAAATACTCTTCGACCATGCCCTGAAACTGACTTACATGAGACTCGAAATACTCAAGCTCCTCCGCTGTCAATGGTTCATTGCGTGGGTCAAAAAGAATTGTCTTGTCGTGTTCAAATGCTGGGTTCTGGAATAAGTTTCGATAAGCGAGAACGGGATTTGCCATTATGATAATCTGAGATACCTGAGCGTAAACTCTTGCGAATAAATCGCCCCAGAAACCACCTTCTATATTATATCGCTTGAGATTCCTAAGGAACGTTTCGATAGATTCCTGTACTTTTGTCGAATCCTTAAACTGCCCCATATTATCGTCAAAGAGTCTGACAAAAGCCTTTATCTTCGGGCCAAGCTCGTAGAGCATATCCATCTGCCGCATATACGAACTTAATCTCTGAAGGATATTTCTTTCCTGTTTGTGATATTCTATATCCGTTCTTATCTTTATATGGCCTTTACCTAAAGTTTTCGGGCCAGTATTGTAAAGTCTTACTTTCCAAATGAACGTCTCTAAAGGCTCATAACCAGATTTTATAACGCCCCACGTCTGAGTTTTGAGATATTCTATAAGAGCCTCTTTGCCCTGAGAATCGTAAATATCTCTTGCTTTATGGATTTCCTTTTTATAATCTTCGTATTCGGCTATACCCTCTCCAGTATCGAGCCAGTTAAAGAACTTATTCACTCTTGCTTTAAGTTCGTATTCCTTGCCGATTTTCTGTATTTCTTTTGCAAGTTTGATTTCATTGTCTGTAATGTCTTTGGGAACGGCAGGTTTGTCTTTTAATCTGCTCTGCGAAGCTATATATTCAGCTACTCTATTAAGAGCTTCTTCGTCACCGGCAATATCTTCAAAGCCTTCAATGGTATTTTTCAAATGCTCCATTTTGGCCTTGTGAGTCCTGTGCATTATATCGTTAAGCTCTATTAATTTTCGATACATCGCATAAACCGGAGCTTTCATAACTCTCTGTGCCTGCTGAACGTAATATCTCATAGACTCTGTACGCCACGGGTCACGTACTTTCTTTCGGGATATTCTTTCCTTTAGAGAATTAACCTCTTTCGAGACTTCCTCATTCTTCGATACAGCCTCTTCATAAGGCTGAGTAACTTCTAAGATTTCCGACAAATCGTGCATTCGCTTTATAATTTCCCCGCCTTCGGTCTGGGTAATGAAGTTCTTAGCGTCAATGTATCTCGGCTCTTTACCATTAACCTCTCTTTCGAGAATATCCTGGAATGCCTCATCAGTCATTTTGTATTTCTTTTCAAGACTTGTCTTTAATGTTTGTATCGCCTTTTCGGTTTTCTTGGTAATTACTCTCTTGCCTTCGATTCTGCGCGGTCTTGCCCTTTCCATTTTCTTAACGAGACTTTCAAGTTCATCTACAGTCATTCTGCCTGAACTTACTGCCATGCCGGATTCTGTAATAGTTCTTTTAATCTCTTTGAATTGCTTATCTGTGAGTCCCTTTCGGGTCTTTATAGTATGAATCTGCTTAATGAGATTCTTGCGAGTTTGGGTATCGCCCAACTTAATATGCTTTTTAGAGTCTCTCCATATCTGTTTAAGATGAGGTTTTATAGATTCCCCGAACTCCTCTAACATTTTCTTAGACCATGTACCGAATGACCTTAGACCGTTCTCGATATGATATGCACCGATAGTGGCAAGATTGACAAATTGCTTGGGATTGATACCGGCCTGTAAAGTACCAAAATCAGTTAGCTCTTTTTTGGCTCTCTTGTAGGCTTCTTCGGAGATAATTCTTTTAGCCTTAGGCTTTGTTAGCTTCTCTATGACTTGCTCGGTCTTGGAAGG
>CAZMYR010000084.1:0-2639 GCA_964570585.1 uncultured Planctomycetia bacterium
AAAGTAAAGTCTCTGTTAATAAGATAATACTATATCCAATCAACTCTAACTCAAAAGGGTCCTATCTATACTCCTTTGATGGAATTTCAATTTTAAGACTTCTATGCAGCCGATAAAATAGCTGTTTCTATTTTACTGTTAGGCCTAATCTTTCTCAATTCCTTTGCTAATCTATCAAGTTCTGGGTCAGAAGTAATCCAATGAGAAACGCTAGCTCGAGTAACATTTAATTTTTCTGCGATTTTAACTGTATTGGCCTGGTATTACTGGATTAGTAAGATTAGCTTTTTTGGCCGGGGTGATTGAATGGTCTGCCTCTTTTTGTCTCGAAAACGAGAAGATGTAGCATTAACTCCCGGAAGTAAACCAGCAGGTTCCCTCTGTATAATATCAGAGCGGCTGTCTTCATTCCTAAAAGCCATAGGCCGCAGGCACAGTGCTTGTTGTGGCAGTAGTAATATTGTTCACAGCCTCCTTCCAACGTCGCAAAAGTTCGTATGCCTCTTTAGTGCCCTCGTCGGTATAATTT
The DNA here is from genome assembly GCA_964570585.1 of uncultured Planctomycetia bacterium. Lineage (GTDB taxonomy): Bacteria > Omnitrophota > Gorgyraeia > JABMRG01 > JAFGKX01. Next base: position 530 of record CAZMYR010000084.1, read on the forward strand.
TGCATTTATACCCCCAACGTCGCAAAAGTCTTACTTTTGCGACGTTGATAACCCCCAATTTACATTGGTTTGTCCAAGCTGCTTTTATCAACCTAACTTGGCACCCTATGCAGCAGCTTCGAATGCTCTAAGAATTCCTAACTCATTAACTGGTATTTTGTAAGGTATAGAAGTTTCCCTGTATACCCTTGGGGGTTTTTGTTCAATCCCGCCAGATGTCTTTAGAAATTTTCTTCTTAGCTCCATAGTTGCGTTTATATTAATGAGTGTTATTGTTGGCTTGGGTATACCAAAATTGCTAAGCTCTATAATATCCTTTACCACTAACCCCATGTTGTTAAAGAGTTCGTACATTTTATACCCTCTTGCACCAAGGTATCCATAATCGCTTCCTGAGGCTATGTAGATAGGGCAATTAAATACATACAAAAGCATACGTATAAGGTTTTCTCCATGATAGCCAAACTCATCTTCATAAAGTAACCCCCCAAATGGAATATTTGCCAAAATAATATCTCCATTTATTGCTTGGTGTGATTCTCGAGCTTCTTTGTAAAGATCCTGGAAGGTATAGCCAAAATATTGAAAGTCAAATTTATCCAGTACGCCATTATCCTTTGCATTGGCCATAGCAACCTTTTTATATTCCTTTGCCCCCTCCAATAGAATCACCTTTTTAGCACCAAGTAACGCTGCAGCTATACCCAAAATTCCATTACCGGCCCCTGCATCAACAACTATTTTACCTCTTAAATCCATAGTTTGCAATGCGAGTAAAATGCCTATAGTACCAAAACGATAATCACTCTTTGTGTGTGTAGACTTTTGTAATAACACGGTTTCTTTTCTGAAATCTACAAATATGATCTTCGCGTTAGTATTGAATAAACCTTTTGGTAAACATTTTCGATAGTTAGAATCAACAACAAAGATATTTCCTGCACGATAGAAGTATTCTCTAAATTGCATGGAAAAATAAGGATATTTAGACTCTTTAATATAAATGATTCCACTAGGATAGAATCTATCATGCGAAACTCCAGTAAAGGCATAAGAAGATTTAGTTAAGTCGAACACGCGAAGTAATATTCTTTCGACTTGGTCAGCCGATAAGGTTTCTTTAAGCCTTAATTCCTGTGAGCGAATTAAAACATCATTATATTTTTTTCCGGATATCTCATCGCAAAACTCATCTATAAGCTCAAACATATCCTCTGTAAGCAAACCTTGCTGTATTTCCTCTCTTGGATCTAAGTGTTTGTCCCTATCAGCATCCCTCGCCTTATGCTCTAATGATAACGAAAAGGCATCGGTGTTTAAGAATCTTTCTCTCATCATATTTAGACCTAAACAAACAAGCGGAGTTTTATTCTCTCTCACATATTTGCCTGTAAGATCGCAATAAAATATCTCTTCTAATGTCGCTTTTTTCCCTGTTGTTTTCCGCTTAGGTCCAATACCAAAAGTAGGTTCTCCCCTTTTTTCTAAGATAATACCAAATCTTTGGTTTGGGAATGCTTTTTTTGTTATGCGGTATCTTATAATCGCATGAAAAGCAGCCCATAAATCTTCTCTTAGTTTTTTGCTTCTTAGATTTCTCTTTAGATTATCCTTTGCCGATTTGCTTATGTCTCCAAGAAATTGGCAGAAATAATTTGTTACTTCTTGCGGCGAGCCGGAGTAGATTATGTTTATATTCTGGTTTTCGAGATCCTTAATTACAAAAAGCCTTCCTTCCTTGATTGCCTCATCAATATTGTATGGTTTTGTGTTTATGTTATGCCATGTTTTTCTGCCCTGTATCGATGTAGTATTGCCTTTCCTGCTGTATCGATTCGCCATTGCAATCGGTCTTAACGCATAACATGGGTATACATTCTTAATAAGCAATACGATTGAAATTAGAATTGTTATAAATCTTTTATTCATTTCTAAAACAAAAAATAAACCCCTAACTCTATTCGCCAGGGGTCTTATTTAGTTGGTTATATATCTTAAAATTACATCAATATTATACCAAAACAAAATGCCAAGGGCAAGAAAAAATCGTCCCCTTGTCAAGCCAAAATTAAAATGTCCTGTTTTTAACGAAATTAAAATGTCCTGTTTT
>CAZMYR010000085.1:0-2630 GCA_964570585.1 uncultured Planctomycetia bacterium
AGATAGCAGATAGTTTTGCTGAAACAGCAGAAGATGAACTTGACGGTATCGAAGAAGTTATAGGTGCTCAGGCAACAAAAGACTTGAAGCGATTAAATAAAACTGCTTTTGCTGATATGACAGTTGATGAACGTGAAATACTTATTGATACTTTGGATTATGTTATATCCCAAAACTCTAAAGAAGTGCAGGAATATCGTAAGAATGAATCTAAGCTTGCCAAAGAAAGAGAAAATAAAAGTATAAACGAAGTCATACCTACTAAAAAGTCTAAGACAGTTGATACCCAAGTAGCTGGAAAACGGATTAGTTTGCCACGAAGATTATTAAATCTTTTGACTTTAGACTCATTAAAGAGATGGTCTTTAGTTGAAATGATAGTAGGCAAAAAAGGAACTACAACGATAGAGGTTCTTGATAAGGCTATATTTAATGGGAAAAATGAAGCTATCGCTATAAATGATGAAGCACTTGGTTTATTACATGGTGAAATTAAACGAATAGGATGGTCACAAACTGATATAGACAGGCTTGACCAAATTCATACAGTTACTTTTGGAAAGAATAAATACGACTTAACTACTAACCAGATAATGTCTTTAGGTATGAATATGAGGTGGAAAAGAAATCTCAGACAATTATTAAAGACTGAATATTTATGGATTGATAACAGAAGAGTTGAAACGCCTACAATAAACGAAATATACAAGGCTATGGAAGTCTTATCTAATAAAGAGAAGGCTATTATGGATTTTGTCCCAGAAATTAACAAGCAGGTTTTAATGCCAGAAGTTAATAAAGTAGCTAAGAAAATATTTGGTTTTGGATTAGCAAAAGATGAAAACTATTGGGGACTTAAACGAAAGATAGAAAAGACAGTTAGAGGTAAGATTATAGAAGGTCCTGCGTTAGAAGATTTAGGAATGTTTCAGCCGTTTACAGGTGGAAGTAAGCCTTTAATTATAAATCCATTCTTTGACCAGTTAGTTACACAGATACAAAATAGTGCGAGTTTCGCTGGTTTAGCAATACCAATGAAACGGGCAAGGACGCTATTAAATAGTAAGACGTGGCGTGACGCAGTTGACAAAGCTGGCCGTAAAGAGGAACGACTACGCATCACAGAGATATATAGACGTTCACAAGGAATGGCTAATGACTTAGAAAATATAGAAGTTATTGCAAGCAGTCTTATAAGGAGAATAGGTAAGGCTATATTAGGATGGCGACCTTCTACTATGGCTATTCAGAAGGCTTCCTTACCAATGGCAATGTCAATAGTTCCTGTTAAATATTCTAATCCACTTCCAGGACTTAACATACAAGGTGGTTCGGAACAAACTAAGCGGATGGAACAATATTCACCATTTTTGAAGTTAAGACATAGAGGTGGAAGGGTTGAAATTGTTACAGGTGATTACGCCGCTATTAATGTAGTTAAACAAATGATATTTGAACAGAAGGCAGATAAATCCTTCGAAGGTATGAGGAAAATTGACTGGACGGTAATGCAGGATATAGACAAGATGGTACAGAGATGGGTTACAGATACAACAAAACTTAAAGCTGGTTCTGATACTTATTGGAATGAAGTTGCCAGAAGAGCTGAAGAAGTTGTTCGTAAAACGCAACCAATGTGGGATATAGATGAACGGTCGGTGTTGTCATCGTCTAAGAACCCACTTGTTAAACCCATATTTATGTTTAGAGCTGCAAGGGAAGCTGTACTCAATTTGAATATAATGGCTCTCGATAATGTCTTAAAGGAAGGTGTCAACAAAGAGAGTATAGAAGAATTATCAAAAACAACTGCATCTACGTTATTATCAACTACAATGGTATTAGCTATAAGAAAAGCTGTTTATGCTTCAGTAGCGGCATCAATAGCGGCATTGTTAGGGCGAGAATTACCAGACAAAGACGACATGGAGGTTGAGGTTAGTGATATAGCTATGGATTATGTTAGGGAAATGTTTGGTTATATGCCATTAGGGAGTATTCCTACTGGGCTGATTAAGCAGATTTCAGGCCAGCGGATGTGGTCGGAAATGGACCCTGACCAGATATTATTCTCAATTCCTATAAATACAGGGTGGGCTTTAGTAGATTTCAAGCAAGCTATCAAAGCGTATTATAAAGACGGAGATACAGATAAAGCCTTAGTAGAATTATTTGACAGTCTTAATAAGTTTGCTGAAGCGACGGCAATGGCTACTGGAACTCCAATATTAGGCCCTATGCAAATAACAACAAAACCTTTAGTTAAGGAACTTAAAAAGAAAACGAAGAAAGAATCACTTTATAAATAAAGGAGCAGAAATGAAGAAATATAGAATAGCAATATTATTGGTAATACTTTCTATTGTAGGAGGTATTATCGCAAGAGACAGGGGGTATGGTACATCTGGGGGCGGAGGCACGACTGATGTCAATTATACTGATTTAGCAGCCGCTATCGACCCTAATGACTTAGCTGATCCCAATTCGCATGATGCTGTTACAGTAACAGAAACCGAATCTGTCACCTTGACACTTTCAACTCAGGATATATCTGCTGACGTCAATGAGACATATCTCGACACTTTGTACCAGCCTGTAGAAGCTACTTTAACAGATATTGCAGATGGTAC
>CAZMYR010000086.1:0-2575 GCA_964570585.1 uncultured Planctomycetia bacterium
AGGCGCAGATTATGCTCAAATGCGGGCAGCTATCCCTACCATTGGAAGATTCTTTACTGAAGAAGAGACTAGAATGCGCCAGAAAGTAGTTTTACTGGGCACTACTGTAGCGCTGGAACTTTTTGAAAATACCAATCCAATCGGCGCTACAGTAAAAATAAATCGCATAAATTTTCAGGTAATCGGTATTTTGCCCGAGAAAGGCGCAAGCGGCTGGCGCGACAGGGACGATTTAGTCCTCATCCCTATTACTACCGCTATGTACCGGCTTTTAGGGAAAGAATACATCGATTCCATTGATGTAGAAGTGAGAGATTCTGAGCTAATGGAAGAGGCACAAGCGGCAATGCGCGGGCTAATCATCAAGCGCCACCGCCTTGATGAAGATGATGAGGGTTCATTTGAGATACGCAACATGGCAGAAATCCAGGAGGCCATAGAAAGCACTACAAAAACAATGACCTGGCTTTTGGGCTCTATTTCAGCCATTTCACTTTTAGTCGGCGGGATAGGTATTATGAACATTATGCTTGTCTCTGTTACAGAACGCACCAGAGAAATAGGGCTTCGCAAGGCAATAGGGGCGCGCAGGACGGATATACTGACTCAGTTTCTCATTGAAGCGGTTGTTATGACCTTCTTAGGCGGGGTATGCGGCGTCATACTGGGGGCCGGCATAGCAGCGCTTCTGGCAATTTTTGCCGGATGGGCAACAAAAGTCTCCTTATTTGCAATAATCCTTGCCACAACTTTTTCTATAACAGTAGGTGTTGGTTTCGGCCTCTGGCCTGCCCGTCAAGCAGCAGGATTAAACCCTGTCGAGGCCTTGCGCTACGAATAGAAAAAGAGTTGCGGGAATAGGGGGAATAGGGTCAGGTCTTGAATCTTGAATTTTCTACCAACTGCCAAAAAAATGCCAAGATTCAAAGCCCGGCCTCATTCAGCAAAATTTAAGCAGGAATGAAAATCAAGAAAAGGTTTTTTATAGATTTAGTGATTTTTATTGTAGTATTGGCTGTTTCTGTGCCATTACTAAAACCCCAAATAGCTACTTTGCTTAACAATAAGGGTATTGCCTATTTCGACAGCGGCGAGATAGACAAGGCGATACCATTCTTTAAGAAATCGCTGAAGGTCAGATTAGACCCATTCGTATATTGTAATTTAGCTAATGCGTATCAAAAAAAAGGAAATCTTACGGAATCCATCGTTGAATATGAGAAGGCGGTTAAGCTTGCCCCCGGCTGTATAGAGGCGTATTTTGGGCTGGCGTATAATTATGAAGACAGAAAGATGCATAAAAAAGCTATGTCTTATTTGAAAAAAGCGGAATTTCTCGGTTCGCATAGAGCTAAAGAGGAATCGGAGGTAATTCGTTATAGATGTTTCGCTTCTTTATTTAATGAAGCTACCGATCTTTATATTAAAGGCCGTATAGATAAAGCAGAATCAAAGCTAAATGAGCTATTAGAATTAGAGACGAACTTTGCCTTTGCCTATAAGATTCTTGGCGATATAAAGTTTAGCAAGAATCTATTTGACGAAGCTATAACCAATTATAAACAAGCTATAGAATTAGGCCTGAAAAAAGCCAGCGTTTATAATGTTCATAACGACATCGGGATTTGTTACATGCGGCTTGAAAATTATAGTGATGCTATAAAATATCTTAAAAAAGCCCACCTGCTTGAACCAACCAATCTGGATATTCTTTATGGTTTAGCCAGCACTTTGCGGGATAACGAGAATTTTGACGAGGCCCTGGAAAAGTATAGAAAATTGGTAGGGCTAAAATTTGATTACCCCGAGGTGCATAGTAACATAGCCGATATTTACAAGTCAGTGGGCAAAAAAGAAGAAGCTGAGCAGGAATATAGAAATGAAATAGAAGTAGCTGAGGCGAAATTATCCAGCAACCCCGATGACATTTATAGCTTAAACGGATTAGCCTTGGCTTATAATGGATTAGGTAAATACCAAGAGGCAAAAAGAATTATAGATGATGTTATCGAAAAAAATCCTGATTATAAAGAGGCATTTTTTACTCGTGCTAAGATATATGAAAATTTAGAGGAAAGTGAAAAAGCCATTAAAGATTTGGAGAAAGCCAGACCCTCTTTTTTCCCCTCAGAGTTTATTGATAGTTCCATTTTTCGATTAAAGACAAAGAAGATTATTCCTAAAGGCGAAGAGTCCTTTTTTAATGATACAATAATTTATTTAAGAAATGGCCGCCAGATACAGGGAAGACTTAAAAAAGAGGCGGAGGGCAGAATTTTTTTAGAAGTGCTGGTTGGTGATTCTTTTGGCACGATTACTATTAACCGAAAAGACATAGAATCATTGAAGAAAATAGAATAATCTAAAAATAGGGCCAGGTCTTGAAATTTGTGATTTTCTATCAACTGCCAAAAAATGTCAAGATTCAACAGACTGACCCCATCATTATAGAAGAGAGGGGGTAGGCGGCCGAACAAAGTTTGCAATGGTTGAAAGGAACATAAACAACTAAATAAATTAAGGAGGGCACAATGACTAGTTTTAAAGATCGTATTATTCGCGCTGCTAAGCTGGA
>CAZMYR010000087.1:0-2543 GCA_964570585.1 uncultured Planctomycetia bacterium
CGCCAGCACTAAAACCCCTTAGCTTTTGCCCTTCAAGTCCACGGATAGTCTTTTTCTTAAGGTCATCAAGATAGAGCTCATTTACGAGTCCGCGTATGTGAATTCCTACCTTTGAATCATCGTCATCCGTAATTATTCCGTCAGATACAGAAACAATCTTGATTTGGAGGTAATTGAATTTTAATACCAGGGTAAGCATTTGGTGATTACTTCTGGATAATCTTGATAAATCATCTACTATTACTGCCTGAAACTCTTTATTTTCAGCCGCCCTTTCTAATGCCTGTAGCCCCGGACGATTGATAATGGATCCGGATATTGCCTCATCAGTATAGATATGTTCATTATCAACAGACATTTCATTGTTCTGAATGTAGTTTTTACATACCCTAATTTGATCTTCAGTGCTTTTGTCACTCTGGCTCTCTGAAGAATACCTTGTATATATCGCTACTTTCATTTGTTACCTCCGAATACATTTGGATTTTTCTTCGCTACCTCAATATATTCATCCGCTATAATAGAAGATATTACATCTAACAGTTTTTGCACATCCAGATTATCCATCCAGTTGTAATGCTTGTCATTGTGAGGGAGCGAAGTGACCGAAGCAATCTCTATTTCCTTAATTACTCTCATCAAAAAATCCTTGCTATTTCAAAAGTTTCGCGATAAAATATCAATTAATTAAAAGCATTAAATTGCTAATACTCTATTAATATAATATTAGCAGTATATTGATAGTTTGTCAAGGGAAAAATACAAATATTTTTAAAAAGATGAAGGAGTACTATTTGTGTTTAAGGCTAAAACAGAACGAATTGAACAATTAGCCAAGAAGTATTCAAACCGTATTAATGAGCTGGAAAATATTTTTGATAAACCTACTAATGTATACATTGATTTTGCCAATGTTATTCAATGGCAGGAAAGATTGGACTGGCATATTGACATAAAGCGATTAAAACAATTATTAGATTCATTTGATACAATACGTGAGGTAAAATTTTATAATGGTACATTAGGAGGCGATGAGAACTCAAAGCAGATTATCAAAAAGGCTAAGAAGCATGGATATACGTTGATTACAAAGCCAGTCAAAATCCTAAGATTGTCTATTGATGCAACGAGTGTTTCAATAAGCTCGCCGGAGCTGCTAAAGTCTTTTATCCGTTCTCCTTTGCTTAAAAAATTTGATATTGATACTATTGAATACATTAATGAGCGATTAAAAGACTTGAACAAGAAGGGAATAATGTATTTAGAAGACAGGAAGTGTAATTTTGATGTAGAAATTGGCAGGGATATGTTTCGGGATTATGATAAGGGCGGTGTAGATAATTTTATTCTGTGGAGCGGAGATAGCGATTTTGCCGATCCGGTTAAACAATTACTGGATGATGGAAAGAAGGTATTTCTTTTCGCTACTGCTCGCAAGGTTTCAAGAGAATTAAACGATCTAAGGAAATCTGGATTATTGATTTTTGATATTCAAAAAATAAGAAATTTCATTTGTTACAAAAGAGAGATTCAAAAAGAGGATGCCCATAAAAGCAAAAAGGACTCAAAAAATTGAGCCCTTAAGCATTAGATATATGCAAGATTTCTCTTGCAGTGCAAGTATACCACATTTAACCAAAAAGTAAAGGAGAATTTTTAAAAATTATGCTTTCAGCCAATATTAAAAAACTAAGGAAAAAACGCCATTTATCCCAGGAAGAACTCGCCAAGGAAGCTGGAATTACATATAGCACACTCATTAAAATCGAGTCCGGCCTAAACAAAAATCCCACTCTCGAAACACTTACAAAAATCGCGAATGCTTTTAAAATTAAAATTGATGAATTAGTGGGAAGGTAACAGATGAACAACCTGCAAAAATATAATACATCTATAAATGCCTGGCCAAAAGAAGATAGGCCGAGAGAAAAGCTGCTTAGAAATGGTGAGCATACCTTAAGCAAATCAGAGCTTTTAGCGATTCTTTTAAGAACCGGCGTAAAAGGGGAAAGCGCTGTTGATTTAGCCCGGAAAATTCTTGAAAAGTTCAAGACATTCCGTAATATGAGCCATACAGATATCTCTCACTGGAAGGAATTTAAGGGTTTGGGGGCAGCTAAAATTACCCAGATAAAAGCAGCTATCGAGATAGGAAGGCGGTTCAGGGAAGAGGAAGTAAAAGAAAATAAAGCCAAAATAAAGTCTTCAAAAGATGTAGTGGATATTTTAATGCCGCGGATGAGGGACTTAAAATTTGAAATTTTCAAAATTGTGCTAGTAAATGCCCAAAATGAAATAATTGATATTATAGATGTTGCGCAGGGCACGATAAATAAAGCAAGTCCGGTTATAAGGGAAATATTCCAAAAAGCGTTGCAAAATTATGCAACATCTTTAATATGTGTGCATAACCACCCTTCAGGCAAAGTAGTCCCCAGCAAAGAAGACCAAGAATTCACCAGCGAACTATTTAAAGCAGGTAAAATAATGCAGGTAGATGTGTTAGATCACGTTATAATTGGTGATAATGATTATTAGAGCTT